>CAZLBC010000010.1:35941-95824 GCA_964557575.1 uncultured Planctomycetaceae bacterium
AAGGTCAGGGCCAGGGTGAGGGCCAGGGCCAGGGCGAAGGCCAGGGTCAAGGTGAGGGCCAGGGCCAGGGCGAAGGTCAGGGCCAGGGTGAGGGCCAGGGCGAAGGTCAGGGCCAGGGTGAGGGCCAGGGCCAGGGCGAAGGCCAGGGTCAAGGTGATGGCCAGGGCCGGGGCGAAGGTCAAGGCCAGGGCCAGGGACAGGGTCAAGCCCAGGGCCAGGGCCAAGGACAGGCGCAGGGTGAAGGCCGGGGCCAGGGCCGGGGTGCAGGTTCTACGGGCGCAACCGGACTGCACGACGGCATGACGGGCGGCGGGGAATCGGCCCACGGCAGAGGGGACGTGAAGGATGTCAATCCGGAAACCCTGCTCACGCGAGGACAGGTCGCCGAACTGCGATCTATCGGCAGGGCGCTGAAGGCCGCCGCCGACCGCCTGCAGCGCGGCGATATCGATCCCTCGCTGCTCGATAAACTCGGCATGACACGGGAGGGATTCAAGGGCTTCGTGGAGAAGTACTCCCGGCGTTTTGAAAGGATCCGGAAGGATTACGCCGCGAACAACACCGGCAGAATCGCGCCGGGGGCGGTCACCATGGTCGGCGACGCGAAACTCAGCACCGGCGGCGACGGGTACGGGCCGGCGACTGACGACACCAGAGAGGGCGGCAAAACGGATACGGAGATCCGCATCGAGCGCGGCCGCACGGTCAGCCCCGCATTTCGCAAATCGCTCGAAGCCTTTCTCCGCGCGGTCGGCCGGGAGAGGAGCGGGAATTGAAGGTATTTCGATGAGCGCGTCGTCCCGGCACACCACGGCCGCACTGACACGACGGCACGAAGAATTTAAGGACCGCGCCGACGGCCTGATCGACCGGTTCGAAAAACACGCCTACACCCACACCGACGGGAAGAACATGCCCTACCGGCTCTTCAGGCCCGGGACGGGAGAACCCCGAAAAAACCTGCCCCTGGTGATCTTCCTCCACGGACTGGGAGGCAAGGGTACCGACAACGCCGGCCACCTGGCCGACCAGCCCGTCGGCCCGTGCCTGTGGGCCATGGAGGAACACCAGGCGAAACACCCCTGTTACGTCCTCGCACCCCAGTCCAGCGGCTACGGGCGATTCATGTGCTGGACCGAGCAGGTTCTGCCCGCGGCGAAGGCGCTGGCCGACGCGATCGTCGCGGAACATCCGATAGACGCCGACCGCATCTACATAACCGGCATTTCCATGGGCGGTTTCGGCACCTGGAACATGCTGGCCGTGTATCCCGATTTCTTCGCGGCGGCCGTGCCGGTATGCGGCAGGGGCGATCCGTCGGCCGCGCCGGCGATCGTCGCCCGCGGGATACCGATCTGGGCGTTCCACGGCGCGGCCGATCCGATCGTACGGGTGTCCGGGTCAAGAAACATGATCAACGCCCTGCGGGAAGCCGGCGGCGCGCCGCGCTACACCGAGTACCCCGACATGGAACACGCGGCATGGGAAGGCGCCTACGCCGAGCCGGCACTGGTCGACTGGCTCTTTTCACAGGCGCGGAAAAAACCGAAACGATCATGAAACAAACGAGGGGAAAGAAAACAACGCGCGACATCCCGCCCCCGCGAACGGTTATCCCGTGACGGTCATGCGATGCTCTTTTCCCACGCGGCCTCGGCGGGGGTAAAAAGTTTCACCCGCCGCTTGGCATACTCGCCGCTCGTCCAGAGCACCCGCCTGCCGTCGTCGTGGTCGAGAGCGGCCGACCGGGCTATCCGCGCGACGGCACGGCCGACTTCCGCCGCACTCGATCCGTGCACCATCGTGTAGAGCGAAAAAGGCCAGTCCGGATACGCGGGACGCGCATAACAATGGCTCACCGCCGGATCCCCCGCGGCCGCTGCACCGGCCGCCGCGAGGCGCGAGGAATCGACCCGCCAGACGACCATCGCGTTGGCAACGGCCCCCATCGCCCGGTGGTAGACAACGGCGGCGTATCTTCTCATGCGCCCGGTGCCGGTGAATGCCGCTGCCGTTTCCAGCAGCACATCCGCCGAGGCAATCCCCTCCCCTGCAGCCACCCGGGCAAAGGGGTCCGGCACCGCCGGGAGATCGGTTTGCAGGGCTCGTACCGCCCGGCGGTCCTCCGCGCCGGGAACCGCCGGGACCGGCGGCGCACCGCGACCGGGCGCATCGGCGGGATCGGCGACTTCCCCGGACGGCATGAATATGGTCGACAGCTTAAACCGCTGCAGTGTCGGGAGAAGCATCGAGCCGGATGCCGAAACCAGTTCGGAAAGTCGCCGAGCCGTACCGGCCAGCCCGAACCCGCTCTCGGGGGAGACCGCGAGGGTAAACCACAGGTTGTACTCCCCGTCCCGCGCGTAGCAGTGGCCCACACCCGGGTGAACCGCAACGGTTTCGCCCGCGGCGTCGCGCCGTTCGCGGGGGATGCGCAACGCGACCAGGGCCTGGGAATATCCCAGGGAAACGCAGTCGAAAATACCGCTTATTTCCCTGATCCGGCCGCCGGAACGTATCGCGGTAATACGTTCGGCAACCGCCGGCGGTGGCAGCGACACGCGCGACCCGATTGCGCTCCAGGGATCGCGGACCAGCGGAACACCGCGTTGAATCAGGTCAAGTATTTCAGCGTCCTTCTCGTCCATCCACTGAATTCTGCCGCGCGTCGGACGGTTCGGCAAGCGACCGTTTGAAGAAATAGCGAAAACTTGATACTACGCGACCGCCGCGATACACTTGCCGGGATGAACATACTCATAAGCAACGACGACGGCATATTCTCGCCGGGCATCACCA
This sequence comes from uncultured Planctomycetaceae bacterium, assembly GCA_964557575.1. Lineage (GTDB taxonomy): Bacteria > Planctomycetota > Phycisphaerae > SM23-33 > SM23-33 > CAZLBC01. The sequence goes on from CAZLBC010000010.1 coordinate 38,741, forward strand.
CCCTGGCGTCCGCGGCACAGGAATTCGGCGCGGTGAATATCGTTGCCCCCGAATACCCCCAGTCGGCGAAGGCGCATTCGATCACGCTCCATCACCCGCTCACGACACAATATGTTCACCTCGGCGGGGACATCTCATTCGACACCATCTGCGTCAACGGCAGCCCGGCCGACTGCGTGCGGCTTGCCGTCAAGAATCTCCTCGACGACAAGCCGGACCTGGTGCTCAGCGGCATCAATGCCGGCGCGAACGTGGGGGTCAACGTCTTTTATTCCGGAACCGTCGCGGCCGCCGCCGAAGCGGCGATGATGGGGATCCCCGCGGTCGCCTTTTCCGCCGATACCGTAACGTTCGGTGAACGGGACCCCGACTTCACGATCATCATGCCCTGGGTCAGGAAGATACTCGGCGTCCTGCTGAAAAAGGGGCTGTCGCCGGGCGAACTGGTCAACGTCAACTTTCCCGTACCCGGCGAAAACATACCCCGGGGCGTAAAGGTGTGCGCGCAGTCGGATGCCGATGTCGACGACAAGTACACCGTGGAACGCCCGGAGAGCGGCAACAGGCTCTACTATCTCTCGGACACCTTTGATTTCGACAATCCACACCGCGAATCGGACATTGCGCGGCTCAGGGAAGGCTACATAACCGTGACCCCCCTCAAGGTCGACCTGACCGATCACGGCCTGATATCGGGACTCGAAGCGCTTTTTGAGAAGGGGTTTTAGTTGAACTATCCCGGCGATGTGTGATAATCACGCGTCGATCACGCGGTATAACGGAACAGCCGAATGGACTTTCGCACGAAAATATGTTTGCTGGTCATCCTCGCGGGCATGGTCAATTTCATCGCCTATACCGTCGGGTATTCGATCGTCGGCGGCGAATCGATACAGGGCCGGGTGGTCAAGGATCCCGAAACGGGTAAACTGGAATACTACCTTGCCGGCTCGGACAGTGAAGAGCAGGACGTTCACCGGGACAAGTTTATCTACATAGGCATACACTCCATTTCGATATGGCCGACGGTCGCCGCGATAAACCTCGCGCTGCTGACCCTCGCGAAAGACCGCATCGCGGACTCGATGCGATCGTCGATGATGAAAGGCCGTTCATTCTGCACGACCCTGGCCGTGTTGATAGCCATCGGGACGGCGGGAATGACGTTCCAGTTCATCTACCAGTTCGCCGAAAACCTGCGGAACCCGGAAATCAAGAAAACCGACCAGGCCGTTCCCGCGAGCAGCCGGGTCGACGGTTCCGGCGCCCCCGCCCCGCAAAATCGGCCCGCGAGCTTGCCCGCCTCACGGGCCGCCGCGAAGCCGTAGCAGCGAATCCGATGTCCCCCGGCGTCTCAGACATACTCTCCCCGGGCGGCCCCGTTTCGGCTTCTCTTGACGGTTTCGAACAACGCCCTGAACAGGAGGAAATGGCCGCGGCCGTCGAAGCGGCGTTCGCGGGAAAACACCATCTCATTGCCGAAGCCGGCACCGGCGTCGGCAAGAGTTTCGCCTACCTCATACCGGCAATTCTTTCCGCCGCCGAAGGCGGCCGCAGAACGGTGATAAGCACGCACACCATCGCGCTCCAGGAACAGTTGATCACCAAGGACCTGCCGTTTCTGGCCGCGGCGATGGACAGCCGATTTACCGCCGTTCTCGGCAAAGGACGAGGCAACTACCTGTGCCCGCGGCGGCTCGAAACGGCCGTCAACTACCGGGAAAACACCTTTGCATCCGACACGCTTCTCGATCAGCTCGAGTATATCGCCTCCTGGGCCATGGAAACGCGCAGGGGGGACATCAGCGAGCTTCCCTTTTCCCCGTCCGGCACCGTCTGGTCACGGGTCTGCAGTGACGCGGTGGCGTGCATGGGCACCAGGTGCACATACTACGAACGGTGTTTCCTGCGGGAAGAGCGGAGAAAACTGCTCAAGGCCGATATCGTCGTGGTAAACCACGCCCTTTTCTTTTCCGACCTGCCGCTTCCTGCCGAAGCAACCCTTCTCGGTGAATACGATTTCGTCGTTCTCGACGAAGCGCACACAATCGAATCGATTGCCACCGATCATTTCGGGGACAGCATAAACAACCTTTCAGTGGCGGCCCTCATCAGGCAGTTGTACAGCGAGGAAACCGGGCGGGGCATACTGTCCGTCCTCAGGGCGCAGGATACAATAACCGCGGCCCGAGAGGCGGCCGCCGCGGCAGAATCCTTCTTTGCGGAACTCGCTGCGGCCGAAGACGAGGATATTTCCCCAAGCGGCAGAATCCGGCGGGCCGAAATCATCCCCGACACCGTCACCCGCCCCCTGTCGCGACTGGCCGCGGCGCTGCGCCGCGTCAACACGGCCGATCTCGATGCGACGTTGCGATTCGAGATCGCGGCACTTGAAAAGCGGGTCATCTCGACGGCCGACACCATCGCGCGACTGCTGCTCCAGGGTGAAGAACAGCGGGCATACTGGCGCACGGTACACTACACCCGCGGCGGCAACCGGCGCAGGGTCGTCACGCTCGCCGCTGCGCCGATCAACGTTGCGCCGATGCTCGAAAAACTGCTGTTTGACAGTATCGGTTCGGTCGTATTGACCAGCGCGACACTGTCGACCACCCGCGGCGGACCCCACGGCTTCGAATACCTCCGCGAACGACTGGGCATCGACGACGCCGAGGAGATCCTCCTGAACGCCCCGTTCGATTACCGCGCGCAGGCCGGCCTGTATATCGAAACCGGCCTCGGGGACCCGAACGGCGCCGGCTTTGCCGCATCCGCGGCGGGCGCGATCAGGCACTATGCCGCGAAAACCGACGGCCGGTGTTTCGTTTTGACCACCAGCTACCGGCTTCTGGACGACCTCTTCGACGAGCTGGCGGACTGGGCCGACGAGCACCGCTTTCGCCTGTTGAAGCAGGGAGGAGACCTGCAGCGGAGCGCGATGCTGGACTACTTCCGCGAACACGGGCGATCGATACTGCTGGGCACCACCAGTTTCTGGCAGGGAGTCGATGTCGTCGGCGAAGCGCTGAGCAACGTGATCATCACCAAGCTGCCGTTCGCCGTTCCCACCTCGCCCGTTATGGAAGCCCGCATCGAGCAGATTCGGGAAGACGGCGGCAATCCGTTCACCGAACTCCAGGTTCCCCAGGCGATCATCATGTTCAAGCAGGGGTTCGGCAGGCTGATCCGGTCAGGTGCGGACCGCGGCTTCGTGGTTGTGCTGGATCACCGCATTTTCACGCGGTCGTACGGAAAGGCTTTTATCGAGGCACTCCCCGACATCGCGGTACACTACGATGAATACCGCGAAGGCAAAGGCAACACTTCAACGCACCAATGACACCACCAGTGTCTGAAGCGACGCGAGGGGATCGTGCCCGGTTTTCATGCCGAGGTCCGTTTCGAGCACACGGCGCATGTCGGCTTCCAGCCGCCCCGTGTCCCGCTTGCCGAGCAATTTCTTGAATGGCTGGATCATCTTGCCCCAGGCCTTCGCCTCCTTCAAGACGGTGGATTCCGACTCACCCCGGTCGCGAAGCCGGCCGGCATGGAGGGTCCTCCTGACGTGCCAGGCAAGCTGCCCCAGGATCATCATCTCGTCGCCGCGGCGATTCATCGCCCGGTTGAGCCAGCCCAGGGCGCCGGCGGCGTCACCCCGCACAATTGCATTAACAAGGGCGAATGCCTCCGGGGTCACGGTCGGCGAGGAAACCGCCGCCACGTCGTCGATAGTAATCCGCTTTCGCTGACCGACGTAACAAACAAGTTTCTCGACTTCCTCGGCGACTCCCGCCAGGTCATCGCCCGCCGTCGCGGCCAGGGAAGAAGCCGCCCCGCCCTGGATGTCCTTTCCGGCCTCCGCGGCCCGCTTTTTTATCCACGCGACGAGTTCAGTCCCGTCGGGCCGTTTGCATTTGATCGCCTCGCCGACGGCGGCGACCTTTTTGGCAAGGTTGGTATTGCTTCTCCACTCGCCGACCTGGAGAACGAGAGATCCGCATGAGGAGGGATTGTCCAGGTAGTCCTGGAGTTTATCGCGGTACTTGGTCAGAAAGCCCCCGGCATTCCTGACGACCACCACGCGATGAGGGGCCAGAAACGGGAGCGTACGGAGGTCGTCAAGGACCACGGAAAGTTCCGGAACGTCTTCGTATTCCCTGAGGGACAGCGTGCGATCGGCATCTCCCAGCAACCGGTCAATGATACGGCGACGATGTTCGACCTGCAGATATCCGTCCGGCCCGTACAGTACGTATACGGGCTTGATCTCTTCGACCTTTGTTGAAGCAGCCATCCGAAAATCCGGCTCTTCCGACACCGCGGCACGAAAAGCCCGCAGACACCCGCCCCGACGTGCCGATCAGTCAAAAAAAGTGAACGGGTAAGCTAGACCTGCCTCTTCCGGTAGATGAGGTACCCCACAATCACCACGATCAGCAGGACAAAGGCGATCCACTGAAGCAATGTCCAGTTCCACGGAAGGAACGGCTTGATAACGCAGCCGCTCATGAAGGTGACCGAAAACAGCAGAAGAAGAGGAAGTAAAAAGCGTCTCATAAACCTGCTCCCTTACAGAAAGGTACGCGACCCGGTATCGATCGCACTCACTATGTGATTTTCTCGTAACAATCTCAACGCAAATCTCTTAACTTTATTGCCGGCACGTGTAAGCTACCGGCGATCCACCCATAGCGGCGACTGGATTCGAACCAGTGACCTAGGGCTTATGAATCCCTCGCTCTAACCAACTGAGCTACGCCGCCACTTTTCTCAGCGGTTAGTTTCCCCTGAAATACAGAGAAAATCAAGACTTTTGACGCAATATTGAGAAAAACAACCCCCGCCGTGACAAAGTATGGGGAAAACGGCGCCCCTGTGTTATGATGCCCCGGAAATCGGCGCGATTTGAATCGAAAAGAGCCGCCGATGCGGGCTGACGCGGCGTGAGGCCGCTGCAGCCGTTCGAATACAGCGTATATTGCCAGGTCGTGGTCACAGTATGTACATACTCGTATTGATTGCTTTTATTATTGTCTTCGCGGTTCCCCCGGCGATGAACGGGTATCTGCCTCCGGCGATGCTCATCCCGGCCGCGGTACTCTACGTGATGATCGTGCTGCTGCTCGGTGTGATTGACAGCCTGCTTTCGGTGAAAAAAACGGCGGACGGTGAATCCAAGCCCGATCGCCGGGGCATGATAAGGATCGTGGTTAACCTGTGGATGATCACGGGTCACACGGGACTCGTCCTGCTCGGCCTGCGGGACGTGTTCAACGAGATCGGCGCGCTGACCGCGGTGCCGCTGGCGGGAGACCTGATGGCGATGATGCCCTTTTGCTGCGCTGTCGCCGCGTACTGGCTGACCGAATTTCCCGTCTACCTTCACGCCCGGGACCGGCTGAACAGCCAGCTCGTCTCGCGGGGGCTTCCCCCTGCTCCCGCCTGGGGCCTTGGCGAATACCTGATCTTCAATGCCCGGCACCAGGTGCTCTTCATCGTCGTGCCGGTGTGCCTGATCACGGGCCTGTCGCAGACCGCGGAACTCTATCTCTGCCCGCTGGTGACGGAAGGGACGCCCCGGGAGACGGTCGCGATGTTGTCGTCCCTGGCGTCAGGGGGTGTGGTGTTCGTTATCGCGCCCCTCCTGATAGTACGCATATGGAAGACCTCCCCGCTGCCCCGGGGACCGCTGCGAACGGAGCTGGAAGAGATGTGCCTGGCCACAGACGTTCGCTTTCTCGATATCCTCGTCTGGGAATCGAGCGGGGCGATGGCCAATGCCGGGGCGATGGGCATCATTCCGCAGGTGCGGTACCTGCTGGTCAGCGACGCGGTACTCCAACGGCTGGGGCCGCTGGAAATTCAGGCCGTGTTCGCCCACGAACTCGGACACGTAAAGAACCATCACATTCTGTACCTGCTGCTCTTCGCGATCAGTTCGCTGCTGCTGTGCGCCGCCGGCGGGTACGCAGTCGCCGTGGCCCTCTATCCCCTGCTGGGTATCGATCTCTCGATCGAGGTGATGCTGCTGCTGATCATCACCGTCTGGTTCTACGGTTTCGGCCGCATTTCCCGTGCATTCGAAGCACAGTGCGATGCCTTCGGCGCATGGATGGCCGGGCGGGAGCCCGGCGATGACGGTGATCGCCGCCGTATCACGCCGGCGGGGGGCAGAACATTCGCCCGCGCGCTGCGCGACATCGTCGAACTCAACGGCATGGGGTTGCGCAGCCGCAACTGGCGGCACGGCCGGGCGGCGGACCGCGTCCGGCGGGTCCTCGGCTGGGCCCGCGCGGGCACGTCAATGGAGGAAATCGACCGCGGCATCGCGCGGATAAAGGCGTGGTTGTGGATCGCGGCCGCCGCCGGCATCCTGCTGACCGTGCTGATGGAACTATCGGTGTAAACGAGCTGTCCGCCCGCGGGAATTATTCGTCCGCGGTGTCCGGTACCCTTTTCCCGCTCAGTGCGGCACTGATACGCATGGCGCAAAATTCCCGCCCGCACATCGAGCAGTAATCGCTGCGGCCCTCCGCGGGCGGGGCGCCGGCGGCCTTCCTGATTTCCCGGGCCCGGTCGCCGTCAAAGGCGAGTTGAAACTGCCGCTCCCAGTCGAACGCCACCCGGGCGTCGGCTATCAGGTTGTCGGGCTCGGCGGCGCCCGGCATACCCCGGGCGACATCGGCGGCATGGGCAGCGATCTTGAATGCCACGCAGCCGGCCCGCACCTCCTCGGGGCCGGGCAGGGCGAGGTGCTCGGTCGGGGTGACGTAGCAGAGGAAACTGGCCCCGTGTACGGCCGCCGCCGTCGCGCCGATCGCCCCGGTAATGTGGTCGTACCCCGGGAAGGCATCAGTGACGATGGGACCGAGGACGTAGAACGGCGCGCCGTGACAGATCTCCTCCTGTTTGCGCATGTTCATCGGTATCTGGTCGTACGGGATGTGTCCGGGCCCCTCGACCATCACCTGGACCCCGGCATCCCGACAGCGGAGGACGAGTTCCCCGAGAACCGCGAGTTCGGCGAACTGGGCCTCGTCGGACGCATCGGCCAGGCATCCCGGGCGGAGACCGTCCCCCAGCGAAAAACAGACATCATACTCGGCCGCGATGGCACACAAGTCGTCGAATGCCTCGTACAGGGGGTTCTGCCGGTCGTGATATTCCATCCACCGGGCCAGCAGCGCGCCGCCCCGCGAGACGATTCCCATCTTCCGCCGCGTGGCCAGGGGAACCGCGTCCCTGAGAATGCCGGCGTGAATGGTGAAGAAATCGACTCCCTGCCGGGCCTGCCGCCGGCAGGTTTCCAGCATATCGTCGACCGTGAGTTCCTCGACGGGCGCATCGGCGGTCGCCGCGTATATCGGCACCGTTCCGAACGGCACGGTCGCCCGGGAAATGAGGAACGCGCGGATCCTGTCCGTGTCCCCGCCGGTCGAGAGGTCCATGACCGCATCCGCGCCGTACCTGACGGCCCACCGCAACTTGATGAGTTCCTCCTCCTCGCAACTCTTGTCGGAGGAGACGCCGATGTTGGCGTTTATCTTCGTCGAGACCACCCGGCCGATACCGCGGGGCTCGAGGACGCCCTCGCTTTCCGCGCCGGGGGGATCAAGATGAATGCGGTTGGCGGGAATCACCAGGCGCCCCGCCGCAACCTCGTCCCGTATCCGTTCCGGATCGACGCCTTCGCGTTGAGCCACGAAGAGCATTTCAGGGGTAATAACGCCGTCAACGGCTTCCGTGTATTGTGTCATGGCAACACCTTTCCATCACCCGCCGGAAAAACAAAAACCGGTCGACGAAACGGCCGGCTCATAATGGAACGCGCGATTGTTCACCGTCCCTACGCGGGTCGCTCAAATAAGAACTCGCCGATCAGGTTCGAAGGGTTTCCTCCTGCGAGGATCTCAGCCGGGTAACGAGCCGGCAGGTCGATGCATGCCGGCACATCACGGCGGCTCCCCCGGCGAAGTGCTGTTATCGGTTCAGTTTGTTCTCGCCGCTGTCAATAGTATACCACGGGAACCGAAAAGGCAAGTATCCCCCCCCCCCCCCGGGGGGGGGGGGGAGCCGTCATCGCCGTCCCGGTCCGCCCGGCGACCGGTTGAGCTTGTCGCGAAGATATGCCGCGTCCTCGTAGCGTTCCTCATTTACCGCATTTTTCAGTTGCCGTTTCAATCGCTGGCGGGGATCGAGGGGAATCATTTCGCGAACCTCGCTGCACATGGTTTTCAGTATCTCCAGATCCCGGGAGGACTCGATCTCGCTGTCGCTGTCGCGCTCTCTGAAAAGATTTCCGATCTGTTCTATTGTCTGATTCAATACCGCCACCGCGTGGGAGAGGTCGTCTTTCTTTATGTCCATTTTTGCCCTGGCGCTGGCGTACATTCTCAAGACGTAGGGCCGGTACCCTTCGCAGGAACGACGGTCATCTTCCTCGGCGCCGTGGGCATGCAGGAAATCGAACAGCCGCAGGTTCCGGTGGGTATCCCTGCAGGTCACGTCAAAGTCGCCGAGCAGAAAGGCCGCGAGGTACCGGTGATAGTACATGGCCCCCTCGGCCCTGAGATCGCGGCACGCTTCGGGCGTGAGGGAAAATACCTCGTCGGCGCCGTGTTCCGCGCGGTGCTTCTCCAGGCGGTTCTCGAAATGCGCGAAGAGGCTTTCGCAGCCCTCAGGCCGCATGCCGTCGGGCCGTCCCGTCAGTTCCATCTGCAGGAGACCGAGGTCGAGGCGCATCTGGTATTTTTCCCTGCCGTCCGCCCCCCGTATACGACGGACATTCACTTCCCCCGGTTTATACGGCCACCCGTCGAGTATATCACCTATATCAAGCATCGCTCCGCCGGCTGAGACAGCACAACAGGTTTACTTGTAGGTATCGAAGAACTGCACGTTCGATATTTCGCCCGTTAACACCTTCTCCTCGCCGACCAGCACGTGCCTGCCGATATGCACGATTTCCACCACGCCCGGAACCATCAGTCCCGCGGACTCAAGACCGTAGGTATATTCCGTGACCAGGCCCTCTTCGCCCGGATTGTCGGCGCCGCTGGTCGCGAATCGCAGAAGCGCGGTGTCGGGCTTGAAATAATAGCCGCCCTCGTGAACGGCAACCCTGAGGTATTCGTTGCCGAGGATATTTCTCCGCCCCTTCATTGCGGACTCCCCGTAGGTCAGGATCCGCCACGGACCGGTGAATTTCAGCACGTACAGGTAGAGGGCCCGCCCGAGTTCCTGCTGGAGTTCGGGGTTCTCAAAGTACCGCGGGGCATGGTCCCTCCCGTTGCGGTCGAGGTCGATGCGCAGCTCCCGGGAGGAAAGCGACCGGGCTATCACCCTGCCGGGCACCATACCGGGCTCAAAAAGCATCTTGACAAAAAACTTGTCGACATAGGGATGTCCCCACTTCCCGTGTATTTCGAGGACCAGGTTTCCCTCGATGCGCTTCACGGCCTTCCACTGTTCCACGCCGCCGAGTGCCGCTATCGACCGTTTCACGATGCGGGGCGCGGCAGCCAGCCGTGCTGATGGAAACGAAGATCCTCCCCGGTACCCCTCGCCGCCGTATTCCACGTCCGGCGAACCGCATCCCGCCAACAGAAGGGCCAGCACCCCCGGTAAAGACCATCGCTGAATCATTTCCATCTCCTTGCAAAGAGAGAACGGTCGACACGATTTTAAATCACGTAGTGATAATAAATAACTTATTTTATTTCTTCGGACATTACAACCGTAATTGTGCAGTCGGTCTCCGCGGCAACTTTCCACCGCGCTGCAATTGACATTCAGCCGGGAAGGACAAATACTGTTGCCACCGATGGAAGAGATCGCGTGCGATAACTGCGGCAGGCAATTCGCCGCCGATGCCCCTCTCTGCATCTATTGCGGAGCGGCGAATCCCCGCCATCGCAGCGTCCCCTGGTATCACCTCCACCGCCGCCTGTACAACTGGACGCTCAACTGGGCGAATCGCCCCTCGTCGTCGATCGCCCTGTTCGTGCTGGCATTCGCGGAAAGCAGTTTCTTCCCCGTCCCCCCGGACGTGCTTTTGATGCCGCTGGTCCTCGGACAGCGGAAAAAGTGGTTTCGGTTCGCGGCGCTGTGCAGCGCGGCGAGCGTACTCGGCGGCGCGGCGGGGTACTGTATCGGGGCGTGGGCCTGGACCGGGATTGAAACCTGCATGTACGACTGGTTTTCCTGGGCCGGCTTCAGCCGTGAAAAGTACCTCGCGGTCGCCGCGGCCTACGAACAGTGGAACTTCTGGGTCGTCTTCACCGCCGGGTTCACCCCCCTGCCGTTCAAGCTGATCACCATAACGGCCGGCGTCTTCGGCATCAACTTCGCCGTGTTCCTGGCGGCATCCGTCATAAGCCGATCGGCGCGGTTTTTCCTGGTCGCCGTGCTGATGCACCGGTTCGGCCCGAAAATCCGGCCCTTTGTCGACAAGTATTTCAACTGGCTTTCCCTGCTCTTTGTCCTGTTGCTGGTCGGCGGTTTTATCGCGGCCCACTATCTATCGTAGGAGTCCCCGCAATGCCCATTGCCGACGAAGACAGGAACATACTGGAACGCGGAGGAATCCCCGGCCAACTGCTGCAGCCGCAAGGCGGTCCTGCCCCCCGGCGCCCGGCAAAAACCGGACGCGGCCGTTTACTTGTTCACCACGGAGAAATGCGGGGGGTAACCGGGGCCTGCCGCCGCGCCCGGAAGAACGCCGTGAGCATGCCGCCGCACTCCTCCGCCATGACGCCGGCAACAATGTCCGGTGTGTGGTTCAGCCGCGTATCCCGGCAAATGTTGTACAGCGTATCGACCGCCCCGGCCTTGGGATCGGCCGCCCCGTAAATCAGCCGGTCGATACGGGCCAGGACGATCGCCCCCGCGCACATGCAGCAGGGTTCGAGGGTCACCGCCATCGCGCATCCCTCCAGTCGCCAGTCTCCGACTACCGCGGCCGCCTGTCGAATCGCGAGGATCTCGGCATGGGCCGTGGGATCACCGTCCAGCAACCGCCGGTTGTGGGCGGCGGCGATGATCTCGCCGCCGCGGGCCACCACGCAGCCGACCGGCACCGCGCCGCGCGCTTCGGCAAGCCGGGCCTGCCGGAGCGCGGCCGCCATGAGGGTCGTTTCGTCGTTGAAATCGGCACTGTGCGTCTCTGTCGGCACGATACGGATACTATACCACCCGCGGGCACCGTCGCGATGCGTAAAATTACGGTTAAAATCCGGCCGAACGGCATCTGCCGGGGTTGACAGAACCGGGTTTTGGTTTATATATACCGCTCGCAATGCCGCGCCGGTAGCGGCACCGGTAGATTTTCCCTCCGCTGGATATATACGCATCATCCGAAAACTGGGACGAGGGGAACAAAAAGGACTGTTCCGCGTCAAAGAAACGACACGGAAACCCCAACGGGAAGAAACCAATGAATCAGAGAGAACCGGACATGACGGATCGCCGAGAACACGGACAGCACGAAGATGACACCGATACGCGCGGCAGGTATGTCAGGATTCGACTGCCGCAGAGTCGGGATGAGATCAACGAGATTCGGATTATCGAGGACTTCAACCGCCGCTACGCGCAGATGTCCCCGAAACAGAAAAACTCCCCGGCGGTCAGGCTCGAACTCAACAACCTCCGGCAGATCTACGAAAACCGGCGCGCGGTGAACCGGCAAAAGGTCCTCGACGCCAAGCGGAATCTCGCCGTGCGGGGTTTCATCGGCCTGACCGAGGAAGAGTGGCAACACCAGTCGGCCGGCACCGGCCTCCCGGACAGCGGCGACCTGCCCCCCCTCGACCGGTGCGACACGTCGGCCTGGACCAGGCCCCACAGCAGCGGACCGTCGGCCACGAGCATCTTCCGGAAAGCGCGGCTAAAGAGGAGCCGGCGCAGGAAAAAGGGGAATCCCGGCGCCGTGATCGGCATCATAGCGGCCATTGTCTTTGCAGCGATATTCGGCCTGTTCCTGATTCAGTACTCGGGCATGTAACCGGGAAGCACACCTCGGCTGTCACAATATTTCTTGTGTTATTTCATAATGTAGCCATAATGATACTATAATGGTTACATTTCAGCGGAGTCATATAACCATGCCCAATCTTACCCTGCGGAATATACCGGATACGGTCATGGTGCGTATCCGCGAGATGGCAGCCGCCGACAGGCGGAGTGTCAACAGCGAAATACTGGTGCTCCTGGAACGGATTCTCGCCTGCGAACCGGCGGGAGCCGATACCGGCGGGAGGATGCCGGCGGCGAACGCCCAGGTGAAGCTGTGGAAAAAATTATCCGGGTGCTGGAAAGACAGCCGGCCGGGCGGTGAAATCGCCGAGGACATCCGCACACACCGGACGAGCGGACGCGAGGTTGACTGGTGATACTCCTGGATACTGATGTCTGTATCGAACTCCTGCGGGGAAATCAAACCGTGCTGGAAAGCAGCCGTGACTGTGCCGAGATCGGCGCCGTTGCCGCAATGACCGTTGCCGAACTCTTCTACGGCGCACAAAAATCAGAGAACCCCCGTAATAACCGCGACGCCGTAGAACAATTTATCCTGACCGTCCCGGTCATCCACACGGACCTGTCTATCTGCCGTCGATTCGGCACCCTGAAATCCGCTCTTGAAAAAAAGGGCACCCCGTTGCCCGACGCAGATGTCCTGATAGCCGCCACCGCCCTCTCCGCCGGCGGATACCTGGCGACCGGAAAAACGGATCATTTCCGGCTCTTTCCGGAACTTCGCCCGGAGAACTGGATCCGGCCGGAGTAACCAGTGCCCCGGCGACCGGAAAACCGAATATTTTCGCGGCTTTCCGCCCCGCGTCTCTGGTAAGGGCCTGCTGAACACGTCGGCCGTCGGCGAGAAAGAGACACGTTTTTCGCACGTCGAGGAAGTCGAAGCAGGCGATTCTATACGAATCGCCGATGGAGACTGACAATGAGGTGCGGTAAAATGTCCTTTCGCAGGCTCACCGCGAATTGTTCAGCAGCCCGTAAAATAACCGGCCGGAACGGCAATACCGGACACTGCCGGTTTCCGTACCTGCCCGCTGCGCTGAAGGAGACGGCCATGGAACGACGAGCATTTCTCAGGACATCGGGCGGCGCGGGCGGGGCGGGGGCGGTGCCGCATCGCATTCCGTTTCACGAAACCGGCAACAACGGTATTGCAGCATTGTGAACACTGCCCTTGCATGACTCTCGAGCGGAAAGGACTGTTCTGATGAAGCGCGGTCTCGCAATCACGTTCCTTGCCACGGCGTTTGCCCTCTGCCCGCCGTCCGCGATATCCGCCGCCGCGGCCGGCACGCCGGACGCGATCGACGTTTTCGTCGGCGGCCGCGGCGGGTATCACACGTACCGGATCCCCGCGATCCTGGCCCGGGGCACACAAACCGTCCTGGCCTTCTGCGAAGGGCGGCGCAACGGCCCCGCCGACGACGGGGACATCGACCTGCTGCTCAGGCGGAGCGCCGACGGCGGCAACGCCTGGTTTGCCCCGCAGGTCGTCCACGCCGAGAAGGGGCCGGTGACGATCGGCAACCCCTGCCCGCTGCCGGGCACACGGGAGGACACCGTCCACCTGCTCTTTACCCGGAACAACCGCCGGCTCTTCTACGCCCGCAGCGACGACGCCGGGCGCACCTGGACACCGCCCGCCGAGCAGACCGCCGTCCTGAAGGGGTTCGACTACCCTCTGGTCCGGATCGGGACCGGCCCGGTCCACGGCATCCGCCTGGATTCCGGGCGCCTCGTGGCCCCGGTCTGGGTCTCCGACCGCCTCCGGAAAAACAAGAACAAGAATCCCACCAGGGACCGCTTTCGCTCGGGGATCATCTATTCCGACGACGCCGGATCGACCTGGAAGACCGGGGGCCTGGTCGCCCCCGCGATCAACCGGCTCAACGAGTGCACCGTCCTCCAGCGCCGGGACGGGTCGCTCCTGCTGAACATGCGGGCCCACGGCGCGGGGTTCCGGGCGACCGCCACCAGCGGCGACGGGGGGAAGACCTGGTCCCGGCCGGTCCTCGATCCGTCGCTGCCCTGCCCGACGTGCCAGGCGAGCATGATCCGCCTGGCCGGGCGGGAGGCCCTCTTCTGCAACCCGGCGGTCTCGAAAAAGGGCGGCTTCCATGCCCGCAGCCGCCGGAACCTGACCCTCCGCCTCAGCACCGACGACGGCAGGACCTGGTCCCGGGGGCGGACGATCCACGCGGGACCGGCCGGCTACGCGGACCTCGGCGTCACGGCGGACGGCACGATCCTCTGCCTGTTCGAAAACGGCACGAAGGTCTACCGCGAGAAGATTTCCCTGGCCGCGGTCGATCGGGCGTGGCTGGCGGACGGCGATTAATTGTGTATAACAACAGTGCGCCCGCACACCGACAGGAGCAGACCATGAGCACCATTGACCGCAGGAACTTCCTCAGGACCGCCGCCGCCGGCCTCACGGCCGGCGCGGCCCGGGCGTCCGCCGCCGCGAGCGGCGACAGAAAGCCCAACTTCCTCTTCATACTCGTCGACGATCTCGGCTGGGCCGATCCCCGCTGCTTCGGCGGCGACTTCTACGACACGCCCAACATCGACCGTCTCTGCCGGGAGGGGATGAAGTTCACCGACGCGTACGCCGGCTCGCCGGTCTGCAGTCCCACCCGCATCAGCATCATGACCGGCAAGTATCCCGGCCGCATCGACCTGACCAACTGGCTCAGCGGGCACATCAAGAAGAAGCTCATCGGCGCTCCCTACATAAAGCGGATGCCCCTCGATGAGGTCACGGTCGCCGAGGCCCTCAAGGAGGCCGGATACGGGACCTTCTTCGCCGGCAAGTGGCACCTCGGGCCCGAGGGGTACTGGCCGGAGGACCAGGGCTTCGACATCAACAAGGGCGGCAACCACCGCGGCGGGCCCTACGGCGGCAAGAAGTACTTCTCCCCCTACGGCAATCCCCGCCTCGCTGACGGCCCGCCCGGCGAACACCTCCCCGACCGCCTGGCCGCGGAGACCGTGAAATACATCGAGGCCAACCGCGAGAAGCCCTTCCTGGCATACCTGTCGTTCTACTCGGTCCATACGCCGCTGATGGCCCGCACGGACCTGCGGCGAAAATACGAGCAGCGGCTCAAAAAAACAGGCCGCGAGGAGACGCGGTGGGGCCGCGAGGACGGGCGGAAGGTCCGGCATATTCAGAACCACGCGGTATACGCCGGGATGGTCGAGGCCATGGACCTGGCGGTCGGCAAGGTCCTCGACGCCCTCGACCGCCTCGGGGTCGCCGATGAGACGGTGGTGTTTTTCATGTCCGACAACGGCGGCCTCGCGACCCCGGGACCCACGAGCAACCTCCCGCTGCGGGCGGGCAAAGGCTGGCTCTACGAGGGCGGCATTCGCGAGTCGATGATCGTCAGGTGGCCGGGCGTCACCAAACCCGGCACGGTCTGCCCCGAACCGGTGATCAGCACCGACTTCTACCCCACGATGCTCGCCATGGCGGGTCTGAAACCGCGGCCGTCCCAGCACGCCGACGGGGTGAGCCTCGTCCCGCTGCTGAAAGGCAAGAAGACGCTCGACCGTGCGGCGATTTACTTCCACTACCCCCACTACTCGCCCCAGGGGGGGACCCCCTCCAGCGCGGTCCGTGCCGGCAAGTGGAAGCTTATCGAGTTCTACGAGGACGGCCACGCGGAACTCTACAACCTCGCCGCGGACATCGGCGAGAAGCGGGACCTCGCCGAGACCGAGCACGAAAAGGCGGCGGAACTCAAAAAGATGCTGGACGGCTGGAAAAAGGCGGTGGACGCCAAGCTGCCCCGGCCGAATCCCGCCCGCGCGGCGGGCCCGGATCGCGCCGCGGGCCCGGACCGGTCCGGGGACTTCGACCGGGTCACCGGCGGCGACGTGACCGGCGCGGGCACGGCGTATCTGCTCAGCGGCAAGGGAACCGGCCTGGCGCTGCACAAGGCGAAAAAGCCGCTGTCGGGGACGGTAACGTTCACGTTCGACCTGACGCCCCGGGAGCAATCCCCGGCCAACGGTTTCCTGGTCTTCGGGGACGCTTCCCGGGACGCGGACCTGGTCAAGTGCGGTATCCTGGTCGGCGGCAACCTGGTCAGCATCTTCGAGGGCACCTACCCCCCCGACGACAAGAGCGATGTCAACCTTGATCTCAAAAGCAACGCACGATACGGGCTGACGGTCACCGTCGACACCGCAAAGGCGACGGCCCGGCTGACGGTCAGGACGCCCGCCGGGAAGGAAAAGACCGTCGAGAAGAAGCTCACCGGCGCCCCGAAGGCGATAACCTGGTACGGGTATGAAGTCATCCGGACCGCCACCGCCTTCACGCCGATCGCGGTTGAAGGGGGCTAGGAGCGGCGGACTGACGAGAGCTGGTTTCATAACTTGCTTTGGTAGCGAAAGCGAGGTATTTTGTCGATCTGGCAAGGAACGGAAACGACGACATATTAAGGAAATATGTCGAGTTTTCGTGACGCCGCCAGACGGCAAAAGAGCCGCTTGTAGTCCAAATTGAAGTTATGAAACCAGCTCGAGAAACGGGACCGGCACTGCTCATCACGAAACGGCAAAAACAATGCGTACAAGGTTGAAATCATTGACTGCCACCGAGGTGACACCATGAAAAAAATACCGCCCGTCCATCCCGGCGAAGTCCTGAATGAAGGGTTCCTCAAGCCGATGAATATCAGCCAGAACCGGCTCGGGCGCGGTCTGAATGTCTCCCCCGGGCGAATAAACGAAATCATTCACGGCAACAGACGCGTCACCGCGGACACGGCCCTGCGCCTCTCCGCATATTTCGGCAATGCCGCTTCGTTCCGGCTCGGTCTCCAGATGGACTACGACCTCGATATCGCGGAAGATACCCTCTCCAAAAAGATCAACAGCGAAGTGCATCGACTGGTCGGCGCATGATGGATCCGGGAGGAAGACATGTCTATGAGACCCACGCGACGGGAATTCATGGAGACCGCGGCCCGCGCGGCCGGCGGTCTCGCTACGGGAGGTGCGGCTATGGCGACCAGTGCGTCCGGCGGTGAAGACCGGAAGAAACCGGCGCCCGACGATCTGCGCGGCAAACTGCTCGCGTGCCTCGGCGGCGACTGGCCGGAACCCGGCGACCTGAAACCGAAGGCTGACGGGAAACAACAGAAAGAGGGATACGCCCTGCACCGGGTCAGCTACGAGGCGGAACCCGGCGACCGCGTGCCGGCGATTCTCATCATTCCCGACGGCGTGTCCGCCGCATCGCCCGCACCGGCCGTGGCGGTCTGGCACCAGCACAACGGCCAGTGGCATCTCGGCAAAAGCGAACCGGCCGGGCTCGACGGCAACCCGCAACACTTCACCGGCGTCGCCCTGGCGCGGGAGGGATACGTCGTCCTGTGCCCCGACACCCTCTGTTTCGAGGAGCGGCAGGACCCCGCCGGCCGCCTGAAGGGCGGGGCGTTCGAGCGGTTCGCGTTCCTCCGCGCCACCGTGGCCGGAAAGTGCATGGCGTGGAAAAACATCCTGGATATGCGCCGGGCGATCGACTACCTGGTCTCCCGCGACGAGGTCGACGGAAAGCACATCGGCTGCTACGGCCATTCCATGGGCTCGACGCACACCTGGCTCGTCGGCCCCTGGGAGCCGCGGTTGAAGGCCCTGGTCGGCAACTGCTGTTTGCCGACGTACGCCGCCATTCACCGGACGAAGATCCTCCACTGCTTCCCCAATTTCATCCCGGGCTTTTACCGGTACGGCGACACGCCCGACATCGCGGGCCTCACGGCGCCCCGCCGCCTCCACCTGAACTTCGGCGAGAAGGACGGCGGGTCGCCGATCAGGGAAGTCCGCGAAGGAGTCAAGATGATCGCCGCGGCGTACGCGGCCGCGGGCGCGGCCGACCGGTTCAGTTTCTACATCGAGGAGGGCGCCGGGCACGTCCTGTCGCCGGCGATGTGGGAGAAAACCCGCGCGGTGTTCGGGGAAACCTTCTCGCACACGGCTTGATCGGCAATCAGCGCGGGCCGTACAATAGGGGGCGGGAGGACCTGCCATGAAACACCGGGAAGAAGATACGAAATGCATCTCGGCGATCCGCACCGGCCGGCGGGCGGCCGTCCTGCTGGCGCTGGCGACCGGCGCCGCGGCGGCGGCCGCGGCACCGGAAGCGAACCCCTTCGACGCCCCCGTCCTGGACGTCCGGCCGCGGGTGTTTATCCGCCGGGGCGACTTCGCGGGCCTGACGGTCGCGAAGCTGCGCGCGGCCGCCGGCACCGCCGAATTCACGGCGGTCCGGGGCAAGTGGCGCCGGCGGCCCCCGGGGCGGGCGATCGAGTGGCTGCTTGACGGCGACCGGGCCGACCTGCAGGCGGCGATCGCCGGCCTGAAACGGATGAAGGCCTCGTCGGGCTCCTGGAGCGGCCGCGGCCTGAGCCTGATCAAGCTGGCGGCGCTGTTCGACTGGCTCTACCCGGAGCTGGACCCGGCGACGCGGAAGGCCGTCGCGGCGCGGATCGAACAGGCGGCGGACGCGGCCGCGGACCACATCAAACGGGGACGGGCACCCTACTTCTACTCGCGAACGCCCGGCGCCCTGGCGGGAGTTACCATCGCGGGCATCGCCCTGAAGGGCGTCAGCCCAAAGGCCGACGGCTACCTTGCCCTGTTCCGGCAGTGGGGCGTGAAGGACTACTTCAAGGCCTACGCGTGGGTCGACGGCGCGGCCACCGGCGCCAGCTACACGATGTACTACACCTACGTGGACCTGCCGGCCGTGTGCGCGGCCTGGTGGTCGGCCACGGGCCGGAATCCCGCGGCATGGATCCGGGCGAACCAGGGCGGCTGGCTGGACGGGATCGTCCGCTTCTGCCTCTGGTCGATGCGGCCGGGCTTCGCCTTCACCGACATCAACGACCTGTACCGCGGCATCTGGGATTCGCACGACCAGTTCTGCCAGGGCCTCGACATGGCCTCCTGCGTCACCCGCAGCGGGCACGGGCGGGCGTGGGCGATACGGTGGCTGGGGCGGTTCGGCCCGGCCCTGTACCACACCGAGTACGCGCACAACTTCATCTTTCGGGATCCGACCCTCGAACCGGCCGACCTGACCGCCCTGCCGCGCGCCGCGCTGTTCGGGCGGGACAGTTGCGGCTACGGCTTTTTCCGCAGCGCCTGGCCGGCGCCGGGCGCGCCGGACACCGCCACGCACGTGTTCTTCCGCGCCGGGGACCCGATGAACGTCCACGGCGGCGTCGCGGCCGGGGAGTTCCAGGTGTTCCGCCATGCGCCGCTCGCCGCCCGCAGCGGGAAGTACGGCTCGTACGACTCGAAGCCCGACCGGTACCACCGCAACTGCATCTCGACCAACGTGGTCCTCATGACCGACCCGGCCGACCCGAACGACCGGGGCGACCAGAACACCCGCCGGGGGCTGAAGACCGACCACCGGACCTGGGACCAGTGGCTGGCCATTCGCGAGAAGTGCGGGCACGACGTGGCGACAATCACGGCATGGAAAGCGGAGCCCGGCGCGTCCCGGTGCCGGGCCGACCTGACGGCGGCGAACCCGCCGTCAACATGTCGGCGATGGATTCGCGAGCTGGTCTGGCTGGCCGACCGCCACCTCGTCGTCCTGGACATCGTCGAAACCGCGAAACCCGGCATCCGCCGCCGGTGGCAGCTCCACTGCCCGACGAAACCCGCGGTCGGCGACCGCATGGTCACCGTCACCAACGAGGCGCCGGACAAGCCGTGGGCCGAGCCGAAGCTCAAGCCCGAAACGCGCCGCGCGCGGCTGTTTTGCCGGACGCTGGCGCCGCGGGAGTACACGGTCCTGCTGCACGCGGACAACACGGCCCGCGCCTTCAACGCGGCCGGCCGGCCGGAAGACGAGGCGGCGGGCAACCCCTACCACCTGAAACACGGCACGAACGTCGTGCAGATCGACCCGGGCACCGAGACCGACCGCACGGTTTTCCTGCACGTCCTGACCGCGGTGGATGCCGCCGGGGCCCGGCCGCCCGCGGCGTCGGTCCGCCTTCTCGAGGCCGGGCGGGTTGAACTAACCGTCGGCGACGCACAGACGGTCCTGGCGGTGCCGGCGTGGTGGAAGCCGGACGAGCCTTGATCGGCGGTTATCAGGGAGGTAACAATGAGATCCATTTTTTCCACGAGCGTTCTTTTGTCATCCGCCGCGGCATTCGGGGCGGAAATTCCGAGAGCTGGTTTCATAACTTGCTTTGGTAGCGAAAGCGAGGTATTTTGTCGATCTGGCAAGGAACGGAAACGACGACATATTAAGGAAATATGTCGAGTTTTCGTGACGCCGCCAGACGGCAAAAGAGCCGCTTGTAGTCCAAATTGAAGTTATGAAACCAGCTCGAAGGAAAAACTGCACGTCTATCTGCTGATCGGTCAGTCCAACATGGCCGGCAGGGCCCCGTACGCGGGAAAGGAGCAGGAGCCGATTCCCCGGTGCCTGCTGTTAAACGACAAAAACCGGTGGGAACCGGCGAAGAACCCGCTGAACCGTTACTCGACGATTCGCAAGGGCCTGGGGATGCAGAAGATGAATCCGGGCTACGGTTTCGCGATCACGATGCTTCAGGCCGAAAAGGGCATCACGCTCGGACTGGTGGTCAACGCCAAAGGCGGCACGAGCATTACACGGTGGCAAAAAGGAGGGACCTTTTTCAACGACGCGGTAAAACGTGCGCGTATCGCGAAAAAGACGGGCGTGCTCAAGGGGATACTGTGGCACCAGGGAGAATCCGACGCGAAGGACACGGCCTATCTCGAGAAGCTCACAAAATTGATAGCCGATCTGAGGGAGGCACTCGGTGAGCCGGACCTGCCCTTCGTCGCGGGGCAGGTCATGAACGTGCCGAACATAAACACCCAGGTGGCGAGACTGCCGAAAGAGGTCAAATACACCGGCTATGCGTCATCGAAGGGCCTGAAAACCATGGATCGCTGGCATTTCGACGCGCCGAGCATGAAGATACTCGGCCGGCGGTACGCCAGGACGATGCTGGACATTCAGAAAAAGCTGAAATCAGCGCGTCAACAGGGCCTGCTGAACACGTCGGCCGAAACGGCCGTTGCGCCCGCAGCCCTGGTTATATTGCGCTTACCTTACGGTGGTAACGGGAAGTGCGATTGAAATGTCGGCCGGTTGCGGTGAGGGAATTGCCGCCTTATGCAATACAGCGTTCCGTACCGTGCGTGAGAACACCATCGCTCCCGGTAACCGGAAAAGCGCGTGCGCATGGAAAGCGCACGCTTTTCATTCACCTCAGCGACTTTTCGTCCGCGAATTCTTCCTGGCGAGCAAGTAACCCTTGAACAGGCCGGCGGCGGGCTTTACGTTAGTTTAAAGACGTACCATCCATTGCTCCTGTTATTTTTCGAAAGGACCTTCACCGTGAGACAGTACCCGGTCGTAACGATTCTCGTCATGGCGGTCACTTCCGCCTTCGCGTCGGATACCACCCTCTGGTATCAGCAGCCGGCGAAGAAATGGGTCGAGGCGCTGCCCCTGGGCAACGGGCGCATGGGGGCGATGGTGTTCGGCGGCATTCAAAAGGAAAGACTGCAACTCAACGAGGAAAGCCTCTGGGCCGGACTGCCGATCGAGACCTATCCCGACAACTTCAGAGAGAACCTGAAAAAACTGCAGGACATGGTCCTTGAAGGGAAGATCGCAGAGGCAAGCGCGTTCGGACGCAGGACCATGGTAAAGAAACCGACCTCGTTCAGGTCGTATGAACCGCTCGCCGACCTGCGCCTTGCATTCAGACACGGCGGCGATGTCACCGGGTACCGGCGCGACCTGGACCTGAACACCGGTATAGCGACGGTCTCTTACCGGTCCGGAGATATCGCGTACCGGCGGGAGATCCTGATATCGGCCGTTGACGATGTCGTCGCCGTTCGCCTTTCGGCGGATACGCCCGGCTCGATAAGCCTGTCGATAACGCTCACCCGAAAGAAAGACATGAAGCTCAGCGCCGAAGGCGACATGCTGAGAATGGACGGCCGGATAGTAGACGTCGAAGCGCCGAAGGCGCGGGACCCTAACCGCGGCGGGTCGGGCCCCGGAGGCCCCCACATGAAATTCGCCGGCCGGCTTACTGCCAAGACCGAAGGCGGGGCGGTCAGGGCCGATGGCGATACGCTGGTGATCGAGAATGCCGACGAGGCCCTTCTGCTGTTCACCGGCACGACCGATTACCATCTCGCCAAAATGAATTTCGACCGGTCGATAGATCCCGGAACGGAGGCGGAGAACCTCCTGGAGAAAGCGGCGCGGAAATCCTGGCAGGAAATAAAATCCGACCACGAGAAGGAGCATCGTGCCGTCATGGAGCGGGTGGCGCTTGACCTGGGAACATCTTCCAATAACAATCTTCCGACGGACAGGCGGCTTGCCGGGCTGAAACAAGGCGCCGACGATCCCGGTATGGCGGTCATGTATTTTCAGTACGGACGCTACCTGCTTATGAGCGGATCGCGGCGGCCCGGGCGGCTGCCGGTCAACCTGCAGGGGATCTGGAACGAACACATGTGGGCGCCGTGGGAATCGGATTACCATCTCAATATAAACCTGCAGATGAACTACTGGCCGGTCGATGTCTGTAACCTGTCGGAAACGATCGATTCGCTGGTCGACTGGTTCGCGCTGCTTGCGAAAAAAGGCGCCGCGTCGGCCGAAACGCTGTACGGTTCCGACGGCTGGATAGCGTATCACGCGACCAATCCGTTCGGCAGGACCACCGGCAGCGGATCGACACTGGCTTCACAGTTTCAGAACGGGTTCCTCGACCCGCTTGCCGGCGCATGGATGGCCATGGCCTTGTGGCGGCATTACCGGTTCACCCAGGACGAAACATTCCTGAACGAAAAGGCATATCCGATACTCAGGGGCGCGGCTCGATTTATTATGGATTACCTGCGTGAAGACCGGGACGGATACCTGGTCGTGGTGCCGTCGACGTCGCCCGAGAACCGGTACATTCACCCCGAAACGAAAAAAGCGGTTCGGATCACGCGCGGCGCGACGTATCACATGACCATCGTGCGGGTCGTATTTGACGCCGTGATACAGGGAGGCGCGATACTGGGTGTCGACGAGCAGTTCAGGGGCGCATTGAAAGCCGCGATCAAAAAGCTGCCGCCGGTGAAGATCGGCGCCGACGGCACCATCCAGGAGTGGATCGAGGATTACCGGGAACGTGACCCGAAGCACCGGCACGTATCGCACCTGATCGGACTGCACCCGTTTTCGACAATCAGTTCGAACGACGAGAAGCTGTTTGCCGCGGCACGCAAGACGCTGGAACGACGCGGATTCGGCGGCGATGTGGGGTGGAGCAACGCGTGGAAGACCAGTTTCTTTGCGCGGCTGTACGATCCAAAACAGGCGCATTTCTACATCAATCGCCTGATAGGCCGCAACGCGTTCCCGAACCTCATGGACGCCTGCTGGCCGGGGCGACTGTTTCAGATCGACGGCAATTTCGGGGGCACCGCGGGTATCGCGGAGATGCTTCTGCAGAGCCACGAAACGGCGAAGAGCGAAAAGCAGGGTGATGAGATACCCGTGATACGCCTCTTGCCGGCGTTGCCTTCCCCGTGGGGCACCGGCTCGGTTACGGGGCTCAAGGCACGCGGCGGTTTTGTCGTGGACATCGAGTGGAAAGACGGCAAGCTGGTCAGGTCGGTTGTCCATTCCCTGGCGGGCAAACCGTGCGTTTTCCGTTACGGTGACAAAACAAAACAGTTGCATGTGGACAGGGGGAAGAAAGCGGAAGTTGTCTTTTGATGCGGAACGGCGACCCGTTGAGCCCGCAGTGCGCCCGCTGATCAGCCATCGGCGCCGGGCGCCGTACCATGCATTTGTGTTTAATCGTTTCACTCGAAATGCCGGTCATACAGCAATTCTGCAAGTTGCAGCCGTTTTTATTCGCTGGTTTAAGGACCAGTTCCGAACACACGGAGCGTGCACATGAAATCTCTAACACTACTGTCGCTGTTGCTCCCGGCGGTGTCCGCGGCCGGGGCCGACCCGTCCCGCGGCGACCTGCAGGTCGCGTTCGGCAAAAACGGCGTGACAAGGCTGACGCTCAACGGCACGGCCGTGCCGACCCTTGACCGCCACGCCGTTTCCGTCCGCTACCTGGAGGGTCCCGACGACGGGACGGGCAAAGAGGTCCACCCGCCCAACGAGGAGCGCAAGCTGATCTCGCAGCAATTCGACGCGCAGACCAGGACACACGAGCTGGTCTATCCCTGGGGCACGGTCGCCATAACCTATGCGCCGGGACCCGGTCGAATAGACGCGGCGGTGAAGCTGACCAACACCGGAAAGAAGACGATATTCAGCGGGGACATTCGGCTCCTGGGCTTCGCGATTCCCGCCGGCGCCTACGTCGGCCACCGGCGCCACAACATCAGCGGCGTCGGCCAGTCCATCGCCACGTGGCAGCAGGGATCCATCTCGATATGCACGGTCGACAGCGCCGAACCCCTCTGGGTGGAGATGGGAAAGGACACCCGCATACTGCGCGAGGAAAAGCTGAGCGCCGATACCCATCGCGGCGTGACCGCCGGGATCAGGTTCGGCGGCTACGGCATGCCGTACGACGAGCAGTACATGATCCGCCCGGTCGAGCCCGGAAAGACCGACACCTACCGCGCGTCGATCCGCTTCGGCGGACCGGGCGTCGATGTCTTCGCCACCGCCCGGGACCTGTACGACGCGTTCCGCACGGCCCATCCTCCCCTGCTGGACTGGCCGGACCGCCGGCCGATCGGCAGCATGTTCATAAACGACAAGCCCCTGACCAGGGAGGCCATCGCCCGGCGCTTCAGGCAGTGGCGGGAACAGGGCCCGGACAGCATCCCCGCCCCCGCGGTGGATGAAAAGTACCGCGCGAAGATGGTCAAGGCCTTCAGGTCGAACCTCGCGGCGTGCAAACACATGAACGCCCAGGCCATGATCCTGTGGAACATGGAGGGCAATACCTACCCGCACGCCACGACCTACATAGGCGACCCGCGCCTGCTGCGCGTGTTCAATCCACAATTCGACGCCGTCGCGGACGAGCTGTTCGCCCTGTTCACCGCGGCGGGCGTCCTGCCCGGGATCTGTATCCGGCCGTCGCAGATCACCTACGAGGAAACCGGCGGCACGCCCGCGGTGGCCCAGCGCTACGGGCCGGCAAAGGACCCCGTCCCGCAACTGGCAAAAAAGGTCGCGTACGCGAAAAAACGCTGGGGCCTGCGCGTCTTCTACATCGACACGAACATCTTCTGGCGTGTGCGCAAGGGACGCTTCGACAAGAAGACCGGCGCGCTCGCCTTCGGCTCGGGCGTGATGAAGGCGGGCGACTGGAAACAGCTTTTGAAACAATTCCCGGACACGCTGTTCATACCCGAGTTCGCCGGTTCGGCAGAGGCCTTCGCCTGCGTGTTCGACTACCAGGAATACGACATGGGGTTTCGCGGCACGAGCGGGCGCGTGCGCATGATCTACCCCGAGGCCTGCTCCATGGCGGTGGTCGAGGACGCCTCGCCGTTCGAGCTGTTCGACGTGATGGTCCGCAACGTCCGCGACGGTGACATTCTCAGGACGTTCTCCTACGGCATCAACCGCAACGTGAAGATGATTCGCAACATTTACCGCGAGGCCGCACTGCTGGAGAAGGGGTGCCCCGCCGCCGTCACCGCGGCAAAAAACGACGCGGACAGGCTGTTGTCCCTCCTGGCGGGCGAGGACGAGACGACGGCCTACTACGCGGCCGCCGCCCTCGGCGCGGTCGCGACCGAAAAAGCCGCCGATTCCCTGATCCGGGCCGCGACGGACAATGAGAAGGGCTGGAACACGCGCCGCGCCGCGATGATCGCCATGCGCGGCCTGAAGCAAAATGCGGCGCCGAAGCTGCAGGACCTGCTGACGCTCCTGGACGACGAGACGCTCGGCTACGACGCCGCGCGCACGATCGGCGCGATCGGTTCCTCGGTGCTGCCGGCAGTCATGAAACTTCTCGAGGATGCCAAAGGCCGCCGGCGCACGGCGCTGGTGGAGGTGATGGGATTCATCGGCGATCCGAAGGCGGTCGGCCTCCTGGAATCCATGGGCGGGCCGAAGGCCCGCGGCAGCAGGCTCGTCTACACGGCGCTGGCCAGGATAGGCGACGATACGGCGGTCGATGCGCTCGGGCGATTGATCGTGATCAACGAAATGCCCGTCTACCAGCGCGGCGCGGCGGCCACGGCCCTCGGCGAAACCGCGAACCCGAAGGCGCTCGACGCGCTCAGGGCGGCCCGCGAATACATGAAGAGCAAAAAGAAACCGGGGGACGGCATCGACTGGGGCAACTTCAACTGGCGCATCGGCAACGCCGAGAGACACCTCAGGCGGGAACTGAAGAAGAGATAGGACGGCGGAACAAACGCGTGACCGATCAATGCCGATAGCGGGTATACATCAGCCGGTCAGCACAGACCTGCGCGGTTGCGAGATCCCGGGCGCGTCTGTCAGGTCCGGCCGCGCGGCGACGAGCGGGCATCACGACAACGGCCGTGTTCAATCCACCCCCGCGTCCATACCCCGCTGCTTGCGGTAGTCGCGCGGGGCGATACCCAGTTCCCGGCGGAACACCTCGTACATGCGCATCGTGTTGCCGAAGCCGACAGCGCGGGCAATCTGAGACAGCGGCCGGTCGCTCTGGGCGAGTTCCCGCTTGGCCCGCTCGATGCGGACGCGCCGAATCTCGGCCGCGACGGAGCGATCCAGGTATTTTTGAAAACGGCGCTGCAGCGTCCGCGTCCCGGCGTTCACCGCGCGGGCCACGTCGTCCGGGCCGACAGACAGGTGGCTCTCGGCGGCGATGAATTCGAGCGCGGCCGCAACCAGTTCGTCGTCCACGGCGTAAAAGTCCGTCGATTCGCGCACCACGAGACCCCGCGGCGGCAGCAGAATCGGCTGGGTCGGAGGCGGTTCCCCGTCCATCAGGCAGCCCAGCAGCCGCGCCGCCTCGCGACCGACGCGCTCGTGGCCGACCTCGACGCTGCTGAGCGACGGGCGGGGATGCTCGCACAGCGTCTCCTCGTTCTGCCCGGCTATGATCGCGACGTCCGCCGGCACGCGCAGTTGTCGCGTGCGGCACATCTGTACAACGATACGACCGACCGTTTCAGAACCGACGTACACGCCGATCGGGGTGCGCCAGTTTCTCATCCAGCCGGCGATCGCCGACTCGGTACTGCGCCACCGTGCCAGCGTCCGGCAGGTGTGCAGGGGAACCGCGGCCGACGCGCACGGACAGCCCGCGGCGCGGACCGCTGCGCAAAACGCCTCCCGCTCCTGTTTCTGCGCGCGGCTGCCGCGCGCGATCAGGGATGCAAAACGGCGAAGTCCGCGGGACAGGAGATGCTCGGCGCGGAGCCGCCCGACGGCGGCAAAGTCGACAAAGACACCCGGCAGCAGGTCCCGCGCGGGTGAACTGGCCCACACGTTTACCGCCGGCACGGCATTGATCCGCGCACGGTCGGCCAGCTTTCTCGTCGCCCGGGCGATGACGCCGTCGTAGGGAACCGATTTCGCGCGCCGGCCCGGCAGCGTATCGTCGGCATATTCGTCGACGGTGTACTCCCATCCCTGCTGCTGCGCATACTCATGCGCACCGGCGAAGATGCCCGAGTGCCGCTTGTACGGCCACTCCAGGTCGAGCATCACCGCTATGCGTCGCGGTTTCGGGATCATCGGCATCGTCCCGCATTCAATAAAAATTGTCCTGTAAACACGTTTATATTAGTATATAAATGAGACGGTCGGCCCGTGCAAGCCCCCTTCATGCAGCGAGCACGCCCGGCCGCGACAATCTGCCCGCATGACAATACCGCGACACCGTCGAGGAGCGCGTAATGAAACGGCGAAGCGACAGGCGATCAGCATGCAGCGCAACCACGCGATGGTGTCCGGCCCCGGCCGAATCGTAGTTTTTCATATTAGTTTGCTCATTTATCGATCGACAGGGAAACAATCGCTCTGCGCCCGCGGTCCCGTGCCATGCCCCAGAGGGTTTTCGTGTCATGAACCAGGAGGCCGCCCACAAAGGGCCTGATCGATGGCGCAGAACCCTTGGCCAACCAGCCGTACGAGACCGGCATGAGGCCAAAGTCATCACTGCCGTAAATATAATGAGAACGATAGGCCTCGTTGTCATCCCGCAGCGTCCCGGTCGAGTAAAAGTGGTTGCCCCACTCTTTCTGCGGCTTGAGGCTGTCGTCAAATCGCATGTGGCTCTCGTGACCCGGGTGGTCGTTCGTCAGTTCGTTCTTCCCCGACATTTCATGCTCCTCGATTCATGGTGTATTTTCAGGTCAGCCGGAATTGTATAGATCGGTCCGAATTACTGTCAAAACCTCCTTGGGTGACGACATAGATGCTATAATTTAAACCCCGGCTTTGGTATGATACCGCGGGATAGAAATTGAAGGAGGTGTATTATGAACAGATATTCCATGTTCAGGATTACCATTTTGATAGCAATTGGGCTTTGCCGGGCCGCTGCGGGACAACCGGCACTTCAGGACGCAGGAACGAGCAGTTCATTTTCAGTCAGAATTCCAACCGCCAAACCAACCGAGGCGAATTGTCCGCCGCGATTATGGGAGCTTATCAAGGGCGGCGGGTACGCTCAGGTTGTTCGGTTCAACGTCACACCGAAAGCGACTTTTACCATGACGGTGTCTTACGCCAGCACTACAAATCGCTTTCTGGGCGTAAGCATTCTGGGGTATAACCCCTTCAGCCAGGATACCAAGTTCTATGGAGCTAATGCCAGCTCCGGGATCACCCACAATGACAATAACGATATTCCTACCAAGACCGGGCGAGATGGCCACCGGTATAATTTCAGTATTGACGCCAGCAGCGAAGGAAAATACGCGTATCTGCTGCTCAGGTCCGACAAGCCCGGAGAAACGATCCAGGTCAAAATGCAATCTCCCGCCTTGCCGGAACAAGCCGTCAAAAATGATAACAAGAATCCCTTTAACGGAACCGGCGGGTACTGGGGCACAATCCTGGGTAATGTAAAAACCGGTATCGTCAGAGATGAAAAGCCCACATCCGGCGGGACAACCCCCGGCGGGACAACCCCCGGCGGGACAACCCCCGGTGGTACAACGCCGGGCGGGACAACATCGGGCGGAACAACTCACGGTGGAACGCAAACAGGCGGGACAATATTACGGGTGGACAATCGCAAGGCAAAATCAGGCGAAACCGTGACAATTCCCGTATTTTTGCAGAACGCGGCCGAAGTGGCCAATCTGAACTTTACAGTTCAATACAACACATCGGTCGCATCCGGGACAAGCGTCGCAAAAGGGAATCTTCTTTCACAAGCGATTTTTCAGGCAAATGCCGATCAGCCGGGCATTATCCACATTGGATTTATCGGTCTGCCGCAAAACAGTATATGCCCGAGATAGAAGAAGAGTGGAAAAAAGCTCAAAAGGAGCTGTGTCATAAAAAAAGCCAAATCGGAGTACGACATGCTTATGGATAATCTGGACAAGACCTATCACCTGTCATTCATGAAAAGGCGAAGGAACCGGCGATTACCTGTCAGTACAGCCCCGGGCAGGGTTGCGCGGCTGCGTCTGCCGGCGGCCGTGCTGCTTATCGCGCTGGCCGGGGCACCCGCCGCCGAACCCGGCGGTTCCGGCAGCGACGACGGAGCGCCGAACATCGCCCGCGTCTTCTTCGCGCAGCACCACGTCCAGACCCCCGACAGCCCCTGCTTCAAGCTGGTCGGCAACCTCGAGACGCTTGTGAAGGTGCACGTGGCGGGCACCCCGGGAAGCCCGGCACCCGACGTCAGGGTGCGGCTGGCGCGCGGCGCATCGACGCACGAACTGTCCCTGAAGGGGCCGGCCCGACTGCCGCGGCCCACAACCGGCGATCCCGCTCTCATTGAACACAATTACAACGACTGCTTCACGGCCTTTATTCCCCGGGAGTGGATCAGGACCGGCGTGACGGCGACGGTCGTGCTGGCGGAGCGGCGCCCCGCCGGCAACGGCGCGATCCTGGACAGCAGGATCTACAAGCCGCTGAAGGTCGGCGCCCCCACCCGGCTGATCATGACGATGTTCGACTTCCATTTCTTCGGGAAAGACCGCGGGGCGGACTACCCGCGGGGGTGGTTCCGGGAACTGGGGTCGAAGCTGCCGGTTGCCGAGCTGGAATTGCGCAGGGTGCGCAACATCATCCTCTCTCCGCTCGTCATGCCGCCCCGCGCCGGCGGGCCGGCGATCCTCTGCCGGAGCCGGAACGAATACCAGGCGAAGTCGGGACACCGCTTCGACGGCGAGCAGAGCATCGCGGGCCGGTGGAACGGGGCCCTCAAGTCCGCCGGCGGCGCGGGCTGGGGCGGCACGCGGCGGCTCTACTACTCGAACATCTACGGCGTCCACTCCGGCGGGACGGGTGGCGGCCTGTCCGGCCGCGGCAACGGAAAAAGCGTGGGCATCCTGCTGCACGAGCTGGGACACGCCTTCGGGCTGCCGCACTGGGCCGGGAAGAAAGACTACCCCTACGTCGGCACGATGCACGGCATCCCGTCGGACTCGGAAACGACGCCCCACGTCGGCCCCGTCTGGGGCTTCGATCTCCCGCGGCGCATGTTCCTGCCCCCGGTGCACAACGGCAGGTACAAGCGGGATCCCATGCAGGGAGGGGGCGCAAATCGCTCCGGGGGGCCCCACCTCATGCGGTTCTTCTCCGACTACTCGGTCAGCCGCATACAATCGTGCCTGGAGCGGTTTATCGTCGTCTGGGACGAGCGGGCCCGCTGCTACAAGGACTGGAACCAGGACACGGGCATGTATTCGGACGTGGCGCGCGTGCCGGGCAGACACTCCTGCCCGGTCGAGCACGACATCCCGGTCATAAGCCTGCTCGGCTCGGCGAGCCTGGTGACGCCCGAGGCCAACATCGTCTACCCGCCGATCGGCCCCTGCACAGCCGGCCTGACCGAGCGGTTCGAGGCGTCGTCGCGCAAAGACCGCGCGGCGGCCCTGGCGCGAAAGTACCCGCCGGGGTGCAACCTCTGCCTCCGCGTCAGGCAGGGACAGGCGACCAGGACCTACCTGCTGAAGGCCGCGCTGCCCGAGGACGGCGACCCGAACGACGGCAAGACCTTCGCCGTATTCGCGATGAACCTCCCCGCGCGTGACGGCCGGGTCTTCGAAGTGGACCTGCTCCACACGCCCGCGGTCATGCGGCGCGGTCTCGTGCGGGACAGCAACGTACTCTACCGCCGGCAGGCGGCGACGTCCCCCGGGCCGGAGACGCAGACGGTCGCCGCCCGGTACGCGGAAGGAACGGTGACCGTCCTCGACCCGCCGCGGATAGACGGCGGCGACACCGCGGCAACACCGGCGACGGCAGCCAGGCCGCCGGAGAACGGCGCGGCGCCCGGCGCGGAACCGGCGAGGCCCGCCGGGCACACCCGCGCGGCGATGGGCGATTCGTTTCTCGATCCGATCCCGGAGAAAACGGCACGGGACACCGCCACCGCGGCGAAGCCCGAACCGACGGTCAAACCGAAACCGAAACGAAAGCCGGAAGAGCGGCCCGAGCCATCGCCCCCGAAGACGGCGGCCGACCTGAAAAACGACGTGGGCGACCTCCTGATGGTCCGGGACAAGACCGTCCCGCGGTACCGGATATTCGCCCCGGCCGCGGCGGCCGCGAAACAGCTCGAAAAGGTCGCCGGGATCGCGATCAGGGCCGACTGGCAGGCCCTCAAACAGGCGGGGGCCGACCTTGAGGAGAAGGTCTTCCTGCAGGGCGACGGCGAGAAACTCACGGACATCCTCGACGCCTTCCTCGCCCAGATCGCCGGCGAAGAGGACGCGCTCGCCTGGCGCGCCGCCGGCGGGGCCATACACCTCCTGCCCGCCGGCGATTGAGGGGGGATCCGCTGCCGCCGACCGGTACAGGTGAATAATGGCTTGATACCATTGTTACGCGAGATACAGAGTACCCCTGCCGGTCATTTATTGTTTCGCCGCCGGGGGCCTGGCAGCATACGGCGAATAGTCCGCGCCCGGCAGGCGCGCATAGCCGAAGAGCAGTGTTCCCTCGTCGGTTTTACCGATCAATTTTGCCGCACAGTTGTCATCGGTAAGACCGTTGCCCGCGGCATCGAATGTCACGATAAGATTCCTGCCGGATCGTTCGGACGTGATCGGCCTGCAGCCATGGCCGTAGTCGACTTGTTCCGGGGCACCGAACCGCAGACTGTCCACAGCGACATCCGTATGAGGATTGAAGCCTTCTTCGGCATCTATCTGCAAACGGATCGTTTTGGTACCGGCCGTGATCCCGTCGCTGTTGAGGATCTTCAGCCGCCGTCCCACAACCAGCGGCAGGACAATGTTCTTCGAACTGTGATTATCTTTGCTTTTGTCCTGCTTCTTCGGTACGTCGATGACCGCCAGGTACAGATGCGTCGCGCGGCCGTATCGGTCCTGCAGAATCTTGGGCCGTTCATACTTGTACCAGCCGACCGTTGTCCCGTCCTCGTAACGATCAAAATCAATGGTGTATGCCTCGCCGGGATCCATTTTCCAGTGAACCCCGTCCCTGGAACGCAGGTGATACGCGGTACGGCCGTACCAGTCATTGACAATCGCATGATACTGGATCTCTGTCCGCCAGACCATGGGGTCTTCATACCTGCCGGGAATCTTCCCGGGTTGAACCGGCCGGCCGCTTACCATCACAAATTCGTCTGAACCGTTTTCCCTGAGCCAGACACGCATGATGCGGTCAAGCATCAGCAGGCTGCCGTCTTCGCGCCGGGGTTGACAGCAACGCGAATCGTATCGAAACCGTATATCCGCCTGGTCGACCGTAATCGGTGCATCTCATTCTTTTCTCCTCACTTCTTCTCCGCCGCCCGCAGCCGTTTCGCAACCGCCGCGTGACCGTTGTTCACGGCAAAGTTGCCGGCGGTGTCCCCGTCGGCGTCCCGCATCGTCGGGTCCGCGCCGTTCTTCAGCAGAATGGTTACCACGTCGCCCTGTCCCTCCGCCCCGGCGAACATAAGCGCCGTCCAGTGCTCGTGTGAATCGCATACGTTTACCGGCGAACCCGCTTTGATCAGCAGTTCGACCGTCCCGGGAAAGTCGCCCGTCGACGCGTACATCAGCGCCGTCCGGTCGACTTCATCTCGCGCATCGACCCGTGCGCCCGCATCGATCAGCGTCTCGACCACCCCGGTATGCCCGTTGTACGCCGCGAGCATAAGCGCGGTCCTGCGGTCGGGCCCGGAAACATCCGGCCGCATGCCCTGATCGAGCGCCCGCCTGACCGTTTTGAGATCGCCCCCGGAGGCCGCCTCCAGGAACTGCGCGGGAGCGATTTTCCGAGCCGGCTGCGCTTTCCTCGAGGGGGGCTTTTTCCCCGGATCGGATTGCGAAGGTTGTTCGGGCTCACGGCACGCGGAGAACAGAATACCCGTCAACAGCGACAGGGCCGCCGACATCGTTTTGCTTTTCATCATTGGTCTTCTTTCCTTTTCCCGGCCGCAACGGCCGCTGTCCCGCGGCCGGTATGTCCCGGACCCTCGCATAGCTCACGCCTGCATACCATCGTTCAGAGAGATGCCATTGCTGTTCCTGCCGTCACTCGCCGCCGAAACGAAGCACGCGGCCGTCGATCGTCGTGATGAATACCGCGTTTTCGGTCACGGCGATCCCGTCGTGTACCGGCCCGCCCTCGAACGTCAGTTCGCTGAGCGTCTTCCCGTCCGCGGCCGACACGGCGAGAAGGATCCCGCCGCGATTGCCTTCGTAGGCCGCCCACGGCTGGTCGGGATCGAGGATATCGGGAGTCCCGACGCACAGAAGCGTCTTCCCCGCCACGGCCAGGGCCCGCACTCTCAGTGATACCGGGCGCGTCCACTTATCCTTCTGCGGCGGCCGAAAACTGCCTTTTCTCTTCTTTTTCCCGTTTTTCTTTTCGGCCGTGTCCCCCGGGTTTCGAACGGCCGCCGCCAGCGTGTAGCCGGCCCTGCCGGCTTTCACGAAGCCGCCGTGACCGCGGTTGCTGTACGTCCTGACGGCATACGCGGTCCGGTCGTCATAGACCAGGGTCTCGCCGTGGAGCGTGCCGTCGAGTATCCAGCAGGTGCGGTTGAACCAGGAATCGTCGAGCATGCCGGCGGTCGCCCCGAGGCGTTTGCCCCAGCCCGACGCGGCGGCGCCCGTTCCGAACACGCGCTGATGCCGCATGAACACCCCGCCGCCGTCGCCGACCAGGACATCCGCCACAGTGCCGTAATCCGTGGTGACGTTGCGGCCCGTGTCGACCTTTTCGCTCTGCGCGGCGGCCAGCCGCTTCTTCTCCAGGACTCCGCCCGTGGCCGGGTCCAGGCACCAGGCGATCATGCCGCCGTCGAGGAACGAGGACCGGCCCGCGACGGCGTACAGCCGGTTGTCCTGCACCAGCACGCCGCCGTGCACCGGCCAGGCCGATTCGAGGCCGCCGAACGCGCCTACCAGGCGCGCTTCGGGCGCGGCGAGGAACCGCCAGGCGAGTTCCCCGTTGTCGGCGAGCAGGCAGTAGATCCACCCGTTCATGCAGCCGAACAGCACGCACCCCCCGTGCAGGGTCGGCGGGACAGCGACGGGGCCCTCCGCATCGTAGCGCCAGGTCACCGTGCCGGTCTTTGCATCGAGGGCGTGGACGCTATGGGTGTCATGCCCGCCGACAATGACCCTGCCGCCCGCCGCGACGGGGGCGCTGAGGCGGCCTCCCGGTGTTGCCGTCCATTTCAGCGACAGTGTGCCCGGCACGGTTGCCACGGTACCGCCGCTTCGCCCCGCGTCGTGCCGGTATGTCGGCCAGCAGGCGGGCGAGACCGCGCGTTTCAGATCGGCGATTTCGGCATACGCGGGCCCCTTTACCAGGCGGGCGGTGTCCGACGGGGGGGCGGATGTCCCCGGCCCCGCCGCCGCGGGCGCAAGGGCGATCAGGCCGTTGAGCTTGCCGCTGATGTAGCAGTCGCACGGGTGAGGAGTGGCGTACACCAGGCCGTTGCAGGGCACTCCCCCGTGCCGGCACGCGCCGCGCACCCAGTGGTTCAGGTCCGTTGTCCGTGCCTGCCAGTCGATGAATTCGAATCCCCGGTAGCTGGTCATCAGGTAGCGGCTTGTGGCCTTGTTTCGATAGCAGCGATGGTGATGGCCGTTGCTGAAAGCCGTTTCCGTCGACAGCCGTTTTTTTTCCTCTCCCGTAATCAGGTCCCGGCCGCGCATGACCATGTCCGCGGAGTCGTGCAGCCAGACCAGGCCCCCGGTGACGAACACGTCCGGTACGCAGAAATGTCCCCAGTTGCCGCAGGGCTTTGTCCACAGCGTCTTTCCCGTTTCGGGCGCGTAGGCGCGCGTGCGCGCCTTAATGACCCGCCACCCGATGCGTTTCTGGACCGGCTCAAGCTGGCAGAGGAGAATGGCCTCGTCAGTCGCCACCAGCGTGCACATGTCGGACATCAGGTGGTAGTAGCGGCTGGTGTACCGCCGGCTCTTCGGGCGCGGGGCCTCCCACCGCTTTTTGCCGGTCTTCAGATCCAGGGCGAATACCCGGTCCCCGTCCAGGAAATAGACCCCGTCGTTCCGGGCCGCAAGCAGCAGGTGCGTGATGCGTTCGAGGCCGGCGGTCTTGGTGCTGTTGCCCACGAAAGACCCCGTCTTCCACAGTTGTTTGCCGGTAGCGGCATCGAGCACGGCGACCGATTTCTCTATCGGCGGATCTTTTTTGAGAATGTCCGGGTCGTCTTTGGGTTGTTTCGAGTTTTTCGGCAGGTTCGCCGCGCGCTGGGCCTCGTGGTTGATCGAGAGAATCAGCAGGCCGTCCTGATACAGGATCTCGTCGGTGAAATCCGTACCCTCGTATGTCTTCAGGAGCTTTCCGGTCGCGGCGTCCAGTGCGGTCAGCGGCGCGTTGAAGCCGAGCGTGACGTAGACCCGGTCATCGGCCGCCACCAGCCGCCTGGCCACCTGGTTGGGCTGGTTGAAGCGTCCCTCCCATCGCCACGACCACGCCCGCCATCCCCAGTCGTCGATCGGCAGGCGCCACAGTTCGACGCCGCTGAAGGCGTTCCGGGCCACGAGCATCCACTTGTCGGGCGCATCGCCCGTCATGGCCGCCGGTGCCTCGTCGACGATGTAAAACAGGCGGCCCGTTGCCGACACCATCGCGCTGACACTCGGCATCAGGTTGTGGTGGCGGGACCAGCGCGGCGCGGCGATCCACTGCATGCGGCGCGGGGGACCGACGCGCCGGTCGTCTGCCACGGCATTGCCGTCGGGCCCGTGCAGCCAGTGGGTCCACTCATCGATCTCCTCCGGAACGGGTTTTCGATAAATCTCGTTCTTCCCGCACATCAGTACGCCCCGGGGAACGAGTACTCTTTGGATTTCCGCTCTCAGTTCATCCGAAGGCGGTGATGTCGTCATCACCGTGTCGACGAGGTTTTCCGCGTACGGAAGCTTCGTTCCGGCGAACCTGCTGACGAATATGCGGCCGCAGAGGTTTTTTGACTTGAGGTATTTTCGCGCTTCGGCGACGGCTTCAGCATTCGTGTCCAGGCCGTGGACGATGCAGGAGTCGCTGCCGCGTCCGGAAACCAGCGAAGCGGGATCCCCGCAGCCGATACGGACGACAACACCGCCCTCCAGAGGCATTGTCTCCGCGAACACCGGCGCCGCGTTCAGCAGCAGCACCGCCGCCAGCATCGTAACGGTGTCTATCGTTCTGATGTCCATTGTTCCGTAACCTTTCGAAAGCCGTCGAATCGTTTCGCCGTGCCCGGGCACATCCGTCTCGCCGACGGAGCCGTCCACTTCAGAAAACGCACCGCCGTCATTTCGCGTCCGCGTCGGTCAGGTATTTCGCCATGCTCTCGAGCCGCGGCTTCTCGGTGCTTTCCTCTATGGTCTTGATCAAACCCTCGATGGTTTTCTTGTATCGGGGGTCACGTTTGAAGTGATACTGCAACTCGGGCCACATGGTTGTCTTTATGCGGGCGACATGCTCTTTCCCGAGACTGCCGTAACGGACCAGGATTTTGAGTGCCTGCCTGAAGCGATGTTTCAGGCCCCAGCGTTTTTCAAGCATGAGCCGGACCGCAAGATCGATCCCTTCCCTGAACCGGTGGTCGGCAATCAGCTTCAGGCCGTTCGCCTGTACGCCGCCGGAGAACATCACGCCGCTGGGCGCCCGGGTTTTTGCCGCGCGATATATGTCGCCCCAGAGCTGCTGCAGGTCCTTTTCCGCGAATTGTGTATACAGCTTGCTGACCATGCTTCGCGTATCACCGTTGGTGTTGGTGAGCATCGATTTCACCGCCGGAATCAGGAGTTCCCGGTCAACGGTTTCGATCCCCTTGCCGCCCGGTAAGATGCCGGCGTATCCCCGGGCGCTGCCCCCGTAGAACAGAACGCCGGCGATGGTGGCCTGCAGTTTGCGATGGGGGTCCGCCGGATCCTCGGCCACCGCCACTTTCAGCAGCGCCGGGACGACCCGTTTCGCTTCCTTTTTGAATCCCCGGCCGCCCCGGGGATGGGCGAATGCCGTCGCCGCGTAGTAGCGGAGATTTGCATCTTTCGAGTGCAGCAGCTTCTCGATCAGTGCATCGGCGGCCGCCGCGGAATCCCCGGACGCATAGCGCAGGCCGACACAGGCGCCGTACCGGGCATAGCGGTTGTCGCTGCGGACCTTGGCAAGCAGGAGATTCACGACGTTATCCTTGCGTCGTGCAAGCTCTTCGGCCGCGCGCTGTCGGGTCACCGGCAATCGGTGCTCGAGCAGCGTCAGCAGTTCCGCCACGGTGCGGTCATCGTAGATATTCCTGTGTGCCACGTCGATACAGGCGCCGACCTCGTTTTTCGTCAACGGGCTGCCGGCGAGACCGCCCTTGCCGGTCAGATAGATCGCCTTGCGCGGCAGGCAGTAGTGCAGCAGGGCCACGCCGTCACAACTCCAGTTCTTGTACTTGCCGTGCTCCTCGCCGCCCATCAGCACCGGCTGGTAGCGAAACGCCGCATGCGGCCGGCGCTGCAGTTCATAGTACCATCGCATGTGTTTCATGAAAGCGGCCGCGGCTTCGGGGCCGCCGCAGGCGGCGCCGAGCGCCCCCCAGGTCATGGAAAAATAGGGACCCGTGTGCCCTTCTTCCCGCTCGAAGACACTGGCCAGGGTCATGCCCGAAAAGAACGACGCGGCCCGGGCATCGCCGAGCACAGTGAACAGGACGGCGGCCTCCGCATTCTTGCCGTTGTTGCAATAGTATTTCAGCCACGGATCATGGTCGCCGTAGGGAATCCCGCCCTTGTCGACAAAGTAGCGCAGGAAGGAAGCGGATTGTTTGATCGCCCAGTCGATCTCGCTGTCCGTGATGCCGCACTTTCGTGCAAGGACCAGGCCGATGGTCAGGGGCAGGCCCGTTGCGTTCATCGCGCCGTAGCCGCCCAGTGCCCCGTGCAGTCGTCCCCCGTTCAGTTCCGGCCATGCGTACCCGTGTCCCCAGGTGCCGACACCGCTGCACCCCCTGGCCGCCGTAACGGCAAGCTTTTTCAACGCGGGCAACACCTGCTCGTCTCCCGTGGCCAGGTGATACTCGCTCAGAAAGATCATCTGGTACGCCGTGTGCCAGGCGCCGGGGATCCCCTTTTTTGTCAAACTGATCTCTCTGTCGGGACTGCCGATGTTGCGGGCAAGTTCACGAATATGCGGCAGGTATTTTTTCTCGCCGGTGGCCAGCAGACCCAGGGCGTCGAGGCATTCGGTAATCCCCCCCCCGCCCAGCCCCCGCCTGACGATGCCGTCAGCGGTCTGTTCGACAATGTGCTCGGTTTTTGGACATGACACCGGAGACGTCCGGCTGTAGGTGCCCATGACCGGCAACCGGAGGGTGGTGGTGAAGGTGTTGCCCGTGCGCCAGACCAGCAGATTCAGTGCCCCCTTGTTCTCGACCTTCTCCGCTTCGGTAATGGCGGCCGCCGTTTCACGACGGGCATTCCTGATGAACGGTTTGACCTCGGTGCCGCCTGCAGCGCCGAGGATCACATCCGCCGCCTGCAGTTTCCCGTCTGCCGGCGTTTTCGCATCGATATTAATTACATAGATCTGTGTGGCACCGTCGCTGGAGACGGTGCGCGGGTAAGCCCATACCCACATATATGCCCCGGTGGGACCCATGGCCCAGTGTTTCCATTTTACAATATCATTCTTTTTTCCCGCGGGTGTTCCGCCCTTGGTGAAGTCGGGCGGGGTGGTCACTTTCGAAGGCCGCTTTTCGTCCCAGGCCCGGGCCGGCAAACCGGCGAACGTCATGGTAAAAAGGATCAGCAAAGCGGATTTTAGACAGGCTGCTCGTTTCATAATCATTCCTCTCGCAACGGTGCGTGGTGACAGGAACACAAGGATCAGGACAGATCTTTTCTTGACCGTATTCCGGGTTATTGACGAAGAGCGATTATCTCCATGGTATCGACGGCACCTGTTTTTAACAAGCGGTCAACCTGCGGGTACTGTGGAACATCACGGGGTGTCGCCGTTCGTCACCCTGATATACGTTGATATGCTTCAATCGTATAGAAAGATCAAGGATCACTCCGTGAACATTGCCGCGGCCCCGGCCGGAGAAATATAGAACGGTCTCATCGGCCAACACGGCCGTCCTGCGGCCGGAACGTCCCACCGTCTATTACAGCAACGCGAATAGTATCGAAATCATATACCCGCCGTGTCGACCGTAACCGGTGCATCTCATTGTTCTTTTCTCCTCTCCCCGTCAGAGCCACGAGTATTTATCCTCGACGGGAGACCGTACTCGAGAACCGCCGAAAGTGGGTTGAATTTCTGCTCGGTTAAGCTTAAAAAGAAAGTCGGTTTTTATGGCCAACAGCGAATTTGACGACTACGCACGCGAGTATAACGAGTTTTTGAAACAATCGATATCCGTTTACGGTAGCGACATTTCATATTATGCGCGCCACAAGTCTATTGTAATTTCGCAAAACACCAAGATGGAACCCAAAACCATCATCGATTTTGGATGCGGCATAGGTAGAAACATCCCTTTTCTTAAATATTACTTTCCGGATTCAAAGGTGTCCGGTTATGACATCTCCAACGAAAGCCTTGATATTGCCAGGGAGGAAAATCCCGAAACCGAATTTTTCGGCGAAAGTCGTCTCGCAGAATTTAGCGGTACAGCAGACATTATTTTGATCGCCTGCGTCTTCCATCATATTCCTCCTTCGCAAAGGCTTGATGTCATGGAAAGCGCACGATCTCTTTTGTCGGACAAAGGGGAAATTTTTGTTTTCGAACACAACCCTTATAACCCCTTAACGTTGCACGCCGTAAAAAAATGTCCGTTGGACGCTGATGCGACTCTTTTGAAACCAGCGGAGGTCAGAGCCCTCCTTCGAGAGGCACATTTGTCTATCGAAAAACAGGAATATACACTCTATTTCCCGGCAGCCTGGAAAAAATTCCAGCCGATGGAGAGAATGTTGAGAATTTTGCCAATAGGCGGGCAATATTTTTTCAAAGCCAGGTTATGATATTTCAACATAAAGCCCTTACTTTTTATCACTCAAACTGACCGATAGGAGATTGCGACTGCAGATGAATAAAGAGGTAAGCCGAAAAACAGGGACTGTCCCTTCAGGGACCGTCCCTGCTTTTCGGCGCTGCATATACAGTAGCACTATCATAGGTGAAGCCGAATCGGTCAGTTTGAGTTTTCAGTAACACGGCCGTCCTGCGGCCGGAACGTCCCACGGTCTGTTTTATGTTACGCTTAAATCACCCCGGTGACGGGAGACAGGATTGAAATTCCGCTACCAGTTATCTGAGCCGATGGACGGTATGAAGTAACACTGGAGAGATTAAATGGATCGTGAACTGAAAAAGGGCCTCGGGCTGGCACATGTTTTCACGATTGCGGCCGGCGCCATGATTGGCTCCGGGTTGTTCATTCTGCCCGGCATGGCTCATGCCATGGCGGGACCGGGGGTGATTTGGTCATATGTCCTGGCGGGAATTCTCGCTACCACGGGGGCTTTGAGTATGGCCGAACTGGTAACGGCAATGCCCAAGGCCGGCAGCGATTACTTCTATATCATGCGCGGTTTCGGCCCGGGTGCGGGGTCGGTAGCGGGCGTATTGAGCTGGTTTGCCCTTTCGCTTAAAAGCGCCTTCGCAGTGGTGGGAATGGCAACATTCGTGGTACTGATCGTAGCCTTCAACGGATTGGTGGTCGGCATCGTGCTGACCATCGGCTTTGTGCTGTTGAATATCCTCGGCGTACGGCAGGCGGCGCGAGCGCAGGCAATTATCGTATTCAGCTTATTGGCGCTGCTCGGGCTTTACATAATCGTGGGCATGCCGCAGACCCGCGCTGAATATCTGATTCCGTTCGCACGGCACGGAGTCGGGAGAATCTTTTCCACCGCCGGCTTTGTCTTTGTCTCGTACGGCGGGCTCCTGAAAGTCGCCAGCGTCGCCGAAGAAGTGCGCGATCCGGGACGGGTCATGCCGCTGGGGGTGACGCTGGCGCTTGTTTTTGTTACATTGCTTTATGCGCTGACGGTGATGGTCACGAGCGGAGTCCTCGACGAGGCGGTGCTGAACAATTCCCTGACCCCGATCTCCGACGGCGGGCGGGAAATCATGGGGACATTCGGTTTTGTGGTCATGAGTTTCGGGGCGATCTTGGCTTTTGTGTCGACAGCCAACGCGGGAATCATGGCGTCTTCTCGTTACCTGCTGGCATTAAGCAGGGACAACCTTTTGCCCTCGTGGCTATCGAAAATCAACAAGCGTTTTCAAACCCCGCATGCCGCGATTCTGCTTACGGGGGGACTGATTCTGATCAGCCTGCTGCTGGATCTGAAGATTCTGGTTGAGGCTGCATCATGCGTCCTGATCCTTACCTACATGCTGTCATGCGCGGCGGTGGTGGTTCTGCGTGAAAGCGGCCTCGGCAACTATCGTCCGCTGTTTCGTGCGCCGTTATACCCCTGGCTGCAGATCGGCGGGCTGCTGGGGTTGGGGTTTGTTTTGTTCGAAATCGGCATCGAGGCGTATTTAATCAGCGCCGTTTTAATCCTTGCCGCCTTTTTGGCATTCTGGCTTTACGGTCGGCGCGAAGCTCGGCAGGAGAGCGCCCTGCTGCATTTGATGGCGCGCTTGACGGACAGGCAACTGGTCAGCGGCACTCTCGAAGAAGAGTTGAAGGAAATCATCCGCGAACGGGATGAAATCGTCTGGGACCGGTTCGACCGCCTGGTCGAAAATGCGGTCGTGCTTGACATTGAAAATGCCATGGAGCGGGACGAATTTTTCCGGCTTGCAGCCGAGAAACTGGTGCCGCGCCTGAACTTGACCCCGGAGTCGCTGGCGGGAATTTTGAAGAAGCGCGAAGAAGAAAGCGGAACGCTGCTTTCCGAGTCACTGGCGGTGCCCCACGTGGTGGTGGAAGGAGAAGGTCGATTCGAGATGTTGATCGCGCGCGTAAAAGGCGGAGTTCATTTTTCCGAGGACGCCCCGGAAGTGAAAACCATTTTCGTACTTGCCGCAACCCGGGATGAGCGTAATTTTCACCTCCGCGCATTGGCGGCCATCGCCCAGGTTGTCCAAAAAGAAGATTTTGAACAGCGATGGTTTGAGGCCAACGGCGAACAGGGCATGCGGAATGTGATATTGCTGACCAAGCGCCAGCGGTCTGATCACCCCCAAGACGAACCGGCTGGTGCATGATTATTTTCCGGCAGTAACCGGGCACGTCCGGCTATTGTCTTGTTCGCCGCCACGGTGAAGCGATATACAGGGCCTGCTGAACACGTCGGCCGTTGGCGAGAAAGAGACACGTTTTTCGCACATCGAGGAAGTCGAAGCAGGCGATTCTATACGAATCGCCGATGGAGACTGACGATGAGGCGCGGAAAAATGTCATTTCGCAGGCTCACCACGCATTGTTCAGCAGCCCGAAAGTGACCGGGCAACAGCCAAGTATGAACCCCCCCCCCATTTCATGACAACAGGACCCGGGGATAATCTGTCCGGGTCCCGGCAGCGAGGGGCGGTCTGCACACCGTCTGCAGCACATCCGGGAACCATTCCGTCGCCGCGGGTAAACACCGGTTGCAGCGCAGGCCGAACCGTACCGGAACTAACCGTTTGTCATCGCTCGATAGTCGGTTATACTGCTGTTCAACAACAGCAAGCAAAGGAATACTCGTTGCCGCGGCGTTTCGCCCGGCGACAATATATGTCAATCATCATGAGTACACATTCCATGAAACTATACCTGATCAATCCCTCCAATCCCCTTGTCAGCATCGTCAGGGTAAAGGAGAGCCGCTGGAACCGTTACCGCGTGTGGAAACCCCTCAGCCTCATGGCTCTCGCTGGCCTGACCCCGCCGGAGTGGGAAACAACCATCATCGACGAAAACCTCGGTGCGCCCGACTACGCGGCCATGCCCCCCCCGGACCTGGTGGGCATCACGGCATTTACCTCGCAGGCGTACCGGGCCTACGAGGTCGCCGCCTTTTTCCGCGGCATGGGCGTTCCCGTGGTCATGGGAGGTATTCACGCCACCATGCGTATAGACGAGGTCCTGGATCACGTGGAAGCGGTGGTCACGGGGGAGGCCGAGTCGGTATGGGCGCAGGTCCTGGAAGATGCGCGCCGGGGCGGCCTGCAGCGCCGGTACGACGGAGGGCTCGCCGACCTGAACGACGTGCCGCCGGCCCGTCATGACCTGCTGCCGGAGGAATACGCCTTCGGGGTCATTCAGACCACGCGCGGGTGTCCGCTGAACTGCAGTTTCTGCAGCGTCACGGCGTTCAACGGTGCGCACTACCGCCGGCGGCCCGTCGCCGAAGTGGTGAAGGAATTGAGCCTGATACGCGAAAAATACGTCCTCCTGGTGGACGACAACCTTATCGGTACCCAACCAAAACACATCGCGCGCGCCAAGGAATTGTTCCGCGCGATTGCGGCGGCGAAGCTGCACAAAGAATGGATTGCCCAGGCCACAATCAACATTGCCGACGATGAAGAACTCCTCCGGCTCGCCGCCCGGGCCGGGTGCAGGGGCGTCTTCATCGGCTTCGAGTCCACCCGGCCCGAAGACCTGCGCGCGATGGGCAAGAAGTTCGATCTCCTGAAAGGACGCGACTTCCGCGCCTCGGTGCGGCGAATACAGAAACACCACATCATGGTCGTCGGTTCGTTCATCATCGGCCTGGACATAGACACACCGGGCATCGGTAAAGACATCGCCGAGACGGCGTGCCGATACGGGATCGACAATCTCAACGTCCTGTTTCTGACACCGCTGCCCGGCACGCGCCTGTGGGACCGGATGGAGGCGGACAGGCGCATCCCGCTCAACGAGTTCCCGGATGACTGGAAATACTACACGCTGACCTTTCCGGCGGCACGGTACGAGCATTTGTCCATGCACGACGCCATAGATGAGATGCTCGCCTGCGACGGGCACTTCTATTCCCTGCCCCGTATTCTCCGCCGCGTCTGGAGCAGTTTCTGGGGACGGCGCCGGCCGATTATCAACCTGGTCGGCAATCTGTCATACCGAAAAAATCTCCTGCTTAACTACAAGGCGTATGACGAGTTCAGGCGCACGCACACCCACAGAAAGGGGTGGTAGGCACCGGGCATACCCGCCGAC
The DNA here is from genome assembly GCA_964557575.1 of uncultured Planctomycetaceae bacterium. Lineage (GTDB taxonomy): Bacteria > Planctomycetota > Phycisphaerae > SM23-33 > SM23-33 > CAZLBC01. Next base: position 83,563 of record CAZLBC010000010.1, read on the forward strand.
TGCTCACTCAATAAAGAATGTGTACGGGAATATGCCGTATAGCACTACCGCCTGTTGTTGCGCGTGCATCGATCCCTCCCTCCCGATCAGGCGCCGTTCTTTTCAGATTCACACGGGACATCTGCAGGCCAAAGACGGTATAGTGATGCAACACACGGGAGTTGAAAAACCATGAAATACGCTCAGCTTTTAACCGTCGTCTCTGCAGCACTGATGCTTCACTGCGATATCCTCGCCGCGCCGCGCCCGAATATCCTGTACTTCTACGTCGACGACCTGGGATGGGGAGGCATCGGCCCCAACTGCCAGGCGAAACGAAAGGCCGAAGGCAAGCCGTACGTACGGACGCCCAATCTGGATTCGCTCGCCGCCGGCGGCATAAACTTCGCACGCGCGTACGGATGCACCGTCTGTTCACCCGCGCGTTCCTCCCAGCAGACCGGGTACCACCAGGGGCACACCTTCGCCGATCGAAACGATCCGAACAACGCCAAGAAGGCGATGCGAACCGGCGACATCTGCATGGGCGAGGCCCTGGCCGCGGCCGGTTACGTCACCGGCTACTGGGGCAAGTGGGGCTACGGCGGTTCGGCCGACAGGAAGAATCCGAAGATCGACAACATCCAGACGCTCCCGACATCGCACGGCTACCGACACGTTCTGGCCGAGCTTCACCATGTCCGGGCACACACCTTTTTCCAGCCGACGCTCTGGAGCGCGCCCGCCGCCGCGGGCGCGGTCGGGGGACTGGAGCTTATACCCAACTCGATGAAGAAATACGCCGGCAACACGGCCTGCCCGGACTACCCGTCGATGCACAACCATCCTGAATACCCCGCCACGGCATACTGCGACGATTGCTACGCGTTCGCCGCGATGGACTTCGTCAGAAAACACGCGATCAACTACAACGAGACGAAGCAGCCCTTTTTCGCCCTGCTGGCATGCCAGATCCCCCACGCCCCCTTTAACGAGATACAGAAACTTCCCGAATGGGACAGGGCATACAAGGACGATCCGCACTTCTCGAAGCTCGCCGCCCAGTCCAGGCAGTGGGCCGCGATGGTGACCCGCATCGACGCGCACTTCGGAAACATTCTCGCCGCGCTGGAGGATCCCGACGGCGACGGGAACACGTCCGACTCGGTAGCGGACAACACGCTGGTCGTGTTCCAGTCCGACAACGGCGGCCCCGGCGGCAGCTCGTGCAAGGAATATGACTCAAACGGCGGACTGCGCGGCACCAAGGGGAGCATCTACGAGGGAGGGATACGCATCCCGACGATTATCCGCTGGCCGAACATGATCACCGCCGACACGAAACTGAAGGCCGGCACGACGACAAACATGCTCCTGGACGCCTCGGACCTGCTGCCGACCTTCTGCGAACTCGCGGGCGTAAAGCCGCCGGTCGGTGTCGACGGCGTCTCCCTCGCGCCGACGCTTACGCGATCCGGGCACCAACGGCAGCGCGACTTCCTGATCCACGAGGCGGGAAAAAACGCGTCGATTATTCGCGGCAAGTACAAGCTGATCATCAACCGCGGCGGCAGAAAGAAAAAGGGGAGAAAGAAAGGTAAGAAGGCCGCCGCGCCCGGCATCGCGCTGTACGACCTTCAGGCCGACCGCGCCGAGTCGAATAACATCGCCGGCGACAACGCCGAACTCGTCGAGGAACTGAAAGCGATCCTCCTCGCCGAACGCGTCACGGAACCGAAGGGATTCGCCAACACCTACCACCGGTGGACCGGCTCAGACCGCGCGGCTATCGCGTCGGCGGACAACTGGTCTGACTACGTCTACCAAAACGACGGCCGGACATACATGACGGACGACGGCGCGCCGCGGGTATCCTGGACCGCGATCATGGAAAACAAGACCAACACGCCCGCCGCGGCAATCGCGAAATCAAGAGTGCCGTTTCTGGGACTTGAGATTCGCGGCACGGCGGCACAGGAACTCGTTGTCGCCGAAAGCGGACGCGTAACGGGACGCAACGAGATTCGAGTGGCCGAAAACGGAACGCTGACGCTTGCGGGCGGAACGGCATCGTCCCTGAGATGGATCGACATTCTTGCGGGCGGTACGGTCCGGGGCGCGGGCAGCATCGACTGCTCGCTGTACAACGTCGGCGCCGTCGACATCACCGGCACGCTCGCGATCGGCGGAGACTACATCCAGCAGGCGGATGGAACGCTCGCCGTAACGCTCGGCGAAAAGAACAACGCGCGGGCCGCCGTGAGCGGCGAGGCGGCGATCGCAGGAACACTCGTCGTCAAGCTCTCCGAAGACTACAAGCCCCCGTCCGGCGAACAGGCGACCATCCTGACCGCGAAAACAATTCAGGGATCATTCTCGGTCGTCGACGAGCGTTTCACGGTCAGTTATTCGAACACGGCGGTGACGCTGACCGCCCGGTAACACGAGAGGTATCACAATGAAGCGATTCGCGTTATTCGTTGTCACATTGCCGGCACTGTCGTTCAATGCGAAAGGCGCGGACACGCCCACCAGGCAATTCCTCTGGCCGAAGGATGCGGAACTGGATCAGCCGCGGCAGCGATACAAGACCCGGGGCGAAACCACGCGCATAACCGACGTAAAAACGCCCTACGTGACAATCCACCCCGCGGGCACACAGAAGCCTTCACCCGCGGTCATCATCTGCCCGGGCGGCGGCTACGCCCACCTCTGCGTCGACAAGGAAGGCGCGGAGGCCGCGCCGTGGTTCAACGGCCTGGGGATCACGACTATCGTGCTTGCCTACTCGACCCCGAAGCTGAAGGATAAGGCCTTCGCCGACATTCAGCGGGCGGTCAGGCTCGCGCGACACAATGCCGGAACGTGGAACATCGACCCAAAGCGTATCGGCGTGATGGGCTTCTCGGCCGGCGGGCACCTGGCGGCGCGACTGTGCGCCGCGTACGAAAGCAAAGCATACGCGAAGATCGACGACATCGACCGGCATTCCTGCCGCCCCGATTTCTGCATCCTGGTTTATCCCGCGTATCTCCGGAAAAAGGGCACGCTTCAACCGGCGGTTCACAAGCACATCCCTCCCACGATCATCGTCCACACGAAGGACGACCGCAGATTCGTGCCCGGCAGCAAGCGGTACTTCGCGGCACTGCAGGAGGCGAACATACCGTCGAAATTGCTGCTTTTCGAAAAGGGAGGCCACGGGTACGGCATGCGGGCTCGAAAGGGCAGCCCCCTGGCGACGTGGACCGCCCGGTGCGGGCGCTGGCTGGAGAAACACGGTTTTTGCGCACGTGAACCGGATTAGTGCTCGATCCTGTTCGGTCAACCTGTGCAGACCGCCGATCGAGAGGAACCCGAGGCGCCGTCTTAACGGCAACGGCTTTCCGCCGGGTGATTGCCTGTTCGATGTGATGCCGCTTCTGATGGAAGGCGGAATCAGCCGGAGATACAATTGAAATTGCTGTCAGTTTCCAACCTGAGATTATATAAGCAGTTATTAAGGCCAATAGTCGAAAGGTTAATCTATTTGATAGAAGGAGAGTGTTATGAAAAAATTTGACCCTGTATTATTATCGATGTCTGTGATGTTGGGTGTACTTTTAATATCTTGCGATACCCCGGTGGATGATGTTGATGGTGAAGCGCTTGTTAAAGAAGTTTGGAATGCTATGAAAACTACTGATTTGGATTTCATTGAGAATATTATGGCAGATGAATTCCAATCGGTACATCAAGACGGTTACCGGGGCAAAGCAGATCAAATTGAACTCATAAAAAATCTGAACATGGGAGAATATTTACTCGATACATTCACAGTAACCAAAAATGCCAATACAATGAATGTATCATATTTTGTGAATGTAGAAGAGACTATCGATGAAATAACTGTAAAGAAGAGATCTGCCAGATTATCTGTTTTCAGTAAAACTACTGAAGACTGGAAATGGATAGCTCATGCCAATCTGGTAACAATAAAACAATAATATCGGCCAAAAAACCGGACTACGGTTATCGCGTATCCGCCCTTGCGGTAGTCAGTACGAGAAAGCGGCTCAGGTCTGGTCGACCGGGCTGCGATATAACCGTCGTCCCAGTCGTCGAAGTTGGAGCAGGTCACTCGGCATGAACGCTATTACATCACCACGTACATTTCGCCATGTGCTATGCGTGCATCCCTATCGGCGTACGGGCTCTTCCCTGACAGCCTTCCCCCCGTTGGGGCTGGAGTACGTTGCTTCTGCGTTACGCCCTTACGCCGAGCGGTTAGAACTTATCAACTTCCGGCATGAGCGCACGCCAAGTACCCAACCTTTTCTGAGGCCAGAGACCGATTTGGTCTGCTACTCGATTAACTGGCGCAAGGGACTCGACTCGATCCGTGACGACATCAACGCCTTGCCTTCAGAGGTGACCGCGCTCGTCGGCGGGCGGACGGCCACGGAGGATCCGGGTTTCTGGCTGGATACCTGTCCGAATGTGGCGGCCGTGATCTGCGGTGACGGTGAGCAGGCTATCGCCGAGATCGCTGAGGGCCGCCCCTGGTCGGAGGTCACAGGCCTCTGCTACCGCGGTGATGACGCCAAGGTCGTACACAATCCATCCCGGGCCAACGCGCCGCTGAACGAGGATTTGCTGCCCGCCCGCGACCGGCGCCGGCAACCGTACTACCTGACCACGAAGGGTATAAGCACGGGCGTGAAGGTGGACATGGTTGCCGGGTCGAGAGGCTGTCCTTACAACTGCAAATTCTGCAATTTCTCGATGAACCCCTGGGGCGTGAAACGCCGCTGGACGCCACGGTCGCCCCGGTCCATCGTTGGCGAGATCGAGACGCTCGATGCCGACGTGATTTTCTTCGTCGACGACGTTTTCACCCACCAGCCGGACCGGGTTGCGGAGATATGTGACCTGCTGATCGCCCGAAGAATCCGCAAGCACTACATCGTCAACGCCCGATTGGAGATCGCCAAGCGACCCGATGTCATCCGCAAGATGGAGCAGGCGGGGTTCCTGGCACTGTTGGTCGGCGCGGAGTCGACCCAAGACGCGACGCTGGCGTCGATGAACAAGGGGTTCAACATCGACCAGGTGCGCCAATGGTGCAGTGTGTTGAGCCGGTCAAAGATGCTGCTTAACGCGTATTTCATCGCTGGTAACATTGGCGAGAGCGAAGAGCAGATGCTTTCCACCGCCCCGTTCGCCCGGGGGATTGGCGCGGACTTCATTTACGTTTCCCGGCTGCGTAACGAGCCGCATTCAGGGCTGGAAGAACTCGTCCGACAAACGCCTGGCTACCACATCGATCAGCGCGGCTACGTGTATAGTGACCTGTACTCGGCCGAGCACATAGCGAACCTCCGGAAACGAATCGATAGGCGGTTCTATACGCCGTTGCATGTGGCGGCAATCATTGGCAAGCTGGTGAAAAACTTAAACCGGCATTCAAAGATCAACTTGGCCATGCGGGCCCCCGGCTTCCTGGCCAGACTTGTTGCCTCGCAGACGATTCGCAAGCTACGCAAATGGCTGAGGTTGAAGGTCTAGCCGGTCCCCCTCCCCATGAACTCTGGTTCGCCCTCAAACTGTCAATCCATCTCTCTGCTCGTCCCACCGCACCGGGAGGTGCTTCCGTAGTTTCTCCAGGCTTAATGGCCAAAACGTCCACCATCCTGCGGCCGGGACGTCCCATAGACCTGGTCATGTTGCGCTTGAATTACAATGGTAATAGGACCGCGCCGCATCAGTCCCGCCGCGCGGATTTCCCGTCTTGTTTCTCCGGCGTCACCGAGCGAGCGATCGCCTTCTGAAATTCCCGGCCGAAGCGCGCCGCGCCGGGCTTCGACATCGCGCCGCGGGGCTCGTGCGGATATGGCCGGATCGCCATCACGCCCCCCTTCCACCGGACGACATGGAACGTCGGCGCCGGACCCTGCCACTGCTTCCCGGCGTCCGGCAGGCCGGTTTTGCTCGCCGGCTGTAAGGACAGCTCGGTCAATTCGTCCCAGTCCTTCAGAGCCGTGCCGTCGGCATTGTTGAAATCCGACGGGGCGAGGGAAAACGAGTGCCGGCCGGGCAGGCCGCCGCCGCCGCGAGCAGCAGGGTTACTCTGCCTGTCGCCATGTTCGTCACTTCTTCTTGCCGGCCGTGAACGCCAGCTCGCTGATCTGGATGCCGCTGCCCGCCTTCAGGGGCGTGTCGATCGACAGTCGGTAGATCTTGAAGGCCTTCGGTTCGGCGATCGTGAAGGCACGGGCCTGCCGGCGCCCGGCGAACCTCTCGCCCTTCCGCTCGTCGAGCAGGGTCCACTTTTTCCCGTCGTCGGAACCCAGCAACCGCCAGTCCGCCGGGTCGCGCCCGGGGCAGTCGTTGCCGCTGATGATCGTGTAGCCGCTGTAGGCCTTCCGGTGCTTCTTGGTGAACCGGCACTCGACCCAGGTCGACGTTACGCCGTTGTGGTACCACTTCGTCCCCTTCCTGCCGTCGAAGGCGTGCCGGGGCGACTCGCTGGACTTGTCTCCGCCGCCGTCGCGGGCGGTGATCTTCCCGAGGGAGATCTTGGGGGGTTTGCGTTTCTTCCGCCTGCTGCTCCCGTCGCCGCGGTCGATGATCGCGGCCACCACCGGCGCTACCGGCTCCTGGTCGAAATCCTTCATCGCCACGTCCGCGACGACCACGCGGAAGCCGACATTGTAGACCTTCTGGTAGGACTCGTAGGCGAAGCGGACGGTGCTGCCGGCGTCCTTGGGCCGGTCGCTCCACGACCCGCCCCGGGCGACCTTCCTGATACGGACGTCGCCGTCGTTGCGGCCGTTGGCGGCCTCGTAGGGATAGTCGACGTAGTCCGACTGCGTCCACTCGCTGACGTTGCCGACCATGTCGTAGAGGCCCCAGGCGTTCGGCCGGTACTGGCGGACGTAATCGACGATGAACCACCGGTCGGTGAACCGGTCGTCGCGGAGCGGGAAGAGATAGTCCTCCGGGTAGTAGCGGGGCACGTGCACCTTGCTGCCGCCGTCCCACCGCACGTAGGTTTTCCGCCGCTCGGCGTCGGCGAGGTTGGCCCACGTCGAGAAATCGGTGTCCGCGTCGCCGTAAAAGAACCGCTTCTCGCTGCCGGCGCGGGCGGCCCACTCCCACTCGGCCTCGGTCGGCAGCCGGACCGTCCGGCCCGATTTCTTCGAGAGCCACTTGCAGAAGGCGACGGCCTCCTGCCAGGAGACCCGGGCCACCGGCTGGTCGGGGTGGTTGGCGATGTACCCGGGCACCGCGTGGTCCTTGCCGTGCTCGTCGATATACCGGGTGTCGTGTTTCGGGTCGAAGGCCGCGTACTGTTGGTTGGTCACCTCGCAGATGCCCATGGCGAACGGCTTCTCGATCGTCACCCGGGCCCGGGGCGCCTCGTCGGGATACCCCTCCTGGCTGCCCATGACGAACTGACCGGCCGGTATCCGCGCCAGGCGTATCGTCAGGCCGTCGGCGAACGCGAGTTCCATCTCCTTTTCGGTGCCCTGGCGTTTCTTCGCCGCCGCCGCCTCCAGGGGGAAGTGCTCGGCCGTCAGCCCGTCGGGGCCGGGTGTCTCGACGGGTGGCGGCATGACCGGCTCGACCTTCTCGCGGGCCTCGATCTCCGCCCTGACCTTGCGGAATTCCTCCTCCGGGTTGTCCAGGAGCCCGGCGTATTTTTTCGCCAGGTCCAGCCGCCGCTTCTCGTACCTGGGATTGGCCCACATCCCGCGGTGGGGCACGTTCAGGTCGATCCAGGTGTAGAGCCGCTCCCAGTCCTCGCGGTCGAGCTGCACGCCGTGGTGGCCCTTCTTCAGCATCCGGATCAGCGGGCTGGTGGAGGCGTGCCACTCCATGGGGTTGTGCAGGTCCAGGTCGCTCTCGGGCCCCGGCCGCCGGGTGAAGGCGACCAGGTTCAGGTATGAGCGGTCCTTGCGCCAGTTGCCGGGATTGCCGTTCTCGAAGGAGATCCGGCCCTGTGCGGCCTTCGCCTTCTCGTTGTGGCAGCCGAGGCATTTGCTGTTGAGCAGGGGCTGAATCTCGGTGGCGTACGCGAAGGGACGGGCCGGGCCGTACCACGGCTCGATCTGCGAGGGCGCACGGTTGGCCGCCGCCGTCCGGATAACGGGGGTCGTTTCGTTCTGCGACTCGTGGCAGCCGGCGCAACTGAGGTTCTCGCCCGGCATCCCGACCATCCAGGACCGCATGATCGCCAGGGACGCGCCCTCCTCGTCGAGCGGCTGGATCGCCAGGGGCGTGTTCGGCGGGGCGACGAACGAAAACGAGCCGTCCTCCTCGACCGGCACGGTCCCGAGGATCCGCTTGATGTCCCAGCTCGCCTCCAGGCCGACCGACTCGTGTCCGCCGCTCCGGATGTAGCCGTAGTGGTAGGCGAAGATGCGCAGTTCCTTGACCGTGCCCTTCGGGATCCCCTGCAGGCCGGGACCGAAGTAGACGTCCAGGCAGGAGATGGTCGCCGGCGCCCCGTCGCGGGTCCGGTCCACCAGGACCTGCGGCCGCTTGCGGGATCTGAAGGGCATCGGCTCGAAGATGTCGTAGTCGGGGTCCTCGTAGATCAGGGTCATGTTGTCGAAGACGTCGACGAGGCACAGGTTCCACTTGCGTCCCGCGAAACCCTTCAGCGACGTCAAAAAGTACTTGTCCGACAGCGGCCAGGGATTCTGGAAGGTGTACTTCTGGCCGCCCCCCTGCCCGTCGCGGACGTTGCCGACCACGTCCCGGCCCCAGCCGGGCATCTCCTGGACGCAGCCGGTCACCTTCGCCGGCAGCACCTTCGGGTGGATATCGACGGTCGACTTCGGCGGCCCCCAGATCCTCTTGTCGGGAGTGTGCCGGAAGGGGTACTTCCGGCCGAGCGCCGGGTCGATCATCAGCAGGCGCCCGGTCTCGCTCTTTGCGTGGTGGCCGCCGACGATCCCGATGATCCTGCTGCGGGTGCCGGGGATCGGCCGGGCCCACACGTAGGCGGTGGGGAAGTAGGAGCCGCTGCCCCACAGTTCTATCTGCCCGGTGCCGTCGGGGTTCATGTGAAAGAGGTAGCGGGAAAAGTAGTGCGGGGTATCGGTGTACTCCCACCGCAGGTACATCACCTTCCCGTTGGGCAGGACCCGCGGGTGCCAGTCGCTGTCCTGTTCGAAGGTCAGTTGCCGGGCTGCCTTCGTTTCGACGTTGACCCGGTAGAGGTTGACCATCGGCTTGGAACCGTTCTCGCAGGGCAGCCCCTGCATACCGGCCGTCGAGCAGGTGACGATGTAGTTCTCTTCAGGCAGGTAACAGGCATCGAACCAGTGGACGTCCGGCTGGTCGGACGGCGTCAGTTCCCGGAGGTCTTCGCCCTCCCGGCTGACGTCCAGCACCGCCCACCTGCCGGTCTTCCCGGCGCTGGAAAACATGATCCGGTCCCCGGACCAGTACAGGTCCACATGCTTGATGACGCCCTTGTTCGGGTGGCGATACACAGAACGAACCTCGATATCGCCGCGGAGGCTGGAAACGACCGACAGTTCGTTGTCCTTGCCCGTGGGCTTGACGTCGGTGGTGGTGTGGGCATTCAGGCCCCGGTTGGCCTCGCCCTTGCGGCGGACCACGAGTATCTCGTCGAAGTCGAGCAGCGGGTTGGCCAGCGACGCCTCGCGGATCAGCTCCGCCAGTTGCTGCCGGGCCTCTTTGTCGTTCTTGTTTTCCTCGAGCGTCGCCTCGATCTTTTCGAGACGCGCGAGGAATGCCTTACCGCCCGTGTACTCCTCGCCGTAGGTCGTGGTCAGATCCTCGATCATCCGCCGGGCCGATGCCGGGGTATTGACGGGAATGTCGCCGTTGTTGACGGCCGCGAGCGGGGCGGCCGAGACGAGTATCACAAGGGCTGCTGCGCGTTTCATAGTACACTCCTGCAGAAAGGCACACACTGAGGTTGCACTCCGGCTATTGGTAGACCTTTATTCTATATACTATATACATGGTAAACGTCATTTCCGGAACGCGGGAAAAAAACTGCGCAAAAAGTGCGCGGCGACACCGGTGGGGCTGTTGAAAAAGCAGACCGTCGTCGAGAACGAGAGATTTTTTGTTCCGGCAAGAAACGAAAACAGTTGCATATTAGCACTATTCTGCTGTTTTCGTGACGCAGCCGGAGCGGAAAAGATACGTTCGCAGGCAGGTATTAGTTTTTCAACAGCCCCCGCGGCAGTTTTTTGATCCGGATATCCCTGAAGCGGACCTCCATGTTCCGGCCGGAGTGCATCTGCAGGGCGAAATGACCGGCGGACCGGGAGGGATCGTCCGCCAGTTCGGCGGTCTTGACGCCGTTGACGCACGCGACCACGTGGCCGCCGTCGGCCCGTATGGTCATCTCGTTCCAGCCGTCCTTGAGAATCTTTTTTTCCTCGTCGGCCGTCGGCTTCTCGAGCCACCCCCGCCCGTAGCTCTCGTATATCCCGCCGACCCCGCTGCCGGGCAGCCCGACCTGGACCTGCAGCCCCCGGGCCTTGTCAGGCTTCTCGATGATCGTGCGGATGTAAAACCCGCTGTCGCCGGCGAGGCAGTTGAACGCGAACGTCACGACGAAGTCATCGAACGTCTCGTCGCTGACGAGCAGGCCGTATTGCTTCGCTTTGTCGACCCGCCCGACGAACGCCCCGTCCTCGACGGTCCACTCGCCCGCCCCCACCGCGTGCCACCCGGCGAGCGTCTCACCGTCCATCAGCGGCGTGAACCCGTCCCCGGAGACCCCCGGCGACCCGCACGAAACGGCACCAAGGCATCCGGCCAAACCGATCGCTGAAACAAGTATCCCGCGTCCCATGCCGCGCTTCTCCTCTCCGGCCGGATTCGCTGACGACGGAACCGCCGCCGCCGGCCGATCCGAATTGTATCCCCTGCCCCCGCGCGGAACAAGGCCGCGGCGGCGAAACGGCTCAACGGAAAACACGGGTTGTTACCGCGTGTCGCCGCGTCTCGATTCCCGTATAATACTATTGTTTCAACAGCCTGTTACCAGACAGAAGACAGGCAGGGAGCGAGCCATGAAGACAATCGACCGACGGTCATTCGTGCGGGGCGCAGCCGCCGTCATTCCCGCTTCGGCCGTCGGGGCCGGCGGCGCGACGGCCCCCGCGGAACGGATCGTCATGGGCTGCATCGGCACCGGCGGGCAGGGCACGGGCAACATGCGGGCCTTCCTCGGCCGGAAGGACATGCAGGTGGTCGCCGTCTGCGACGTGGACGCCGCCCACCGCCGCCGGGCCCGGGACATCGTCAACGCCAGGTACAAGAACGCCGACTGCCGGGAGTACACGGACTTCCGCGCCCTGCTGTCGCGGCCCGATATCGACACGGTCACGGTCTGCACCCCCGACCACTGGCACGGCCTGATCTCCCTGGCCGCCGCACAGGCCGGCAAGGACATCTACTGCGAAAAGCCGCTGACCAACACGATTGCCGAGGGGAAGGCCCTCTACGAGACGGTGCGGCGGTGCGGCGTCGTCCTGCAGACCGGCAGCCACGAGCGGTCCCGCCCGAATGCCCGGATGGCCTGCGAGCTGGTCCGCAACGGGCGGATCGGGAAGCTGCACACCATTCAGATCAACCTCCCCTGCGACCAGGGGCACCACCTGCGGATCATCAACGACACGACCGTCTATACGCGGATGGACGTGCCCGCGGGTTTCGACTACGACCGGTGGCTGGGCCCGGCCCCCCGGGAGCCCTACACGAAAAACCGCTGCCACTTCTCCTGGCGGTTCGTCATGGACTACGGCGGCGGCGAGATGACCGACCGCGGCGCGCACGTCATCGACCTCGGCCAGCTCGGCAACGGCACCGACCACACCGGGCCGGTGACGCTGCGGTCCCGGGGCACGCTGCCGAACAGCAACCTCTGGGACACCTTCTTCAACTACGATTTCGAATGCACCTACGCCGACGGCGTCCGCATGGTCGGCACGAGCGAAAACCCCCGGGGTGTGAAGTTCATCGGCACGGACGGGTGGATCTTCATCCACGTGCACGGCGGCAACCTCGCGGCGAGCAGCCGGGACCTGCTCCGCGAGGAGATCGGCGCCGGCGAGATCCACCTCGGGCGCAGCCCGGGCCACCACGCCAACTTCATCGACTGCGTCAAGAGCCGCCGGCGGCCCTTCGCCGACGTGGCGATCGGGTTCCACACGGCCGTCATCTGCCACCTGCTGAACATCTCGATGCAGCTCGGCGGCCGCGCGCTGCAGTGGGACCCGGAGCACTACCGCATCGTCGGCGACCC
>CAZLBC010000011.1:0-32662 GCA_964557575.1 uncultured Planctomycetaceae bacterium
CGCCGTGCCCGCGGCCGTGTTGAAGGTCACCCCGCGGATCGGCTCGGTGCGGCCGAGGTCGATGGTGACCGTCGCCGGGTTGGCCCGGGACCAGCCGACCGTCTGCTTCTGCGTCCAGAAGTAGCCTTTCGCGTAAACGCCGTCGGTGAGCTGCGCCGCGTCGCCGGGGTCCGTGCAGTGGCGGTAATTCGGCCGGGGCTCCAGGCGGCATGGTTTTCCCCGGGCGAGGTTCGCCCCCGGGCCGGCTGCCGGATCGGCGGGCGCCGCGGCGCCGGCGGCGAGGACACATATCGCTGCGATCAATCTCTTCATTGGTAACCGTTCACGGAGAAACATACCGCCGGCGCTGCTTATGAGACGAAGATCAGTACGTATCAACGGCAAAAACCGGGACGGTCCCTCGTGGACCGTCCCTGCTTTTCGGCGCTGCATATACAGTAGCACTATCATAGGTGAGGCCGAATCGGTCAGTTTGAATATAAAAGCCAGCGGAGGAAATCGAACCCACAACGGATTGTCCACCCGCTTCTCGTCACTGGAAACGGGACGGATTTCACACTCCTGTCATTCAGTGTTATCGCGGGAAAGAAACCAGCGCCAAGCTGGCACGACGCGTATCGTGCCGCTTTCGGTGGGAAACTTCCGGGCCTGATCCACCGCCGTAACTACGGTTGCCTGCTCAATTCCCCGTTCATCCATGGCTTTGGTCAGAGCACGCTTCTCCCGCTCCCAGGTCTCCGCGTCCTCGACGGACCAGGAAACCTGCAGAAGCCGGCGGGCGCCGTCACGGGAGGTGGTCAAAAAATCCACCTCGGTTCCGTCGCTGTTTACGAGATACTCGATCTGAAGTTTCTGCCGTCGCAAGTGCATGAAAACGGTGTTTTCGAGTAACGCACCGTAATCCTGCCGTCCATACAGGGACGACTTGGCGGCCAGTCCGCTGTCCACTGCGTACAACTTTTTTGGGTTTACGACACGCGCTTTCTCGGAACGGCTGTGGATCGGCGCCTGGTAGAGTAAATATGCGTCACTGAGCTGGTCCAGGTGTTCGTATAATATATGCTTGGTACAGGAAACGCCCTGGCTGCGCAGGGTATTGTAGAATTTGCTGACGCTGAAACGATTGCCGACAGAACCGAGTATTTGCCGCAGAAGCTGCCGGAGCGGTACAGTGTTGGATACGCGGTGGCGTTCGACGACATCGCGAAAAAGAACCAGGTCCACATACTGCTGCAGAATCTCCGTCGCCACCTCGTCACGCTGCGCCTGCACTTCGGGAAAGCCGCCTGCAAGAACATAATCGGAGGATGCTTTCTCGAAGTGCGCCCTGGTAGCCGAATCCACCCGGTCGTCGTTTATCGTGGGCAGGTCATGGGCACGAAGATATTCCCGGAAATCATACGGGAACATTTCCGTGGTCAAGGAGCGGCCTCGCAGGGTAGTCGCGATTTCCGTGCTTAAGAGACGCGCGGAAGAACCGGTCAGTACCAGATGCACTCGTTCGTTGTCGAGTAGACGTCGGCAAAACATCTCCCATCCGTCGACGCGTTGCAGCTCGTCGAAAAAAAACCAGCACTCGTACTTTTTGTGGTCGGGATATAATCGATAGTATGTGTCCGGAATGGCGCGAAGATTATCAACGGTCAACGGCAGCAATCGTTCGTCTTCGAAGTTCAGATACAAGATGCGCGTTTGCGGGAATCCCTCCTCAAGCAATTCCTGCATTGTCTGATAGCAGAAGTACGTTTTGCCGGCGCGGCGCATGCCGACGACCACATCGATCTTGCCGGGTATCCGCGCCAGCTTCGCCTCACGCGGCGTGAGCTTCGGCAGCGATCGCCCATGGAAATCGAGGATTAGTTCAGAAATTACCTCATTCATAGTTTAAATTATATCTTAAAAAAGTATAGAATCAATAAAAAGCAAATTTAATTTCATCACAGATGTGCAAATCGCCGGGGTGTTGTACTCATTGTCGGCAATGACGCGCTGGATCACAGCCCCATGCCATGCAGGCGGGACAGGTTCCGAGCCGGCGACGGGGGGTGCCGCTGTTTGCCCGTTTTCTCGTCGACAGCGGCGGCCGGTTCAGCCGGGTGATACTGACCACGGTGCCGAAAGTCTTTACCAGCGAGACCCTCCGGCGTATCGAGGCGGTTACCGGCAACCTCAAAGACCGCGGGGATATTACCGTGATCGTCCATGACGCGTTTTTCGTGGCCGGTTCGCTGGACGTCTGCACGGGTTACGCAAAGGTTCGGATATGACCACTCAGCCGATAATCATCTGTGCATGCGGGGCCATTGCCGTATTCGCCCTTATGCCGGGAAGCTGGTGAGGTTATCCCGCTTGCCGTCGCTGGTGGGATACCTGGTGCTGGGAATGGTGATCGGCGTTTCCGCCCTGAAGGAGATCGGTATCAGCATCACGATCGGCGTCGTATGCGGTGTGATGTTCAATGCCCTGGCACCGCGTTTGAAAAATTCTGCGGAGGTCCTGGTCCTTCTGTTCGGGGTTACGGGCATCGCCGTGGGGCCGGCGGGACTGTTTCACGCTTCCCTCATCCTGGCGAACATGATTATCGGCATCATTCCCGCCAATGTTCGCGGTAAAGACACGATGCGGGGGATTGCCGAACCGGTAGAAGGGGTCATGCCCCTGGTGTTCGTTCTCTTTTTCGGCCTGGCGGGAGCACACCTGGATATCGCCATGCTCCCTGAAATCGGCCTGCTGGGGGTGGTCTATATTCTGTGCCGCTCGGCCGGGCTGGTGGGCGGTTCGCGGCTGGGCGCCGTGTTGGGCCGAATGGACGAGAACATCAAAAAGTACGGGGGAATGGGCATCATCTCGCAAGCCGGGGTTGCGATCGGACTGGCCATGGTTGCCAAGGAACAATTCGATGCGCTGGGTACGCCCGAGGCGATACGCATCGGATCCACCTCATTATCACTATTACCGCCACGAGTATCGTGTTCGAGCTTGTCGGGCCGATACTGACCAGGGTCGCTCTTGCGCGGACCGGTGAAATCGGCCGCGATCAGGGATAAAACGCTTTGTTGCCGGTTCACCTTCGATCCCCGGGAGGATTGTGACCTATGCGGTCAGTGGGTTTTCGCGCTCATTATTTCAGACAACCCCTCGCATTGCATTGACCCGGCACTGATGTCGGCGCAGTATAGTAAAGGGTAGAAATGTCGAAGGATACGCTGTGCGATTTTCTCGACGTGCCGGAACGGGGCGAGATCCTGCGGATCGTCAGGACGAAATCGACCAATGTCCGCGCGATCAAGTACGGATACGGAAGGCGAATCCCCCTTTATCTGGCCGGGCTGTTGTATTGACGGCGGGAATTTCCAATCACTGGTAATTTCAAACCTATATCCCGTCACCATGGTGATTTAAGTGTAACAATCCGGACTATGGGACGTTCCGGATGGAGCTGAAGCCTGGATACAAGCAGACGGAGAGCGGTAGTCAACTGTGCCTGCGGAAGTGGCCATGAAACGACACCGTCAGCGTTGTCCCGATACCGACAGCAGTGGCCAGAGGCGTTTCTTGAGGTCGGCGAGAACGGTGGCCAAATCGAGACCGAAAGAGGAAAGCGAACTGCGCCGCAGGAATGCCTGCCATTGGGTTACCTTAATGCCGTCCTCGAGGAACTCCGGCGTGAAGGCGACAGGCACCCCTTCCGGCAGAGGAACGTTACGCCGTTCGAACGTTTCTCTGATGGCATCGCGCAGGAGTTCGTCGCCGAGGTCCATGTGCGCGAGGATTACGTGCATGTCGTAGAAGTCTTTCATCCGGCTGTTGAGAGCGCCGAGGACCACAGTGGCGTTGAGCTTTTCTGCCACAACTGTCGCCGGGTGGTAGGCACGCAGGCGCGGTGCCGGGTAATTCAGAATCGCGGGATACTCGATATGATCGGGCGGGGGAGTCAGGGAATCGCCAAAGCCGACATCGATCTGAATGGCCAGGCGGGCGCGGCCCAGGAATCCGAGTAGCCGAACGCGCACCCCATGGTACTCCTGGTCGTCACGAATGTCGTCAGTCTGAATGGAGTCTGGATCGAAGCGCAGTCCGTCGTCTTCCACCTTCACGGCGCACGCGTCGGTGAAGATGGCGTGCAGCCGGTCGTGGGTGAGATCGCCGAACCCCAGCAGGTCGATGTCGCGCGTGGGGCAACCGGGCACATCGTGCCACAGGGCAAAGAGCATGGCCCCTTTGAGAACGAACGTTTCGGAGTGACCGGCGGCCTGGATTCGATACAGCAGACGCTCCAGTCCGTAGCGCATCAACAGATGGTTGAACTGTTCCCCGGTCGCGTCGCGGATGTTCAGCAGCCGCTGGTGAACCGATTTTACGACGCTTTCGGCACTCATGGAATCATCTCCAGGTAGGGACGCATGACGCGGGCCATCCGGCAACACTTGGCCAGTCGCCAGATTTGGTCACGGGTTGTCTTTTTCTGCTGAAGTGCATCGCGAAGGGCTTCACGAGCCACATCCAGCCCGACGCGATTACGAAATTTGAAGCAGTCGACGACCGTCTTGCCGGGAGAGTAGACCCGGATGGCGATGCCGTCGGCGTCATGTTCTTCGATACCTTCTGAAAAGGCGGGGCCGGTGAGCTTCATGATCCGGAGGTCGATCCCCTTGCAGGTCGGCATGCGCGTGCCGCGCTTGATCGCGATCCAGGTCTCCATCGGCATCTGGGTGGTGATCTCATGGAACTGGAGGGCGGACAGCAGGCAGATGACGCCATGCGGCACGGCGGCGGCCGCTGCGAGAAAAGCTTCGTGCTCGGGCACGTAGTCGGCCAGCGTATACGCTCCGCGGCTGACGCGCCGCAGTTCGCCTTTGTCCACAAGATAAGAAAGCAGCGTGCGACTGGCCCCGACATCTTCGACGTCGGCGGCACGAATGACGCCGCGCTCCCGCGCCAGGTCAATGATCTTTTCGGTCTGCATGTCAGTGACTCCGTGTTGACGTATCGTATCCATATAATAATAAGTGGTCCCGTTTTGTCAACTCTCGACAACAGAGGCACCGGGCTGCCGGTCTACGATTGAGTCCCCCATACTCGCGGATTCAACAAGCCAACCCGCTGAACATGAGCCTGTTCGTTGGCCTTCTTCTTGTTCCCGGGGTGCCCGTACGACCCGTATTTCGCCCGGGACGCGACGGGGTTGATCCGATTTATGTCTGAACGCCACGCGCCTTTCCGCTATAATCGTCCCATGCACACGAGGGCATCGGCACTGATCGAGCGGCTCGGCCTGAAGCTTCATCCCGAGGGCGGTTACTACCGGGAAGTGTACAGCTCGCCCATCGCCGTCAGCGCCGGCGACGGGCGGGAGGGGTTGTCGGCCCTGACGACCATCTATTTTCTCCTCGCCGGGGAGCAGTATTCCCGTTTCCACCGCGTGCGATCGGACGAGGTCTGGCATTTCTACGAGGGAGACGAACTGGAACTGTATATCGTCGACGCGGACACCGGCGCATGTCGGAGAAAATGCCTGGGCCCCGTCGGCGAGGGCAGGGACGCGGTCACGGTGGTGCCGGCGGGCTGCTGGCAGGCCGCCCGCAGCACGGGCGACTACACGCTCGCCGGCTGCAGCATGGGGCCCGGTTTCCGGTTCGAGGACTTCGAGATGCTCGGCGACGTGCCGGAAGAAAAGGCACGGCTGCTCGATGCGCTCCCCGAACTGGATTACCTGGCGTAAAAAGCGGCACGCCGCTGTCCGCGGCGATAACCGCGGCCTTTTTATTTTTTTTACAAGATTTATACGATCGGCGGCAACTACGATCAGACATACATGATTGTGCGGGTACACCGCCCGGAGAGGTACGGCGAGATATGATGAACAGAGAACTACTGGTTGCATCGCTGCTGATGCTCGGCACGGTCGGCATCGCCTCCTGCAACAGGACCGGCGACGGAAAAAAGGAGGGGCCGAGCACGGTCGAGGTCGAGACCGTCATGAAGAAAGTCTACCCCGCCCTGGTGCGGATCTTCGTGGTGACCACCCGATACGGCGGGGGCCGCGAGGTCAAGGGCATGGCGGCCGGCAGCGGCGTGATCATATCCCCGGAGGGCCACGTGGTGACCAACCACCACGTGGTCGGCCACGCCACCAAGATCTGGTGCAGTCTCCACGATCACCAGCGGGTCGACGCCGAACTGGTGGGGACCGACCCGCTTGCCGACATCGCCGTCTTCAAGCTGCTGCCCGAGAGTATGCGAAAACCGGTCGAGTCGTTCCCCTGCGCGGCGTGGGGCGATTCGGACAGCCCGGCGGTCGGCCAGAAAGTGTTCGCGATGGGAAGTCCCGGTGCCATCACCCAGTCGGTGACCTACGGGGTGATCGCGAATCCCGGGATCGTGCTTCCCGGCGGGGGAGGGCCGTCAATGGACGGCGAGCCGGTCGGCATCCTCGTGAAGTGGATACTCCACGACGCCCAGATCTACGGCGGCAACAGCGGCGGCCCGCTGGTGGACGTCGACGGCCGCATCATCGGCATAAACGAGATCGGCGTGGCCGGCCTCGGCGGGGCGATCCCGGCCAAAACCGCGAGCCGGGTGGCCGGCGAACTGATCGAGAACGGCGCGGTCCGGCGCAGTTGGGTCGGCGCCAAGGTCCAGAAACTGCTGCGCTCCGACGAGGAGGGCGCGGGCGTCCTGGTCGGGGGCGTGGTGGAGGATTCCCCCGCTGAAAAGGCGGGATTACAGCCCGGTGACCGCATTCTGAAGGTCGGCGGTGAGCCGATAGACGTGCGATACGACGAGCAGATGCCCGAGTTCCACCGCCGGGTGCTCACCGCGCCGGTCGGTTCGACGCTCGCCCTGGTCGTCGAGCGGGGCGGTGAGGAACTGGCGATGGACGTGGAAACGGTCGCCCGCGGCCGGGTCCGCGCCGACGACGAGGAGATACAGAGCTGGGGTGTGACGGCCCGCGACCTGACGATGCTCGGCGTGATCGGCATGCGGTATCCCGATACCGACGGTGTGCTGGTATCATCGATTCGGCCGGGCGGGCCGGCGGGGCAGGCCAAGCCGAAACTCGGCAGCGGCGACGTGATTCGGTCGGTGGGCGGCAGGAAGGTCCGGAGCCTGGCCGACCTCCTGGCGGCCGGCAGGGAGATCGCGGGGGGGAAGGAAAAGCCGGTCCCCACGAAAATCGACTTCTGGCGGCGGGGAGAGCACTTCGCGACGGTCGTGGCAATCGGCCCGGAAAAAGAGCCGCAGGTCGTGCCACAGGTACGCAAGGCGTGGTTTCCGGCGTCGGTCCAGGTGCTGACCAGGAAGCTCGCCGAAGCCATGAATATGGCGGGGACGACGGGCGTCAGGATTACGCGGCTCTACGAGCAGCTCGCGGATGGCGGTTTCGCGGTGGGCGATGTCATCACCCGACTGGACCGGATGCCGGTCGATGCCTGCGAACCCCAGCACGCCGAGCGGTTTCCCGCCATGATCAGGCGCTACAAGCCCGGAACGTCGGTGACATTCAAGGTCCTGCGCGGGGGCAAAAAAATGACGGTCGCCTACACGCTTCCCCGCGCCCCGGTTCCGAGCCGCGAACTGCCGAGTTACGAGGACACGCGACTCGAGCTGGAGGCCCGGGACCTCGGGGTCATGGACCGTATCGAGAAGCGACTGCCCGTCGACCAGGAAGGCACTCTGCTCGAAAAGGTGACCCGCGGCGGCTGGGCCCACCTCGGGGGGCTCAGGGCCGGCGATATCGTCCTGGGTATCAACGGGAAACCGGTCCGGAAACTCGATGACTTGAAGACGGTGTTGTCCGGCGCGGCCGAAAGCGGCGGCCGCTTCCTGGTCTTTTTCGTCAAGAGAAACAACACCACCCTTTACGCCGAGGTAGAACAGGAACCGGATAGCAAAGAACACTGAACCGTTATCGTAAGAGCGCTATTATGAAACGACACGAAACGACGAGGAGAATCGTGATGAAAACAACTGCCTGCGCGATGATAAGCGCGATGGTGATGTGGGCCGCGGTCATGCCGCGCCCGGGTTATGCGGCCGAGAAAGGCGTTGCGGCGACCGTCAAGGCGCTTGAGGAAGATGAAAAACAAAAGGTGTTGTCCGTGATGAAGGACAACCAGGACGCCGTGGTGATGGTCGAGATCGTGGTGAACATCACCGCCACGTACCAGGGACAGCAGCGTTCGCCCCGGGAAAAGAAGCTCCGTATCAACGGGACCACGATAGACGAGAGCGGGCTGACCGTCATCTCCAATTCGCGTTCCGACCCGATGGCGCTGTTGAGCAGCAGGATGAAAAAACTGCCCGGCTTTTCAGTCGACGTCGAAGTCCTGGAATCCAAGCTGATACTCAACGACGGCACCGAGCTTCCCGCGAAGGTGGCCCTCAAGGACGCCGATCTCGATCTCGCCTTCGTCGTTCCCGCCGAAACACAAAAAGGACTGGCCCACGTCACGCTGGATCCCGATACCGATCCGTCACTCCTGGACCTGGTGTGCAGTATCTCGCGCATGGACCTCTCGGCCAATCGGACCCCGCTGATACACCTCGGACGGGTCGCGGGCATCATCGAAAAGCCGCGCACCTACTACGTCGGCCCCGGCGTCAGTCCCGGCTTGCCGGCCTTCGACGAGGACGGCAGGTGTTTCGGCCTCTTCCTCAGGAGGAAGGGGCCCGACGGCCCGAGCGGGTCGCCGGTCATCCTGCCGGCGTCCGACGTCCTGGAGATCGCCCGGCAGTTGATGAAAAAGAAGTCCGGGGAGCAGTAAGTTCGCGTCCCCGCCACGGAAGGGCACACCGATGGCATGTATATACGACAACCTGGACGAGCAGCCGGTCATCCTGATGGTCGAACTGGAAGACTGGGAGATGGATGAACTGAAGGCCGCCTGCCCGCGACAGTGCACAATGAAACTCGTTCACGAGCGGCTCGCGCAGTTCGACGACGCGGCGTTCATGAACGAGGTGACCGTCTTCAGTCCGTTCGTTCACAGCGAATGCCCGGCCGAACAACTGCGGCGGATGCCGAACCTGCGGCTCATCGCGACCCGCTCGACCGGGTACGACACAATCGACCTCGACTACTGCGGGGAACACGGGATCTACGTCGCCAACGTGCCCGATTACGGCGAGGATACCGTCGCCGAACACGCCTTCGGCATGCTCCTGGCCCTGACCCGGAAGATCCACCGCTGCTACGAACGTACCAGCCGGGGCGATTTCAGTGCGGAAGGACTGCGCGGGACCGACCTGGCGGGGAAGACCTTCGGGTGCCTCGGCGTCGGCGGCATCGGGGCGCGGGCCATGAGAATTGCGGGGGGATTCGGCATGAACCGGATCGCGTTCGATACCCGTCGCGACGCCCTCCTGAGCGGATCGCTCGGTTTCCGGTACGTTACGTTCGATCAACTGCTCGCCGAGTCCGACGTCCTGAGCATCCACGTTCCCCTCACCGAGAAGACGCGCCACATGGTCGATGCCGGGGCGATCGCCACAATGAAGGACGGCGCGATCCTGGTGAACACGGCGCGGGGCGGGGTGGTCGACAGCGCGGCCCTGGTGACCGCCCTGCGGGAGGGCCGCCTCGGCGGGGCCTGCCTGGATGTTCTCGAGTCGGAGGAACTGATCGGCGAGGAGGCGGAACTGCTTTCCAGCGATTACGATATCGACTCCCTGCGGGGACTGGTCCAGTCCCACGCCCTGCTGAAATTGCCCAACGTGATCATCACGCCGCACAACGCCTTCAACAGCGAGGAGGCCTGCCGGCGGATCATTCACACCACCCTGGACAATATTCATTCCTTCCTGGAAGGCGAGCCGACCAACATCGTCAACAAGTGAATTGATCACCGGCGACGGGAAAGAGAACTGCCGCCCCGCCGCGCTCGGCCTCGGGCCGACGAGGGGTTATTCGGACAGGCTCTTATGGATCGCCCGCGAAAGACGCCCCCGCCGTTCCGCCGCCGGGATGCAGGTCCCGGGCGGGGCTGTCGGGCGCGAGGCGGTAATCCCCGCGTGCCGGGTCGACCAGCTTCGGGTCGCCGAAGAACGAGTGGCGGTCGAGGCCGGTTCTCCGGCGGTATTCCGCGACGGCGCCGTTTTTGATGTGTTCCCGGAAGAAGTAGCATACCGCCGCGGCCGGGAGATACCAGGCGTTGTAGTCCATGTCGGGCAGGGGATCCCAGCCCGCGGAGTAGCGGCTGCCCCACTCGGTGCACCGGTAGAAGACATTGTACCTGACCACGATGCCCGCCGAATCGGCGCGGTTCGTGTAGAACATCAGGTGGCTGCCGTTGGGGTCGGGCCGCTGGGCGTGCGACCAGACGACGCCGGCGTCTATGCAGGTGTTGTTGACGAAGCGTATGTTGCGGGTGCGGGCGGTTTCCGGGTTGTTCCAGTACTCGAAGGAATACTCGCAGTTCCGAACGAGGTTGTTGCGGTAGGTGATGTTCTCCTGGACCGAGTCCGGCCCCCGTCCCTGGTTCGTCAGTCCGGCGTCGTAGACCTCCCATATCCGGCAGCCCTCCACGAGGTGGTCGCGGCACGCGCCCCAGAACTCGACGGCGTTGCCGAAGCGGACGGGCGTGCCGTCGGGTTTGGTCAACTGGTGGCCGCCCCCGATATAAGAGAGGTCGCAGTTCCGGATGACCAGCCGCGCCGTGTTCCCGCCCCCGAACCCGTGGGCGGCGCCGTAGCGCAGCGCCAGGCCGTCGTAGACCACGTCGTGGCGGCCGCCCTGGTCGACGATGTGCCGCCGGAGGGCCAGCTCGATGCTGTCGTGGGCGGCGCCGGGGTTCTTTTCGGCATACGCGAAGACCCGCTCTTCGGCCGCGTCGTAGAAGTAGTCGCCGGGGCGTCCGACCTCTTTGATCGACCATCGCTTCCAGCCGCAGGCCGCGCCGTGATCGAAGATGATGTTGCCGACGTCGACGTCGAGCCGCCGGTCCCGCGAACAGGCGGCCGCCGCCAGGTCCAGCGGTTCGAGCTCGAACACCCCGCCGGCGGGCAGCGTCGCGCCGAGGGCCATGTGCAGGTGGCCCCGGTCCCCCCGGGAGTTGATCGCCAGGGGGACGGCGTACTGTTTCCACGCGGTTCCGATCCGCGGGCCGGCGGGGTCCGCCGCCGCGCAGGTCGTCCAGGGCGGCTCCCGGCGCAGGACCCGCACGGGGCCGGTCCGGAAGGGGCGGGTGCAGCGGCCCCGAAAGCGGAAGAGCAGGTACGCGGTGTCGCCGGCCTTCCGCCAGTCGACCGCCGGCCCCCACAGTTGGATATGGTTGCTGCGGTCCCCGCCCCGCTCGCAGGTCAGGACCTGGACGCGGCCCCGTTCGGTATCCCGGGTGGTGAGGGTTACCCGCGCGTTGTGCTCCCGGTGACAGTCCCAGTCGCTTTCACCGAGGGTGCTGATGATGCGCTGCGGTGTCCAGGCGGGCTCCCGCGTGGCCCAGGTGTGTTCGCCCGTTTGCACCCAGTCGGCGGGATCTCCCGCGGACGCCGACCCCAGCAGCAGGGGTTTGTCGCCGTCCCCGTAGCCGGTGTAGGTCACCGGGGCGCCCTTCTCGCCGCTGCGGGGCCGGAGCGTCCCGCGCCAGGTCCCCCCGCGCCTGAACCGGACCGTGTCGCCCGGCCGCAGGTCGGCCTCGTTTACCCGCGCCAGTGATGCCCAGGGCCGTGTGGGGGCGGTACCGGGATTCGTGTCGTCGCCGCCCGCCGGGTCCACGTAGAACGTCCGCCCCGCCGCCGTCGTGACCGGCAAAACCAGTGACAGAAACAATGCCGGGTATCTCGCCTGTGACATGCCATCTCCTCGATAATATGGTCGCCGCCGGAGTGCGGCCGTATCCGCCGATCCACTATGCCGCGAGCAGTTCCCGTTTGACAACCGTTACACGGTCGACCGGTTATCGCCGCGTAGGGTGCCGTGCGGCACTGCCTTACCGCGCCGGCGCGATCAATGATTGCACCAGGTACACCGCGGCCGCCACGAGGACGCAGAACACGGCCATCTTGAGCGATGAGAGCACTACGCCTTTCCGGGACAGCCGTCCCAGGTATGCGCCGATAAGTGCGACGGCGACTACCACCGTGCCCGCGGCGGCGATCATGGCCTCGAAAACGGGCAAAAACAGGTACGGGATGATCGGTATGCTGCCGCCGATGACGGTCGCGATCCCGTCGATCGCCCCGCTGACGGCGGTCTTCCGTGATACCCTGCGCGCGGGTTCCGATCCCGTCATCGTCCGGGAAACCATCGACTCTTCCGTCCGCCGGAGGTGCCGGTACCCTTCGACCCCTTCCGCGGCAAGCGCGCTGAGCAGGTTCGAGAAGCCGTTGGCCAGGGTTCCCCCGGCGGCCGCGGCGACGATGATCGGGGGCGCGGCGGCGGCGCCGCCGATGACGATCCCCAGCGTGGAGAGCGCCCCGTCGATGAAACCCCGAAAGAACGTGCCCGTCATCCTTCCTCGTCTCCCCTCGCCTTGGAATCGACGATTCTGGTCCCCGCCGACACCCGGTCGACGGAGTGAACCGAGCCGCCGAGTTCCCGTATCACCTTCCCGATCTCGTCGAACGCGAGCGATTCACCCTCGATCGTTATTTCCACGGTCTTGGTGTTTTCGTCGACCTCCAGCAGATGGACGGTCGCGCCGGCGGTGCCCGCCAGTTCGCTTATGCGCTCGGCGTACTCTATTTCGCCCGGTTCGTGCGGTATCAGGACGTCGATAACAAGCCTCTTTACCGGCATAACAGTCTCCTTATTGCGGGCCGTCTTCGGTTGTGTTTTCGCGCGGGCCGATGACGGGGAATCGGTGTATCATTCTATTCTCTCGAGGGCCGCATGTGTGGCGATATCATGATCTTTCACCGAACTCGTCGGCACCGATGTCCGGCTTCGGGCCGCGCCGCTGTTTGTCGATGTCGACGGTGACCGCCGCACGCTTCGCGGCCCGGTCGACGATGTCGCTATGCGGCTTCTTCAGGTGAAGGTTGCCCGTGCCGGGGTCGACGAAGGCCGCCGTCATGTCCCGGATGAAGTTGTTTTTGAGGGACACGCCGTTCTCCGTCTCGACGCGGGGCGGCGGGCCGCTGAGCAGATTGTCGGCCACCAGCAGGTCCTCGGTTGCGCCGAGGACCCGGACGAGGCGCCGCAGCCGGCTCTGCGGCTCGTGGACCGTGTTGTTGACAATCCGGCACCCGGCGGTATGCGCCGCCAGGATGCCGGCCTCCGGGGCGCGGGTGATGAAGTTGTTGCGAACGACGCAGCGGCGGGCGTGCAGGTCGACCCCGCGATCCTTCGGGAGGAACGCGTTGCCGAGGCATATCCCCTTGTCGCAGTCCACGATGACGTTCCGCTCCACGACGCAGTCCTCCGCCTCGTGCCACAGGAAGACCGCGCCCCGCCCCGCGCGGGTCCGCCCCTGGATGTTCATGAACACGTTGTCGCTGATCTCCCACTCCTTCGGGTACATCACGTCGATCGCGCCGATATAGTTGCCGTCGAACCGCCGGCCCGGCTTGTCGGCCGGATCGTCGCCGAACGTCTTCGGCCGGTCGTTGTAGAACAAACAGTGCCTGATCCGGCAGCCCGTCGGACGCAGGACCGCGCGGTTTTTTTCGGGGACGATCACCCCCTTGATCCCGCGCTGCCAGACGTTGTGGATAACGCAGTTTTCTATCGTCAGTTGCTGCACGCCCGTCTCGGAGTTGATCTTGAACCCGTTCCACCTGACGTTCTCGATCGTCAGGTCGGCGACCCGGACCTCCGCGCAGCGGGTGAACGCCACCAGTTCGCCGATACCGCCGCCGTCGAGAATCACCTCTCCCCGCTTCCCCGACGACCCCCGCACGGTCACGCGGTCCGTGCGGATCTCCAGCCGCCGCGCGAGCCGGTAGCGGCCCGGGGACAGCAGGATGGTGTCTCCGGGGGCGGCCTTCGCCGCGGCCGCGTGGAGTTCCCGCGGGTCGGCGGCCCTGATCGTCTCACCGTGGGGTTCGGGCCCCGGCACCCGGGCGGCGGGATTCGCCGCGAGCACCTGCTTGATGACCGCCGCGTAGGCCGTCAGCACCAGGTGGCTGCGGAGGTTGAACCCGTTGTGTTTCAGTCCCGCGTCCGTGAAGTCGCCGCGCCACTTCGCCGGGTTGCTCGGGTGAACGCCGTCCCCGGCGATGAGCGTGGGCACCTCGTATGTGTTATGCCCGGAAAACCCTTTCGCGCTGCCGTCCCAGTCGTCCGGCCGGCGCCGCATGACCGCGGCGTGGAAATCGGTCAGCGGGACCTGCAGGTCCTTCGCCGTACGCCGCGCCGCCGCCGCGAAGGCCGCCGCCTTTTCCGCCATGCCGCTCCGCGGGGGAATCGTGCTCAGGATGACGACCGAGCCGTTGTCCAGGCACTTTTGCACCAGCCGCCGCAGGTCCGCCTCGTATTTCTCTACGGCGACGTTATTCAGGTCGTTCGTGCCGAACATGACGAGGACGGTCTCGGGGTTGAGCTTCCGCAGCCAGGCGTCGGCGTTCCGCAGGGCCCACGCGACCGTCTTCCCGCTGTCATTGCCGTATTGCGCGCCCTTCCACTTCCGCCAGCAGTCTTTATGCATGTATTTCGAAACCGTCCGGCGGGCCCGCTCGGTTTGCTCGGTCGCTTTCTTCGGTTCCCGCCGCAGCGGGGCCCAGAATGCCATCGAGTAGGTGATCGAGTCGCCGAAGTGGGCGAACGTGCCCGGTCTGCCCGTACATTTCTCGTGCACCTCCCGCATCGGTTCGACCCACGCGTCGTCGGCGGCGGGGGCCGGGGCGGCTGCCAGTGTGACGATACAGAAAAGAAATACGTTTCGCATGGTGCATTACTCCTCAGTGAATACTCGTATCATTCCGGCGCCGGGTGCGTCCGCCGGGCCGGATTCTTCTCGATTTCTTCACGGGGCACCGTCAGGTACGTCTCCCCGGCGGTATAGGGGCCGATGGCGTAGGGCGGCCAGTAGATCATAAGCCCTTCCTCGACCGCCGCGACGTCGGGGGGAAGGGAAAATACGCCGTCTTGAAACCACCATCCCGCCGCGTTGAGATCGGTGTCGGGGTCGAGTCCCTTCTTTTTCCGGAAATGTCTCTCGGCCAGGATTTCCAGTTTGTTCCTGTTGCCCGCCAGGTCGGCCGCTCCCAGTTGTGCGCCGGTCTCGGCATCGAACGACGCCCAGGTTTCACCCCGGTTGGGATGCGCCCCGCCCGTGTACGACTCCCACCGCAACCGGAGCGTCACCAGGCAGTCGTTGCGGTAAGCAACCCGTCCGTCGATAGCGATATACCGGCCGTGGGGCGTGTCGGGATGTTCCCGGTGGAAATCGGCCCATGACGCGATACAACCGTCCGCGAGATCTTCCCAGGTCGCGCCGGGTGACGGTCGATCCGGCTGCAGGCCGGCGAGGCGCGAACGCACCCAGCCGTCGACAAAGCCGTCCACCGCCTTCCGCAGGGGCGGGGGGCCGGCCGTGGTCTGCGGGACGGCGATCATGATCCGGGCGCCGGCCGGAGCATCCATCGGTGTATCGTCCGACCGGCGAGAGATCGTAATATCGCGGAATTCCGGCTCCGCGGCCGGGCCGTTTAGCTTCGTCGATAGCTTCCCTGATGAGCACGCGGAAAGCGCCGCGGCACATGCCGTGAGAATGAGCCACGGTTCCCGCCGGTTGTCTCGTCGCGATTGCTTCGGCATCATCGTATTACCCGGCCCTGTTTCTTCGCGAGAATCGCCGCCGCCCGGTTTCCCTTCCCCGGGGCGGTCACGGTGATCTTCTTGCCGCCGCGGAGGTTCCCGGTCGCGCCCCACTCCCCGGTGTCGATGTCGATCCACCGGACCGTCAGCGGCCCGTCGGCGGCGGCGAGGTCGAGTGTCACCGTCCCCCCGGCGGGGAAGTAAAGGGCGTAGGAACGTCCCGGGTCCGCGGCCAGGTAGGCCTCGTTGGGTGTGCAGTCCGACAGCAGTGACGGGGCGGGCTTCACCGTCCAGGGTGGTATTGTCGATTCCAGTTTTCGGGCGGCGCGAATGGCGGCGACCGCCCGGTCGTTGAGCCCCAGTCCCGCGGGCGGCCGGTGAAAGCGGATCGACGCGGCCCCCGCCAGGAGGTGCCGCCAGAATCGCTCGACGGCGTCCTGATCGGTGTGGCCGAACGTGTTCCCGTTCGCGCCGTAGGTCTTGGTGGTGTTGATCGGGCGGGGTTTTTTCGACAGGTAGCGCCGGACGTGGAGGAAGTTGTCCCAGTGCTTCCGGCCGCTGTTGTGGTTGTTCTGCGAGACGTCGACGAAATCGTACAGCTCGGGATGATCGAAGGTACGCTTGTGGCGCCGGGCGGTGAGGTTCCAGTCGTCCCACATCTCGGTCACGAACACCCGTTTCCCCGCTTCCTGCGCCCGCCGCTTGACGTAGCGGGCCCAGTAGCGGCCCCACTCCTCCTCGGCCTTCGTCTCGTTGTCCATGCAGTACAGGACGTGGTCGTAGCGGAGCGCGTGCTCGAGCAGTTTGTTCACGAACCGCTGCTGGTAGCGGAGCACCGTTCGGTTGTTCCGCTGCTTCGGAGCGGTGAAGAAGAACGGCTGCCGGTTGGCGCCGGGGTGGCGGGGATACCGATCGGCGAACCCGGACTGCGCGGCGGTGTAATTGACGTTGTTCTTCGGGTTGTAGGGATGAATCCGCCAGCGGTTGCTGCCGCGGCAGTCGGTGTAATCGAAGCGGTCCCAGATCTCGATCTGGACGACGATATTCCGCTTCGCCGTTTCCCGCAGCAGCCGCTCGAACCGCTGCCAGTACTCCCCGTTCCAGCGATCCAGGTCGTACCGGCCGTCCGGTCGCCGCCGGAAGGGGTAGACTTCGAAATCCCGGTCCCGGCGGTCGCTCATGGTGTTGCGAATCACGTTGCCGCCCGCTTTGGCCAGCCGGTCGAGCTGGGCCGTGAGTTTCTCCGCCGGCCACTGGAAGAGGTTGTCGTCGTCGCTGCCGCCGAGCAGCATGACCGGCGTCCCGTTGTAACGCCAGTACCAGGGGTTCTCCGGCCACGGCCGGAGGGCGGGATCGGCCGTCGCGGCGCGCATGCCGATCGCCGCGACGGTCAGCGAGCAGAATATGAGACGGCGGCGGCGCATGGTGCATTCAGGATACCATGTTTTGTCCGCCTTCGCATGTTCATTTGACGTTCACCGCCGTAAGCCCCTGTATCTTCAATACCGCATCCGGCAGGGGTTTGGCGGGGATCGGCTTTTCCGGGGCCTGTTGCGTGATGAGTTCCCGCTCGGTGACGCCGTCGATCGCCATGATGCGGAAGGCGACCGTCTTCATCAGGTGGGCGTAAGCGCCGAGTTCCGCGGTTCGCACCCAGGTGGCGCTGCGGCCGTCGGGGAAGCAGCCGCGCGGCAGGTACCCCAGCTTTTTCCGCACCCCCGCCCAGTAGTCGATGGTGCCCAGGACGAACCGGTCGAGGCGGGCGGCGACCTTCTCGGGGGCGGTGTGAAAACGGACGCCCAGCGCCGCGACGCCCCGGGCGAGTTTCGCCGCCGTTCCGCCGGCCTCACGTTTCCGCATGCCGTCGTTCCACGCGCCGGGGTCGGCCCTGAACGACGGCAAAAGGGCGGCCGCGATCCACGCCTGCTGCATGCCCCGGGCGCGCATCATGCCCTTCCCCGCGTAGTGTTTCGCGAGCCGGCCGGTCTCCTTGTCGAAGGTCGTCAGGCCGGTAAGCGTGTAGCCGGGACGGTACTGCTCCGGGGTAAAGAACGCCTCGGTGACCAGGACGTGGGAGTAGACCCGGCCGACGGCGTTTGCCGTGAACCCCGGGGCGATCGGCCCGCCGGCGAGCGCGGCCCGGGCGCATTCCTCGCGGTATTCCCATGCCAGCCCGTCGTTGTAGTGCCCGGTCCGCGCCGCGGTTCCTTCGACGATGGCCTGCCACAGCGGGCGGAACGCGCGGGCGGCCGCGAACTGCGGGGGACGGGCGCGCCGGCAGAGATCGGGCAGCGCGTTGGTCAGGCCGGCCGCCTTCTGCACCACGGGTATCCGGCGGCCGTGTTTCACGCGGCCCTCGTGGATCAGGCGGATCGCCCGCGCGACCGACGGGTCCCGCGTGGTCAGCCACACGTTCATGAGGCTGTCGGCGAGGTCCTGCAGGAGGTGGTGGCTGGAGGTGAAGTAGGAATGGAGGAAGTTACCCGCGGCGTCCCGCTCGACGACCGTGCCGTTCTCGTGGGAGACGATGCCGGATGAAAAGGGCTTGCCGGTGGGCAGGTCGATGCCGGGCCCGTCGTCCCAGCCGCGGGGGGCCCAGCCCGTTATGGGCGCCTTGAATTCCTCCTGGCCCTCCCGGGGGACCATGCGGGGAAAGAGCCGGTCGCTGTTGGTCAGGACATTGACGTAGAAGGGGACCTGGCAGCGCAGGGCCCGCTCGAGGTAGCCGCCCTCCGGGTCGACGCGGTGGGCGGTGACCAGCGCGCTGGTAAACCAGGCCCCGTCGTGCATGCTGTCGAGGCCGAACGCCTGGACGTGCCTGCCGTCGCGGACGAATTCGTAGGCCATGCCGTAGACGCGGCGGTCGGGTTCTTGTACGACGAAACGGTCGTAGACCTCGTCGGCGAGATCGCGCAACAGCGCGACCAGTCGCGCCCGGGGCCACGCCGCGGGATCGGGCGCGGCGGGCGGAGACGCGGGGGCCGGTGGCGCGGCGGACGCGGCGGCGGCACCGATGACGGCGAGGAAACCGAAGACGATGCGGGCGGGATGTAAGATCTGATTTTCCTCTCGTTATGCCGAACCGGGCCGGTCAGCCGCCCGGTTTCTCCACGTTGTCTATCCCCCCGGCCATGGCGACGACGTTGCGCATCAGCGCGAA
This sequence comes from uncultured Planctomycetaceae bacterium, assembly GCA_964557575.1. Classification (GTDB taxonomy): domain Bacteria; phylum Planctomycetota; class Phycisphaerae; order SM23-33; family SM23-33; genus CAZLBC01. Next base: position 18,861 of record CAZLBC010000011.1, read on the forward strand.
CGCGGAGTCGGGGTCGAACCCGTATACCGCGTAGGATCCGCAGCCGGTCAGGGCGGTGGTCACGTCGTCCTCGCTGAAGATCACCGCGTTGCGGCCGTCGAGCCTGACGGCCTGGAGCCGCAGCGATCCGCCGCGATCGTTGGCCGTCCGGCTGCGGTAGCGGAACCGCTCTATCTTCATACCGCCCGCCGCGAACAGCTTTTCCGAGGCGGCCATCGGCCTGAGGCGGGCGCCGTCGAACAGGGCGTCGATCGTCTTGATCGCCGAGAGGGTGAACGGCTTGTCGCCGCCGGCCGCGTCCACGAACAGCGTGCCGCCGCCCTTCACGAACGACGCCAGGTGTTTCCGGTCCTCCGGGGAGAACGCGAGTTTTCCCGTGCCGGTGATCACGGCCAAGTCCGGCTTTGCGGCGGCGAGTTCGGCGGCGGGAAAGGGGCCCGTGACGTCTACCGCTATCTTGTATTTCCCGCCCATCAACCGGGAAAACCGCTGCCAGGCCAGGGGTTCCGGGTCATGGTTGCCCCCGTGTTTCAGCCGCATGACCGAGATGCTCGCGGCCGGATCGAACTTTTTCGGGCCGGGCCAGATCATGGTGCCCCGTCTCGGCAGGGCCGCAATGGCGCCCCCGGCGTAGCGGACCAGGTTGGCCGCGATACGGAACTGGTCCTTGGCGGTCAGGGGGCGGTTCAACTGCCAGAACCTGGCCAGGTCGTCGGGAATGTGAATCGCCAGGGGGCGCGCGCCGTTGTATATCATCTGCAGGGGAATGTTCTTCCTGATGTCGAAGAGCACGTCCTTTGTCCGCAGCTCGTGCTTATCGACGTCGAGGAGCCTGTAATCGGGAAACATCTTTTTGTATGCCGCGATCATGCCGTCGCCGAAGGGCTTGCCGGCACACTCGGCGACACTGAGTATCATGCCGCCCTGGTAGACGTAGCGGCGCAGCTTCTCGATGTGTTCGTCGGAAAAGTCCGGTTTCCGGGAGCCGGTGATCACCAGGGCGGGCGAATCGTGCCAGTTATTCACGTCGGTATCTATACGGATGATCTGCCAGTTGAAATCCTGTTCGAACTCGCGGCTCATCCATCGCGTCAGGTAGGCCATGGCCCGGGGCCGGTTGTTCCAGTCGCCGTTGTAGCGGAGTTTGCTTAACGCCACCGGCTGCCGGCCGCGGACCAGGAACAGCAGGGCGAAAGCGGTCGGGGCCACGTAGGTGTTTCCGCGAAACTTGCCCTTCGGGCCGGTGATGAAGGCCCCGTCCTTCCGCTGGTTCCGGAACAGGTATTCGCACCCGGTTTTATACCAGTCGTATCCCCCGAAGCTGCGGTACCCGCAGGCAAGGGCGGTTCGCTCCACGGCGTAGAGCGTGTAGGTGATCATTCTCTCGCCGTGGTTTTTCTTGAAGAGCCGCCCGTAGTTTTTCTCCATCCATCCCAGCCCTTTCCGGATGGCCGGGGATATCTCGTTTCCCCCGCAGCCGAGGAACTGCTCGGCGTTGAGGATGTCGTTGCAGACGTACAGTGTCGCCAGTCCCCCCGCGGTCATGGAAACAGAGGGACTTTTCTTGTCGTTGGCGAAGCCCGTTCGCTTGTCCTTGCCCCGCAGGTAGGGCCAGCCCCCGTCGTCTTTCTGCAGCCGCGTCCAGTGCTTCGTGGCGAAACGCCAGTAGTTGATGGGAACCTCGATGCGGTTCCTGACCCCGGCCCACAGTCCCAGCGCGCCGATGTGATCGTTGGAGAGGGAGCCCATGCTGTCCTGCAGGACGTAGGGATGGCCGGACGCACTGACGGACGCGCAGAGGACCCGAATATATTTCTCCAGGCATTGCTGGTATTTCGACGCTTCTTCGCCGCCGGCCTTCCGGGCGGCGATGGCCATGGCGCTGGCGGCGAAACCGAGGGTGTAGGTGCGCGGCTCCGGGTTCGCGATGAGCCAGTCGAGGGCCTTTTCTATGCGCTTGTCGTGCACGCTGACGTCGCCGGCCAGCAGCGCGTAGACGGCCTGGGCGGTCTGGCCGGCCTTCATGTTCTTTGACTGGGTGCCCTGCGTGGCGTCGCAGCGCCAGTGGCCGTCGTCTTTCTGCCGGCTCAGGATGTATTTCGCCGCCCCGGCAATCGATTGCTCGACCCGATCGGCGAGGGGTGTTTCGGCGGTTGCCGCGGGGGTGGTCAGGAGGGCGATCAAAGGCAAGAGAAAAAAAGATGTACGGAGCATGTCGTTTGTTCTCCCGGGAAGAATACCGGAACATATTTGTTGAACAGCGGTAATCATACCACAGACACCTCGGCAAAACCACCCGAACGGAAAGAATGCCCGGCCGCGGGAACAAAATCATTGAAGGGCGCTATACCATGGCGTTACCATTCGGGAGGACACATGAAACAAGCAACGATCGAAACGACGGGCGGTGGTGAACAGCGCGGTACCGCGGGCGGCGCCGGGGTTCCGATGCTCGTGGTCTACCCGGTCTTCGTGGCGTCCGGTTTTTCGTCGCTGCTGTACCAGTTGATCTGGCAGCGGGCGCTGCTGACGATCTACGGGACCAATATCGAGTCGGTGACCGTGGTGGTCTCCGCGTTCATGATCGGGCTCGGACTGGGGGGGCTCGCGGGCGGGGCGGTGTCCCGCAATCCCCGGCGGCCGCTGCTGCTGATCTTCGCCCTGGTGGAGATCGGGACCGGCGTGTACGGGGCGGTCTCCCTGCAATTGTTCGCCTGGGTCGGAACATACACGGCGGGCAACGCGACGCTGGAGACGGGGATCTTTTCGTTCCTGCTGGTGCTCCTGCCGACCCTGCTGATGGGCAGTACCCTGCCGCTGCTGGTGGCGTACCAGGTCAACCGCGTGGGCGACGTGGGCTACTCGGTCGGTATGCTCTACTTCGTCAACACCCTGGGCGCCGCGATGGGGGCGTTCGCCGCCGCGCTGCTGTTTTTCAAGATACTCGGTCTCTCCGGGGCCCTCGGGCTGGCGGTGTCGCTGAACATCGTCGTGGGGATCGTCGTCTTCCTGGCTTACCTGCGGGACGGGGGGGGGCGATGAGATTCCTGCTGTGCATGCTGCTGGCCGGGATGACCGGTTTTATCGCCCTCTCGTACGAGATCCTGTGGGTGCGCATGTACTCGTTTGCATCGGGCAGCAGGGCGTGGGTATTCGGGGTGTTCCTCGGCAGCTACCTGCTGGGTATCGCCCTCGGGTCGCTGGTGAGCCTGCGGTTCAGGAATCCCCGCCGCCGGACGGACCGTTCCCAGCTCGGGGCGATCGCGGTCTTCGTGCTGCTGGCGAACGCGGTCGGCTTTTTCCTGATTCCCGTCGTTTCCTGGGTCAACGTCCTGGCATCCTTCGCCTGGACGTTTCCCCTGGTGACCGCGGCCGCGGGTATGCTCGGCGCGTGTCTTCCCCTGGTCTGCCACTACGCGATCCCCGCCGACGAGCGCGCCGGCGCGGGCCTGTCCTATCTCTATCTCAGCAATATCGTCGGCGCGGGCCTGGGCAGCCTGGTCACCGGCTTTCTGCTCATGGATCTTCTTTCCACGGCGGAAATCGCTACCCTCCTGGCCCTGCTCGGCATCTTTCTCTCTGTTGCCCTGAGCCTCCTGTCGCTGCCGCGGCCGCCCGTGCTGCTGCGCCGGCTGCTGGGTGCCTTTGTGCTGGCCCTGGCGATCGCGCTCTCGGGCCCGTACCTCTTCGACGGCCTCTACGAACGGCTGCAGTTAGGCCGGAAAGTGCTGAAAAAGGGAACGGACTACCGTTTCAGGCACGTCATCGAGAGCCGCCACGGGGTCCTTACCGCCGACGAGTGGAACCGGTTGTACGGCGGCGGCGTGTTCGACGGGAAGTTCAGGCTGGGGCTGGACGGGGGAGACTGGATCGTCCGGCCGTATACCGTATCGGCGCTGCACCCCGCCCCGCGAAAGGTCCTGATGATCGGTCTCGGAACGGGCGCCTGGACCAAGATCGTGGCCCACAACGTCGCGGTCGAAGAGATCACGGTAGTGGAAATCAGTCCCGACTACCGGGAAATCATTTCCCGGTACCCGGTGGTGGCGGACGTCCTCGACGACCCGAAGGTGAGAATCGTCATCGACGACGGCCGCCGGTGGCTGGTCCGGCGGCCGGACGAGACGTTCGACGTCATCATCGCCAACACCACCTTCCACTGGCGGTCGCACGCCACGCACCTCCTGTCGGTGGAATTTCTTCGCCTGGTCCGCGCCCATCTCGCCGACGGCGGGATCTACCTGTTCAACGCGACCGGTTCCCGGGATGCCGAGCGGACGGCCATGGCGGTGTTTCCCCATACCATGAATATACTCAACAACGTCGCCTGCAGCGACGGGCCTCTCGTGTTCGACCGGCACCGCTGGCGGGAGAACCTCGCGGCCTACACCTACGGGGGCCGGCCGCTGTTCGACCGGGCCACCCCGGCCGGTCGGCGGCGGCTTGACGCCGTCCTCGCGCTGGCGGACACGCTCGATAGGCCCGATGACGGCGAGTCGTTCCGGCTCCGCGGACGGGCGCAGATGGCCGAACGATGCGCGGACGCGGAGATTATCACCGACGACAACATGGCCTCGGAGTGGTGGGGGTGGTAGTACCGGAGGAGAGGTATGATGCAGGTGGCCGGATGAGAGAAGCGTTCCAGGCCGTTGTGCGTAAAATCATCGGCGCGGAGCCCGGGCATGAGCCGTGTGTCGACAGGGAGTATGACGTCACGGAACGGACATGCAACCGCGCTTTTTTGGCGCTGCTGACCGGAGAAGAAAACGCGACCGAAGCCGCGACCGCGTACCTTCGCCGGACCGCGGCATCGGAAGGCGCCGCGGGGCCGGCCGGGTTGTATCTCCGGCTGCTGGAGGCGGCGGGACGTGAGATTGAGACCGCCTGCCGGGAAAACGACGATTTCACCCGCCGTCTCCGGGTGCTGGCGGACTTCCTGGCGGCCGGCGGCGGCGCCCCCGGCGAAACGGAAACGCTCGAGCGGTGCTGGGCGGTATTTTTTCCCGAGGCCGCCGGGGCCATGACGGAACGGGAGGCCCGGATCGCCGCGCTGCGGGACAAGAGGAAGGTCCGTATCGAGCGGCTCAGCCCGGATCCCGTTTCAGATCCCGGCCGCCGATTGCTGTTTACGGCGAACGCCCTGCTGACGGTCCCCGGCGATCCGGCCGCCCTGGACGGCCTGGAGATGAGCGATACGCTGCGGGAGAAGATCATGGCGGTCTGCTCCGAGCCGCAGCAGCACTGGTACGACCACCCCGTGCCGCTCGACGCGTCCCCGGCGGAGAACGAGATTCTGTACGGGTTACGGGGGCTCGCGGAGGCGGTGATGTTTGAACGGGCGCGGGGGACCGCCGGGACGGATCGAAAAGCACCCTGCGTTCTTTCCGTCTCGGTGACGCACGCCGGGATACAGGCGTTCGCCGGGGACTATATCAGGGAGGTCATTCGCGGTGCCGGCGGGCTGGACGCGATCGAGCCGTACGTGTTCACCGAGGCAGACACCGGGCGGGTGGTAGACGAGGTCCTGGCGCCGGCCGCGGCCCGCTACCGCGGCGATCGCGCCGGGGGCGATCTGCGGCGGATATTCGGTGTCGACGGCAGTTACGGCCGGCACTACTCGTTTCTGAAGGCCGTTGCCGCCTTCTGGCACGTGTTGATCGACGCGGACATTGCCGCCACCTTCAAGATCGATCTCGACCAGGTGTTCCCGCAGGAGGTCCTGGTCGCGGAGACCGGCAGGTCGGCCTTCGAGCACCTCGCGAGCCCGCTGTGGGGTGCGGCGGCCGTCGACGTCGACGGCCGTCCCGTTGAACTGGGTATGATCGCCGGGGCCCTCGTGAACGAGCGCGACATCGACCGCTCGCTGTTCACGCCCGACGTGGTGTTCCCCGCCGGTTCCTTTTCGGCCGCGGAGCACTTTTTCTGCAGCCGCATGGCGGGGGCGCTGTCGACCGCGGGGGAACTGATGACCCGCTACGACGGCGACCTCGACGGTGAAACCGCCTGTATCCAGCGCATCCATGTCACGGGCGGTACCAACGGCATCCGGGTCGACGCGCTCCGCGCGCACCGCCCCTTCACGCCCGCCTTTATCGGCCGGGCCGAAGACCAGGCGTACATACTGTCGGTGTTCGGGCGGGACGGCCGCCGCTTGGCCTACGCCCACGAAGACGGGCTGATCATGCGGCACGACAAGGCGGCCTTCGCGAAGCGGGCCATGGAGAACGCGAAGATCGGCCGGACGATCGGCGAGTACCTGCGCATGCTGTACTTTTCCGCGTACGCCCGCGTCCTCACCGGCGGCGACCCGTCGGCGGTCAAGCGGCTGATCGATCCGTTCACCGGGTGCTTCGTGTCGCGGATACCGGTGACGATCGTCGCCCTGCGATTTGCGCTGACGGCCCGGCGGTTGTTTGCGGCCGGGGAGAACGAAGACGCGGTCAGGCTGGTGCGGGAAGGGGCCCGCCGGATCGCGCAGGCCCTGGACTTCACGGCGGGGGAGAAGAGCGCGCTGGAACAACAGTACCGCGCCGAACGGGCGCTGTGGGATACGTATTACGACACCCTGGATGCCCTGGAAGCCGCGCTGGCCGAGGACGATCAGTTCGCCCGGGAATTGCGGCGAAAGGCCCGGGAAATAGCCGCGGGGTGCAGGCTGTGAAAACCGACAGCCCGCGCCCCGCTGGACCGGAGGTATAGCCTTGACAGGGCACTACACGAGTTCGTCGTGCCCGGTCGGCACCGGCCGGAACAGGCCCTTGCCGGATTCGACCGTATCGGGGACGAGGCTCAGCTTCGATTTCTGCAACAGCCATTCCCACGAGAAGTGCCGGCCGGTGTAGGCGCTCATGCGGCCGCCGATCGCCGTGAGCGTGCTCTCGGCGATCCGCTTGCCCTCGTTGACCCGCTCGCCCTTTCCGCGAAGCGCGCGAATCATCACGGCGTGCTCCTCAGTGCGGCCGTTGTGATTTTTGCCCGTGAACTTCCAGAGTTCTTTTCCGTCGTGATCGACCAGCCGGTTCCGGCAGTCACTGACGCCCTTCGAGCCGACGATGTGTTCGGAGACGCGGTTGCTGCTCTTGGGGGCGTGGCGGCCCATACTCAGACAGCGGGCGCCGTTGGGATACTCCAGCTCGGTGCCGATATGGTCCCAGATATTGCCCTCGTAGTCCTTCCACTTCGACTCGTCGCCGTCGTTGAGGGCCTTGGAGGCCTGCTTGGCCTGCTTGCTGTAGTCGCGGCACTGCCGGCCGCCGACGGCGTAGAAAGACTTCGGCGGGCCGCCGAAGCACCAGTTGAGAATGTCGATGTTATGAATGTGCTGCTCGCAGATCTGGTCGCCGCACAGCCAGACCCAGTGGTACCAGTTGTGGCACTGCCAGTCCATCTCGGTCATCCCCTCCTTGGGGCCGCGATACCAGATACCCCCGCCGTTCCAGTAGCACTGGCCGCCGACCAGTTCGCCGAGCTTTCCCGCGTGTATCTCGGCCGTCAGGGCCTGGCGGGCGGGTTCGTGACGCCGCTGGGTGCCGCAGGTGATGTTGAGCCCCTTTTCGTCGGCCATCTTTGCCGATTCGATGACCGACCGTGCGCCGACCGGGTCGACCGCGACGGGTTTTTCCATAAAGACGTTCTTACCGGCCTCGATGCACGCGCGGAGATGGAACGGCCGAAAGCCGGGGGGCGTCGCCATGAGGATGATGTCCGCGTCGGTCTTGACGATCTCCTTGTAGGCCTCGTAGCCGGCGAAGATGTGGTCTTTGTCGATCTTGCAGCGATCCTTGTACTTGTTCTTGAAACTCTTGGCCGCTTTTTCGGCCCTCCACGTGAAGGCGTCGCAGACGGCGATGACCTCGATGCCGGGGTCGGCCTTCATGGAATCGCCGACCGCGCCGGTGCCCCGCCCGCCGCAGCCGATGAGGCCTATCTTGATCGCGCCGGAACTCGCACCGTGCGCCAGGTTTATAGTGCCGCCGGCCAGGGACAGTGCGGCGAGGCCCCCCGCCGCGGCCGTGGTATTGCCCGATGCCTTGTTAGTGTCTTTTCGTGTCTCCGCCATCAGAGGATCCTTTCTATGTGTGTCGAAAATAGCTTAATGATAGTCATGGTTTTCGCGGTCGTGGTTTCAACCGGCCCTAGGTCAGCTTCGTCTTTCCGGGCTGGCTGACGGGGGCGACGGGCTTCGAACCGTTCAGATCGAGCTTCTCGGGGACGAGGTTCAGCGAGCACTTCTTCATGGCCCATTCGGTCTTGAACTGCCGTCCGGTATAGGCCGCAATCCGGCCCATGATCGCGCACATGGTGCTTTCCGCGACCCGCTTGGCCTCGTTGAGCGGTGTACCGGATCTGATGCTGTTGATCAGGTCGGTGTGCTCCTGGACGTACGGTCGCGGATTCTCACCCTCGTAGCCCCACAGCTTTTTGCCGCCGTGATCGTAAATCACGCCGTTGCAGTGGGTGAAACCCTTCGTGCCGACCAGTCGTTCGGCAACCCGTCCCTTGGTGCCGGGCATCTGCCGGCACATGCTGTGGGTTCTCACGCCGCCGGGAAAGACGTATTCAATGCAGAAGTGGTCGTAGATGTTGCCGTACTCGGGCGCGGTCCGCGACTGGCGGCCGCCCATCCCGTAGACTGATTCGGGCATCTGGTCCCCGAAGCCCCACCTGACGACGTCGAGGTTGTGGACGTGCTGCTCGACGATGTGGTCGCCGCTGAGCCACGTGAAATAGAGCCAGTTGCGTATCTGCCACTCGACGTCGGACCACTCGGGTTTCTTTTTCTTTACCCACAGTCCGCCCATGTTCCAGTAGCACTGCGCGGCCACGATACGGCCGATCATGCCGTCGAGTACCCGTTTCATGGTCTCGACGTACGTGGACTGGTGGCGCCGCTGCGTGCCGGCGACGACGCCGAGCTTCTTGTCGTCGGCTACCTTCGCCGACTCGATGATCGAGCGAATGCCGTCGGGATCGACCGCGACGGGTTTTTCCATGAAAACGTTCTTGCCGGCCGCGACCGCCGCCTTGAACTGCTGCGGGCGGAAGGCGGGCGGCGTGGCAAGGATGACCATGTTGACGTCGTCGAGGGCCATGATCTTCTTATAGGCGTCGAGTCCCGTAAAGCACCGACTCGCCGGTATATCCTGCTTTTTGTTCTTGACGAGCTGGGCCTGGCATTTCTTCAGCCGGTCCTCGAAGACGTCGGCCAGGGCGACGATCTTGACGCCGTCGGCCGCATCCAGGCAGTTCTGCGCGGCGCCGGTTCCCCGCCCGCCGCAGCCGATGACCGCGACGTTCATCGTGTCGGCGCTTTTTCCCATGGCCAGGTTCATCGAGGGGCCGGCCAGGGCGGTGGCGCCGGCGGTGGCGGCGGCGGCCCTGGTGAAATCACGTCGTGTTACTGTTGTTTTGCTTTTCATGTCGTTCTCCATCGATTGGTTCACCGTGATTTTCTAATTTCGCTGATGCGCTGGAATAAAGTGTATAGATTCGAACTCCGCATTCAACTCAATAATACAGGAATTTTCCCGGCGGCGAGAAGAGAGGCGGAAATGGAATTGTTTCTTGGCTTGGCCGGGTATTACGCTATCATGTTTTTCGGGCGGGCGGCAGACGGGTGCCGTCCGGATGCCTGTCACTGGTTTGGCCCGGCGCGGAAGAAACCCATGCGATGGTAACGAATGAAAATGGTTATAGCCGATAACATACAAGTGAAACCGACTGCAGGAATCATGTTGATGCTGTGCTTCGTGATCATTGCCGCCCGCCCGGCCGGCGCGGAATTGATCTGGAACGGCAAGGAATGGGTCAAGCCGGCCGCGCACGAGCGGGGAACGCCTGGAGGAGATCTCGTGCCGATACGCCGCATGGTGGAGATCGGCCGCAACGAACCGGTCGAGGACGCGGTTCTGGAGTTCCTCGGTATGTATCCGGAAAGCCCCGCCCGGGAAGAGGCGATACACCTCGCGGGGCAGGCGCTCATGAACATGGGCGATTACTGGGAGGCGTACGACTGGTTCGAGACGCAGGTAACCGAGTTTCCCAATGGTCTCTTCTTCGAACGGGCCCTCGACCGGGAATTCCGTATCGCCGATGCCTACTTGAAAGGTCGCAAACGCAAGATGTGGAAGATTTTTCGTCTGCCCGCCGAGGACGAAGGCATAGAGATACTGACGCAGATTGTATCCCGCGCCCCGGCGTTTGAAATCGCGCGGCGGGCCCTGTTGAGAATCGCGGATTATTACTACGACGACGAATCCCATGCCGACGCGGTCGACCATTACGACCAGTTCGTGAAACTGTACCCGGGCGCCGAAGAACGACCCTACGCGATGTTTCGAGCCGCCAAGGCCTGTCTGCTCGATTACAAGGGCGTCGATTTCGACCGGACCCCGCTGCTGAAAGCGCGGCTCAGGTTCCGGACCTTCGCCGCCGCGTTTCCCCGCGAGTCCGAGAAGAGGAATATAGCGGGGGTCCTCAAAGAGATAGACGAGTCCCTGGCGCATAAGCTGTTCAGTACCGCGGCCTTTTACGAGCGCGTGGAAAAACCGCGGTCCGCTGCGTACTATTACCGTGAAGTCGCCCGGCGTTATCCCCGAACCGAGTGGGCCCGTACCGCGGAGACGAGAGTTGCCGAGCTGGACATCAGCGGCCGGCCGGCAGCCTATGACATCGCTCCTCCGGGAGAAGTCGGCCCCGGCCGTGAGATACCGCCGCCGTCCCCGGACGAACCGGGGACCGAACGGGTTTCGACCGGAACGTCGGCAGAGAAAAAAGTCCGGGTCCAGCCGGAAGCGGAAAAAACCGATACCGAGGGTAAAGAACGCCTTCGCCCGCTCGATTTGGAAGATATAATAATGATGGACAAAAAAAACAGGAACGAGAAATGATATCCGGCAAGAAATTCTGTATAGCAGCGTGCGTACTCGCGTGTTCCGCGATTATACCGGCGGGGTGTACTCCGCTCGGCTATACGGCCAAGAGCCAGTATCGCACCGGTGTTACGTCGGTGTGCGTGCCGATATGGAGTCGCGGTACCGACGTGTACCGGCGGGGGGTTGAGATGAGATTGACCGAGGCGTTGCAGAAACGCATTGAACTCGATACCCCGTACAAGGTGACCGGTCAGGAGCGGGCGGATACGCTTTTGGTGGGTACGATACGGTCCATCAGTCAGAAAACCCTGAGCATGAATCCGGATACCGGCTTCCCCCGGGAGATCAGGGTTCGCTTTACCGTTTCTTTCAGGTGGGAGGATCTCAGGACCGGCAAAAATATCATGAATGTCGAGCGTTTCACCGCGGCGGAAGTCTACCATCCGACGCCGCCCTACAACGAGGAATTTTTCCGTGGAAGCCAGGGGGCGATTGAAGTACTGGCCCGGAGAATCGTTGAGAAAATGGCTGCGGACTGGTAATTCTCGCCCGGTGGCGGATCTACTTGTGTTTTCCTGTCGCAGTTCGCTCCCGGGGGCAACGGGCCCCGACTACCAGATAACTCCTTTTTCGGTGGTTTTATGAACGGAGACAACAACCAGAACGACAATAACCGGAACAGCACGCCTCAGCAGCCCCCCCCGCGCAGCCGATCCCTGCTGTTCTGGATCCTCATTTTCGGTATCGGACTGATGATCGCCGTCTATATGGCGGGCCGATTTGAAGAGGGCAGGAGAATCACCGTCACCGAGTTCTGGAACTACGTCGACAACAGCGAGTTGACCGGAACACTGGTGGTAAAAAACGATAGAATCGAGGGCCAGCTTGCTAACGATATCGGTACGGAAAAAGGCGCTTCCAGTAAGTTCTACGTCGAATACGGTATCGCGAGCGAAGAGAACCTCATTTCAAAGATCAACGAGCGGCTCAAGGAGGCCGGCGCCAACAATGTCGAGGTTGACCACGAACCGGACAGCTGGTGGTCGACCTACCTGCCTAACCTGCTGCTGATGATAGGCTTTTTCGCGCTGCTGTGGTTTCTGCTCTTCAGGCGCATCAGCGGTGCGGCCGGCGGCGGGGGATTTCTGGGGAACTTCGGCAGAAGCCGGCACCGGATGATTACCAAGGAGCAGTCTCATGTCACCTTCGACGACGTCGCCGGCATCGAGGACGCCAAGGACGAAGTCAAGGAGATGATAGAGTTCCTCAGGGATCCCCAGAAATTCAGCCGGCTCGGCGGTCACGTGCCGCGGGGCGTGCTGCTCGTCGGGGAACCGGGTACGGGCAAAACCCTCCTGGCAAAGAGTATCGCCGGCGAGGCGGACGTGCCCTTTTTCAGTATTTCGGGGAGCGATTTCGTCGAGATGTTCGTGGGGGTCGGTGCCAGCCGGGTGCGGGACCTGTTCAAGCAGGCCAAGAATTCCGCGCCCTGTATCATATTTCTCGATGAAATCGACGCCGTCGGCAGGCGGCGCGGCGTCGGGTTCAACGGCGGGGGCCACGACGAAAGAGAGCAGACGCTGAATGCGATTCTCGTGGAGATGGACGGTTTTGAGAGCGGCGACGGCGTGATCGTCTGTGCCGCGACCAATCGCGCCGACGTCCTGGATCCGGCCCTGACGCGTCCCGGCCGCTTCGACCGGCAGATCAACGTGCCGCTGCCGGACCTGCGGGGGCGATACGAGATTCTGAAAATCTACGCGAACAAGGTCAAGTGCGCCGACGGCGTGGACCTCAACAAGATCGCCCGGGGGACCCCCATGTTCAGCGGCGCCGACCTGGAGGCCCTGGTGAACGAGGCGGCGATAGCGGCAACGCTTGCCGAGAAAGACGGCGTCGAGCAGGAGGATCTCGAGGAAGCGCGGGACAAGGTGCGCTGGGGCAGGAGCCGCCGGCGGTACATGCTGGATGAAAAAGATCGCCGTATTACCGCGTTCCATGAGGCGGGACATGCGCTGGTGCAGGAAATACTCCCCGATGCCGACCCCCTCCACAAGGTGTCGATTATACCGCGGGGTCCGATGGGCGGCGCGACATTTTCGCTCCCCGAGAGAGATCGCTACATGTACAGCCGTCAGTACTGCATAGCGCAGATGAAGGTGATGTTCGCCGGGCGTATTTCCGAGGAATTGTTCTGCGGCGACATAACCTCCGGCGCCCAGAACGACATATCACAGGCGACGGAACTGGCGAAGAGGATGGTATTGGACTGGGGAATGAGCGACCGCCTCGGTGTCATCAATTACAAGAACGACGACCGGTCCTTCATGCCGATGCAGGTTTCCGGCAGGGAATATTCCGAAAAAACCGCGGAAGTCATCGATGCCGAGATCAGGAAGATGGTCAACGCGGCGTATGACGACGCCCGGGCGCTCATAGAAGAACACCGGCAAACCATTGAGCGCATTGCAGAATCGCTGTTGAAATACGAAACCCTGTCCGCCGAGGAAGTGCAGCATATCATGGAAGGCAAGTCGCTGGACAAGCCCACGGTGTCGGACCTGCTGGACGCGGAGCGGCAGAAAGCCGCCCCCGACACACCCGGCACTCCCGCCGACGCTCCGTGTCCCGGGCCTCCGCCCCATTCGCCGCCGCTCCCCGAACCGGGATAGGGAGAGGTTCCGCCCGACAATACACGCTGTATTCGAGCGGCTGCAGCGCCGCCCGGCGGCCTCAGCCTGCATCGGCGGCTCGCTGTGCGGAGCCGCCTGCTTCGGCTTCGTTGCCGCCCGGCGTTTCGCGCGCTCTCGGTACGACGCGTGTATTGCCGGGCGGAACCTTTTTGGCTGCGGCCTGGCCGCGGTCCTGTTACGCGAGCGGCTGCAGCGCCGCCCGGCGGCCTCAGCCTGCATCGGCGGCTCGCTGTGC
>CAZLBC010000011.1:32762-55237 GCA_964557575.1 uncultured Planctomycetaceae bacterium
TCTCGGTACGACGCGTGTATTGCCGGGCGGAACCTTTTTGGCTGCGGCCTGGCCGTGGTCCTGTTACGCGAGCGGCTGCAGCGCCGCCCGGCTCTTTTTCGGAGTGACCATGAGCGAGCACCTGTTGCGTATCCTCGATTCCTGCCGGAACGGCAATCCGGCCCTGATGGGCATACTCAATGTGACGCCCGACAGTTTTTCCGACGGCGGCAGGTTTCTCGATGCGTCCGTGGCTGTTGCCGGGGCGGCTGAGATGATAGGTGAGGGGGCCGCGATAATCGACGTCGGCGCCGAAAGCACCCGGCCCGGTGCCGAGCGTATTTCCGCCGAAGAGCAGATTCGACGGCTCCGGGATATTCTGCCGGCCGTGAGCCGCATTGCCGACGACGCGGGCGTTATTATCAGCATTGATACGACCCGGGCCGCCGTTGCCGCATTCGCCGTCGACGCCGGGGCCGCCGTGATAAACGACGTGTCCGCCGGCAGGGACGACGACAACATGCTTTCCCTGGCCGCCGAAAAAGGCTGCGGGGTGGTGCTGATGCACATGCTGGGGCAGCCGGCGACGATGCAGTCGAACCCCCGGTACGACGACGTGGTCGGCGCGGTCAAGACCTTTCTGTCGGACCGGCGGGAAGAGGCGATCCGGGCGGGCGTTTCCCCGGAGCAGTGCATCCTGGATCCGGGTATCGGTTTCGGCAAGAGATTGCAGGATAATCTTGCACTGATGCATTCTCTGGATCGTTTTCTCGATCTGGGGTCTCCGATTCTGGTCGGCCCGAGCCGGAAGCGCTTTATCGGCGAAATATGTTCTGTCGAAACACCGGTGAACAGGCTGGGGGGAACCGTCGCGGCGTGCCTTTCCTGTTTCCGTCGCGGGGCGACCCTGTTCCGGGTTCACGATATCATGCCGGTTCGACAGGCCCTTGCGGTGGCCGCGGCCATTGAGGATTGTGCATAACTACTTGAAAAAACTGTAGGTTTCCCCCCACTCTGGTCGATTCATTATAGAAATACAGGAACGCCCTGTGCGCATGGAGGTCCGGGGAACGGTGATCACTGATTTTATCAGAGGCATAACGGAGTACCTGCGGCGGCTGGCCGATTACGATCTGTCGGTGACCGCCATACAGATTGTTCTGATCGCCCTGGTCGTGTGGCTTGTCATGCGTTTCCTGCGGGGAAGCAGGGGTGCCCGGCTGTTCAAGGGCGCCGTCGTGATGCTCGCCGTGATTTTCTTTATCATACAGTTGCTGCCGCGGCGGGCGGAGTGGCAGCGGATCGAGTTTCTCTTCGCGCGGTTCCTGTGGTTCGGGGCCTTTGCTTTTATCGTCGCGTTTCAGCCGGAACTCCGGCGCGTGCTGATTTCAATAGGCCAGGCCCGCGTGTTCAAGGGCCGACACATTGCCGTCGCGGGTTTCGTCGATGAATTGATAAAAAGCCTGACCTACCTGTCCGATAACAGGATAGGAGCGATCATCGCCATAGAACGGTCGATGGGGCTCGGCGGACTGGTCGGGACGGGAAAGGCGATAAACGCCGACGTGACCGCCGAACTGCTGAACACCATATTTTACCCCGGGACCGCTCTTCACGACATGGGGGTGATCATTCACGAGGGGCGCATCGCCGCGGCCGGCTGCCAGTTTCCGATGGCCGAAAGCGAAGAGGTCGATCCGTCGCTGGGCAGCCGGCACCGGGCGGCCCTCGGCGTGGCCAAGGATTCCGATGCGATCGTGCTGGTCGTCAGCGAGGAAAGCGGCCGTATCGCCCTCGCCTATGACGGGCAGATTCAAGTCGGTTTCGATATCGAGAATGTTCACGAGGTTCTTTTCGTGCTTCTGAACGTACCGAGGAAACGGGCAAAGGCGCCCGCCACAGGTGCGGTATGAGCAGGGTTCTTCTAACGCACGCGGAAAGCCAGCCCCGATGGGGCAGGCTGGGCAATCTGCTGTGGGTGCTCCTGGTGACCCTGCTGTTGTGGGTCTACGCGGACCTCGAGTTCACCGGTGAAATGGAACTGACCGTCACGGTGCGGTTCACTGCCGGGGCCTCTGAAAATGTGTTTCTGCTGTCCAAAAAGGAACACGTGATCGACTTCAAGATCACCGGCAGCCGGTATCGCCTCGAACGGTTTCGCACGGAGATCACAAAACGCGGAAACACGATCGACTACGATCCCGCGGCCGACTACGAAGTGTCGGCGGAACCGCGCCCGGTCTCATCGGCAGAGTTGATTACCCGGGGCGCCACTGCGGCGGACCTGCCGGTCGAGGGATTGACCATCCACGGCTGCAAGCCCGACACCGTCGCGCTGTGGCTTGACGGCATCAGGAAAAAGGAAAACCTGCCGGTGCGGTTGAATTACCGCGGGGCGGAATTGTCGTCGCCGCCCCGGACCGGAGAGGTGACCGTCATGGTTCCGTCTTCGCGATGGGAGGCGGTTGAAACGCGCCTGAAAACAGATGAATTCGCCCTCAAGACGGTCCCCGTCGACCTCAGCAAGTATAAACCGGGTAAGCACGAGGTGACGGCCGAGGTCAATCCCATTATCGAAGATATCAAGGTGACCGTGGTACCGCGGACATTGACCTACGAAGTGGAAATCGCAAACCCGGTCAGTACCGCGGAGATACAGGTCCGGGTCGGCCTGCTGACCCCCTGGAAGTGGGGCAGCCTCGATGATGCGACGTGGCGCGACTACGTGCTCGTCCGCTCGCCGGATTCAAACTGGCGGCCGGTACTGGAGGTCTCCGGATCCGAAAAATACCTGAAGCCGGAGAATGTCCGCGCGTATATCGTCCTCGCCGAGGAGGACAAGAAGCCCGTGGAGAGCTGGCTTGAGCGGGAGGTGACGGTTTCCTTTCCACCCGGCAGCGGCCTGCAGCTTCTGTCCCCGGCACCCAAGGTCAAGTTCCGGCTCCAAAAGCGGAGCATGATACCGGAGGAATTAGGGGGATGAGGGGATGATGAACCGGGGGCGGTCCCGTTGCGATGGTTCCCTTCCGACAGGCTCTTTAATTCCCGTCCGCCGTGCACTATCCTACAGGTCGTTTTGAAAGGAGTATGCACCATGGACGCGAGCGAACAGATACGGCGGATTGCTACCGCGGCCCGCGCGGCGGCGGCGGCGGTCTCGGTGAGTTCCGGCGAGAAACGGGATGCCGCCCTCCGGGCCTGCGGGGCCGCGCTTCGGGAGTCGGCCGGATTGATCCTGGCTGAGAATAAAAAGGATATCGACGCGAGCGGAGAATCGGGTCTCAGTCCGGCGATGGTACGGAGACTGACGCTCGATGACGGGAAGATCGAAAAAATGGCGGCTGCGCTCGAGGAAATGGCGGCGCAGGTCGATCCGGTCGGGAAGACCATCGCCGCCTGCAATCGTCCCAACGGTCTCCGTGTCGAAAAGCGGCGGGTGCCGATCGGCGTGATCGGCATCATTTACGAGTCCCGCCCGAATGTGACCAGCGATGCGGCGGGGTTGTGCGTCAAGAGCGGGAACGCCTGCATACTCCGGGGCGGCAAAGAGTCGCTTCATTCCAATTCCGCCATCGCCGCAGCGCTGACAGAGGGGCTCACCCGGGCGGGATTGCCGGGGGAGGCCGTACAGGTGCTTGGCAGCACCGACCGGGCGATGGTGCCTGCAATGGCGACGGCCCGCGGATTGATCGACCTGATAATCCCGAGAGGGGGCGCAGGGTTGATACACGCCGTGACCGAGGCCGCCGTTATTCCGGTCATAAAACACTATGACGGTATTTGTCACGTGTACGTACACCGTGATGCCGACCTGAAAGCCGCCGCGAGCATCGTGATGAACGCCAAGTGCCAGCATCCCGGGGTTTGCAACGCGATGGAGACCCTCCTGGTCGATGGGAATGTGGCGGAGCGGTTCCTGCCGGCTATCGCTGAAAAACTCAGGGATGCCGGTGTCGAAATGAGGGGATGTGACCGGTCTCGGGCACTGGCGGAGATGACAGCCGCTTCAGAGGCAGATTGGGGCAGAGAGTACCTTGCGCTGATACTATCGATCCGGGTTGTCGACGATCTTGCCGCGGCGGTCGAGCATATCAATACCTACGGGAGCAACCATACCGACGCCATCGTCACCTCGTCGATCGCCGCCGCCGACCGTTTTACCGCCGCGGTCGATTCATCGTCGGTGATGGTCAACGCCTCGACGCGTTTCAGTGACGGCGGTGAGTACGGCCTGGGGGCGGAAATAGGCATCAGCACCGATAAATTACACGCCCGGGGTCCGATGGGCGCCGAGGACCTGACGACGTACAAATGGATCGTGACCGGTGCCGGTCATATCAGGGAATAACCGACGGTCCCGATCGGGACGATCTTATTCGAGATCGAGCATGCCGGAAGACGACGACGTATTACTGATGTGTCATCGCTGCGGCAGGGATTTACTGCCCGGCGGGGGGGACTGGTACCTGGTGAACATAGAGGCCGTCGCCGATCCCTCGCCGCCGGACATTGATACCGACATGTCCCTGTCGGATATCGCGCGGGAGATCGAGAGGATAACGGCATCGATCGGCGACCGCGGAGAGCAGGAGCTTCTCGACCAGGTCTATCGACGCATGACCATCCACCTGTGCCGCTGCTGTTACGAAAAGTGGATAGAAGATCCCACCGGCGGTTGACGGCATGTCCGGCTTTTTGCAGCCGCCGCGGCCGACGGATTTTACGTTTCATCGGCGGGGAGTTGCCCGCGTCTCTTGTTCTCCCCGGCGGCGGCTGCAAAAAGCCGGTTTACGTCGTTCGGTGAAACGATTTGATAATACCCCTTGGCAAACAGGTCGATCCATGGATAAAATGACCGGTTGGTATGTGATTTTTGACATAATTGCGAAGGGCCGGGATGATGAAAAGGCGCGACCTGATAAATTGTTCGCTCGAGGAAATGACCGGACTGCGTGACCGGGTCGGCGAGACCGTCGGCCTGGCCGTGCTCGACCAGAAAAAATCAGAGGGGATCGTGATCGCGTGGGTGCCCGGTACGTCGGGGCTGAGTTTCCACTACGAAATGAACCACCGGTTTCCCCTGCATACCGGCGCGCCGGGCAAGGCGCTGCTGGCCTATCTGTCCCCCGAGATGTATGACGCCCTTGTTTCCCGCATGGACTTTCACCGCTTTAACGAGCGGACGATTTGCAGCAGAGAGGAACTGGACCGCGAAATGAAATCGGTCAGGCGACGGGGATATTCCACGGACTACGCCGAACAGGTTGAGGGATGTCATTGCGTCGGGGCGGCGGTGCTGAACGAAAAGGAGCGGCCGGTTGCCGCGGTCTGGACGACGGGGACCTCGGACCGGTTGCCCAAGGAGAATTTTCCTGAAATCGCGCAGGACGTTATTGAGTGCGCCAGGGGCATTTCACGGAGAATTTCACAGGGACCCGAGGATACCGGGGCGTATGAACGGTATATCGTCGATATGGCACGGGATTACATGAATGCCCGGTTGAACGAATCGCTTGATACCGAGGATGTCGCGCGCAAGATGGGGCTGGGATACACCTGGTTTCGCAGGATTTTCAAGCAAAGTACCGGTTACAGCCCCAACCAGTACCATATGCACCTGAGACTGCAGCGGGCCAAGCGCCTCCTGGCGGACACCGATCTGCCGGTGAAGGATATCGCGCTGAATCTGGGGTATCGCACGCAGGATTACTTTTCCAGCATATTCAAAAAGAAAACCGGGAGATCCCCGCTCGCATACCGGAACCGGTCATGAGAAAAGGGGGTAGTGGCATGGTATTACCGCCGTCTCCTGTTGCATTGAGGCCGGTATACGGTACAGTGTTTCCTCCGAAAACGACCGACACATACTGAGTTCTCTTGCTGGATGGATGACGACATGAACACAGATCGTGAAGCCCCGTTGAAAAGGACGCATACCTGCGGTGAGCTGCGGCTGGAAGACAAGGGTGCCGCGGTGCGGTTATGCGGCTGGGTTGCGAGCTTCCGTGATCTCGGCGGCGTGCTGTTCGTTGTGCTGCGGGACCGGGAAGGGACGACGCAGGTTACCTTTAATCCGGATCGACTGGAGGAGGATATCTGGGCACTGGCGTGCCGGGTGAGGCAGGAATGGGTCCTGAGCGTAGCCGGCACCGTCGGGTCCCGCGGAGAGGACCGCAACCCCGACATGGCAACCGGGGACATCGAGGTTGTCGCCGAGGAACTGGTCGTGCTGAACCGTTCGGATATCCTGCCATTCGAGCCCGCCGAATACGGGAATGTGTCCGAGGAAAACCGCATGAAGTACCGCTATCTCGATCTGCGGCGGTCGGAGATGATGGGTAACCTCAGACTGCGCGCCGCCATTTGCCGGGCGATACGGGTTGTGCTTGACCGGAAGGGGTTCGTGGAGGTTGAAACCCCGTTTCTGACCAAGAGCACGCCCGAGGGGGCCAGGGATTTTATCGTGCCGAGCCGGCTTCAGCGTGGCGAATGGTATGCCCTGCCCCAGAGTCCGCAGTTGTTCAAGCAGATACTCATGGTCGGTGGCCTCGACAAGTACTACCAGATCGTTCGCTGTTTCCGTGACGAAGACCTGCGTGCCGATCGGCAGCCCGAATTCACACAGCTCGACGTGGAAATGAGTTTCTGCGACGAAACAGACGTTATGGCGGTAACCGACGAGGTGCTCCGCCGGGTCTGCGCGATCTCCGGCTGCCCCTTCCCGGACACGGTACCGGTGATGACGTACGAGGAAGCCATGCGACGGTACGGCACCGATCGGCCGGACACCCGGTTCGGCATGGAACTCGTCGACTGTGGTGACCTGGCCGCCGAGACGGAGTTTGCGATATTTACCCGCGCCCTGGAGGCGGGGGGCGCCGTCGGATGCATTTGTCTGCCCGGCGGCGCCGCTCTGTCCCGGAAGCAGACCGACGGCCTCGGGGAATGGGTGGGGGAATTCGGAGCGAAGGGGCTGGCCGTCACGAAGATTGAGGATGGGGCGTTGACCGGGGGGATCGCCAAGTTCCTCGTCCCCGTGTCCGCGGCGCTCATCGAGAGAATGGGCGCGAAAAACGGTGATATGCTCTGCTTCGTGGCCGACCGGGTCGCGGTGGTCCGCAGGAGCCTCGGTGAATTGCGCTGCAAGCTCGCGGCGGAACGGGGTATGATCGATCCCGTGGATTTCCGGTGGGTGTGGATAGTCGATTTTCCTTTCTGTGAATGGTCCGAGCAGAATGAGCGGTGGGAAGTTCTCCATCACCCGTTTACCGCGCCGAAGATCGATCGCGCCGAAGACCTCGAAGAATCCGGGCCGGCGGGGCTGCTTTCGCGGGCCTACGACATCGTCTGCAACGGCGTTGAGATCGGGGGCGGTTCCGTCCGTATTCATCGGACGGAGATGCAGAAGAAGGTGTTCGAAGTAATCGGTATTTCCGCGGAAGAAGCCGATCTCAAGTTCGGTTTCCTGCTCGATGCCCTGCGGTATGGCGCCCCGCCGCACGGCGGTATCGCGCTCGGGCTCGACCGGGTCGCGATGATGATGGCGGGCGCCGGCAGCATCCGGGATGTCATCGCCTTTCCGAAGACCATGCGGGGAACCTGTCCCCTCACCGGCGCGCCCGCGCCCGTCGGCGCTGTCCAGCTCGATGAACTGGGCATCGAATTGGCGGCGGGAGATGAATGACGGCGGTGAATACCCTATAATTGTCTGGCCGAGAGAGTCGGCGAAGACCACTGATTTAAGGATGAATACCATGAGAGAAAAAGTAGAAAAAGTGATCGATGAAATTCGTCCGATGCTCCAGGCCGACGGCGGGGACATCGAGCTGGTCGACGTGGCCGAGGAAACGGGCGTGGTTTCGGTTCGCCTCCAGGGCGCATGCAAGGGATGCCCGGGCGCGGCGATGACGCTCAAGATGGGCGTGGAGAGAAAATTGAAACAGGAAGTACCGGAGGTCTCTTCGGTTCAGGCCGTCGATTGATCGATGATCGTTGTACTGGATAACTACGACAGCTTTACCTACAACCTCGTGCAGCGAATCGGCGAACTCGGGCAGATTCCCTTCGAGCAAATTCGCGTCTACCGCAATGATGTGGCGGATCCGGAAGAGATTGAAGACAGAGACCGCCCCACGCACCTGATTATCTCTCCCGGTCCGGGTACGCCGGACGACGCGGGAAAGAGTTGTGATTACATACGGTATTTTCACGGCAGGATTCCCATTCTCGGCGTCTGCCTCGGGCACCAGTGCATCGGGCAGGTATTCGGCGGGAAGGTGGTGCGCTCGGGCCGGATCATGCACGGCAAGACGAGTGACATAACACACGACGAACAAGGAGTGTATGCGGGGCTGCCCAACCCGTTTACGGCAACCAGGTACCACAGCCTCATCGTCGACCCGGCGGGGCTCGACGGCGATTTCCGGCAGACGGCCTGGACGGTTGACCGGGAAGAACTGATGGGGTTGAGGAGTGCGGCATACCCCACGGAGGGCGTCCAGTTTCATCCCGAAAGCTTCCTGACCGATACCGGTCACCGGATGCTCGCCAATTTTCTCAGGATGTGACGGCGGCTTCGAGCCGAATATTCAGTCTTGACGGAGCACGAGCCGGTAGCGCGCCAGGCGCCGTATCCCTTCTCTGAATACCACGTCGTGAGGGGGTACTTCGATCGTGTCGCAGTACCCGGCCCCGGCGATCTCGCAGGTGCGGCGGGAGGACCCGTTTTCGCTGTCGCAGTTTATCCACAGCGCGGCGATGCCGTGTCGGACCGCGAAGGAACGTATAAGCCCGACGCTCCTGGCGGCGTACCGGTGTCCCCGGTGTTCGGGAAACACTTCGTACCCGAGGTGTCCGAGATAGCGCAACTCCCGTTCCGCGTCGCCCAGCCTGAACCTGAGTTTCCCGAGTCTGCGGTCGGATTCGAGCGATCGCATTTCGAAGTGATAGCAGGGACACCCGTTCATTTCCGGGTCGTCGGTGACGGTGCGGGCGAGGACCAGACGGAACCCGCCGTCGCAGAGTGTGCCCGGGTTCAGGAATTCGGTGTTGTTATCGATGGTATCCATGAAGCGAACGTCGTCTTACGTTACCGATGTAACTGTTTGTGCCTCCGGAATCCTGGGGCGAGCCTATTATAGTTGCCGGCCGTTTCCTGTCATGCATTTTCACGATGACGCATTCGGTGTATGATGACGCCATGCCTCGCGAATCGCGCAAAAACAGGAAGGCCAGGTGCGACCGGATCTTTTCGGTCCTGAAGGAATTATATCCCGCGGCTTCGTGTCCGCTGGATCGGGGCAGCCCGTTCAGGCTCCTGGTGGCGACAATACTGTCCGCGCAGTGCACCGATAAGCGGGTCAACAGTATCACGGCATATCTGTTCGAGAAATATCGGACCCCGCGCGAGTTTGCCGCCCTTCCGCAGCGCACACTCGAAGGGCTTATCAGGACCGCGGGACTCTATCGGAACAAGGCGCGCAACATCCGCGCCGCCGCGAACACGATATGCGACACGTACGGCGGCACGGTGCCCGATACCATGGAAGAACTCTGCCGCCTTCCCGGTGTGGGCAGAAAGACCGCCAACGTCGTGTTGAGCTACGGTTACGGTAAAAACGGGGGGTTCGTCGTCGACACGCACGTCGGGCGGCTCAGCCGGCGGTTGAAATTCAGCGTTGCCGACGATCCGCTCAAGGTGGAGCGGGACCTCCTGGAGATCACGGATGAAGATGAACGCGGCATCTGTTCCCTGCTGCTGATTTATCACGGCCGCCGTATCTGCCGGGCGCGGAATCCGCGGTGCCCGGCGTGTGGTATTTCTCTTTATTGTCCCTCCGCGGGCAGGGTATAATCGGCACATGGCGTTTTCGGAAACCTGTTTGAATCAGCAATTTATATTTTCACTGTCCGGGATCGGCGAATGGCTCGGTTCACGGCTGGCCCTCCAGTTGTTCCTGTCGATACTGTTGCTCGCCGCCCTGACGACCGGCCTGGTGTTGGTATTCAGGTTGTCGCTGGGGAGAAAAACGCGCGCCCGGTCGCGGTTGATGACGGGGACCCTCTCGGTTATCGCCGTCATGGTCGCCGTCGTCGTCCTGGCGGGAATATGGAAGGGCAGGGCGGAATGGATCGAGCACTTCTATAAGTGGCTCAGGTACAACCGGGTCTATGCCAACACCTTCTGGTCGCTGATCGCCGTCGTGGCGCTTTTCGTCATCGCCCGGCTGTTCCAGAAGGCCCTGCTGTCGCGCTGCGAGGAACTGGAAGACCGGCACCGGGTGCGGCGGGGCGTTACCTGGGTAAAGGCGACCGTGCTCTTTTTCATCATCGGGGCGATATGGATAAGCAGCGATGACCTGGGACTCGTGCTGGGCGTTATCGGCGCGGGGCTGGCGCTCTCCATGCAGGAGGTGATTCTCTGCGTGGCGGGGTGGGTGCTTATTATCGTCAAGAGGCCGTATGACATCGGCGACCGGATCGAAATAAGCGGCCGGACGGGGGATGTCATCGATATACGGCTGTTCCAGACGTCACTGCTCGAAGTGGGGAACTGGGTGGCTGCCGACCAGAGTACCGGCCGACTGATCAACATGCCCAACAGCGCCGTCTTCCGCGGGTTCACGGCGAACTATACGAAGGGGTTTCCCTTTATATGGAACGAGCTGGTCATCGTCGTGACATTTGAAAGCGACTGGCGGCGCGCCAAGGACATCATCCTGGAGCAGGCGCTGTTCGAGGCCGAGAAAATAGAGCAGGAAGTGAAGGGTAAAATCGAGCGGATGCAGAAGAATTACGCGATCCGCTACCGGAACCTCACTCCCATCGTCTACACGACGATCGCGAATCACGGGGTGGCCCTGACCCTGCGCTACATCTGTCCCGCCAGAACACGCCGCGGGACATCCCATGCGATTTACGAAGGCATTCTGGATGGATTCGCGAGGGAGGAATGCATCGATCTGGCGTATCCCACGACCCGCTTTTTCGATGCGGCCAAGGAGTAGTACGGGAGAAACCGCAACGGACTGTGTATAATTATCCGGTTCTCGGGAGGTTGCTGTTTGACTGAGCCGAAAAGAGAGGAATTGACGGTACGAACCGAACGGGTCCTTCTCGTCGGTGTTCTGCTTCCCGGGGGAAAATACGATCCCCGGGATCCGCTGGGTGAATTGAGAAGCCTTGCCAAGACCGCCGGCGCCCGCGTCGTCGACGAAATGATCGCCCGCCGGAAAAAACCCCACCCGGGGCTGTATCTCGGTACCGGGAAGGCCGGGCAGCTTGCCGGCCGCTGCGAAATGAACGAGATCGATGCCGTGATATTCGACAACGACCTGTCGCCCGCGCAGATTCGGGAACTCGAGAGGATAACGGGGACCAAGGTCATCGATCGGAGTGAATTGATCCTGGATATTTTCGCCTCCCACGCCCGCACGTCACAGAGCCGCCTGCAGGTTGAACTGGCCCAGTTGGAATACACCTATCCCCGTCTCACGGGCCTGTGGACCCACCTCGACCGGCACGGCGGAGGTATCGGAACCCGCGGTCCGGGTGAGCGGCAGATCGAAACGGACCGGCGCCTGGTGCAGCGCAGGGTCAGTCTTCTGAAAAAGAAACTCGAGGCCGTCGACAAACGAAAACTGCGCGAGGTGCATGGCAGGAAAAACGAATTTTGCATCTGTCTCGTCGGGTACACGAATGCGGGCAAAAGCACGCTGATGAACAGCCTGACCGGCGAGCATATGTACGTGGCCGACCAGTTTTTTGCCACGCTCGAAACGCGGACGCGCCGGTGGGATGTCGGGCAGGGCACGGTGGTGCTGCTCAGCGACACGGTCGGCTTCATCCGCGACCTGCCGCACCACCTCGTGGCGAGTTTCAGGGCAACCCTCGAGGAGGCGATATGGGCCGATTTGCTCATTCACGTGGCCGATGCCTCGCACGAGCGGGTCCGTGAGCATATACACGAAGTTGACGGGGTTCTCGACGAACTTGGCTGCGAGAAGAACCGGCGGCTTCTCGTGCTGAACAAGATCGATCACATAATCGATCCCACCGTGTTTTCCGTGTTGAAAAACAGGTATCCGTCGGCGCTGCTCATCTCGGCCCGAAAACAGGAGGGGACCGAAGCGCTGGTTGCGGAGGTGGTGCGCCGCTGCGCCGGCGCGCAGGTAAGAGTACGCATTACCGTCGACTGCCGAAACGGAAAGCTGATGAACTGTATCGCCAAGCACGCCCGTGTCGAGAGACAGACCTTTGAGGATACCACCGCCCATATAGACGCTCTGGTTTCCGCGCCGGGCCTCGAATCCATACGGTCCTTCGGGGACGATGTTAAAATCAGCTTTCGCGCCGAAGCGGGGTGACCGGCCGTGCGATTGCATCCGGCGAACGCGGATGGGCTGAGGAGATGTTATGAATCCTGATGCGCGAACCGGCCGGATCCTGCTGTTACCGGCGATCGTGTTGCTGTGGCCTCCCGCCGCGCTCGTCGCCGGGGACGGGCCGGTGGTGGGTATGATGCTTTCCTCCGGTGATGAAATCAGGGGCGAGGCCCTCTCCTTTACTGCGCGGACCCTCACGATCAGGTCGAAAAAGGGAATACGCCGCGTGTACTGGCCGAATATCATAGCGATGGGTTTGCAGGATGCGGAGCCCAAGCCCGCGGGAAAGGCCGCCGCCGCGCTGAGTTGCGGAAGGGCCTTCCTGGAGGCCGGCATGAACGACATCGCAGCCTGTTTTTTCGTGTTGGCCGTGCGGAAAGACGGGTCGCTGAAAGGTGAGATAGCCGCACTGTACGACAATCGCGGGGCCGCGTTGCCGAAATCACTCGGCGGCACGTCTGTCGCCGGTGAGAAACTGATTGCCGCGAAACACAACTACGCTCGGCCCGGTCCCGGACAGGTCAGGGCATCGCTGAACCTGGCGCGTGAATGGGGACAAAAGGCCCGGGATATCGTACCGGCGATGCACCTGATCGAGACGCCGCACTTCCTGATTTACAGCGCGTGGAGCGCGCGTGACGACAATGTGCTGAAGATGAAGTACGAAAAACTCTACCGTGCCCTGTGCCGGCGGTTCAAGATCGACTACCGGGAAAATATCTGGATAGGAAAACTCCCCGTCTATGCCTTCTGGCGCCAGGATAATTTTGTGAAATTTTCCGCGCTGGTGACGGGGGTTCCCCCGGAGGTGGCCCTCAGGGCCGGCGGGTACGCGGGGTACAAGAAGCAAGGGTCTGCCGTATTCCGTTTCGTCGCCCTCGGCGCGGTATGGCGGGGGCGGATGACGAGGGCGATGGCGCAGACCCGCTTTTACGAAGTGCTGGTTCACGAGTCCACGCATGCCTTCATGGGCCGGTATATCAACGAACGCCGGATTCCGAACTGGGTCGACGAGGGGATTGCCGAGACGATGGCGGCCACCCTGGTACCGCAGTCCCACGCGGCCCGGAAGATAAAGGTCCTGACAAAGCTGGCCGCCGGCAGCGGTGCGCCGGTCGAGAGCATATTCGATGTTGGCAATATCCCGATGAGCCGATTGCATTACGGCATGGCCCAGAGCCTGGTCAGGTACCTCTATCAGAAAAACAGCGCCGCGTTTATCGCGTTTATCGAAAAGCTCAAGGAAGGTGTCTCCGACAGGGACGCCCTGCAGTCCACCTACAACATATCCCGCGAGAAACTGGTCAGGGAATGGAAGGCCGCCGCGCTGCGCATCAGGTAGAACGGGGAGAGTCCGCCGGACAACCGCGCCCTCTTTTGCGCCGCGATATTTGTGGTACACTTGTCTCTCGTGCCAGCGTAGCTCAACGGCAGAGCACGGCTTTTGTAAAGCTGAGGTTGTGGGTTCGAATCCCTCCGCTGGCTGTGTGATCCCCTTCAGATAGTATCGAGTTTTTCCAGGACGGCCGCCGCCCGGAGTCTTTCCCGGTACACGATTGTGTTTTTTGCCGGCAGGACGCGGGCGGCGGGGGAATGTTCCGGTACCGCCAGCAGAAGGTTCCGGTCGCTGAATACCGCCAGTGTCCTGAGCTTCTCTTCAAGGTATTCCGGGGTCCAGAAACCCGCGATTTCCAGCAGTACCTCGTCTCCGCGGTCATTGCGGAGGAGGAAATCCGGTATACATACCTTCTGTGCCCTGAAGAGCAGCCGTCCTTCCCGTATCAGTTCCCAGCCCCCCCGGCGGCGGCCGAACTGCTCGGCGAAATCGGCCTCGACCTTCGAATCAAATTGCTCGTCCGGATCGATGTGGCTTCGATACCCGTCCGCGGCGGACACGGCGAGCATCGCCCGTGTTTGCCAGGGGCCGATGATCGATGCGCGCATCCGCCACCGGCCGCACGCCAGAAGCGCGGGGATGAACCGGGCGAGGGATCCCCCGTACCGGCTGGTCGGATGCAGCGGGCTCAGCGGGCCCGACAGCACGATTCGGTATCCACCGGACGAGAGGGGGGTGATGTCGTGGAGCAAACGGGAGAGGTTGATATTTCGCACGGCCTTTTTGTAGTCGGACGCGAGATGGATCACCATCTGTTCGGCGCGATACATTGCGGCCTGGAGCTGGGCGACGTTATAGCGACTGAGCAGCCGCCGGGGTGATGCAAAACCCTCGAACGATTCAAGCCGCCGAAAATCCGGATAGTCGGCGAAGAGTTGTTCCACTGTCATGCCGGTCTCGCCGGGCGCCGTGTGCCGTCCGTAGGTTTCGAGCCGCCGGCGCAGTGCCCCCGGGACCTCTGCAAAAATCGACGCATCCTCGAGGATTTTGATAAATGCCCGGATGCGCCTGCGGGGGCAATCGTCTTCTGCGGCGAAAATCCCGCGAATGGTCCGGCGTAATGCCCGGCGGGATTTTCCGCCCCCCTTTTCGAACGACTCGAGCATAGTGCGGGCAAGGTCGATGTAGTGGTTGTGCGTCCGGCGATCGAGCCGATCCGGAACGGCCCGCCCGCCCCGGTATTCAATGACGGACTCGGCCGCGGTAAGCATCGTATTTCCATATCTCCTTTCTCGCGGGGTCTTCCTCGGTATCCTCGCAGTACAGCAGGTGCAGTGTGCGCAGGTCCGGGCGGCCTTCCGGCGCCCCGGCCCCGTGCCGGCGATGAAGACCGGTAACCGTCCCGTCGAGAGAAACGGCGATGTCGATCGGCATATCCGTCCATCGCGACGGACGGGCGGTCGTCACCATCGCCCTGATTTCACCCGCGGCAAAGGCCGCGACCAGCGCGTCCCGTTCGTATTCAGGGCTTGCGGCCGTGAGGGCGGGTACCGACAGCCGGCACGATATTGCCAGGGCCGCGTGCCGGCGCGTGGTAAAGACCGCGATCTTCCTGTCCGGATGATCCCGTATCAACTGCGCCACTGCTTTCCGCTTCTGTTCGGCGCCGGCAAGAATATCGCGCGCCGTTTCGGCCGCCGTGCGTGCGCGTCGCGATGCCGCGCTGCGGCAGGGATCCCGGCAGAGGTCGGTGATCGTATATCGGGGGTTTGACCTTTTTCGGCGAGAAATATATTCGTCCCTGCACTGCCTGCAGCGCTCGTATTCTCGGGCTTCGCGGTCGGTCAGCCTGACCCCGGTGTGCGTCGTTGTCGTCGGTTCCGGCAGCATTTCGATCTCGATGCGGCCTCTCCGGGCGCCGACGAGATCTTCCAGCAGTGATTCGGTCCCGTCGCGTTCCTCGCCGGAACGACACAGGCCGAGACGATACGGCGCGATGCTCATGAGGGCAATGTCCCGGTATGTTTTCCGCCCGAGCATTCGCGGCTCGTCTAAGATCAGCAGGTCGAACAGGGCGCCGATCGTCGGCACGTGGATATGGGCCGACCGGTAGGTTGCCGTTGAAATCGGTCGGATCGTTCGATCGCGTCCTCCCAGAATGCCCGCTTCACACCCGAGACCCGCGGCGATTCGGTTTCGCCATGCCAGCGCTCGCTCCGGACCGGTGGTTACCACCAGGGTCGGGCAGGGCAGGCCCGCCATTGTCGCGATCGCCGCGGCGAATCGCCCGGATAAACCGTTACTTTCCAGAAGGCCCCGGTGTCCGGCGGTGTTCCACGCCTGCAGCGATGCCGCGGCGTCCGGCGGCAGGGGCCGGGGCCGCCGCCGGTGAAATACCCGGGCCCGGGGCGGCAGGGTGTCTGAAAAGCGATCCGGAAACGTACTGCCGAGTTCCGCGGCTACCCGTGTGTAATGCATTGCCGCGCAGCGCCACGCTCCCACGCGGCGGTCCCATTTCCAGAAGCTGCCGGGTGGCCGAAAGCGGCTCGCGCCCTGCGTAATCGCGGGACACCCGGTATTGAGCAGCAGGGTTCCGTTGTCGTAGGAAAGAATGATATCGTTCATTGTCCCTTACTTCCCTGGTGTCGGTGAAAAAGGTGCCGGACACAATAGTACCCGAATGCCGACGCGTATTCCACTGGTCTATTCGGCGTGTGCTGATATTATCTTTATGTATGAAATGCGCGATCATTGAAATGGACCGGTTGCAACTGGAAGCATATGTGCGCGGTCTCGGGGCCGAGCGGTTCCGGGCGGACCAGTTGAGAAACTGGATATACGAGCGGTTCGCGGTTTCATTCGACGAGATGCGTACCCTTCCCGCCCGATTGCGGGAACGCCTTGGTGAAGAGGCGGTTGTCTGCGATGTGGAAACGGCCGCGGAGCGTGTTTCCCGCGACGGCACGGTCAAGTACCTGCTCGAACTGTCCGACCGGAACATCGTGGAGATGGTGTGGATACCCCAGCCGGGACGGAACACGTTGTGTGTCAGTTCCCAGGTGGGGTGTCCGGTGATGTGCCGTTTTTGCGCAAGCGGGGAGGGAGGGCTTCAGCGGAACCTCGCGCCGGCGGAGATAGCCTGCCAGGTTATCCTGGCGTCCCGTATCCACGGAGAAAAGCCCGATAACATCGTGGTTATGGGTGTGGGTGAGCCCCTGTTGAATTTCGACAATCTCGCCGCCGCGCTCGCCATTCTTAACGACGAGGACCGCTGCGGCATCGGCGCGAGGCGGATAACGGTTTCGACCAGCGGCATCGTTCCCGGGATGCGCCGCCTCGCCGACACGGGCAGGCAGTACAACCTCGCCGTTTCGATTCACGCCCCTGACGACCGATTGCGGGCCGCCTTTATCCCCGATCATTACCGTTACGGTCTCGACGAGATCGTGAATGCATGCGTGTACTATCACCGCCGCACCAGCCGCAAGCCCACGTTCGAGTACGTGCTCGTTGCGGGGCGAAACGACGGGATTGAAGACGCCCGGCGGCTCGGACTGCTCGCCGAACGGGCGGGGGCGAAGGTGAACCTGATACCCTGTAACCCCCGGGGGGGGTGCTGCCCGCCGTCCCAAACCCGGGTGTATGCGTTTCTGCGCGAACTGGAGACCCGGGGGATCGGGGCGACCGTCCGCGCCGGCAGGGGGGCGGATGTCACGGCGGCCTGCGGCCAGTTGCGGTCGACCGCTCGAGGGGATCCGGGGCAGGCGGTCCGGTGATGCCGGAATTTTTGATAGTGAATAGTTCTTTTTCCTGTTACCCTTTGACGCTGAAATCAACGTGATCTGACGACGTACCTTTTTCAGCGACAGCGAATCGGTTATGGAAAGCAAGACAAAGAAACGGTTGATAATAACCGCAAAATTACTGCTCGCCGCGGTACTCCTGGCCTGGGTATTGCGGGGGGTGCACTTCCGCGATTACCTGGTGCTGGGAGAGGAATACGGCGGCAGGAGCGTCTGTCTTGCCGAAGACCGCCGCGTCGACGGCCGCGGCGAACTCGTGGTTGCCGAGGGCATGCTGTGGTGGGAGAAAAGGGAGGTACATCCCTTCGAGCATTTCCAGCCCGTCGGGAAGGGCGTCGCGATCGTTCACCCGGGTTTGATCAGTTGCCTCGGGGACCTGGACTGGCCGCTGTTTATCGCCGCCCTGTTGTGCTTTCCGGTATCGCTGTGCATCGTCGCCTATCGCCTGAAATATCTTCTGTATCAGCAGGATATGCACATCTCCTCCGCGGAGGTGCTGAGTTACACGTTTCTCGGCCACCTGTTCAATTTCGTGATACCGGGGATGATCAGCGGGGACTTGGTGAAGGCGTGGTTTATCGTGCGGCCGGAACGGCATGCGGGTCCGGTCCTGGCCACGATGTTCGTCGACCGCCTGCTGGGCCTGCTGGAACTGGTGCTGATGGCGTCGGTCATGGTGGCAGTCGTCCTTCTCGTCGGGATCAAGGATTTCGACCGGATGCGGACACCGGTCATTTCCGTCATGGCCCTGATCGGTTTGACATCGGTGGGACTCGCGTTTATCCTGCTGCCGGGGTTGAGAAAGATCACCCGTCTTGAAAAGCTGTACAACCGGACCGCGATCGCGCACCATTTCCGTGCCGCGGGCGACGCCACCCACGTGTACCGGGAGCGGCCGTGGATCCTGGCCATTGGGTTGGTCATGACCATCTTCGCTCACCTGTTTTACATCGGGGGGATAGCGGTCATCGGGTTTTCCCTCGACCTGGGGATACCCTGGTATTACTACTTCGTGTACCTGCCGCTCATTTATATCATCGGGGCCATTCCCCTGACGCCGGGGGGGGTGGGATTGATCGAGAACCTCTACGTCAGCTTTTTCGCCGGTGCGGTGGTCGCGGCGGGAACCGACGTGGGTGTCACCAAGATTATCGTGCTCGCGTTTCTTGCGCGAATTGCGATGATGGCGTGGGGGCTCCCCGGCCTTCCCGTCTTTGTGAAGGGCCGGAAATGCCTGCCGCCCACGACCGAAATCGAAGAGCAACTCGAACGAGTGGAAAATGCCGAATGTGTATCGGACGAGGCGTGAGTACGCGGTTGTCCGGTTTTTCAGTTCCAGCCGGTCTGATTTCAGGCTCCCCATGCAATTTTTCCGGTGACATGATATATTTCGTGGATTGTCGACGGCCGGTCGTGATCGGAACGGTATGTGACATATAACCTGACGGGAGCGGACATGGCACATAAAAAGGCGCTTATTACAGGTATAACCGGGCAGGACGGCAGTTACCTCGCGGAACTGCTCCTGTCGAAGGGCTACGAGGTGCACGGCATCATCCGGCGGTCGAGTACGTTCGGGACCGAACGGATTGACCACATCTACCGAGATTTCCATGAAAAGGACGCGATGCTGTTTCTCCATTACGGAGACCTGACCGACGGGGCCGGGCTCCGGCAGATCCTCACGAAATGCCGCCCCGACGAGGTGTACAATCTCGCCGCCCAGTCGCACGTCCGGGTGAGTTTCGACCAGCCGGTGTACACGGTCCAGGTGGACGCCGTCGGCACGCTCAGACTGCTCGAGGCGATCCGCGATCTCGGGCTCGATACCCGGTACTACCAGGCCTCCAGCAGCGAGATGTACGGCAAGGCCCGTGACATTCCGCAGAGCGAGAAGACGCCCTTTTATCCCCGCAGTCCGTACGGGTGCGCGAAGGTCTTCTCGTACTGGCAGGCGGTGAATTACCGCGAAGCGTACGGGATGTTCGCGTGTAACGGTATCCTGTTCAACCACGAGAGCCCCCGGCGGGGCGAGACGTTCGTCACGCGGAAGATCACCCGGGCCGCCACCCGTATCGCGGAAGGATTGCAGGACAAGCTGTATCTCGGAAACCTCGACGCCCGTCGGGACTGGGGATTCGCGGGTGATTACGTGAAGGCCATGTGGGCGATGCTCCAGCAGGACGAGGCCGACGATTACGTTATCGCCACCGGCGAGACGCACTCGGTGCGGGAGTTTCTCGAAATCGTGTTCGGCATGCTCGACCTGGACTGGCATGAATACGTCGAGATCGATCCGCGCTATTTTCGTCCCGCCGAGGTCGACGTCCTCCTCGGCGACGCCTCCCGGGCCCGGGAGAAACTGGGGTGGGAACCGGCCGTCGATATACACGGCCTGGCGAACATGATGGTCGAGCACGACGCCCGGATTGCGGCGGACGAGCGGGTGCTCGCGGATCATCGCAATCGAAAGGGGCAATAGATGATCGACCTGCCGACAAAGCGGATCGCGGTCACGGGCGGGGACGGTTTTCTGGGCCGGCACCTGCAGGCGATACTCGCCGGGCGGGGGGTGGCGGAAGAAAACATACTGATTCCCCTGAGAGACGATTTTGACCTGACGAAAGAAGATGACGTGCGGCGGATGTACGCGGAGATGGCGCCCGACATCGTTATCCACCTGGCCGCCGAAGTAGGCGGTATCGGCGCCAACCGGGATAACCCGGGGAGGTTTTTCTACGCGAACATGGCGATGGGTCTTCACCTGGTCGAACACGCCAGGATCGCCGGCCTGGAGAAATTCGTCCAGATCGGCACCATCTGCGCGTATCCGAAGTTCACGCCGGTGCCTTTTCGGGAAGAAGAACTCTGGAACGGGTATCCCGAGGAGACGAACGCGCCCTACGGCGTAGCCAAGAAGGCGTTGCTGGTCATGCTCCAGGCCTACCGCGCCCAGTACGGTCTCAACGGGATCTACCTGCTGCCGGTGAACCTCTACGGTCCGGGCGACAATTTCGACATGAAGACCAGCCACGTGATACCCGCGATGATCAGGAAATTCACGGAGGCCCGCCGCGCGGAGCGCCGCAGCGTCGTCCTCTGGGGTACGGGCTCGGTCAGCCGGGAATTCTTTTACGTCGGGGATTGCGCGCGGGGTATTGTCGCCGCAACGGAACGGTATGACGGCCCCGAGCCGGTGAATCTCGGGGCCGGCTTCGAGATCACCATTCGCGACCTGGCGGAGAAGATACGCTCGATGACGGGCTTCTCCGGATCGATCGAATGGGACGATTCGAAACCCGACGGTCAGCCGCGGCGGTGCCTGGACGTCAGCCGGGCGGCCGAGCTGTTCGGTTTCCGCGCCGAGACTGATTTCGACGACGGCCTGAGACGGACCATCGCGTGGTACTGTTCGCAGGCCGAAACGGGCGGCTGAAACGGCGTTTCATGGGCAGCGGGAGCAGCGGAAAGGGGGGACGGCGGGAATAAATCGGCTTTTGTCTTTTTTGAAATCCCGTTTGTGCTTATAATACGTATAGAGTGATAGAGTTATGTTTCTGTGCCGGTGGTATGAACGGGGGTCGGCAAGACTCTTCGGGCGGCCGGGACGAAGATACGTGCAGGTGTTAAAAGGATGAGAAGCGACTCGCGGTCACGTATACGAGGATCAAGACATGGTTGCGAAGGCAAGAAACGGCGGCGGTTTTACCCTGATAGAATTACTGATCGTGATGACCATCATCGTGCTCCTGGTCACGATCCTCATCCCCTCCCTGACCAACGCGATCGATTATGCCCGGTCCGGGGTCTGCCTGACCACCCAGAACAGCATCAACGAGTGTTACCGCGCCTGGAGCCGGGCGCACGGGGACCTCATTCCGCCCATTGTCCACAGCGACCACGCGACTGAGTATTACGACACCCAGGAGCAGTTCGATAAACTGAACAAGAGTGATACGAACGACTACGGGGGAGGCCGGGGAACCAAATTCAAGTACGTCGCCTGGGAGGACCTGCTCATGGACTACGGCCTGGAGGCCACCATGGGGGCGACGCGGCGGGGGGAAAAGGCGCCGGTGTGCCCGATCTACCGTCCGAGCCTGGGTTCGTCGTACGCCCAGAACATGTACCTGGGGGATTACTACGGTGAACGGTCAGATTACTATAACGCTTTCAAAAACGATCCCGAGAAAACCGAAAGCGCCGTTTCGTTCATGGATGTCGGCTATCCCGACCGGGTCCCCCTCCTCGCCGAGGGGCCGTCGCGCATCGGCAACCGGTACGGCCCGGGCGTGGATTTCAACTGGGATATCGGGTACCGGGAGGAGGTCAGCAACTACTGGACCGGCGAGGGCGTTTCCCGGGACGAAAGCTACGACATGGACGGAACACTCGGCCAGGATATCAGGGAATTCGGCGACGACTTTAATTTGAATTCCCCCACCCCCCACATGGCCGACGGTATGCGCATGGGCATAACCGGCCTGTGGAATGAAAGCGAGTACTGCTTCTATCACGGCAAGGCGAGCTTCCTCTTCTGCGACGGCCACTCGAAGCTGGTCAGTTGGGACGACAACCAGTTCTGCAAGGCCTACAACGGCGACCTGACCAACGACAGGAGCTATTTCTACATCTTCCCCGACGGCGAATGGGAAGACGACAACGAAGTCCACGCCCAACTGCCCTGACCCCGATTTCCCCCGCGGCACAACAACGGTAGGGGTGGGATTCGAACCCACGGTACGCTTTCACGTACAGCGGTTTTCAAGACCGCCTCCTTAAGCCGCTCGGACACCCTACCACAACCTGAGAGCGGATCTTTTTCCGCCGCTCGGCGTCAGTCTCCATCGGCGACCCGACGGTCGCCTTCTTCGACTTCCTTGTGCGGCGAAAAAATCTCGCGCTCTCAGTTATAAGGATCTTTTTCCGCCGCTCGGCGTCAGTCTCCATCGGCGACCCGACGGTCGCCTTCTT
>CAZLBC010000011.1:55337-76081 GCA_964557575.1 uncultured Planctomycetaceae bacterium
TTGTGCGGCGAAAAAATCTCGCGCTCTGAGGGGCCGGCGTTCTTTTTCCGCCGCTGTACAAATATATCGCAAACAACGGAAAAAGCAAACGCCACCGGGACTGCCGAAATGGCAAAAAGGCGATCCCGGTTACTCTCCTGGCAGTAAAAGAATTTCACAACCCTTTTATTTGCAACACCATGTGTTTTAGGCACGCCTCTTGCACAAAACCGCGTGAAAGGAGATGACCTTATGCGCATGGACAGGATGACCGTCAAAGCCCAGGAGGCGTTCGCCGGCGCCCAGGGACTGGCCGCCGAGAAGGGCAATCCACGGATAGCCCCCCTGCACATGCTCCGGGAGATGCTCGACCAGGAGGGCGGGTTGACGGCCTCGATCCTGGAGAAGGTGGGCGTCCGCAGGGATATGATCGTCCAGGTCACCGACGCCGAGATCGGGAGGTTGCCGACCCAGAGCAGCGGCGCGGGATTGTCCATGGACCCGGCCATGGGCGACGTGATGGTGCAGGCGGGCAAGGAAGCCGAGGCCCTCAAGGACGAGTACACGTCCGTCGAACACTTCCTGCTGGCCATGACCGTGGTGGACTGCAAGGCCCGGGAGGCCCTGGAGACACTGGGGGCCGACCACGATGCCATACTGGAGGCGATGCGGGAGATCAGGGGGGCCCAGCGGGTCACGGACCAGACGCCCGAGGAGAAATACCAGGCCATGGAGCGCTACGGCGTCGACCTTTGCGAAATGGCCGACAACGGCAAGCTCGATCCGGTCATCGGCAGGGAGGAGGAAATACGGCGCTGCATGCAGGTCCTCTCGCGGCGGACGAAGAACAATCCCGTCCTCATCGGGATGGCCGGTGTCGGCAAGACGGCCATCGCCGAGGGGCTCGCCCAGCGTATCGTGGACGGGGATGTGCCGGCCGGTCTCAAGGGAAAGCGGATCGTGGCCCTCGATATGGGCGCCCTTCTCGCCGGTGCGAAGTATCGCGGGGAGTTCGAGGACCGGCTCAAGGCGGTCATCAAGGAGGTTACCGAGTCGGGCGGTGCGGTGATCATGTTTATCGACGAGCTTCACACGGTGGTCGGCGCGGGTGCGGCGGAAGGCGCGATTTCCGCCGGTAACCTGATCAAGCCCGCCCTGGCCCGGGGAGAGCTCAGGTGCATCGGGGCGACCACGCTCGACGAGTACCGCAAGCACGTGGAAAAGGATGCCGCACTCGAGCGGCGTTTTCAGCCTATTATCGTCGACGAACCCGACGTGGACGAGACGATTGCGATACTGCGGGGACTGAAGCCCCGCTACGACGCCCATCACGGGGTCAGGATTCAGGACGCGGCCCTGGTGGCGGCGGCCAATCTGAGCCGGCGATACATCACCGACCGGCACCTGCCCGACAAGGCAATCGATCTCGTGGACGAGGCCGCCAGCCGCCTGCGGATAGAAAAGGATTCAATGCCGGCCGACCTGGACGAATTGCGGCGGAAACTGACGCAGCGCCGTATTGAACAGGAGGCCCTTCGCAAGGAGAAGGACGAAAAGAGCCGCGAGCGGTATGCCGAACTGGAGCAGGAAATAGCAGAACTCCAGGGCCGTTTCGACGAGCGTTCCGCCGAGTGGCAGCGGGAAACGGGGTTGCTCGAGCAGGTCAAGGAGTTGCGAGGACAGATCGACCGCAAGCATACGGAGTTCGAACAGGCGCAGCGGGAAGGCGATCTTGAAAAGGCCGCCAAGATACAGTACGGCGAGTTGAGTGAACTGCAGTCCCGGCTTCAGGAGGCCGAGGACCGGCTCGAAAACGACAGCCCGAACGGCAGTTCCAGCGAAGAGGTCACCCCCGAGCATATTGCGCAGGTCGTTTCTGAGTGGACGCACATACCTCTGACGAAACTGGTGGAATCGGAGCGGCACAAGCTTATCACCATGGAGGACGATCTCAGGATGCGCGTCGTCGGGCAGGATGACGCCCTGCGCACGGTCTCCGATGCGATTCGACGCAACCGCTCGGGGCTGGGCGACGAGACGCGCCCCATGGGGGTGTTCCTGTTCCTCGGGCCCACCGGCGTCGGCAAGACCGAGTTGTGCAAGGCGCTGGCGGCGCACCTGTTCAACACCGAGGACGCCATGATCCGCATCGACATGAGCGAGTTCATGGAACCGCACTCCGTCGCGCGCCTCATCGGGGCGCCGCCCGGGTATGTCGGTTACGAGGAGGGGGGGCGATTGACCGAGGCGGTCAGGCGAAAACCCTACTCGCTGGTCTTGTTCGACGAAATCGAAAAGGCCCACCCGGAGGTGTTCAACATACTCCTCCAGGTCTTTGACGACGGGCGACTGACCGACGGTCACGGACGCACGGTCAACTTCAAGAATACCCTCCTGGTGATGACCAGCAATATCGCCGGTGAAACCATCAGGGAGCTGGCGGAGGCCGAGGCAAAGGACTGGGAGGTCGAGGCCCAGCTCAAAGACGCCCTCAAGACCCATTTCCGCCCGGAATTCATCAACCGGATAGACGAGACCGTTATCTTTCACCTGCTCGGCAGGGAAGACCTGGAGGGTATCGTGGAGATACAGCTTCGCCGCCTGGCCGGACGGCTGAAGAGCCGGGGCATCGATATCACCGCTACCACGGGCGCCAAGGAGCTCCTGTGCGAATTCGGCTACGATCCGGCGTTCGGGGCCCGGCCGCTGAATCGATTCATACGGCAGAGCCTGGAAAACCCCATTTCGAAGATGCTCATCGCCGGTGAACTGAAGGAAGGGCAGAAGGTCACCGTCGATGTCGAGGGGGAACGGTTCACCTTTCAGATCGAGTGAGTCCGTCGGCGGACGCGGCTCACGCGATCAGGCCCGCCTCCCGGTAGCTGAAGTAGCCGCGCGAGGATACGATAATATGATCGAGTATCCGTATGCCCAGTATCTCCGCGGCGGCAGTCAGTTGCCGGTGGGTGGTGCTGTCCTGCACGCTGGGTTTCAGATTTCCCGAGGGGTGATTGTGGGCGAAGATGACCGCCGCCGCCCGGTCGGCAATGACGTCGGCGAATACCTCCCGCGGATGCACCGGCGAACTGTCGAGTAATCCCACCGTAACGATTCTCTTCTCGATCAGCTCGTGTGCCCCGTTCAGTGAAATGCAGACAAAATGCTCCTGTTTCCTGTTCTTCAGGTCGGCGACCAGTTCGTAGGCATCCGCGGCCGACTCGATCCGGACCGTATCTCCCGCCAGGTAGCGACGGGCCAGTTCAAAGGCGGAAAGCAACTGGGAGGCCTTTGCGGGGCCGATGCCGGGTACGGAGGTCAGGTGGTCGAGTCGGAGTCGGCCCCGGTGCCGCCGTATCAGGCCGGCGACGTCACGGGAAATCTTGCGTACGCACGCCTTCCGTCCGCCTGAACCGAGTATGGCCATGACCAGTTGTTCATCATCGAGGGCCTCCTCCCCCCGTTCAAGCAGCAGTTCCCGCGGCCGATCGTGTGCGGGAATGTCCTTCACGGATTTCATTCAACAGAACCCTTTCTTTACCGGAATACTGTTATATGGAGCAGACGCCCCTGTGTGCCGTCGATTATTATTCGTATGACCGCGTATGTTTACAAGGAGTAATTTTCACTTTTCCAGGAGGATGGTAAGCACGTCGCGCACCCTCTCGGCGTCTGAATCGTCCATGGCGCCGGCCGCCTGACTGAGCAGTTGCGACTGGTGTTCGGTAAAGGCGGCCGCTAACGACGGGTCGAAATCGGCAAGCCCCAGCGACGTGAGTATCGCGTCCGCCAGTTCCGGCATGCCGGTTCCCGTTCGGGCGGAAACGCGTACGTCGTAACGGCCTTCCGGTATTCCCTCGTCGCATTTCGACGCTACCCTGAGGTAGTCGCGCCGCGGGATCAGCGTGTCGACATCGACCGGGGAGTCGGCGGCCGTCAGCAGGACCGCCAGGTCGGCTTTTTCTATTCGTTCTCTTGCCCGCCGCATGGCCTCGGCATCAACGTCGTCCGACGTATCCCAGAGGCCGGCGGTGTCGACGATCCAGACCGCGATATCTCCAATGGCGGCCGCTTCCCTGACCCAGTCGCGGGTCGTTCCGGGCCGGTCGGTGACGATGCTGGTTTGTTTTTCGGTGAGCCGGTTTGTCAGGAGACTCTTCCCGCTGTTGGGCGGACCGGCTATGACGATTTCCGGTCCCCTGAGCACCAGCCGGGATGTTTCGAGCTTCTCCGCGGCTCCGATCAGTTTCCCCGCAGTGTTCTGTCCGGCCGGGGTTGCGATGGTTTCCCGCGCAAGGCGACTCATGCCGGCGGACCACTGCAGGCCCAGGAGCAGCGTCGCCGCGGGGCCGCGGGCATCGGGGAGGCGGCGGAGCATTTCCCGACCGACCGCCGGATTGTTCCACGAGGGATGCGCGGGATTGAACAGGTACGGGGATTCGGGCGGCCGTATAGCGGCGCCGGCCGCGGCCAGCAGGCGGAGCGAACGACCCGCGACCACCGGGCCGCCGTGGATATTGATGTCCTGGCGATTTTTTCTGCGGCACACCAGGACTTCGTCGACGCACTCGCCGTCTTCGGTGAGATGTCCGAGCCGCAACCGGATCCCCCCCCGGCCTGTCTCTGCCGACGGCACGGACGGTGTGAAGACGGAATCCACGATTGTTTTCGCATCCGGTCCCTCGACGGTGATAACCGATATACCTCCCAGGCCGGGCGGCGTTACCAGCGAGGCGGTCGTGGTGTTCGGTTGTGTTGGCATCAGGATCTGCGCCCGATTACGGTCCGGTGTTCAGGTGTTGCCAAGGAGAGAATGGTAGTATGCCATGGCCGCACCGCGCAGCGTCAGGTCTTCGACCACGGCGGTCACGATCCCCAGTTGCCCGATTGCCGGACAGACAATCCCGGCATCACTGCCGGTCAGGATCACCTCCGGCCAGGTGTGCAGTTCGGTAGCGTACGCCTCGACGAACCCTTTCAATGCATGCCGCACGCCGTTGACGATTCCGTTGAGCACGGCATTCCGGGTATCCCCCGAAAGGAGTCTTTCCGGTTCCGCCGGCTCGACATACGCAAGCCGCGAGGTGTTTCTCGCCAGCGCATTTGCCGCCATGCCGAGCCCCGGCATGATCGCTCCGCCGCGAAAGACACCGTCGTTGTCAACGCAGTCTATGGTTATCGCGGAGCCGAAATCAGCGACGACGCAGGCGCTTCCGAGGCGGTCGTATGCCGCCGATGCGGCGCAGAGCCGATCGGCGCCGACACACGATCCGACAGCCGGATCGACCGGTATCGGCAACGGCAGATCGCGTCCGACGAGTTGCAGGCGGCCGCCGGTAATCCCCGCGACGCATTCTTCAACGTCCGGGAATCGCTCGTCGTTAACGCTGCACGCGACGACGGCGTCAGGTCGTTCCGGTTGTTCCCACAGCTCCTTCAGGCCCGATACCAGCGCCGGCGTTTGATCCAGGAGTACGCGTTTGAACCCCGAAACATCTTCTCCGCGGACGCGCGCGCAGCGGATAGACGTGTTGCCGCAGTCGATCGCCAGAACAGCCGGGATCGTATCAATCGTCTTTTCCGACATGGTTCGCTGTTTCCTCTCCTTCATGGAGCGTTTTCCAGATTCTTTCGTTCAGTTCGTCCAGTCCCCGGCCGGTCACCGCGGACACGCCGGATACCGCCGCGCCTCTCTGCCGGGAGAACGCCGCTAACCGTTCGTCGCTCCCGGTGAGATCCATCTTGTTGGCGACCAGTATCTCGGGCTTGTGTGCAAGCGGAGCCGAATAGGCGCGCAGTTCCGATCGAATAACGGAATAGTTCTCCCACGGATCGCCTTTCAGGGGGCAGATGTCCACCAGGTGGAGGATAATGCGTGCCCGTTCGATATGACGCAGAAACGCGCAGCCGAGCCCCTTCCCCTCATGGGCCCCTTCAATCAGGCCGGGGATATCACCTATCGTGTAGCGCCGGTAACCGTCGAGTTCGACAACCCCCAGGGAAGGGGTGAGGGTGGTGAACGGATACGATGCGATTTTCGGTTTCGCGCTGGAAAGCCTCGAAAGAAGGGTGCTCTTGCCGGCGTTCGGGAGACCGACCAGGGCAACGTCGGCGATCAGCTTCAGTTCCAGATGCAGGTGCCGCTGCTGGCCTGCCTGTCCCTGTTCGCATTCCCGGGGAGCCTGGTTGACCGGAGACTTGAATCGCGCGTTTCCCCGTCCGCCTTTTCCGCCGCGGGCCACGCAAACCGACTGGCCTGAGCCGTCGAGGTCCTTCAGCAGCGTCCCGTGCGTTGCATCATGGACGAGCGTGCCGGGGGGTACGCGTATAACAACGTCCGCGCCGTTCTTGCCGTGCCGGTTTTTCCCCATGCCGTGACCGCCCCGCTGTGCCCGGTGGTGGTGTTTTCCGGCCAGATGGTGAAGGGAGTTCAGTGATGTGTCCGCGGCAAGTATCGCGCTTCCTCCGCTTCCCCCGTCTCCTCCGTCCGGTCCGCCCTTGGGAACGTACTTTTCCCGCCTGAATGAGACGCACCCGTTACCGCCGTCGCCGGCGAAGACGACGATGTCGACCTCGTCGACGAAAAATTTTCGGCTTTTCTCTTCGGAACCCATACCAGTGGTCTGTGGAAAGAAACGGTCTCGTCATACAACGGTGCCAAACCGACACAACCGAAAAGAAAAAGGCGATGCGCCTTTCGGACCCATCGCCTTGGTACCGTATGCAATTGCGGTTGTGCGGCGGTACCTCCCTGTACCGTCAGGACGGAATGCTACAACACGTCGACAAAACGTCCCCGGAACGAAACCGTGCCTCCCGCCACCGCGTAGAGTGTATCGTCACCGCCCCTCTTGACGTTGTAGCCGGGTTTGTGACGAGTTCCGCATTGGCGAATGAGAATCGTTCCGGGGGTAACCGATTCTCCGCCGTACTTCTTCGTGCCCCGGTACTGGGGATTGCTGTCCCGGCCGTTGGTGGTCGAACCTTGGCCCTTTTTATGTGCCATCCGAATACTCCTGGTAATTCATGTTGTGCCGTTTTGCGATAACCTGCGCCCTTAACGCATGACCCACTCTTTACCGAGAAATCGCAGGGGGGCGCCTTGCCTGTCTTTTGCCTGGCTGCCGATCTTATACGTCAGCCTGAGCGTCTTGGAAAGAATAATCTCCTCTGTTTCCACTACCTCGCTTGCGTCGGTTTTCTTTTCAGGATCGAAAGGTATTTCCTTCCTGATCTTTATCGGATTGGGGAGTTTGATCTTCGCCGTCTCACCGCTGAGCCCGCCGATGAACACGTCGAACAGGCCTGCCTTGGGATCAAAGTCCTTGAATATGGCTACGCTTTCCACCGCGTTGTCCTCACCCTGGAGGATCTTGCCGGTGGCGGTGTTCAAATCGACCAGGAGCGGATTGTTAATGATCTTTTTGATCTTGTCATAGACTGGCGTGCTGTTGAAGCCCTCGCCGGCCGACAGCAACTGGCCGGTCTCGGTGTACAACTGGAATTCGGGGTCGAAGGGCCTGCTGCCCCCGGTTCTGTTGATGATGGTGAACTTGATGTACCAGAAGAGGCGCGGTTTTTTGGAACCCGGCATCTTGACCATTATTGACCGGGGTTCCTTGAAGTAGAACCTGAACTGCCAGTTAAACGGGGCTTCATCGGGGATGGGAATAGTATCCGCCCCGATAGTATGCGCCGTCCATCCGTGGGGTATATCATGTCTGCTCATGCCCACTTCGCTTTCGGCGGGATATTCATCCAGGGAAACATCAGCGGGCTCAAGATCGATAATGCCGGAGCCTTTCGGT
Organism: uncultured Planctomycetaceae bacterium; assembly: GCA_964557575.1. Taxonomy (GTDB): domain Bacteria; phylum Planctomycetota; class Phycisphaerae; order SM23-33; family SM23-33; genus CAZLBC01. The sequence goes on from CAZLBC010000011.1 coordinate 63,122, forward strand.
TTCTCTTCTTCAGCGGCATCCTTGCCCGCGTCGGTCGATGCACCGGTCGCGTCCGTCCCGCCGAGCGCATCAAGCGCGGAGGTGACATCGTTCTCCGCCGCAAGGGTGGGTGAAACCGGCAGCAGGAAAAGCGCGATTGTCAACGACAGCACGGTAAACATCGTTAGTGTATTTCTCATAATACGTTATTCCTTATGAACACGTCTATGCACACGAATAGCAGGATAATACGATGCCGCGCGCACACGAAGATACTAAAATATCCTGTAAAGTCAAGTGTTACATCGGGACGGCGCGCCGTGTAGCGGTATCGGTTTCACGACCGCAAAATGCCCGGTTTCAGCCTGCACACGAATTGTATTTGCTGCAAAAAACATGAAAGCCGAACAACCTCTTATATAATCGGACATATGTCGAGTATTAAGCCAGTCCCGCGGTGGAAGATTTCGGCCGGATTGCGGTTTCTCGTTTCTGGAAACCGGACGCCGTCCTCGGAGGAGAACAACAGGCTCCGGATGTTGCGGGCCCTCTACCGAGACGGCAGAAAGAGGGGAAGCCGACTCTGGTGGACACGGGACCGTCAAAAGATACGGGCAGTATCCCTGGTTGCGGTATCGCGCGGGAATGTCGGTTTTGTTTACTACAGCCCTCCGTCGGCACCCGGGGTCGACTGCCGTTTGCTCGTCGAACTGGTTGCGCAATTGAGTGCCGCCTGCTTGCGCGACGGATTGCCCATGGTGCAGGTTTTTCTCGATCCGGACCGTACGGATGAAATAGCTGTCCTCAGCGAGGCGGGACTCGAGCCGGCTGCCCGGCTTATCGAGATGAGGCGCGAGCTTCCCGCGCGGAATGTCTGCGCATCGATGCCGACGGAGGGCATGTCTTTCGTCGATGTCCGGGGATGCGGACTTGATCGCTTCAAGCAATTGATAGCGTACACCTACACGGATTCGCTCGACTGTCCGAAGTTACTGGGCAGAAGAAATATGGACGAGGTCATTGAATCGCATAAACACACGGGTATCTTTACCCCTGCCTGGTGGAACATCCTGATGGTAACCGGCGAGCCTGCGGGATGCTTTCTGCTGAATCGGTCGGCGAGTGAAACCGAATGCAGAATGGTGTATATCGGGGTGATTCCCGCGTTCAGGGGGCGGGGTATTGGAACAGCACTGCTCGTGCATGCTTTCAGGGTCGCCGCATCTGCCGGGTGTGGTGCGATGCGGCTCGCGGTTGATGCGGATAATACTCCCGCACTCAGGCTTTACAGCGGGGTTGGATTTTATCAAACCTCTGTCAGGCAGGTGCTTGCGAAACTTTCCACCGCGGATGTTAAAATTTTGTGAATAGTTCGTTAGAAAAAGTTTTTTTTCCGCAGCAAGTCGCGCCCGACAATGACCTTGTTGGTTGTGGATAACAAAATGCAATCTTTGTGTTTGACGCCTTTTTGCGGAATGAGTAAATTGGCTGAACAGTGGAGATAAAATGGTTTTCCCGGACAGTCGGTGACCCGGCGGCCGGGTGGAGATCTCCAGAAGGACACGGCAGTTTTTTGTGATGGAACATCACCGCTGTCGTTCAAGGCGCAAGTAGAACCCTGGTATCTGGTGAAAGGAATCATGACTATGAGTGCGCCCGACGTATGCGCTCAGCAAGAGGCCGTGCCCCGTTTGCTCGAGGTATTGCATGGAAGAATAGGCCCGCAGAAATTCAATGCCTGGTTCAAGCATGGCACACAGTTGAGCATCACTGATGGCTGCCTTGAGGTAGCTGTTCCCAACCCGTTTGTTGCTAATTGGATAGAGCAGCACTATCAGCAGGTATTGGCGGAGATAGCCGCGTCGGTTGTCGACGATTCGTGCACGGTTGTCTTCGTCGTCGAACCGGCGTTATGCGAGAAGTACACCCGGGGTGATCTGGACAGACAGGCGGAAATTGTCTCGCGAATGACGCAGGGCCGGAGCCGTCCGCGTCGGCGGGCCCAACTGCCGAAACCGACATTGCGGTACACGCTCGATGATTTCGTAATCGGCCGTAGCAACAAGCTGGCCTATACCGCGGCGATTTCCGTCCTGGACGGTTCTCTTGAAGGGGGTAACCAGCTTTTTGTATACGGCCCCTGCGGTGTCGGCAAGACGCATCTGCTCCAGGGAATATGCGGGATGCTCGCCAAAAGGGAGGGGTCGGGGCTCAGGTGCAAGTATGTGACCGGCGAGCAGTTCACCAACGAGTATATATCAACCATCAGGAAGGGGAACAACGAGGAATTTCGAAGAAAGTATCGCAAGCTTGATCTGCTGGCGGTCGACGATGTCCACTTTCTTGCCGCGAAGCGGGCGACGCAGGAGGAGTTTCTTCATACGTTCGATGCCATAGAGACGGCCGGAAAGCGTATCATCCTGGCCTCGGATGCCCATCCGCGCCTCGTCGGCGATTTGAATCAGCAGCTTGTCAGCAGGTTTCTTTCGGGTATGACTATCAAGATGGAACAGCCGGACAAGGAAACCAGGATCCATATCCTGTCGCGCAAGGTTTCCCGGATGAAGATAGATATTCCCGAAGACGTCATAGAGTATATCGCCATGCACGTGCGCGGTTCGGTCAGGGAACTTGAAGGGATACTCCTGAAACTGTGCGCGATCGCGGCGCTCGAGAACGACGGGGTGACGCTGCAGGTCGTCAGGGAGGTACTGGCCGACCACCTCGTGCAGACCGACAGCGCAGTGACCGTGGGCGGTATCGAAGGAACGGTGGCCCCGTTTTTCGGCGTTACGCCGGCTGATATTCATTCCTCGCGCAGGACGAAGACGGTTTCAAATGCACGAATGACGGCGATGTATCTGGCACGAAAATACACCGGTATGAGTTTTCCCGAAATCGGCAGGTTTATGGGCAAGAATCACAGTTCCGTGGTACTTGCCGTAAACCGGATGGAAAAAATTCTTGCCGAGCACGGCAAGATTGCCTGGAACACGCCCGCCGGAAAAAAGTCCATGCCCGCCGCAAACGTCCTCCAGTTGCTGGAGGAGCAGATCGGCTGATGATGAGCATGATCTGAACCCACGGATGGGTTGGTGGGCATACGGACCGCTATTTCGGCATGTTTCAGGCGGACCGGACGGCGTCGGTCATATAGCCTTCACGGATGAGACCAAGCGGGCCCGCGCGTATGACGCGCGGGCCTTTTTTTTATGGTCCCGAGAAAATCGCAATCCGGTGCGGTCGTACCCGTTAAGCGTACCGTGGCGTGATGAGTTGGAGGATGGTCAAATGTCAGGTCCTGAAAGGTGTAACGAAACTGACGTTTTCAAGAAGGTTCTCGAGCATCCCAGTGTTACACTGAGCGGATTGCGACACCTTATGCGCTCCGCCCGTATAGAACAGCCCGACGACCCGTTGGCAGTCCTGCCGAGCATTCGCTGGTTGCAACGGTCGTTCAACGGTGAGAACTGAACGGTGTAAGTATCAGTGATGTTTTTCTTTGTACCGGCGACTCTTTCTGGCCGTGTTCGACAGGGGACGGGAAAAGCAGGGCGGAATTTCCAGGTTTTCCGCCCCGCTTTTCTTTGTGGGGGGGACCTTGACGCGGGACCCCGTTGATCATACACTTTTCTGCCTGATTGTGTTGTCCGGCATCGGGGCGTAGCTCAGTATGGCAGAGTGCTTGACTGGGGGTCAAGAGGTCGCTGGTTCAAATCCAGTCGCCCCGACATGAAAAAACCGCCGGGAGGCGGTTTTTTCATTGTCGTTTGCCCGGCAACTTTTGGCTGCAAGCGGATATGGCGCGATGACGTGGCGGTGCAAGTCCTCTACGGGCCTTGATGACAGGAACCGTTAGCCGAACAGCACGGGCCGCCGCCGCGAGGCGGGGTCTGAAGGAAGCTGCAGGCAAAGCTGCGGCCCGACAACAGGAATCGCACACGAGGCGGCGTCGCGTGGGCGAGAGGGCGACAAGAATCCAAGCCCGATGTCACCCGGAACGCGGCGGCGTAGATGGGGCGGGTATACGCAGCGAAGCTCACGCGTCTTACCCCGGGAGACCTGCCGTTCTGCCCGATCCTTATCATACAGCAATTCGCGGGCGCTTCGCTCGCCCTTATTCGGTGGTTCAAGGCTCGTTCGTCTCTTTTATGCCATGAGGTGTTTCATTTTTTCCGCATCCGGTACAATGAATCGCATCGGGCGGGAATGTTGACGATAGAAAGCTGTTTTCGCATTACAATACAGGAAAAACCGCTTGCCGGAGGATGTGCCGGATGATCGACACTGTCAGAATATTGTCGTGCTGCGTGCTGGTTATGATTGTCGTCTGCATGCAGGGGGTTCCGGTATCCGCCGCCGCGACCGCTAACGATGGGCGGTCCGCGACGGCACCCGCGGTCGCCGGGGAACTGACGCCGGATCTGGTTTCAAAGAAGATGGAGATTATCAGGTCGTCCGGGAGTATTGCCGGGGATGTGCGGCAAAAACTCCTGGATACGTACTCGGCGGCCAGGGAACAACTCGAGATCGCGGTAACGTTTCAGGAAGAGATCAAGGCCCGGGATATGAGAATCAAAAATGAGAGGCGAATCGCCCGAGTCGTATTCAGCCCGCAGGGACCTGGCAATGGCCGGGGGAAAAGCTGCTGCAGAGCAACTCCGGGCACTTCGAAAGGAGCAGGAAGAAATACCGTTGTTGATCGAAAAGCTTTCGATGGAAAAGACGGTTGCTCTCAACCGGCAGTCCGCATTGGAAAAGGGCGTTGGGCCCCTCAGGAAGGCCGTGGCGTTTCTCCGCCGTGAGGCGGACAACAGGCTCCTGGCTGAAAAAATCAGGGCCGCGCGAAAAGCGTCCGTTGACAGTCCGGTCCTGGGCGAAGTGGCCGAAGAAGACCGGGAGCTGTTGTTGTTGAAATCGGGTGGCGATGACAGGGAGGGAATGCGGGAAAAAATTGCCGCGATGGAAAAACGCCTCCAGTCGGCGGCAGACAAGGCAACTATATTCGAGGCCCGCCTGAAAAACCTGAAGGAAAAAGTACGAATCGTGGGATTGACCGACGCGGTCGGGCTTCTGATGCGCCGCATTCGAAGCGGACTTCCGGAAACCCGGACAATACGAAAGGACATCGAAGAGCGGCAGGAACAGATCGCGACGGTCGACCTCAAGAGACTGGAACTCAGGGATCACCTCGAGAGACTGAGCGATATTAAAGCCCGGGTTGCCGAGTACATGGACCGGGTGCGGGAAACGGATACACGGAAGCGAAAAGAGATTGAGGAGGGATTGCGCCGTCACCTTTTGTCCATCCGGACCACACTGAGAGGCGACAGCGGAACGGAGGGCTTCGTGGCCCTGTACGAGCAGTACGCCGAGATGCTTTCCCGCCTGGATATGGCGCAGGCCCGTTTCCTTGAGGCGGTTGAGAATACCCGATCCTATATTGACCGTCGCATTCTATGGATTCGGAGTTCAAAACCGGTCGGGGCCGAGACACTCGCTGATGCCCTTGATCACCTGGGATGGCTACTCAACCCGTCGCACTGGTTCGGCGTTGTGCGTGTTGCATGGCGGGATCTGATCACCCGCCCCCTGGTGAATATCATTGTCTTCTTTTCGATCCTCGCGGTTTTTATTGCGGGAGCGAAAATAACAAGGGGCTTTTCGGAGCGGCAAAAACAACCGGGCGATAAAACTGCGGCGGCCATGGGCAGAAAATCGGCGGAACTGGTCGGCGCGGGTGTTGCCGGTATGGCATGGCCCCTGCTCCTGTTCTGGCCGGCGTGGAGACTGGACCAGGCGGCCGGCGGCGCCGCGTTTGCCGGTGCGGTATCGTCGGCGCTCCGGCAGGCCGGGGTTTTCATCGCCCCCGCCTGTATCGTTCACGTGTTGTGTCGAGATGGCGGTGTGGCCAACAAGATTCTGTGTTGGCCTGAAGCCGCCGTAACAACGAGCAGGCGGGCCATGAAATGGCTTGTTGTCGCCGGGGGGGTGGTCGTCTTTGTCATGGTTGCCATTGCCGGGCACCGGGTTCCGACCGGCGGTGGAGGATTGGGGCGCCTGTGTTTTATTGCGGCGTTTGTCTGTATTGGCCTGGCGGCCGGCGCGCTCTTACGACCGAATGGCAGGCTTGCCCGGACCACGTTCGCGAAAAGCGGCAAGGGTGTTATTTATGGCTCCCGCCATGTCTGGTACCCCCTGGCGATGGTTATTCCGCTCGCCCTGGCCGGGATCGGTGCCATGCGCTATTACTACACCGCCACTCAGTTGGGCGGCAGGCTGGTGGTTCTTTTCTGGTTTCTCATGGCGGTCACGATTTTGTATTCGTGGGTGATGAGCTGGGTTGCCATCGCCCGGCACCGGCTCGCCGAAAAGATTGCCGGTGCCGAACGAAAAAAAGGGCCTGATGCGAGCGGCGTTGACGGGCAGGATGCCGGAGGAGAACCGGACCGTGACGAACTTCATAAAAGTTTCGTCACTATCAGCAGGCGGTCGAGAAGCTTCGTTAACTATATCACCCTGGCCGTGGTCGCCGCCGGTTTCTGGCTGATCTGGGTAGACGTGCTTCCGGCCCTGGGATACCTGGAAAAGATCGAACTCTGGAGTACCATGCTGCCCGACGGCAGTGCAATTGCGGTAACCCTGGCGGATGTGTTGCTCGCCGTCCTCCTGGTGATCGTGACGATTACGGCCGGGCGGAACTTTCCCAGCCTGCTGGAAATGTCGGTTCTGAGAAAATTGCACGTGGAGAGCGGCGCGGGGTATGCGATCTCGGCGCTCGTGCGGTACTGCATCTACAGCGTCGGTTTTGTCGCGGCGTTTTATGCAATTGGTGTCACCTGGTCTCATGTCCAATGGCTGGTTGCGGCCCTTTCTCTCGGCCTTGGCTTCGGCCTCCAGGAGATTTTTGCCAACTTCGTTTCAGGCCTGATCATCCTGGTGGAGAGGCCGATTCGCAAGGGTGATACGATAACGGTCGGCGGAATTATGGGAACCGTATCACGCATCAAGGCCCGGGCCACCACTATCGTTGACTGGGACCGCAAGGAAATCATCATTCCAAATAAACAGTTTATCACGGGTGAATTGATAAACTGGACCCTCAGCGACGAGGTCCTGCGAGTCATAATACCCGTTGGTATTGCGTACGGTTCCGATACGGCCGAGGCGCAAAGACAACTCCTGCGCGTTGCGGCGGAAAACGGCCGGGTGCAGGAGGATCCGCCGCCCACGGCCCTGTTTCTTGGTTTCGGTGACAGCAGCCTGAACTTCGAACTCCGTGTTTTTGTTACCGGTATACAGGATTACCTCCCGGTCCAGGACGAGATACATATGGCAATAGATGCGGCCTTCAGGGAAGCCGGGATCGTGATAGCCTTTCCCCAGCATGACCTGCATATACGATCGCTGCCGGAGGGTGCGTCGGCCGGAGACATGATCCCGAAAAACACGGCATGAGGAATTCGACCGGTGACCCGGGGGGGTTTACTTCTTTTTCCGCTTCTTTTTATTTCGGCGTTTCCCCTTTTCGTACGCGGAATCCTCGGCATTTTTTTCCGGGAGCCACGCCGCGAGCTTTTTCTTGATCTCCGCGTGTTCCGGTTTCTCGGCGAGGTTGTTCCATTCCATGGGATCCTCACGGCGGTCGTAAAGCTCCTCCGTGCCGTCGCTGTAGCGGATGTATCGCCAGTTCTCGGACCGCACCGCGTGGCGGCCCCGGCCGTGCGTTGTCAGCGTCGGGTGCCATTCCCGGGCCGGATCCTCCAGGAGCGGCACGAGGCTCGTGCCCTCGACTCCCTTTTTCGGCGGCAGGCCGCAGAGTTCCACGAGCGTCGGGTACATGTCGACCAGGTTTACGGGGCGGCCGCAGACAGCCCCTTCTGTTGCCCCTCCCGGGGTAACGAACATCAGGATGTTGCGGGTGGCCTCTTCCCACAGGGCGAACTTCCGCCAGTGCAGTTTCTCCCCGAGGTGCCAGCCGTGATCGCTCCACAGGCAGATAACGGTATTCTTCGCAAATGCCGTCTTGTCGAAGGCGTCGATCAGCCTGCCGACCTGCGCGTCCGTAAAGGCGATGCTCGCGAGGTATCCCTGCACCGCCTTTCTCCACTGGTTGTGCTCGGTGACGGCCTTGTGGTCTCCCTGCGGCCGGGCGATCTTTTTGCCGATTTCCGGAATATCGTCGAGATCGTCTTCCTTGACCTCCGGCAGTTGAATGTCGTCCAGGGGAAACTGCTCGAAGTACTTCCGGGGTACGTACCACGGCAGGTGGGGCCGGAATATGCCGCAGGCCAGGAAGAGCGGCTTGTCATGCTTTTTCCGCATCTGTTCGATGGCCCAGGACACCACCGTGTGATCGCCCATCTCCGCATCCGGGACATCGAGCGGCCCCCAGTCGAAGTGGGCCTTGTTGAGGCCGTTGATATTCTTTTCGGGCGGCGACGGATCGGGGGGCCTGTTTTTCGTTTTGGATGGAAAGTATTCGTCCCAGCTCGGCGGGTCCGGGTAGCGGCCGTGGTAGATCTTGCCGCCGCCGACCGCCGTGTAGCCGTGGGACATGAAATACTGCGTCAGGCTCACCGCGTCTTTCAAGACGGGGCTTTCCCGCCACGGCTGAGGATTGTGATATACGCCGGAAGTGCTGGGCCTGATGCCCGTCATGAGGGCGGCGCGAGAGGGATTGCATGCCGGGGCGGCACAGTGGGCGTTTGAAAACAGGACACCGCGCCGGGCGAGATTGTCGATATTGGGCGTTTGTGCCTGGGGATGCCCGCCGAGGCAGCCGGTCCAGTCATTCAGATCGTCGATGGCGATGAAGAGTACGTTGGGTTTTTCATCCGCCGCCGCACCGATAACGCGGGGTACCGATGCTGCGGCCGCGGTCGTGATGCCGAGCGATTTGAGAAAGTCCCTGCGGTCGATCGTATTGTCATTGGCTACCATATCGATTCTCCTCGTGGACGGGTACGTGCCTGAAGCGGCATGTTACACGATCAGCATCGCGTCTCCGTAGGAGAAAAAGCGATACCGGTATTCGATTGCCGTTCGGTAGGCGTTTAATATTGTTTCTATCCCCCGTGTTTGGCCCGGCGAGCAAAAGGCCGCAACGAGCATCAGGAGCGTGCTGCGGGGCAGGTGGAAATTGGTCAGCAACCCGCCGGTGACGGCGAAATCCCACGGCGGCACGATGAATAATTCGGTTGTTCCGCTGCAGGCGACGATGCGGCCGTTGTTTTCGGCGGCCGCTGATTCGAGGGTTCTCGCCGACGTGGTGCCGACCGCGATAATTCGCCTGTTTTCCGAACGTGCCCGCGCAATTGCCGCGGCGGTATCGGCAGACAATTCGTACCACTCGCTGTGCATAGTGTGATCGGCAGTTTTTTCCGCCGTGACGGGCGCGAATGTTCCGTAACCGACGTGGAGTGTCAGGTATGTTAATTCAATCCTCTTGTCTGTCAGTCTCTCAAATATATCGGTGGTAAAGTGCAGCCCCGCCGTCGGGGCGGCGACTGAGCCGGGCTTCTCGGCGTACACGGTCTGGTACCGGTCCCGGTCCCGGACCGTTGGGCCGCCGGGGCGCTTGATGTACGGTGGCAGGGGTGTGCGGCCGTGGCGATTGAGTATGTCGCGCGGTTGTCCCGGCGGTTCGGGCCGCACCGTCCACGCCCCGCCGGACCGGCGCTGCACCAGCCGCAGTCCCTCATCATCTGATTGATCGAACAAGAGTACTTCGCCGGGCAAGCACCGCCCGGCATTTTTCAACATGACATCCCACTGCCCGTCACTTTCGGCGGCAAGAAAAATCCCCTCGATTGTGCCGCCTGTTTTCCTTCGGCAACAGAAACGCGCCGGGATGACGCGCGTGTTGTTCAGCACGAGCATATCCCGGTCATCCAGCAGATCGGGCAGCACGGAAAATTCCTGGTGCGAAACGCGTTCCCGTCGACGATCGAGGACCATCAGCCGCGACGTGTCCCTGCGCTCAGCGGGATGCTGGGCTACCAGTTCTTCAGGCAGTTCATAGTCGAAAGCACCGGTGGGTAAATCCATCATTGGATTCCGCGTAATTGCCTCTCAAACAGGATATTACGTGAAATGAAAAAATCCGGAAATAAAACACTTTGCACAAAAAACATTTTTTTTTGTTTCTACTTATGTTTTTATTTCATATTGATTTAAGTAAAAATCCAACAAGTTATCCACAATGTCTCCACATCAACACATCCATTAAATATTCGGATTCGGGCCAGTATTAATGCTTTTGCAACTATTGCGGAAGTATCGTGGTTTGATTACCGCCGAAATGCAATCAGTCAGGCCGGTTACGCACCGGAAAATCGCCGAGCAGGCGAGACCGAATCGCAGGAACGTAATCATATGACATACTACCGCTTATGCCCCGCAGATCTTTCATCTCGATCGTCCCAGCACGGCGATTCCCAGGCGGTCGGCGAGTTTCAGGGTAGCCTCCTTGTCGGCGATCAGTGTTTTTCCGGCCTCCAGGACCAGACGGCGGCAGCCGGTATTTTTGAGGTTTCTGATCGTGCCCGGCCCGACGGTCGGAACGTCGAATCTCATGTCCTGGCTGCTTCGCGCCACTTTAACCAGCGTCCACTTCCCGGAGGGGCACAACCGTCCGGCACGGGCTATCATTTCATCGGTTCCCTCGATAGCCTCGACAGCTATGATGTCCCCGTCCTTGACCGCAATCGATTGACCGATATCGAGGTCGGCGACCGAAACGGCCAGTTGCCAGCCGAATTCGATATCCCGGGAAGCTCCGGCCGGAACCGTCGCCCCGGTCATCACGCCTTCGGTGGCAAGTTGTTCCGCGCAGTAGTGTACGCTGGACATAAGCTCTATCCCTTCGTTTGACAGTTCATCCGCCACCGCGCGTAATACGGCATTGTCGCGCCGGTCTCCGCGAATGCGCCGATACCATATCAACGCCGTGCGGAGATCCGGAATATACTTCGTGATACGCCAGGGGTGGTACATGTCCGCTTTCCTGACCGAGCCGATCATAACACTCTGACTGACCCCGTTTTTCTTTAAAAACCGTATCCATCTTCCTATGCGTGTCACTCCCGTCCAGGTGAAGCGATCGGCATGATCCTTCAGAAGCGGATCGGCGAATCCTTTCAATCCGACGATGACAGGTGAATCTCCCGACGTGATGATGCCGTCGGCTACCAGCATGGGCATTCTTCCGGCCCCCGCTATCAGGCCGACCGGTCTGTTACCCGTCATGTCCCCTGTCCTCAATTCGTGCGCGAAGTTCTTTGATTTCGTCTTCCATCGATTTTATCTTCTTGGCCATTTCAGGCAGCCGCATCGTCGAGATGACAATTTTTTTCGCCTGGGTACGCGGCAGCGCAGGTGCCCCGAGTACCTCGATGTCGCTGTCGACATCATTGATGACCCCCGCCTTGGCCCCGACGCGCACCCGGTCGCCGATCGAAATATGACCGACGATTCCGCACTGGCCGGCAAACGAACAGTAGTCGCCCACGGTCGTCGATCCGGCAATACCCGCCTGCGAAACGAGGAGGCAGTGCTTGCCTACTTTTGTCCCGTGGCCGATGGCGACGAGATCGGCGAACTTGGTGCCGGCACCGATCACCGTCGCGCCGAGAGCGGCCCGTTCTATAGCGCAGCATGCCCCGATCTCCACATCGTTCTCGATGATCACCCGGCCGGACTGGGGGATCTTGTCGTGTACCACGATGCCGTCGTCATTCTCATGCGTGGCGTAGCCGAATCCATCCTGGCCGATGCTGCTGCAGGCGTGAATCGTCACGCGATCACCCAGGACGGTTTCGTTGTAGATGACACTGTTGGGATAAATGGTGCAGCCTGCCCCGATGCGACAGTTTCTGCCGATGAAGACTCCCGGGTAGATGGCGGTCCCGGATCCTATCGCGGTTTCGCCGGCGATCGAAACACCGGGTGCGATGGAAACGTCCTTGCCGATCTGCGCGGTTGAATCAATATGTGCGGCGGGATCGACGCCGGTGAAGTATGGCGTCCGAAACCCGTAGAGGAGTACCATTGTTTCTCGAAACGCAAGATAAGGATCGCTGCATCGTATCAATCTACCGCCCGGCCCGGCGTAATCGCGGGCGACTATGACGGCCGCAGCAGATGTTGTCTCCATCAAGTGCCGGTATTTGTCATTTGCCAGAAAACTCACATCCTCTTCACCGGCTTGCCCGAGGGGAGCGGCGCCGGTGATGGCTTGCCGCCCGTCTCCCTCCAGTTCACCCCCGATTCTGTCGGCCAGTTCACCGAGCGTCATATTCTTTTCGGATTGCATGCCACTCCACCGGTTCGGTGTTCCCGTGTTCGTTCAGACCTCTGTGTCGTGACCGTGATACACGACGAATAGTGCCCCGTGACAACATGCCGTACAGAGATCCGAGAGGAAGGGGCAGGATACCATACGTTACCCTCGTCTCCGTCGATGCGATACCGGATATCCTGTCCGAGAAAGTCAGTCCCATTCGACCTCGATACCCTCGGCAGTTGAAGGGGGTACCAGGGGGGATGACGGGTCCGCTGTAACCGGCGCAGGCGCGGGTTCTTTCTTTTCGGGAACGGTCTTCTTCGGCTCCACCGCCGGCGTTGTCACTTTTTCTTCCGCATCGGTACCGGAGGGTTTAATGGGGAATTCAGGCCGTTTTACGTCGGTGCCGCCCATTTTTTCAGCATCGCCGACGTCAATCTTCTCGGGGACGAGTTTCGTGGGTTTAATGAGCTCTGGTTCGAGCTTCTCCGGTGCCGGCACGGGCTCGGGCTTCACCGGCTCGGGCTCGGGCTTCACCGGCTCGGGTTCGGGCTTCACCGGTTCGGGTTCGGGCTTGACCGGCTCGGGCTCGGGCTTGACCGGCTCGGGCTCGGGCTTCACCGGCTCGGGCTCGGGCTTCACCGGCTCGGGCTCGGGCTTCGCCGGTTCGGGTTCGGGCTTGACCGGTTCGGGTT
>CAZLBC010000011.1:76181-91376 GCA_964557575.1 uncultured Planctomycetaceae bacterium
CGGGCTTGACCGGTTCGGGTTCGGGCTTGACCGGTTCGGGTTCGGGCTTGACCGGTTCGGGTTCGGGCTTCGCCGGTTCGGGTTCGGGCTTGACCGGCTCGGGCTCGGGCTTGACCGGCTCGGGCTCGGGCTTGACCGGCTCGGGTTCGGGCTTGACCGGTTCGGGCTCGGGCTCGGGTTCGGACGCCAGGACTTCCAGTACGGTCGATGTTGCGACCTTCAATACCCTGATACGCGCCTTGGGGTCATAGGCGAATCGGCCGGATAATCCGACGCGGTTTCCGACGAGCCGGGGCAGATTTTCGTCGCCCTCAGCGTCCACGGCATGGCCGATGGTTTTTTTCGTATTCGGATCGATGATCCTGAATATATTTTGTCTGCCCGGATACATATTATACAACTCGCTGAGCTTCAGAATACCTTGCAGGTCGAAGCGAATCGGTTTTTCATCCTCGTCGGAAACGACCGGCTCCGAGACGGCACTTTCCCGCAGGGCCCTGTCGGCCATGGAGTCGACCTCGCGCGTCGTACGGGATATTTCAATTTCATCCTTGATGACCTGCAGCAGTTTCGCGTAATTTTCCCGGTGATTGCTGTCGGGAGGGATCTCGATGTTTTCGGCCGCGGTCAACAGGGCTTCGAAGTTCCGTTGTTCCAGGGGTTTGCCCATTTCTTTTGTAATGGAATCCTGGAGTTCGTTCACCGCTGTGCCCGCCTTGTCTTCGGGTCTTTCAGCCGGGAGTTTAATTTTCTCCTTCGGCAATTTTTCATCCGTTTTTTTGATGTCAGGCTCTTTTTCGGGGACGACGGGTTCCAGCTCGATCGGTTCCTTCTCGTCTGCTCCGGCGGCGGGAGCCGTCTTGAGTTTATCCGCCCGTATGAAAAACAGCGCGTCTTTCGGGGGGGTGATGATATACCAGCGCGTATCTCCTGATTTTGCCTGTCCGAGTTTTTCGACAACGTCCCCCTTGTTCAACTGTGTCTGGGGTGCAAAACCGTCGAAGCCGCGCGGTTTCGTTTTTCGCATGAGGAAACGATCGCCCGCGGCGAAGACGGTAACGCTGTCGGAAACAATCACCCCCTTTGCCTTTCCCCGCGCGGTCTTTGCACCGGGAACAATGGTTACGGATCCCTGCCGTATAACGCTGTAACAGCCCTTCGTCGCGCGGACGGCGAGCCAGCGGTTCGACCGTTTACCGGTGACGCGAACGATGGCCGGCGGATCGAGTTCCGTACAGATATAGGACAGCCTCTCGCTTGGCCCGGAATAGACCCGGGTTCCCTTTTCCGTGACCTGCGCGGTGTATTCCTCTCCGCTACCCGTCTCACCGCACACGACGGCGGTAACGATAAATGCGGCGCTTATCAGTATATTCAATCGTTTCATGTTCATGGCTTTCCTCCTGAAAGGAAATTGTCGTCATTATAGGTTATCATGTTATCTCTTGTTAGTCAAAGAAGTTGTAGAATAAAAGATAGGTATGGCTGAAAGGGAGGGCTTTTTGTCGAAAGAGGGGGGAAGGGTTGCATCATTCTCCGCGGGGAGTATATTCGGTTTTTGATTATGGACGGCGAATCGCAGTTGGCACTTCTGGTCGGACTGGTCGAAGAACTCGAAGTAGACGTTCGCCTGACCCCGGCCGCCGGGGGCGCGACGCATCCGGGCGGCGCCTGCGTGCGGCTCGGGGACCGGGACATTCTGTTTCTTGATCCTTCGGCGCCGTTGTCCGAGAGGATCGCGGTTGTCGTCGAATGTCTCGCGGGCCGGGACGAACTGCAGCAGCGGTACCTTCCTCCTGAAATCCGCGGGCTCCTGGACCAGAACCGGGATTGAGCCGCAGCTTGTCGTCTCCCGCAAATATCCTTTTCGTAAGCGGTCGCGGGGGTTATCATCTGTCGCATGAACATAATTTCACACGGTGTCGATCTCGTGGATTGCGCACGATTGAAACAGAGTATCGATCGATACGGGCAGCGGTTTCTCGACCGGGTGTTCACGCCCGCCGAGCAGCAGTACTGTTCAATGAAAAACAAGGGACGTATCCAGTGTTTCGCCGGCCGTTTCGCCGTAAAGGAAGCGGTGTTCAAGGCCCTCGGTACCGGGTGGGCGGGAGGGATAGCCTGGACTGACGTAGAAGTTGATAACCGCCCCGGGGGCCGGCCGGCAGTGCGATTGCAGGGGCAGTCCCGGGTCGTCGCCGAAGGATTGGGTATCCGGTCATTCCACGTCTCGATAAGTCATACGGACATATCTGCGATGGGTTCGGTCATTGCGGCTGGAGAATCGGTTTAATGAGTGGCGGCCAACCCGTGATTTTTCTTTCCGCGGCCGAAGCGTCCGGCGATCGTCTTGCGGCCGGCCTGATACGGCAGGTCAAAGACTTGATTCCCGGCGCGCGATTCACCGGCGCCGCCGGCCCTGAGATGAAAGGGGAAGATTGTGAATCCATCATCGATCTTACGGAAACCGCGACGATGCTCGGAGGGGTTTTCGGAAAGATTTTTTATTACCGCAGGGTTATCCGGAAGCTCAGGTCCGCGATACGCGATATCAGACCGGATGTGGTGGTGCCCGTTGACTCTCCCGCGTTGAACTGGCATATAGCCGCGGAAGCCACGTCGCTGGGAATACCCGTGGTTCATTACGTGGCGCCGCAGGTATGGGCATGGGCGGCATGGCGGATCCGTAAATTACGAAGACTGACGGACCACGTGGCCTGCCTGTTGCCCTTCGAGGAGCGCTACTTTCGAGAGCGGGGCGTACCGGCGACCTTTGTCGGCCATCCGCTGTCCGACCGTGTGCGCAATTCATTCACCGAGAACCGATTTCCCGCCCTCGACGAGGCCTGGATTGACGGTTCGTGGCATATCGCCCTGCTTCCGGGAAGCAGGGCCGGCGAAATAGCGGCTATCGCGCCGGCGCTGTCAAAAGTGGCCGACGCCCTGACGGCCGGCCGGCCGGGGACCCGGTGTGTTTTTGCCGCTGCCGATGATATTTCCGCGGAACGTATAACCGGCGCAACGGGAAGAGACGACCTGCAGATAGCCGTCGGGGAGGTGGAGACGGTGCTCGCCCGGTCGCATTTCGCGGTTGTCGCAAGCGGTACGGCCTCTCTGCAGGTCGCGTCCCACGGTGTCCCCATGATCGTGGTCTATAATATTCCCCTCTGGCAAAAGGTGGCGTGGCATACGGTCGTGAAAAGGCTGGTACGCACCCGGTATCTTTCGCTGGTCAATATACTGGCGGGCAGGGGGGTCGTTCCGGAACTCATGCCCTATTTCAGCTCTCCCCGGCAGATCGTCGCGCTTGCCGAGAGGCTGTTGAACGATTACGGCTGGCTGTATGCGACCCGAAAAAAACTGATTGATTTGGCTTCGTCTCTCCGGTCCCCCGGCGGTACCGCGGCTGAAAACACGGCGCACATCATTGTCGACCGGATCGGGCGCGGTGATGATTCACTCCCGGAGGTCTGAAAAGGAACGAACCGGCCGATTGCGTATCATTTTGGCAGTCGCAGCGAAAATTTGCCAAAATATGCAGACTGTGAATGTGAGGAGATATCAGTTAGTATTATACAGGCCGACATGATACGTGATTCTTTATTTCGGCATGAATTTTGCTCGTCTTATCCGATATAGTGTAACGTACAGGAAAGTTCAGTTCAGTATTGTGCGTACGGGTAAGACTCGCGACAATGGTGTATAGAAGAAAGAGCGGTATTTGCACATGTTTGAAAGATTTACAGAACGAGCTCGCAAAGTGATGGCGCTGGCAAACCAGGAGGCGCAGCGCTTCAACCATGAATATATCGGAACCGAGCATATACTGCTCGGTCTCGTCAAAGAGGGAACGGGTGTGGGAGCGAATGTCCTGAAAAACCTCGGCGTTGAACTCCAGAAGGTGCGGATGGAGGTTGAAAAGCTCGTCAAGGCAGGACCCGATATGGTCACGATGGGCAAGCTGCCCCAGACCCCGCGGGCAAAAAAAGTCATAGAATACTCTATCGAGGAAGCGAGAAACCTCAACCACAACTACGTGGGTACCGAACACATACTGCTCGGTCTTCTGCGTGAACAGGATGGGGTTGCCGCCCAGGTGCTGATGAACCTCGGGTTGAAACTGGAGGATGTCCGCGAGGAAGTCCTGAATCTTCTCGGGGCCGGTGCAGAACTCGACGAGGACGATGAACTCGGCCTCGATGACGAGGAGCACGGCAGGTCGCGCGGCAAGGCGAAGAGAAAGGGCAAGAGCAAGACGCCGGCACTTGATAATTTCGGGCGCGATCTTACCCGCCTCGCGCGTGACAAGGCCCTCGATCCGATCATCGGCAGGGAGAATGAGATCGAGCGCGTGGTCCAGGTGCTTTGTCGCCGTACCAAAAACAATCCCGTCCTTCTGGGCGAAGCCGGCGTGGGCAAGACCGCGATTGTCGAAGGCCTTGCACAGAAAATCGTCGACAAGGATCTTCCGGAACTCCTCCATAACCGACGCATCGTTGCTCTCGATCTGGCGATGATGGTTGCAGGAACGAAGTACCGCGGCCAGTTCGAGGAACGCATCAAGGCGGTGATGGAGGAAGTCCGCAGGGCAAAAAACGTTATTCTGTTTATAGACGAGATGCACACGCTCGTCGGCGCCGGCGGTGCGGAGGGAGCGATAGACGCGGCCAACGTGCTGAAGCCGAGCCTGAGCCGCGGCGAAATTCAATGCGTCGGTGCCACCACGCTCGACGAGTATCGTAAGAATATCGAAAAGGACGGAGCGCTTGAACGGCGCTTTCAGACCATCATTGTCGATCCCCCGACGCGCGAGCAGACGATGCAGATACTGAAGGGTTTGCGAGACCGTTACGAAGCGCATCATCGCGTTCAATTTACCGACGAAGCGCTGGAGGAGGCGGTCGAACTCTCGGGGCGTTACATAACGGGCCGGGTGCAGCCCGACAAGGCGATCGATGTCCTCGACGAGTCGGGGGCGCGTGTTCGATTGAAGAACATGGTCAAGCCGCCGGACCTGGCGAGCCTCGAGGAAGAAGTTGAGCAACTGCAGCGAGAAAAGGATGAGGCGGTCAAAAACGCCGATTACGAACGGGCTGCCGAGTTGCGGGATACGGCCGAGAAGCTTCGTGAGGAGAAGGAGCAGCTCTGGAAGGAGTGGAAAAGCAAGTCGTCGGAAACGTCCGGCGTTGTCGACAGCGAAACCATCCGCGAAGTTGTCAGCAGTATGACCGGTGTGCCGCTGACGCGGCTTGAGAAGGAAGAGGCCCAGCGGCTGCTTGAACTCGAAAACGAACTGCACAAGACCGTGGTCAGTCAGCAGGAGGCCATCGAGAGGATTTCGAAATCAATTCGCCGTGCCCGCAGCGGCATCAAAGATCCGCGACGGCCCATGGGCGCGTTTATATTCGCCGGTCCCAGCGGTGTGGGCAAAACGCTCCTTTCGAAGGCACTGGCGGAATTTCTCTTCGGTGACGCCGACGCGATGGTCCAGGTGGACATGTCGGAATACATGGAAAAACACAACGCGAGCAGGCTCATCGGCGCTCCGCCGGGCTACGTGGGCTACGAGGAGGGGGGGCAGTTGACCGAGAAAGTCAGGAGGCGTCCGTATGCCGTTGTCCTGCTCGACGAAATAGAAAAGGCGCATCCCGATGTCTTTAATATGCTGCTCCAGATCATGGAGGAAGGCCAACTGACCGACAGCTTCGGCCGCAAGGTGGATTTTCGAAACACGATAATTATTATGACGACCAATATCGGGGCGGAATTGATAAAAAGCGGCGGTGGCTTCGGTTTTGGAAAGCGCGACGAAGAGGCCTCGTACGAGAAGATGAAAGAACTGCTGCACAAGGAGGTCGAGAGACATTTCCGGCCGGAATTCATTAATCGCCTCGACGATTGCATCGTGTTCAAGGCCCTGACCCGTGACGATCTGTGGACCATCGTTGATTACGAACTGCGAAAGGTGCGGGGGCGGCTGGCGGAATACGGGTTGGAACTGCGGATCGAGGATAACGCCCGCGAGTACCTCATTGACAAGGGCTACAATCCCGATTTCGGGGCCCGGCCGCTCCGGCGGGCCATCGAGCAGCAGATTGAGGATCCGATTTCCGAGGAACTGCTCCGGGGCAATCTCAAGGACAAGAACGAGGTTGTCGTCAGCATAATAACGGCCGATACGGCTGCCGAAGATACCGGTGATGACGATGACAATCGACGCGTCCGTATCGAGGGGGTTGTCAGGGAGGACGGTCGGTCCGCACCGGTGGAAGAAGAGGTTCACGAGGGGACGTAGCGCTTTTCTCAAAGCTGAAGATTCGGGGTCAGCCGGATTCCGTGGAATCGCCTTCGGGGTTGTTCGGGGGCGACGGGCGACACGCATCCTCGAGTCTGTCGGGCCGGATAACGATCTCTTTTCTCTCCCCGGAGCCGAACACGGCCGCCCCGAGAATCAGCAGGTGCGCGCAGCACTCCACGGCTTCCTCGAAAAAGGTGTGCAGGACATCTTCGTGGGGCATGAACCTGAACAATCGCCTCTCTATTGCCTGCCCGAGCGCGTAGGTGACGATCGCGGGCACGAAAAAGACGGTGTGACTGAAATTTCTGAGCGGGCCGTCGATCAATTTTCTCCAGGCGATAAACCAGGCGGCGCAGAGTGCCAGGAGCGGAAAGATGGCGTCCTTGATACTGACGGCGTTCTGGTCCGCCGGTTCCCAGTGCAGTTCGCGCAGGAAGAGGCATGCCGCCAGGGCGAGCATCAGCACATACGTGAGATTCCGCGTCCATACCGCCTTCAGCCAGTATATGCCGGTCGCGCCGCCTATTATAAAAAGCCCGAGTTCTTCAAGCCGGGCGGGAAGGGATGAAAACAGGGTGCCGGGAACCGCTCCGCCGTCACCGTCTTCGCCCGCGCCGGCAAAAAAGAAGCAGTAGACCGCCGCTACGGATAACGGCGCCAACAGGTAGGGCAGGTAGATAACCGGTCTCTTCAATTGAACGATCCAGGCGTCGGCAATTCTCATGATCGACCTTTCTGCTGGGGATAGCCGCGTCGGATTATACGGCATGAGTTCGAAAAATGAGCGTGATTTCCCTCGGCGTATTCCCCGTGGCGGTGTTCCGGGGCTTGACGGACCGGGTGATTTGCGGGATAACATCTTCTTTCTGCACGGAGCGGTTCCGGTTTGCGGTTCGGCAATCAGACGGTTAGAGCGGCCGAGGTGTGGTAAGTGCTGAAGACCTTTGAATGGTATATAACGCGGGAGTTGCTCTGGGTGATGTGCCTGGCCACGTTCGCCTTCACTATCGTTTTCACCATGATAGTGATCATAGACCCCCTCCGCGAAAACGGTTTGGATGCAAACCAGGCGGTGCAGTTCTTCTTTCTCACCCTGCCGTTTGTGCTTTCACTGACCCTCCCCGTCGCCTCGCTGTTCGCGGTTACCTTCGTTTACGGCCGCATGGCCCAGGATCGCGAACTGTCCGCCTGCCGGGCAAGCGGCATATCGGAGGTGACCCTGTTGATGCCGGGTGTCGCCCTGGGGATTCTGGTAACGGTTCTTACCTTGCTGATGACCAATGTCATTTCTCCCCGCATGTATAAGAGCAGCGAAGAGATCCTCTTCAAAAATGCCAAGAAACTCATATTTCACAAGATAAAGACTGAGGGGCACTACAAGTTTCCTCGCAATAATATTTTATTGCATGCATCGCACGTCCGGGGGGAAAACCTCTACGGTGTAGCGATCGGGCAGGTACGCACCCGCCGCGATGAAAAGGGAAAAATATACAAGGAGATTCAGCAGTGGCTGGCAGCGGGGGCCCGTATTGAAATAAAGCATTCCGCGGATACCGGCGACTACTTTATATCGTTCAGGGCCGAGAATCCCGTAGGTCCCCACTCCCTGTCGACCGCGATGAGTTTCGAAGGGCGGGCGGAGGACTTTCCGTTCCGCCGCTACCCGCTTCCGCGATTCGAGGAGGAGCAACTCGGTTGTTTTGATTCCTACGAGTTGTTGTACACGCTTGATCACCCCACCAAGTTTTCCCGGATACGGCAGCAGATTCTGAAACTGAAACACCGTATTCGCAGCAGCCGTTTTATCGAGAGTGTTTCCGGGACACTGCAGCGCGGTATTTCCTACGCGGAACTCACCGATGACAGCACCGGCAGGAAACTGGAGATCTCCGCCCCGGTGGTTGTCCCGGCCAACGAGGAGGTGATCCTGTCGAGCGGTGCGGGCGGTTCCGATTCACGGGCAGGGATGATCCGTAGGGTACGGCTGGTGGAACGGGCCATGGGTATCAACTGGACCCACGAAGCGGACCGGGGCGCACTGACCCTCTACGACGCGACCGAGACCGGTGATCGCCGGGTTACGGTCCTCTTGAAGGGCAATATTATCACGAAAAAAGGCGGCAAGGTTCTCCGGAGATCGACGCAGAGAGAGTTCGATTGTTCCCTGCCGTACGACCGGATCCTTGAAAAGGCAAGCGTCGACGACATCTACAACAACATCGGCGAATATACTTCCGACCCCTCGATACATAAGCACCTGAACAATCACATCAAGGGGGACGAAGTTGAGAAACTGCGCGGGAAGATCGTTGCCCAGTTGCATTTCAGGAATACCTACGGGTTGAACTGTGTTTTCCTGGTGGCGCTCGGGGCGGTGCTTGCGGTTTTTTTCAGCACGGGACATTTTCTGCTCAGTTCTTTCGTCCTTACCGTGATTCCTCTGACCGCGAGCCTGGTCAGTATGATCATGGGAAAGAGGTTGATTTCAAATCCCGACTCACCCGACGCGGTCGGGGTAGTCCTTATGTGGCTGGGAATCGGTGTGCTGCTGGCCGTTAATGCGTTTCTGTATCACAAGCTCAGCAGGAGATGAGCGTGGCTGCCGGAAATGAAACATGAAAACGCTTGATAAATATATTCTTAACAGCTTCCTCTATTCGCTGATCATGTGGTTTATCGTGGTCATGTCACTCCGGATAGCCGTTGATCTCTTTCTTTTCATGGACGAGTTCACGGAGAATATCGATCGCTATACGGGCAGGGAAAGCGCCGTCTGGGCGATCGTCAAATTTGTCGTTCAATATTACTACTATCACGGTTTCGTGTATTTTGCCCAACTGGGGGGTATTATCATCGTCGCCGCAACCGGATTTACGATCTGGCAGTTGAGCAGGACCAATGAACTGACCGCGATGCTGGCCTCCGGCGTGAGTCTCTACCGCGTGGCGTTTCCCATTCTTATCTGCGCGATATTCCTGTGTTCGCTGGTCGTTTTCGATCGCGAGTATATCATACCCCGCATACGTTCCCGGCTGGCGCGTGATCCCGATGAGGTCACTTCGCGTAAAATCATTGAAATCAATTACGTAAACGATGAAAACAACACCTTGTGGTACTGCGGTATGTTCAATCCGGGAAAAAAGCTCTTACGCAGACCCCTGATAACGTTCAGGAACAGTGAGTTCGATTACCTCTGCAGGATCGGCTCATCCGCGGCGTATCCGGGCACCTTCGACGGAAAGGGCGCCTGGGTGGCAGAAGACGCCTTTATCGTCGCGCCGTCATGGAGGAGGCCGCAGAGGAACGCGGAAATATATACGCGAGCCGACCCCGGAACGATGCTTGATAAGGCGGGCGGCGGGAAATCCGCCGGGCCCGGCGTAAAGCTGACCAAGGTGGTCAGGGATCCGGAATTCGATATGCGGATCCGCGCCGGAGAATTGATACCGCAGCGCGACGAATCCGGCACGGTGACGGGCGGTCAGCTTCGGGACGTGCGTTTCGAGTTTCTGAGCACGGCGAAAAACGAAAGTGAACGTATGCTGGCCGCGATCGTTTCATCCCGCGCGAAGTGGATTCCCGGCGAGACGGACGAGTTGTCCCGGTGGGAACTGAAAGACGGCAGGATGTTTATTCCGTCCAACATGTCCGCCGGCGACCTTGAGCTCAGGGCGTCGGGCGAATGGATCGATTATTGCTCCAGCAGCGAGTTGACCAGGATGCTTCGACTCGGCCACACAACGGACAGCGAGGAGGTGCTCTTCAACAAATTCCAGCGAATGGCCGAGCCGTTCAATAACCTCATCATGCTGCTGATCGCGCTGCCTTTTCTGCTGTCCAGGGAGCGGAACATCATTCTCTCCATGGGGGTGGTGCTGCTGCTGGTCGTTATTTTCTTTTCCTTTGTGTACATCGTGCCCTACATGGGGCTGGGCAGTTTTTTTTCGGCCTTTCTTCCCGCCCTGGGCGCCGGGCCGATTTCGATACTGCTGCTCGATTCGGTCAGGACGTAATGCCGCCGCCCGCTGCTTCCTCAACCGGGCGCATCCTTGACGAGGGCGATATCGGCAAGCGGCACTTGGATTTCAAGGGCCCCGTTCATAACCGTTGCCGTGTTTCTGGCCCGATCAGCCCGCAGCAGCGTGCCCGTGGTCTTGAACGACCGCAGGTAGACGGTGCTGCCGGGGGGTGTGTTGAGTATCTTCTCCCGGGTTTCCGGTGACGGTTTTTTTCTGCAACGCCGGTCTTTCGCACGCGTGCCGCCCTTTTTCGCACGCGTGCCGCCGCCGGATGTGTCGTGCGCGGCGAACGGTCCGGTTTGCGGAAATAATTCCTGTATCGGCAGTTCTATTTCGCGGGTCGTTTTTCGGACGCCGTCCTTTTTTCCCGCTGCAGTGTCGTTGTGTTCTGTCGCGACACGGGCTTTCAGCCGCGCGAAGTCGAGAGATACCAGTTTGCCGCGCCCGGGTTTTACGGATATCGGCACGGAGTCACCGACCCGTACCCGACCGAGTGCATTCAGCCAGCGATCGAATTGGCGGGCCCGCGAACGGTGCCGCTCGGCTTCCTGTTCCGCATCCTCGGCCAGGTGGCCGGCACGCCGGCGATCCCGCCGTGCTTCCCGCATCAGCGCATCAAGATCGGCGCTGACGCCGGCCCGGCCGAAATCCGGCATGAGTTCGATCAACGGTATCTCCCGCTGGATTGATTCGACGTTTATCACGGCGATTTGCCGGTGCAGTTCGATCCGCTCGAGCGTGCCGTGGTTGCCGAGGGACGGAATGAATACCCGGTCTCCTTTATCCATGTTTCCGAGGCGATGAAGCCAGCGGGCAAAATCGGTTTTCAGTTTTTCATACCGGCGCTTTGTGTTATCGAGTTCCTCGATTCTGGATTCCGCCGCCACTTTTGCCGCCGCTGCTCCCGCCCGCGCCTCTTCAGCCCGTTTTTTTGCTTCACCCGTTGCCCTGAGCGCCTTGCGAAACTGGCTGTTTCTTGCCGCATAGTGTTTCCGGGCGTTTTTCACCACGGCTTGGGGAAGCCCGAGCCTGCCGGCAACCGTCATGGCGTGACTTTCACCCGCCGTGCCTATGGTGAGATGATACGTGGGTCTCAGGGTGTCGGTATCGAATGCGACCGACGCGTTTTCAACCCGTTCGTTATTCAAGGCATACGCCTTCAGCAGTGAAAAATGGGTGGTTACCATCGCACTGCAGCCGATTTCTCCGAGCCGGTCAAGTACGGCCATGCCGATCGCGCCGCCTTCGTCCGGATCGGTTCCGCTGCCGAGTTCGTCGAGTAACACGAGCGTATTCTCGCCGCTTTGATCGAGTATTGTTTTCAGCCGGACCAGGTGTCCGCCGAAGGTACTGAGCGACTGCTGCAGCGATTGTTCGTCTCCGACGTCGATCAGAATATCGTCGTAGATCGGGAATGCAGCGCCCTCGTCGGCTGGAATATACATACCCGACTGGGCCATGCACGCCAGGAGCGCGGTGGTCTTGAGCGCGACGGTTTTGCCCCCGGTGTTGCTGCCGGTAATGATGAGGATATCGAATTCTCCCCCCAGGCGAATGTCAATGGGGACAACCTCGTGTTCCCCGTCGTCCGTATCGCTTTCACGAGATTGGGACGAGCGGTTGTATTCCAGGATGGGATTTCTCGCGCCGTAGCATTCCAGCCGCCCGTCGCCGTTCAATCGCGGTCGTACCATGTCAAACCGGCAGGCGTACCGGGCCTTTGCCGAAATCAGATCCAGTGTCGCCAGCGTGCTCAGCGACCGTTCGATCTCTTCCTGTTTCCTGCAGACCTGAATGCCGAGCTGTGCCAGCAGCCGCTCTTCTTCCTGCCGTTCGTGGTAGTGAAGGTCGGCGAGGTGGTTGTTGAGTTCCACGCATTCGGCGGGTTCCACGAATACCGTTGAGCCGGTTTTACTTTCGCGATGCACAACACCAGGCAGGCGGCCGCGGTTGTCCGCCCGTACCGGCAGCACGTAGCGGTCTCCGTGAAGCGTGACGTTGGTTGCCGACAGCAGTTTTCGGACATGGGGTTTCCGCGCGTAGGCATAAATGGTGTCGTGTATCTTCTCGCTCGTTTCAGCTATTGCGTTTCGCAGTTCGGCCAGTCGCTCAGATGCACGGTCGCGGACGGCACCGTCGGGACCGACGACGTTCTGCAGGGCTTCCAACTCGGCGGAGAAGTCACCGATCGCGTTGCGAAACGCGCGTATACTCTGCAGGTGCGGCGGCAGGGCAGCCAGAAATGTTCTGCAACGCGCCGCGGCCCCGAGAGAAGCCGCTATTCGTGAAAAGTCCTCGCCGCACAGCGTTGAACCGGCGGCCGCCGACGAGACGTGGCCCGCAATATCGGTCAGGCCCGCGAGCGGCGGCAGCCCGATTTCCCCGACGATTTCGAGCATATCCCCGGTTTGTTTCACGTGTTGGCGTACGGTGTCCGCGTCCGTGTCGGGCGAAACGACAGCGGCCAGATCGCGTCCCGGGGAAGTACTGCAGAAACTGCCGAGATACTTCCTGACGGCGTCGAACTCGATTTTTTCCAGTGTCAACTGATCCATGATGCCCGTGGTTGCGGCGGTATCTGTTCTCCCCGTGCAGGTGAAAAGTCTAACAGGGTATATATCATACGGTTACTCCCTTTTTTTCAATACCCATCGTCACGGCACTTGAAAAAAATCCCGGTTTGAAAGATAGTATGCTGAGCCGGCAGTCGGTTTCAGACACCGGGCGTCAACAGACCTTCCGGAGAAGACGAGTCATGGCTACGATAGCCGTCATCGGCGGCCTGATCATTTTGATCCTGCTTTTCCTGGTGTACACCTACAGCGTGATGAACCAGAAGAGAGGGCGTTGCCGCGAAGCCCGGTCCCGGGCGGCGTCGGCATTGCAGCGGCGGCATGATATCATTCCCAGCTTTGTCGTGACGGTCAAGGAGTACGCCGGGCAGGAAAACGCCATGCTGCAGGATGTCGTCAAGGCCCGGAACGCCGCCATGGGAATTGAAGGGATCGCGCGTCGGGCGGCGGCGGAAAATGCGCTGACGGCCGCGATCGACCGGCTCTTCGCGGCCGGCGCATCCTTTCCCCGGCTGAAAGCCAGCGAGAATTTCGCGCAGCTTCAGGAAGAATTGCGCGCGGTGGAAACGAACATCACGGCGGCACGCCGGGAGTATAACGATGCGGTGTCGGAATACAATGAAACGATTCAAAAATACCCCTGCAAGATCGTTGCCGGCATGTTCGGTTTTACCGGCGATGAATCACTCGAACTCGATCAGCCCGGACATCCCGGTGCCGCCGGCTTGTAACGTATTGTCACTGTTTTGGGAGGATGTATATGTCACGGATCATGCGACTGTTGATAGCAGGACTTTTCGCCTCTCTTGTGTCTTCTCATTGTTTTGCGGCGGACTGGCCGCAGTTCAGGGGGCCCAATCGTGACGGGATATCGGCTGAAACCGGGCTGTTGAAATCGTGGCCTGCGGGAGGGCCTGAGAAGCTCTGGGTTTCAGAGGCCGACCTGGCGGACGGTTTTTCCTCCGTTTCCGTGGTCGGTGATTCGATATACACAACGGGCACCCTTCAGGGGGAGGGTTGGCTGTTCGCCCTGGACCGGAAGGGGCGGTTGCAGTGGAAGAAAAAGTACGGCGCGGAGTGGACCAAGAACTTCCCCGCCGCGCGTACGACGCCGACCGTTGATGACGGTTTGCTGTACATAATGAGCGGGATGGGGCTTCTTGCCTGTTACGACACGACGGGCGGTTTGCAGTGGTCGGTCGATACGGATGCGAAATACGGGCTCCAGGAAATCAACTGGGGGATCGCCGAGTGTCCCCTGGTCTATGGCGACACGGTGATCTGCACCCCCGGGGGGGATAAGGCGACCATGGTTGCCTTCAACAGGAAGACGGGAAAAGAGCTGTGGACGTGCTCCTCCGGCCGGGACAAGTCCGCCTATTGTTCTCCGGCGCTGGTGCGCGAGGGAGGAAAAAACCTGATCGTCACAATGACCTCCCGGCATGTTATCGGTGTGGGTGCGAAGGACGGAACACTGCTCTGGAAAGTGCCCTACCCCGGCCCCGCAAAGACGAGCCGGTGCGGGGCACACCCCAATACGCCCGTTCATCGTGACGACCAGGTTTATGTCACGACCGGTTACAACGACGGCGGCTTGGCCGTCAAGCTGTCGACGGACGGACGGCGGGCGCGACGGTCGTGGGCCAAGGTGGAACACGACAACCATCACGGCGGTGTCATTCTCCGCGGCGATTATCTCTACGGGTCGACGTGGGAGAACAACCGAAACGGGAACTGGATGTGCATCGAGTGGGAGGGAGGTAAGACCCGGTACGATACGCACTGGAAAAACAAGGGATGCATGATATATGCCGAGGGAATGCTCTATTGTTATACCGAAAAGACCGGCCACCTCGCACTGGTCGCGGCCACGCCGGAACGATTCGAGCCGGTTTCGAGCTTCAAGATAGAAGACGGCACCGGCAAACACTGGTCGCATCCGGCTATCTCCGACGGGGTATTGTATCTGCGACACGGTAACAAGCTCGTGGCATTCGCCGTCAAGACCGATGCGCGGGACCAGTGATTCCGGCGCGGCGGGCAGGAATGTTACGGCAAAAAAAAGAGTCCGAGGGGGTGGGAACTCGAACTCTTATTCCGGTACACCGGTTTTTTGAAGCAACCGGTTTTCCGATGAAAACATCAAACAACAATACTCATTACAAACAACGGCAACAGCTTTGACAAATCCCTCAGGCAACGGTATTGCTTCCGATCATTACGTACGGGCTGCTGAACAATCCAGGGCCTGCCTGCGAAAGGACATTTTTACGCACCTCATCGTCAGTCTCCATCGGCGATTCGT
>CAZLBC010000012.1:0-82035 GCA_964557575.1 uncultured Planctomycetaceae bacterium
GACATCGGTCCGCTGAAAGACGGCGATACGATCGCTCTTTCGGAGACCGGCACGATGCTCAACATACGCGCGGAGGTGTCCGGAATAATCGGAAGCGTGGTATTCAGCGGCGTCAACGACCTGACGGAAAACGTACCCCCCTACGCCGCGTGGGGCAACGACGGCCCGGACTACTACGCGAAGTGGCAGGTGACCCCCGGCGAGTACGAGCTGCGGGCCCTGCCCCGCACCCGGGAAAAGGGACGCGGGAAAAAGGGTGCGGCGGCCGTCCTCAGGTTTACCGTGGTCGAATAAGACCCGCGTCCCCCGCTACTCCGCCTTCAGTGCCTTCAGCATCGCCAGCAGCCGGTCGGTGATTCTCCGGGATGCCTGTTTTTCAACGCGGCTGGTGCCGAGCCAGGTCTCGTACCCGCCCAGCGCGTGCTGCCGGGGCGTCGGGAGGTAGCCGTAGGAACCGTTGCCGAACGAGATCGTGAATGACTGCTCAAACGGCGTGCGATCCTTGATCTCCAGGCCGGTCTCCGCGAAGGTCTCGAAGGGAATCGCGACGATACCCAGTTCGCCGACGCGGACGGCCTGCAACGGCACAATGGTTTTGTCGGGCGCGGCCCCCATCTCGATCGTGCGGCGGGCGTATATCTCTTCGCGGCGGTGACGGGGTTTTACGTCTTCATCACGGTTCAGCACGGCCCGGGCCCACGCCAGCAGCTTCTCATCGGGCTTCCGGGTCGCGAGTAGCAGGTCCGTCATCCGGACGCCCAACTGAACCTGCTCGCGACAGGTAATACCCTTCTCGGCCGCGGCGACCTTCGCCGCGAGGTCGCGGGCGGCCAGCGTCATCTGCTCGTAGCGATCGCGGCGGGGCGTTTTTTGCGTGAAGTTGATGTTGTTGATATCGCCGCTGGTGCCGTTGGTCATGATACCGACGAACGGCGGCCGCCGACGGTCCGCTCCCAGCAGCTCCTGCACGCGGTCGGCGAATATGCCGAAGTAGTCGGCCGACACATCCCCCCGCCGCACCCCGCCGACGTAATGGAGCGAGTAGTTGGCGAGCAGCGCGACGGGACGGCCGTCCGTCGACCTGATCGAAAGAAAGCACACCTCCGGGTCCGTCGGTCCCGCCGGCTTCACGAGATCCGCATGACACCGCGGGGGATTCATACGGGCCTTGTCCGTGCCGCCGAAGGGATTCGCCAGGTGGGGGCCCGGCTTCATCAGCCACCGCCGGTTGTGGACGTGTTCCGGGACGTCGACACTCCCCCACCCGATCCGCGCCGGCGCGAGGTTGTTGATCGCCAGGCGGACCCCGTCGGCGATGCGCCGCGCGAGAAACCGCTTGTACTCGAAGACCGCGTCGCCGCCGAGCGGAACCCCGCCATGCACGGTAACGGCCGAATGCGTATGCGTGGAGCACATCAGCACGTGTTCAGGCGACAGCTTCGTCTCCGCGCCTATCCACTGCCGGGCGAGATCGTAGACGGCGCGCGGGATGCCGAGGTTGTCGCACACGACGAAACCGATGCGCACGCGGCCGTTGTCGAGCACCAGGCACCGGGCGCGCAGCTCATCGTGAATGTGCTCAGCGGGAAAGGGTTTCCAGCCGCCGACGATCTTCAGTCCCAGCGGGGGCGTAATATTCACCGCCGCGGCCCCGGCGCGGAGCCGGTCCGGCGGCGTATCCGGGGAGTCCGTCGGCTCCGCCGACCGGGCGATCCCGGCACCGACAGCGGACACGACAACCATCCATACGGCAGTTCGTCTCACCATGAGCACCTCCCGGCGAGCCCGGTCGCCCACGATAACCGGTATCGCCTCAGACACCCGCTCTATTCAGATACCGTAAATCCCGCTTCCACGTCGCCCCCCTCCTGGAAGGGGCCGCGCACCACGACGCCGCCGTGCCGCTCCATCAATGCGGCGACCTCTTTTTCGATGATGAAATAAATGCCGTCCACAACGACCGGCACGCTGCCGGCCGGGGGCGCGTCCCGTGATTCAAAGATGCCGAGCGATGGTTTGCCGGCGCACAATCCCTGGTAGAAGATCACCCGGGGGCCGCCGCCTGCCGCCGCCTTTTTCTTCAGCGCCGCGGCGGCCGTTTTCGTGATTGCCACGGATGGTACACCGGGCGTTTGATCACCCCCGCCGTCGGCCTCCGGTTCCGTCTTATCGTGTTCGGGGCTCCGGTCACCGGCGCGCGGCACTGCTTGAGTGATAGCCGGTTTTTCCGGTTCGGCGCGGTCTGTATTTTCGTCGCCGCACGACAGGAAGACCGGCACGAACAGGACATACCAGAAACACGAAATACCCGTTACTGTTCGTCTCATACCATTCTCCACGACAATGGATAGAGCTGGTTTCATAACTTCAATTTGGACTACAAGCGGCTCTTTTGCCGTCTGGCGGCGTCACGAAAACTCGACATATTTCCTTAATATGTCGTCGTTTCCGTTCCTTGCCAGATCGACAAAATACCTCGCTTTCGCTACCAAAGCAAGTTATGAAACCAGCTCTAGTATAGCAGGCGATCCGGCCGGCCGCAAAAGCCGCCGGGGCACCATGGGCGTCCTCAATTCGTCTTCAGCCGCCGGGCCTCGATGTAGTAGCGCTTCTCGTGGGCCTCGCCGATCGAAAAGGTCTTTCGCGGATAGGGACCGACGGTCCGGATCCGGTCGAAGAACGCGGCCGTGTCGACGGGAGGCAGAAAGATCCCCGCGTTCCCCTCCACCCCGGCGAGGTCGCGCACCGGCTGTTCGTCGTGGACGTAGTCGATGGAGACCGGGGGATGGGCCGAAAGGTATTCGTCGAGGATATCCTGGACGTATTCCACCGTCATCCGGTCGCCCGGAGCAGTGAACGTTACGACCCCCTCCCTGCCGCGGGCGGTGATCCCCACGGAGTGCGTGCGCCCGTCGGGCCTGCAGGAGCCGGCCGGGCCCGCGGCAAACGCCCCCCCGAGGGCCGACTCCATGGCGGCGACCAGGTCGTCGGCGTCGACCCCGAAGAGGACCCGGTTGATCGGGTGGAACGCGAGCCCCGGGTCGTGTATGTTCTCGACTTCCAGGAGGATGTACCGGGCCGGATCGTCGTCAGCCGCGCCCTGCTTTTTCCGCTCCTCCCACAACTGCTTGGCGGTCGCGAGTGAGTGGTTGCCGTCACCGACGGCGAAGAGCAGCCCGTCGTCGACGAGCGCTTCAAACGCGGCGGCCGTCGACGCGGCCGTTTCGCCGTCCACGAACCAGCCGGCGACGTGTCCGCCGCCCTGCTGGAGATCGAAATCGTACAGTTTCTCCATGCCGTCGCGGCGCTGAAAGAGCGGCTCGATGACCGTCCGCCCGGGATCGTCTATCAGCAGGAGGATATGCGGCAGGTCCAGGCTCGCGCCGCGGCGGATTGCCATCCGGGGCGGCAAGCGGTCCAGCACCGTGCCCTCCGTGGGACGGATCAGGGCGTCCGCTCCTTCGTGAAAACTGTACGATTCGAGGTCGACGGCGAGGACCAGGCCCTTCCGCGACGCCGCCAGCGGCGTCGACCGATCGACCAGGACCCACCCCGGCTGGCGGGAAACGAGGAGCCCGGCGTCGAGGTACTCGTCCATCGTCCGGTTGATGTCTTCGACCCGCTGCTCGCGGTCGTCGTCTTCAAGATAGACCTCGGGGAGCGTGATCCTGAGCGTGGACGGGGCATCCCCCACCGACCGCTCCACGGCTTCCCAGTACGACCGGTCGGAGGTGAACTGGTCGCAGGCGATCACCGACCACTTCCGGAGGTCGACCCCGTCGGCGGGGAGGAGGATCTCGGGAAGGGTCAATCCGATAGCGGCTACATCCGTCGGCATGGTATCGTGGCCTTTCATTAGGGGTACAAGCTGACGCCGTCTGCCCGGACGAATACTATACAACGTTATGCCGTATATGAAAGGTCGGGCATGACGGGAGCGAAAAAACCTTGATAACCGCCCGGCGGATACCGCATAATCAACGCCGTCGTTTCAACCGCTCGACTGAAAGCGTAATCATGAGAAAAGCCAATCCCGCCGCCCCGACCGCGGTTGCCGTTATGATCCTTACCGCTCTCCATTCGGCGCAGGGTGCACACTACTACGTCTCCCCCGACGGCAACGACGACTGGTCCGGCCGTGCAGCCGCGCGGTCCGGCGACGACGGCCCCTTCCGCACGCTCAAGAAAGCGACCGCGGTTGCCGGCGCCGGCGATACCTGTTACCTGCGCGGGGGCGTGTACCGCGAAATCCTGCGCCCCACCCGCGACGGAACCGCGGCCGAGCCTCTCACGTTCACCGGCTACAAGAAAGAACGGCCGGTCATCACCGGCGCCGATCGCCTCGAGGGCTGGAAGCGGGAACCGGACGGCAGATGGTCCGCCCCCCTCCCCCGGGATCTCAAGGACGGCAACCAGCTCTTCGCCGGCGACCGGATGCTCACGGAGGCGCGGTGGCCGAACAACACCGGCGGGCTCCTTGAAGGACACCTCCGTGCCCGGGTGCGGACGGGCACCGAAAACACGATTACGGACCCGAACATACCCGGCGGGAAGAACGCCTGGAAGGGCGCGCTGCTGTGGTGCGCGGGCGGATCGGAGTGGATATGCTGGACCGCACGCGTCACCGCCTGGGATCGGCGGACCCACACCCTGACATTCGACAAGAAAAAGGCGAAGGGGTGGTACCGGCCGAAAAAGGGCAACCCGTACGTCCTGATGGGTATCCGGGAAGCCCTGGATGCACCCGGCGAGTGGTGGCTTGACCGTGAAAACGGACGGGTGCATCTCGTGCCGCCGGCGGACACTGAGCCGGCCGCAATGGCGGTCGCGGCCAAGCAACGTCTTCACGCCGTCGACCTCACCGGTCGCAGTCACGTGCGCGTCACGAACCTCCGCTTCCGGGCGGGGGGCATACTGACCGACAAACAATCATCGCACCTCCTGCTCGAAGGTCTGGCGGGCCGATACGCGGGACATTCGTACGAAAAGGACCTCGGCGGCCGGTCGGGCGTCCTCATACACGGCAATCACATCACGGTGCGCGACTGCGAATTCGCCTGGTGCTCAGGAAGCGTGGTGGACATGCGGGGAACGGACAACCGGCTGATCAACTGTTACGTGCACCACGGCAACTACGGTGCCAAGTGGCGGGGGACGGCGGCGATTCGGGGGCGGCGGCACGTCGTCGCCTGGAACACCATCCGCCACTCCGGCCGCGACCTGGTGAATATCCACGGCCTCTCCGAAAGCCTCATCGAGCACAACGATTTGTCGGAGGCGGGCTGGCTGACATCCGACCTGGGGATGACCTACGGCCACAACACCGACTTCGGCAACACGGTGATCCGCTACAACCTGGTCCACGACAACCACGCCCCGCACTGCGCGATGGGGATTTACTTCGACCACCTGAGTCACAACGCGATCGTCCACCACAATGTTGTCTGGAACGTGGGCATGGATCCGATCCGGATCAACAACCCCGGTTACCACAATATCGTCGCCAACAACACCTGCTGGAAAACGGGCCGCGTCTCGACGTTCGATCACAGCCGCCGGAACGATCTGTTCGGCTGCCGGTATGCGAACAACATCTTCAATGAGAAGGTTCGGCTCCCCGGGCACGCGATCGTTCAGAATAACCTCGTGACAAAAAAGCCCCGGCTCCGCAATCCGTCCGGCGGTGACTTCACGCCGGCCGAGAACGCCAAGGCCGTGAATGCCGGGACGCCCATCCCCGGCATCACTCCGGCCGGCGAAACATCACCGGACATCGGCGCTTTCCCCCGCGGCCGGACGCCGTGGGACGCCGGCCACGATTTCTCCCGCACGGTGACAACGCCCGTTCTCCGGCGCCCGGACATCGCCGGCATGAACCTTCTGCACAACGCCTGCTTCGAACGGGAAACGCTCGAGCACTGGCGTAAGACGGGGGCCGCCAGCGCGAAGCTCACCCCCGGCAACGGCTGGGGAAACAATTTCGGGAAGGGGAAGGCCGAGCCCACCGGCACCTCGAAGCGGGAACTCCGCCTGGGCGGGGGACGGGACGGCGTCGAACAGGAGATCCCGGTGAAACCGGAGACGACGTATGAACTTTCGGCCTGGGCCAAGGTTTCCGGGAACAAGGAGTCGGTCAGCGTCGGCGCGAAGGGCTTCGGCGGCCCCGCCGTATCAGCCGCCGTCACCGCGAGCCGCTGGACACGGAAGGTACTGGAATTCACAACCGGCAGCAACGCGACATCCGCGGTCGTCTTCATGGAAAAAACCGCGCCGGGCAGCGGGAACGCCTGGTGCGACAACGCGGCGGTGAAGCGCGTCATTTTAAACCACTCATCGAGGTAACTACCATGCGTCACGCAACAGGCACCCTCATGCTGTATGTTTTCATCTTTTTCGCGGCATGTCCGCCCGCGGCGGCCAAGCCGCCCATACCCACGCCGAATGAGACGCCCGTCCTCGGGGAGGTCGACCGCTACCTGATCGAAACGATCTACAACGGCGCGGACCGGGAGGGGTCGCTGGGGAAAACGTACGACCGCCCGGCGTTCCGGGCGCTGGTAAAGAAACACGGCCTCCTGCTCTTCGGCGGCCCCGTCGTCGGAAACGTCACCGCCGATGCGGCGACCATCTGGGTGCGAACCACCGAACCGACGACGGTTCGCATCGTCGCCGCGGAAGGCGACAGCCCGCCGGGCGCGATCACGTCCGAGACGGTGAAGACCGCCCCCGCCGGCGACCTGACCGCCGCGCCCCGGCTGGCGGGTCTCAAGCCCTTCACCGCGTACCGGTACAACGTCATCGTCGGCGAAAAACCGGTATTCTCGAAAACGCTCCCCTCGTTCAGGACCTTTCCCGCCCCCGGACAGAAGGTCACATTCCACGTCGGTTTCGGCGGCGGCGCCCGCTACAATCCGCCGAAGGAACGGATATGGAAAACGATCGCCGCGCGGAACCCGATCGCCGTTCTCTTACTCGGCGACAATGTCTACATCGACACCCCCCGCTTCCGCAACAAGCAACGCGCTTACTACTATCGGCGCCAGCTCAGACCGGAATACCGGGCGCTGAGTTCCACCTGCGGGATCTACGCGATCTGGGACGATCACGACTTCGGCAAAAACGACTGCGCGGGCGGCCTCCACCCCTTCAAACCGGCGTGGAAACCGGCGACGTGGAAAGTCTTCTGCGAAAACTGGCCCAACCCGTATTTCGGGGGCGGCGAAAAACAACCGGGGTGCTGGTTCGACTTCTCCATCGGCGACGTGGATTTTTTCATGACCGACGGGCGCTACTACCGTGATTTCAAGAAGGGCACGATGCTCGGCCCGGTTCAGAAAAAGTGGCTGCTGGAGAAACTCGCGGCGTCAAAGGCGACATTCAAGGTCATCGCCTCCGGAACCCTGTGGACCCGCCACGCGGACAAGGGCGGCAAGGATTCCTGGTGGGGCGTCAAAGAGGAGCGGGAAGAGATACTCTCCCTGATCGACCGGAACAACATCGGCGGCGTGATCCTCCTCTCGGCCGACCGGCACCGGACGGACGTCTACGAGATCAAGCGGCCGAAGGGCTACACGATCTACGAGTTCGAGACCTCGAAACTGACGAACAACCACACGCACGGCACGAGAAAGAAGGCCCTGTTTTCATACAACAAGGGCAACTACTTCGGCCTCCTGACATTCGACCTCGCCGCCGCGGACCCGACGGTCACCTTCCGGTGCATCACGATCGACAACGAGGTGGTCTACGAGCTTGGGCTGAAGCGGAGCCGTCTGCAGTAAAAAGGGGACGGGAGTCTTTTTCGGTTGATGATAAAAAGATAGAGGAAACGGGTACCTTTTGGGTTGACGAAAGATTCGAGATTTATACAGTAATCTCATGCCACGTCGAGCACGTTCCATTCAGGGCGGGTTCGTCTATCACGTCCTCAACCGTTCAAATGCGCGCATTCGATTATTTCATAAAGACGCACAGAACTGGAAGCACTCAGACGAAGTGTCACCCGCGGAGAGCCTTACGGGGCAGAAGATTGGAAAAAGAAAACCATAGACCGCTTTGGCCTGGAATGGACCGTTCGTCCCAGGGGCCGACCACGCAAAACAAACTCCAAACCCGAAAAAGACTCCCGTCCCCTTTTTTTTACCGGGCGGCCCTGACCTGCCACCGGATGATGCCCGCGGAGAATCCCTCCTGCAGGGTAACCTCCATCCTGAGTCCATCGGTCTCGACCGGGGTGAACGGCACGATGTTGTACTGGTCGGACCCGACACCGCAGCCGGAGCCGTTCGCGGGTACAACCTCCTTCCAGCTTCCGCCGTCACGGTAGAGCAGCTTCCATGACACCGGCGGCCGGCAGGTGACCGCATCGTCAAACCAGTAGACCTTGACCGTATCGATCTTCACGGGATTCCTGAACGATCGCTCGATCCACTCCCCGGTCCCCTTTTTGTCGTACCAGGAAAATCGCCCCATCGATTCGTCGGCCGACGACAGGGGCCTGCCGGGCCGGTTGAGGCGGGCAAACACCGAGCCGTCGCCCTCGTGGGAAGCTGTATACTCATTGCCTTCGAACGCGGGGTGGCGGTACGGATTCTGCGGGACCGCCTGCTGCGGCTCATCTCCTTTCTTTCCGGCCGCGACCGCGGTACCCTTCCCCCCCGATCCGCCCTTGGGATTGACCCGCCAGCGGAGAATACCCGCGGACCGGTTGTTTTGCAGATCGGCGCGGATCCGTATCGCCGTCGTTTCGATCTCCTCGAAGCGGACCACGTTCAACCGGTCGATTTTCGTCCCGTACGGCGAACCGGCGAGCGGCCGGACCTCCTTCCACTCGTCCCCCTTCTTGTACAGCAGCTTCCACTGCTTCGGCGGGCGGCAGAAAACGCTCGCGGTGGTGACGGCGGCCGTCTCGGCAAACCAGTAGACGCCCACCGACGACAGGGCGCGTTTACCGCTGCCCCCGAAGTCCCACTCGATCCACTCGCTGGTGTTGTGACGGTCCCACCAGGTAAACCGCTTAATCCCCTCGCGATACGAAGCGCCGGGGTCATCGGGCGCGTCCAGTTCGTCGAACGTGTCGCTGCCGCACTTGCAGGAAGCCAGGAACCGGCCGTCCGGCGAAGCGCGGTTCTTTTCGGGCAGGCGGCGGAACCTGATCTCACGGAGGTTCAGCGCACCGGTGCCCTTGACGGTCAGCGGCCGGCAGAGGACCCGGCGCTTGCCGGGTGTGTCGATCCGGATCCCGCCCAGCGTGACCGGCTTGAAGTTCGACCACTTTCCGGTGTCAACCGCCACGCCCTCGATCCGCCGGTCGCCGACCGCAACAAAGTACTCGCTCCCGGGCTTCCCGTTATGCGCGCGGCCCACCGCCTGGACGACGGTAACCTCGTAGAGCCCGGCCTTCTTGAACAGCACGCCGTCCCACGAGACCGATGTTTTGGTATCCTTCCAGCTCCCGATGCACCGCCGGTCCCCCTGCCGCTCGTGCTTCGCCCCGTTGCCGTTGATGCTCGCGTCGTCCCAGGTGAGTGTTCCCGTGTCGCCGATTTCAAAAAACACCATGTCGTCCGCGCCGAGGGGCTCGTCGCTGCTCAGGGCGAAACTGTCCGCCGACAGGTCCGTCGCCGGGCGGGTGGCGGCGGTCGCGCCCGCCGACGCGCCGGCAGGCTGAACCGGCTCGTAGTAATCCTCCCTGTCGCCGGCACCCGACCCCATCGCCGCACCGGGAGGCAGCCGGTCCGCAGACGCGGTGTTGTTCCCGCCGTCGCCGTCGCGGCCGCCGCCCGCAAGACCGGCGATCAACACGATACTGCCGACCAGCACGAGCAGCCCCGCCCCCGCCCCGGCCGCGAGCAGCAACCTGCGCTTGCGGGCCTTCACATCCGCCGCCGGCACGGCGGTGGTAATCCCGGTCCGCGCGTGGGGCATCCCCGCGCCGCCGGG
The DNA here is from genome assembly GCA_964557575.1 of uncultured Planctomycetaceae bacterium. GTDB lineage: Bacteria > Planctomycetota > Phycisphaerae > SM23-33 > SM23-33 > CAZLBC01. The sequence goes on from CAZLBC010000012.1 coordinate 9,943, forward strand.
GGCCGATCCGCCGAGGGGAGAGGAGATGGCCGTGTCACCGACCACGGCGCTGATTCGCGCGAGATCGGAACCGGCTATTCGTTCATGCTCGGTTGATATATCGCGGAGCCGTCCCGCCAGTTCCGCGGCGTCGGCGATCCGCTTGTCCGGGTCCTTGTGCAGGCATGCGCCGATCAGTTCCTTGAGTGAAGGGGGAACATCCGAGCAATACTTTTCGATATCGGGCACCGGGGCATGGAGGTGCTTCAGATACATCTCCTTCATGCTCTTGGCCCGGTACGTCGGTTTCCCCGCGAGCGCCATCCACAGGATGATGCCGAGCGCGTAGATGTCGGACGCCGGACACGGGTTTTCTCCGCGGATCACTTCCGGCGAGACGAAGTACGGCGTCCCGACGATCTTGCCCTCGTGGAGATCCGGTCCGCCGCTCATAGCGCGGACGACGCCGAAATCGGCCACCTTGCACTGTTTCTCTTTCGACAACATCAGGTTGGCCGGCTTGACATCGCTGTGGATCAATCCGTTTTCGTGCGCGCAGGCGAGTCCCTCGGCGGCCTCCGCACCCAGCCGGCAGGTCTCGAACACCGACAGTGTTTTCCCCTTTCCCACCAGGTCGTCCAGGGTCCCGCCGGCGACGTACTCCATCGCAATGGCCACCACGCCCTTTTTGTGGACCACGTCGTAGACGCTGACCACGTTCGGATGCTGGAGCCTGGCGACGGCCTGGGCCTCGCGGAGAAAGAGTTCCAGCCGGCCGGATTCCCGCGCCTGCTGGAAATCCTCCTGGATGACCTTCAGGGCAACCTTGCGCTTCAGGATCACGTCTTCGGCGAGAAACACCCTCCCCATGCCCCCGGCACCGAGGTGCTCCTCTATGGTGTAGCGTCCGAGGCGCACCCCGCTCCAGCCGTCCTTCGAGAACAGGGTCGCGGTCAGGTTCTCCGCGGCAGGGTTGTCACCGTTCTTTCCCATCTCACCGGTAATTATATACGAAGTGCCCACCCCCGACGCAACCCTCGTGCCGCCCGGCCGGTTTGATCGTCGACAAAATCCTGAATTGCGTTACAATGCGATGGGTTGGAAAAACCGCATCGATCTTCCAATCGCAGAGGAGTTTCATTATGAAATACGCCTCGCTCCTGGCGGCATTCATCTGCGGTATCGCGGGGGCCGGGGCACACACCCCCTTTCCGGTCACGGCCTCCTCGGTACACCCGGGCGACTACAATCCCGCGTATGCATTCGACGGCAACCCGAAGACCCGCTGGGCAAGCAAGCCGGGTGGTGCGCAGTGGCTGCAGATCGACCTCGGAAAAACCATGCCGGTCAACGACGTGCACATACGCTGGGAACGCGCGTACGCCGCCGAATACCGCATCGAGGTCTCCGACGACGGAAAACACTGGAAATCCCTCGCCCACAAGAAAAATGCCGCGGGCGGAACGGACCGGTTCGACTCCCTCGGCGGCAGCGGCAGGTATCTGCGTGTACACTGTATCAAGGCGGGCCCGTATAAACTCTGTTCAATCTGGGAAGTGGACCTGCCCGGCAAAGAAATCCGGACGGTGATCGAGGAAGCGGAACGGAAGGCCGCAAAAGAAAGAAGGGCCGCCCTCGCGGGCGTCTTCGAAACATGCGGGATACGGAAGATCGTCTTCGCCGCACGCGAACCGGGTGTCGACGGCCACTGGTACGCCAACTTCGCCTACTACGCCCCCGACGAGAACCGCGTGTGCTACCGCGCCGGCGGCCGGCTGTGCACGCTGAACGTGGAGACGGGAAAGACGACGATCCTGGTCGATGACCCGAAGGGATCGGTGCGGGACCCGGCCGTCGGGTACGACGGGAAGACCATCCTCTTTTCGTGGCGGAAGGCCGGGGAGAAGACCTTTCACCTGCATGCGATCAAGGCCGACGGTTCGAATCTCAGGCAACTGACCGAGGGCATCTACGACGACATCGAGCCCTGCTGGCTCCCCGGCGGCGGGATCATGTTCGTCTCCGGCCGGTGCAAGCGGTGGGTCAACTGCTGGCTCACCCAGGTCGGCGTCCTCTACCGCTGCGACGCCGACGGCAAGAACATCCGCCAGATTTCGGCCAATATCGAGCACGACAACACGCCCTGGGTCCTGCCCGACGGCAGGATCCTCTACCAGCGGTGGGAATACGTCGACCGCAGCCAGGTCCACTATCACCACCTCTGGACCGCCAACCCGGACGGCACCGGCCAGATGGTCTACTTCGGCAACATGCACGCCGGCAACGTCTTCATCGACGCCAAGCCCATCCCGGGCACCGAGAAGGTCCTGATGATCCGGTCTCCCGGCCACGGCCGCCGGGAGCACGCCGGCCACGTCGCGATCGTCACCGATCGGCACGGCCCCGACGACCTGTCGGCGATGCGGGACGTCTCGAAACAGGGCAACTGCCGGGACCCCTGGCCCCTGACGGAGGATGCCTTCCTGGTCGCGATCGGCCGCGACCTCCTCCTGATGGACGCCGCGGGCGGGACGGCGAAGGTCTATTCCCTGCCGAAGCAATTCGGCGGCCGCTGCGAATTGCACGAGCCCCGCCCGCTGGTCTCCCGGAAACGGGAGCGGGTGATACCCTCCCGGGTCGACCCCTCGTCCGCCACCGGCGAACTGATTCTCATCGACGCCTACTTCGGCCGGAATATGGACGGCGTCGAGAAGGGCGATATCAAGAAGCTCCTGGTTCTGGAAACCCTGTCGAAACCGATCAATTTCACCGGGGGCATGGACCCGATCAGCTACGGCGGCACGTTCACCCTCGAGCGGATAGTGGGCACCGTTCCGGTCGAAAAGGACGGCTCGGCGTACATGAAACTGCCCGCCAACCGGGCGCTGTTTTTCGTCGCCCTGGACGAAAACGACCTGTCGGTCAAGCGGATGCAGAGCTTCCTGACGGTCATGCCGGGCGAGGTCACCAGTTGCGTCGGATGCCACGAGGCCCGCGGGACGAGCACCGGGGCCATGAGAAAGGACCTCGCCAGGCTGGACGCCATGCAGCGGCCGGCCAGCGCGCCGAAGCCCATCGAGGGCATTCCCGACGTGTTCGATTTCCCCCGGGATATCCAGCCGATCCTCGAGAAGCACTGCGTCAAGTGCCACCGTTGCGAAAAGCGGTGCGGCGGGGTCACCCTGACCGGCGACCGGGGCCCGATGTTCTCCCTCAGCTACGCGGCCCTCACGATCAGGAAGCAGGTCGCCGACGGCCGCAACCGCCCGAAAAGCAACTATCCCCCGCGGGCGCTGGGAACGGCGGCCAGCCCCCTGATGAAAAAGATCGACGGCAGCCACCACGACGTCACCCTCTCCGCCCGCGAGCGGGACATGATCCGCTACTGGATCGAGTCGGCCGCCGCCTACCCCGGGACCTACGCCGCGCTGGGCAACGGGGCGATCGGCGGCTACATCCAGAACCGGCTGGTCAACCGCGACGAGAAGTGGCCGACCGCCGCCGGTTTCCGGCAGACGGTCGAGAAGCGGTGCCTCGAGTGTCACAAGAAACTGCTGAAGCTCCCCCTGCCCCGCAGCATCTCCGACGAAATCGGGCTCTCGTTCTGGCGGCCCGACTGGAACGACAAGCGGCTGCGATTCTCCCGCCACCTGATGTTCAACCTCTCCCGGCCGGAACAGTCGCTGCTGCTGCTGGCCCCGCTTGCCAAAAAGGCCGGCGGCCTGCAACTGTGCAAACAGTCGCTCAAAAAAGGGGAAGATGCCCCGGCGGTGGTCTTCGCGGACACCGCCGATCCCGGTTACACGGCGATGCGCTCCCATATCGCGGCCGGCAAGGATCGCCTCGAGGAAATCGGGCGATTCGACATGCCGCATTTCAAGCCCCCGCCGCAATACATCCGCGAGATGAAGCGCTACGGCGTCCTGAACGCGTCCTTCGATATCGAAACGGACCCCGTCGACTGCTACGAGCTTGACCGGCAGTACTGGCGGTCGTTGTGGTACCGGCCGACCGAGTAATACGCTCTTGCTTCCCCGGCAGCAACCATGTAAGCTCGCGGTCCTGTTTGTACTACCCGTTTGAGCAAAACTTTTTTATTGCCAGGAGAACACCATGCAGCCATTCGTTTTCTGCAACCCGACAAAGATCGTCTTCGGCGAGGGACGCATCACCGAGATCGGCACCGAGGCGGCCGCGGTCGGTTCGAAGGCTCTCTTCGTATACGGACAGTCGAGTATCAAGAAAAGCGGCGCCTACGACCGCGTCGTGGCGTCCCTGAACAACGCCGGCGTCGCATTCGTCGAGTTCCCCGGGGTCAGGGCGAACCCGGTCCTGTCCCACACCCGCGAGGGAATCGCCCTGGCCCGCGAGTCGGGCGTCGACTTCATCGTCGCCGTGGGCGGCGGCAGCGTCATCGACGAGGCCAAGGCCATCGCCGCGGGCGTCGTCGCCGACGGCGACGTCTGGGACTTTTACCTCCAGAAGGCGACACCGACCGGGGCCCTGCCCCTGGTCGCCGCCGTCACGCTCGCGGCCACCGGCACCGAGATGAACGGCGGTACGGTCATTACCAACGAGGACGACAGCAAAAAGCTCGGCCTGATCGATCCCCATCTCCATCCGCGGGTGACCGTCATGGACCCCGAACTGACCTGCACGGTCCCCGATTACCACACGGCGTGCGGCGCTGTCGATGCCATCTCCCACCTCATGGAACCCTACATGACGCACCGCGAGCGGTGGCTGCCGATCAACGAGCGGTACGCCGAAGGACTGATCGAGACGATCATGGAATCGGCCGAGAACATACTCGCCGACCCGGAACGTAAAGACGGCCGGGCCGAGATGATGTGGGCGGCCACGCTCGCGTGGAACGGCCTGATGTTCGCCGGCGCGGGCGCGGTCGGCGTGCCGTCGCACATGATCGCCCACCCGCTCAGCGCATTCTTCGACCTCGCCCACGGGGCGACACTCTCGATCGTGATGCCGGCCTGGATGGAATGGAATGCCGAACAGGAGCCGGCCCGGACCGCCGGTTTCGCGGCACACGTATTCGGGATCGCCGAAAACGACCCGGCCGCGGCCGCCGCCGCGGGCATAGCCGCCCTCAGGGACTGGTTCAAGAAGATCGGCGCGCCGACGAGCTTCGCGGACGCGGAGATAGACCCCGGAGAGATAGAGCGGGTCGTCGAAAACGTCGAGGGCATGAAGGCCCTGTGGGGCTACGACCATTATACCGCGGACACAATCCGCGCGATCCTCGAGCGGTGCGTGTAACCGATATATAAAGCACCCCACACCTTATTTCGTGAAACTGCTGCGGTACCGGCTGGGCGACTGGCCCACCTTCTTGCGGAACTGGCGGGCAAAGTAGTTGCTGTCCCTGAACCCGGCCCTGTAGGCCACTTCCGTCACCGGCATATCGGTATTCCTCAGCAGGTGCATCGCCTTCTGTATCCGCAGGAATATCAGGTAGCTGACGGGCGTCGTGCCGGTGGCCTCCCTGAATATCCGCAGGAGGTTGTTCTGCGACATGTGCGCGAGCCGGGCCATCTCCGCGAGGCTCCAGAGGCGGGTGAAGTCGCGCTCGAGTTCGCCGAGGACCATTCCGATGCGGAGCAGAGACTTGCCCTCGGTCGTGCGGGTCCGGGAATACTCCCGGGCCAGAAAGGTCATCAGTTCCACGAGCATTCCGAGGAGGGCCGCCTCGTATCCGACCGCCCGCCGCTGCCATTCCCGCAGCATGCGTTCGGCGATGGTCTCCGCCCTCACCAGGGACTTGGAACCAAGGTGCAGCCGGCTCTCGAAGCGGTGTTTCTTGCGGTAACTCGGTTCGAGGACGAACATGGCGTGGTAGCCGGGGATCTGCTTGAGTTCCTTGACGGGAAGGCGGATATGCGCGGGGTCGAACATGACGTTGTAGAGTTCTATGTTTTCACGGGCCTTGAAGTAGTGTTCCTCCCTGCCCTTCAGCAGGAAGACGTCTCCCCCCGACACCGGATAATCCCGACCCTGTATCCACTGCAGGCCGTGCCCGTTCGTGATAATAACCAGCTCGGAGAAATCGTGGTGATGAGGTTTGTCGGTCAGATCATACTGATGTTGATCTTTTTGTTCCCCCCGTATGGCCCTCACCGTTACGGGAAATCCGGAAGGGCCGAAATAATGTTCTCCTTTTGCCTCGATACTCATCGGAAAACCTGCGAAAATGGCATTGTGATATCGTGCTGTAACTTGGTGACAATCTACAGGATTACCGCGGAAGCGTACAGTATAATCCACCCCCTGTGCTGACATATCTCTTACGGAATCAATGGATGAATACATCGCAATCCGCGGGGTTACCATTTTTTTGTCTAGCGATAATACCTGCAACCTGCAAAGGATAAGGAGATACGATCATGTCTTTGAACCGTACGTGTAATCGGCGGCGTTTTCTCAAGGCATCCGGCGCCGCGGCCCTGCCCGTCATTGTGCCGGCGCGCGTGTTCGGCGCGGATGCCCCCTCAAACAAGATCCTGATGGGCGCCATCGGCGTCGGGGGAATGGGTACCGGGGACCTGCGGGGGTTCCTCGGCGACAGGCGGGTGCGGATGGTCGCGGTCTGCGACGTGGACACCAAGCACCAGGACCGCGCGAAGGGACTCGTCGACAAGCGGTACGGAAACACGGACTGCAAGACCTACCCGGACTTCCGGGATCTGCTGGAGAAGCACGCGCCGGACGCGGTGATGACCGCCCTGCCGGACCACTGGCACGCCCTGCCGGCGATCGCGGCGGCCAAGGCCGGGTGCGACATCCACGGACAGAAACCGTTTGCCCGGAGCATCCGCGAGGGCCGGGCGATGTGCGACGCGGTCCACCGGTATGGGCGGATCTGGCAGACCGGCAGCCAGCAGCGATCGGGGGGGCAGTTCCGTTTCGCGTGCGAACTGGTGATCAACGGGCGGATCGGCAAGGTCCACCGGATCGAGGTCGGCCTGCCCACCGGCGGCGGGGGCGGCAGCACCAAGCCCGTCGAGCCGCCCGGGACACTCGACTGGGACTGCTGGCTGGGGCCCGCACCCGAACGCCCCTACCAGGGATTCGGCCCTCACTGGAACTGGCGGTGGATCCTCGACTACTCCGGCGGGCAGCTCACGGACTGGTGCGGGCACCATGTCGACATCGCCCACTGGGGCGTGGGACTGGACCGCACCGGCCCCGTGGAAATCGCGGGTAAAGGCGTCTACCCGAAGACGGGTCTGTACGACGCTCCCACCGAGTACAACTTCACCTGCACGTACCGCGACGGCGCGGGAATCAACACCGCCCCCGGCGGCGTCGCGATCAACGTCGCCAACAACAAGGTGAATCCCCAGGGCACGAAGTGGATCGGCACGGACGGCTGGATATACGTTAAGCGCGGCAAGATCGACGCCGAACCCAAGAGTCTCCTGCGGGAGAAAATCGGGGCCGGCGAGATCAAGCTGTATAACAGCGGAGGGCACAAGCGGAACTTCATCGACTGCATCATCAGCCGGAAGGAAACGATCTGCCCGGCCGAGGTCGGCCACCGCTCGATCAGCGTCGGCCTGCTCGGGGAGATCGCGATGCTGACCGGCAGGAAGATCAGGTGGAACCCGGACACCGAGGAGATCATCGACGACCCGGCGGCCGCCGCGCTGCTCGGCAGGCCCTACCGCGAGCCGTGGAAGCTCTCGTAATACCGCGGTGCCCGGCAATGAATCGAAACAGCGACGTGGAGAACACACCATGAAAAAGACGACAGTGATATCGGCCGCCCTGTTCCTGTGCATGACGTCCGCAGGGGGCGACGTGTACGAAGACCTCGCCGCGTACGACTGGACGGCGAGCCGCGAACCCCTCGCCGCGATCGCCCGAAAGATACGCGACGCCGGAACGCCGGCCGCGCGGGAGGCAATCGAGAAAAAGCTCATACCGATACTGGCATCCGACGCGGCGGGATATCCCGCAAAACAGTTCGTCTGCCGCATGCTGCGGCGCATGGGGACGAAGGCCTCCGTCCCCGCCCTGTCCGCGCTCCTGGCGGACGAAAAGCTCTCGCACATGGCCCGCTTCGCCCTGACCCGCCTGCCGTACCCGGAGGCGGGCGCCGCACTGATCGCCGCGATCGACAACACCGACGGTGACCTGAAGATCGGAATCATCGATTCCATCGGCCGCCGCCGCAATCCGCAGGCCGCGGTCGCCCTGGCGAAGCTTCTCGAAAACAAGGCGACGGCGCGCGCCGCGATCCGCGCGCTGGGGAATATCGGCGGGAAAGACGCCTGTGCGGCGCTGGCCGGCGCGAAACTGCCCGCCGGTCTCGCCGTCGAGGCGCGGGATGCCCAGTTGAAGTGCGCCGACACCATGCTCGCCGGCGGAAACGCGGACGCCGCGGCGAAGGTCTACGACCGGCTTTTCGACGAAGATAACACGAAGATGATCAGGATCGCCGCCCTGCGGGGCATCGTCATGGCGAAAAAAGAGAAGGCGGTCGATCAACTGGTCGCGCTGCTGAAACGCGGGGATGAAGACCTCGCGAAGGCGGCCGGCACGTATGTCGTCGAGGTGCCCGGTACCGCCGCGACCAAGGCCCTCGCCGCCCATCTGGACGATCTGCCCGCGGAACCTTGCGCAACACTGCTCGACCTGCTTGCCGAGCGGGGGGATACGGCCGCGTCTCCCGCCGTCGCCGCGCTGATCGACAGCGACGACGCGGCGACCCGTGTCGCCGCCGTCAGGGCGCTGGCCGTCCTCGGCGACGCCTCGTGCGTCCCGGCCCTGGCAAAATCCGCCGCCGGCGGGGGCGATACCGGCACGGCCGCGATCGAAACGCTGAACAGGATACGGGGTGACGGCGTGGGCGCGGCGATGAGCCGTCTTTTGGAATCCGGGGACGCGGCGGTCAAGGCCGGGATCATCAAGGTCATGGCGACCCGGGCGGACCGGACGGTCGCGCCGGCACTGCTGACTGCCGCGTCTGACCAGAACGCGGACATCCGGCGGGAGGCGATCACGGGCCTTGCTGCCGCGGCCGGCCCCGACCAGGTGCCCGGCATACTCGCGCTGCTGCTGTCCCCCGCCGACACCGCCGAACGCCCCGCGCTGGCAAAGGCACTGTCCCTGGCCGCGCTCCGCGCCGACGATCCCCGCACCTGCGCCGAGCAGATCGCACCCGCCGTGAAAAAGGCGAATAATGACACCAGGCCCCTGCTGCTCAACACGCTCGGGAGGCTGGGCGGCACGGCGGCACTCGAAGCCGTCCGCGGACAACTCGATGCGAAAGACACGGACGTTGCCCGCGCGGCCGTCAAGGCACTGCAGGGCTGGCCGGACCCGGCCCCCGCGCCGGACCTGCTGAAGGTAATCAAGACCACCGAGGACCCGGTATGCAAGACCCTCGCCTTCCGGGGTTATATCCGCATGGCGAACATGGCCGGGGATACAACACCCCAGCGGCGGGCGGGAATGTACCGGCAGGCCGTTGAACTGGCGTCCACGCCGGAGGAAAAGAAGGCGGTCCTCGGCGGGCTGACCGAGGCCCATTCCGTCGCGGCACTCCAACTGGCAGAGGGGCTCCTGGACGAAAAAGGCGTGCAGGCGGAGGCGGCACTGGCCGTGGTGGAAATCGCCGCGAACATCCGCCAGGCCGATCCGGAACGGGCCCGCGCCGCGCTGAAAAAGGCGATCGAAAGCACGGACAACGCCGGGGTAAAAAAGAGGGCCCGATCCATCATCGACGAGATGGACAAGAACCGCGGATTCGTCGTCACCTGGCTCATCAGCGGACCGTATACGCAAGGCGACGCGTTCAAGACCGCCTTCGCCCCGGAGAAGAAAGACGCGCAGGCCGAGTGGCGGCCGCTCAACAAGGGCGTCGGCCCCAAGGTCATCGACCTGAACAAGGCGGTCGGCGGGTCCAACCGGGCCGTCTACCTGAAGACCGGCGTCTACTGCCCGGCTGGCAAGAAGGTGACACTCGAGATGGGCAGCGACGACGGCGTCCAGGTGTGGGTCAACGGCAAAAAAGTCCACGCCAAAAACGCCGCGCGCCCGCTGAAAGTCGGGGAGGATACGGCGACGGCCGCCCTCGATAAGGGCTGGAACACCTTCCTGGTCAAGATCTCGCAGGGCGGCGGCGACTGGGCGTTCTGCATGCGCGTCTGCGAGGCCGGCGGCGGCCCGCTCGAGGGGATGCGGGTCGACATCAATAAGGCACGCTGATCGCGACCATACTATTCCTTAAACCAGCGAATAAAAACGGCTACAGCTTGCAGAATTGCTGTATGACCGGCATTTCGAGTGAAACGGTTTCACTCGAAAGCCTTTGCGTCACAAGCAAGAAAATGACCCTACGAGATACTGCAGAAGCACCCGGACGTCGACGCGGTCGTGTCGTTCGTGGGGGAACCGGTATATACCGGCGCGTTCCCCGACACCGGAAGAAACAAATTACCCCCCCTCGTCTGTTTTGCTCCCCGGGGGACGCAGATACCCGAACTGATGAAAAAGGGCATCGTGGTATCGGCCGTCGTGCCGCGCAGCACGCCGAGCGATATATCAGCCGCCCGGGACAACTGGTTCGACGCCCTCTACGAGGTCGTCACGCCCGAGACCGTCGACGAGTGGGCCGGGGCGGGGAAATAAGCAGGCCGCATCTCACCGCCCGGTACCCGGCACCTAATCGCGTTTTTCAATGGGCACGAATTCCCGGCGGTTCGGACCGCAGTACACCTGCCGGGGACGGCAGATCCGCTGCTTGCCGTCCCGCAGTTCCAGCCACTGGGCGATCCAGCCCGGAAGCCTGCCGAGCGCGAAGAGCACGGTGAACATGTTCGTGGGAATTCCCATCGCCTTGTACGAGATGCCGGTGTAGAAATCGATGTTCGGGTACAGGTTCCGCTCTTTGAAATAGGGGTCCTCGAGCGCGTGCTGCTCGAGTTCGAGGGCGATATCGAGGAGCGGGTCGTTCTTGTCCATGAAATTCAGGATCTCCCGGCAGGCCTTCTTGGCGACCTTCGCGCGGGGGTCGTATGCCTTGTACACGCGGTGGCCGAACCCCATGAGCCGGAAGGGATCGTCCTTGTCCTTCGCCCGCAGAACCGCGGCGTCGACGTCACCGCCCGCTTCTTGAATCTCCTCCAGCATCTCGATGACCTTCTGGTTGGCACCCCCGTGCAGCGGCCCCCACAGGGCGCAGATGCCGCCGGCGATTGAGGCGTACAGGTTGGCCTCCGCACTGCCGATAAAGCGAACCACGGACGTCGAACAGTTCTGCTCGTGATCGGCGTGCAGCAGGAGCAGCTTGTTCAGCGAGCCGACCATCTCGTCTCTGACATCAAGGGGATTTACGGGAGAATCGAACATCATGTGGAGAAAGTTCGAGCAGTACGAAAGGTCGTGCCGGGGGTAGACGTACGGTTCGCCGACGAATTTCTTGTACGAAAAGGCCGCTATGGTCCTGACCTTCGACAGCAGCCGGGTCACGGTGATGTCGACGTTCTCGTCGGCGGTATCGCTCTCGAGTTCGGGGTAAAAGGTCGAGAGAGAAACCACCATCGCCGAGAGTATCGCCATGGGGTGTGCGTGCTCAGGGTAGCCGCGAAAGAAACTTCTCATGTCCTCGTGTATCATCGAATGCTGGTTCATGAGGTTCGAAAAATAAGACATCTCCTCCCGGTTCGGCAGCTTGCCGTGAACGAGCAGGTAGGCGACCTCCAGGAACGTGCAGTGTTCGGCGAGGTCCTCGATATCGTATCCCCGGTATCGCAGGATGCCCTTCTCGCCGTCGATGAAGGTGATGTTGCTGACACAGGCGCCGGTATTGGCGTAGCCGGGATCCAGCGTGATCATGCCCGTCTCCTTCCGCAGACGGGTTATGTCGATCCCGATCTCCCCCTCGCTGCCGGTCATCATATCCAGGGACAGTTCATGGCCCCCGGCCGCAAGTTTCGCCGCGCCTTCTTCTTTCTTTATGTCGCTCATGTAATACGCTCTCCATCCAATAGTGGTTTTTCATCGAGGGACCAAGCGGGGGCAACACAAGCCCGAAATACGGCAGAGAGAGATTAAGTAATCCGCTCTCCGCCGTCAAGCGAAATGATTTCCTGAAAGAGCCCGTCTCGTCGCGAACCATACCCCCTACCACTGGGGGGGAAGGAAATCCTCCACATTTTCGCGCGTTATGATTATCTTCCGCAGGTAGTAGATCGGGCGGTCGACAGTCCCGCCCCGAAACCACCGGGCCGCTATCTCTACGGGCAGCGCCCCGTCCGCCTCGGCGGACTGGTAGGTGATCGCGTGCAGCCGGCCTTTTTTGATAAAATCAAGCCCGGTGCCGCTCGAACCGGCGGAAATACACACAATGTCGCCCCGGCCCGCCTCTTTCAGCGCCTCGATAATGCCGATCTGGGCCTTGGAATCGTCTGCACTGACTATACCCTTGAGCCGGTCGCCGAATTCGTTTAGCCAGGCCGACACCTGTCTCTTGGTCTTCTCGGCATCCAGATCGGTCGTCTGCATATCCAGGCACGTCATCTTCGGCGCAACCTCCTTCAATTGGGACACGACGCTCCACGTCCTGGACAGGAAACAACTGGTTCCCGCAACGTGCCGCACGATACAGTAGCCCCCTTCGCCCTTCATTTTTCGCGAGAATTCCCGGGCCAGCATCCTCATCTGCCCCCAGTCGTCCGGTCCGGTCCAGGTGATGACATACCGGTGTCCCTCGTCGACCGGCAGCAGGTTGCTCGCGATAGTGGGAATACCGGCATCGTGGAGTTTCTTGAGCATCGGGACGGCACCCTTGGCATCCACCGGCGTTATGATCACCATGTCGGGCCTTTGGGCGATGGCCTGCTGCACCTGGTCCATCTGGAGCTTGTTGTCGTTTCCCGCCTCCATCATAACCAGTTCCATCCCGTACAGATCTGCCAGGCGCCGCATACCGTTCCGGTAACCCGTCCAGTAGGGATGGTCCATGTACTGGAGCGATATGACCTTTTTGCCCCGGGGACCGTCACCGGGGCTGTCCGGCAAGGGCAGCTTCGGCGTATCCCATCCGGCGTAGACATAGTCGTACCAGTGCAGCAGGTCGTCCCGGGGCAACGATTCGGGGTCGTCGGGCCGGGCAGGAGCCTCGAGAGGTGAATGGTCGATCCAGATCAGCGGCTGGCCGTCGGTGGCCTTCAATTCCCGGGGATCGAAATCACGCGGCGCGGAAACGGATCCGCCGGGACCGGCCCCCGGGGAGGCGTGGTAGACGGTATACGTCCACATGGCGACGATCGCAACGATCGCGACACAGGCAACCGCGGATATGCATACGATGGCGAGCGTGTTTTCTTTTTTCCGGGGAGTCATTTCTTCCTGTTCCGTCCTTTCCGCCTGCAGGGAGTCGAATTCCTTCAGCAGTTCCCTGCGCTGTCCTCGTGTTGTTTCCAGCCGGGACATCCGTACCGCATCATAGAGTATCACCGCCGCCAGCACGGCCCCCTGTGATACCAGCTTAACCGATTTGGAGGCCCCAAGATAACTCAGGCCGTTGGTCAGGCAGTTGAGCATAAAGAGGGCCACGACGCTCATGACCGCGCTTCCCCTCCCGCCGGCCATGGACGTGCCCCCGACGATGACCGCCGCAACCACCAGCATGAGGGTCTTGGCCCCCAGGTTCGGCATGGCAGTGTTCTGACCGAGGGCGGTCACCACGCCGCCCATGGTCGACAAAACACCGGAGAGTACGAAGACCCCGATAACATATCGGTCGACCGCAATCCCCGCATGCCATGCCGCTTCGGCATTCCCCCCGATCAAAAACAGGTTTCTGCCCGCGCGCGTACGCCTGAGAAACAGCTCAACCGCCGCCACCGGCAGAAACACCATCAGCACGCGGGGCGACCAGGGCATCATGGGATCGAGCATACCCACCACACTCATGCCCTCATCCGCGTCCGCCAGCGAGACGCTTCCCCCGCCGAGTATGATGCGGGTCAGTCCGACCAGGATGGTCATCATGCCCAGAGTGACGATGAAGGAATTAATCCGCGCCTTCGCCACCAGGATGCCGTTGACCAGGCCGATACCGCCGCCGATGCACGACACGGCCAGTAGCGTCCCGGGCCACCCCAGCGCGGGCTGAAGATACATCACGCACGCGCCGCCGATACCCATCGCGGCACCCACTGAAAGATCGAGGTGGCCCATCAGCAGCACGAGGGTAAACGCGACGGCCGCAAAGGCATCAGTGCTTGTCGCCCGGAGCATATTACCGATATTGAACCAGGTCGGAAAGACTCCCGGCAGGAGGGCGGACATGAGGCCGAATATCGCCGCGGTCATCAGCAGCAACCGCAGGCGGTACAGCCAGTCACCGATCCCCCATCGGCGGTGTCCGTTCGCGATGTTGTCATGCAGTTGGTTCATTTACGCGGCTCATTCACCGTCCCTGCCCCCCTTGCGCAGAAACCAGGAACTCAATCCGACCACGGCGATAAAGATGCCGCCCCGTATGAGATATTGCTCATCCTGGCCGATACCGGGCAGCAGGGGCATCACGTTTCCCAGGAGCCCGATCACGAGCACCCCGCCGACGACGCCGATCGTGCTGCCGCGCCCGCCGCTCAGGGTCGTCCCGCCGATCACCACGGCGGTGATCGCCTGAAAATCATAGGTCAGCCCGCTTTCGACGTCGCCGTACATGTTGAAACTGGTCATAATGATCCCCCCGAGGGCGGCGGCGAAACCGGAAATCGCGAAGGCGGTCGCGATGACCCCGCCCACCGGAATACCGCTCAGTTTGGCCGCCGCGGAGGAGGCACCGGTGAGTTTGACCTTTTTGCCGAAACCGGTACGGCTGCGGAGGAAATACGTCACCGTCGCCATCGCGACAAACAGGACGACCGCCAGGGGCACCGCCCCGCCTATGTCCGCCCGGTAGAGGCCGGCAAAAAGGCTGCCCGGGACCGTTCCTTCGTCGACGTATACCCAGGTTCCCCCGTACGCCCAGCGGGTAATCCCATCCGCCAGGGACATGACCGCGAGTGTCCAGATAATGGGATTGAGCCTGAAGTAGCCGATTACGATTCCGTTAACCAGGCCGATCAAGGTTCCGGCGGCCAGCCCCCCCACGAGGGCCACGACAAATCCCCCGGGGAGCAGAACCACGGACACGATGCCCGAAACCGCCATCATCGCCGGGATGGACAGGTCCACGTACCGGCCGCAGCAGGTGACGAACGACAGGCCCAGGGAGACGATGCCCAGTATCGACACGTCCTTCACCGCCTGGAGCAGTTTCTCCGCCTTCCAGAACTCGTCGGAAAGATACCGCCCGATCAGCAGCAGCACCAGCGCGACGGCGTATATGCCCAGGATCGCCAGGAGCCCCGAAAGGCCGCTTTTTCCCCCCTGCAGGCGCGCGGTATTCGATCGATTCATGCCGACAGCAACTCCCCTTCCCCGTTCGCGGCGAGCAAGAGGTGCTCTTCGGTGCAGCGGGCCCGCTCGGCTTCGCCGATGATGCGTCCCTGCCGCAGGATGAGGACGCGGTCGGAAAGACCGACAAGTTCCGGCAGATCGCTCGATATAAGAATGACCCCCCTGCCCCGGTCGGCGATGTCCGCGACAGCCCGGTGTATGACGGCCTTTGCGTTCACGTCGACCCCCCTCGTTGGCTCGTCAAGAATGAGCACCTTCGGCTCTGACGCCAGCCATTTCGCCAGGAGACCCTTCTGCTGGTTGCCCCCCGAAAAGTTCACCATCTCGCGCCGGGGCTCCGGGGGAGATATCCCCAGAGACGCAATCATGTCTCCCACGATTCTCCGCCCCGGCCCCGGGCGATAGACGCCGCAACTGCAGTGGCGGGGGATGATCGCGGAGAGGATATTCTCTCCCATGGTCAGCCGCAGGGCGAGGCCCTCGTTCTTCCGGTCCTCGGGCAGGTAGACCAGGCCCTTTCGCACCGCGGCGGGATAATCGCGGGGCGTGATGTCCTCCCCGTCCAGGATGACCGCACCGTCGTCGAGGGGATCGATCCCGCAGGCGGACCGGGCCAGCTCGCTCCGGCCGGCGCCGTTGAGGCCACAGATGCCGAGAATCTCACCGCGGCGGAGCTGCAGCGACGCCTTGTGAAAAAAACCGTAGCGGGTCAACCCGACTGTTTCGAATAATACGGGCCCGGGCGCTCGTGTTCTTTTCGCGTACAGGTCGGACATCGCGCCCCCGACCATCAGTTCCACCAGCCGCGTGCTGTCCACGTCCCCGATCGCACAGGTATCCACGCGCCGCCCGTCCCGCATGATTGTTACCCGGTCGGCAATACGGAAGACTTCCGGCAAGTGGTGGGAAATATAGATAATCGCCAGGCCGCGGTTTTTCAGCGATCGGATAATGCCGAAGAGCCGCTCGACTTCTTCCCGCGACAGGGACGAGGTCGGCTCATCCATCACGAGCACACGCGGTTCGGCGGAAAGTACTTTGGCTATTTCCACCAACTGGGCCTCGTGCCGGCTCAACTCCCCGACCTCGGTCAGGGGGTCCACATCGAGACCGACCATATCGAGCCACCGCCGCGCTTCGTCGAACAAGGCCCGGCGGTCCAGGATCCCCCCCCATCGACGCGGGAGCCGACCCGCGAGAATGTTCTCCGCCACGGAGACGGGAGCGGCAAGGCTCAACTCCTGGTAGACCATGCCGATCCCGCTGCGCCGAGCCACGGCGGGCGAACGCAGATCCACTTCCCGCCCCCCCAGCCGTATCGTGCCCGTGTAATCGTCGAACGATCCGGCCAGCGTTTTCATGAGGGTGGATTTCCCCGCCCCGTTTTCACCCATGATGGCGTGTACTTCTCCCGCCCGGGCACTGAAATCAACGTTATCCACGGCAAGGGTGCCCGGGAAACGTTTGCTGACCGCCGACATCTCGATTACGATACCGGGTTCAGGATGTCTGCGGACATCATTCATTCTCGTGAATCCGTCCTCTTGCGGCGTCAGGCCTGCCGATAGCGGTCAGGCATCGCCTTTGTTCCGGTCACGTTCCCGCACTATCGCGGCGGCCCGCTCTTCGGCCGCGCGCCGTATCTCGCGGTGCAGGTCATCTCCACCGGCATCTACGGTAACGATCGCCGGGAAATGCTCAATATCCAGCACCCATATCGCCTCGGGAATGCCGAATTCCTCAAGGAGGTACACATCCTCAACCCGGCGCACGCATCGGGCAAGTACGGCAGCCAACCCGCCGGTCGCGTGAAAGTAGGCGGCGGCATGCGCCCGGCAGGCCGCGATCGTGGTCTCACCCATACCGCCCTTACCCATGATACCGGCGGGACCGTACGTCTCGATCACGTCCGCTTCGTAGGGCTCCTCGCGCATGCTCGTCGTCGGTCCGGCCGAAATCACTTCCCAGCCGTCCGGGGTCCGTTTCATGATCGGACCGCAGTGATAGATGATCGACCGGGACAACAGGTCGCCCAGAAATGCCGGCTTGTGTTCAACCATATACTTGTGGGCCATGTCCCGTGCCGTAACAATCCTGCCGCTGATCGACACCTCGTCGCCGGCATGGAGTGCCCGGATCGCCTCCGGGGACGCCGGAAGCTGCAGGTCAATCATAGGTCACCCCATCCGCGTCCAGCGTCACCCCCCCCCGCCTGAAGGCCCAGCACATGTACGCAATGGAAACGAAGAAGCTGGCCGGATGCCGCGCCGCGGCACCTATCTTGACACCCAGAACCGTGGTGTTCCCGCCGAGCCCCATGGGGCCGATGCCGAGTTCGTTGAGCCGGGCAAACAGGTCTTCCTCCAGTTCAGCCAGTACGGCATCGTCGTTGAGGTCATCCAGCCGGCGGAGGAGTTGCTTCTTGGCTAACCGGTGCGAACCGCACCGGTCGCCGCCGATACCCACCCCCAGTATACCCGGTGCGCATCCCATCCCCTGGGCCGAAACGACGGCATCGAGTATGCATCTTCTCACGCCCTCAGCATCCCGACCCGCTTCCAGCCGCACGTCGGGAAGGGAATACTGCGCGCCGACATTTTCACAGCCGCCGCCCTTCAGCAGCAGCCGTATCCGCAACCGATCACCGCTCGATTCACGAAAATACATCTGCGGAATTCCCGCTCCCGTTCCGTCGCCGCTGTTGGCCCCGCTGACGGGATCAACGGCGTTCGGGCGGAGGAAATTCCGGGCGACGGCCGTGCGGACCGCGCCGACGATGTCCCGCCTGATCGTTCCTTCCTGAACGGACGCCGGGCGATCGACGTAAAAAACGGCGGTGCCGGTGTCCTGGCAGATCGGGACGGACGCCGCCGACGCCAGTGATGCATTCTCCAGCAGGGATCCCAGGATGGTATGCGCCCTCCCGCCGGGCTCCTCGTGTTCCCGGGCGGCGCGGAGGGCGCCGGTCACGTCGTCCGGCAGGACGGCGGATGTTTTCCTGATCAATTCGACGATTTCTTCAACCATGATCTCACCCGGTACCTTGCTATTGTCGCAGAAAACGGGGAACCATCAATACCATTTGTCACCTGGCACATGAACCGGCATTCGATTACCATGGAGCGAAATAATGTCTTTTCGAGAGGACGAGAATGATGCGAAAAAAAAGCGTGACAGCGCCACTGGTACTGCTGTGGTACCTGGTGCAGACGACATCTCCCGCGGTCGCCGCACCCGGAACCGGGAAGGCCGCCGCACCCGGCTCACTCAGGATCCACCTGATCGGCTGGTCGCGAGAGTATGCCGCGGACACATCGCTGGCGGCGTGGCAGCAGAACATGGAAAGGGAATATCGGGTGCGGTTCACCCGTTCCTTCGCCCCGGACAAGTCCCGGAAGCTGCCGGGTCTTGAAGATCTCCGGTCCGCAGATCTCCTGGTCGTCTACTGCAGGAGACTCCGCATCCCGAATGACCGGCTGGAGTTGATTCAGGACTACGTGAAATCAGGCCGGCCGGTGCTCGGCATGCGAACCGCCAGCCACGCATTCCAGAACTGGCTCGAATTCGACCGGGATGTCTTCGGCGGCAGCTACAACGGACACGGCCCCGACGAAACGGTCAGGATTACGATCCCGAAAACGGCCGCGGATCATCCGGTTGTTGCAAAGATCACGCCGTGGCAGTGGCGCGGCAAGCTCTACCGTAATGAAAAAAATGCCGAAGACACCATCACGTTGCTGATCGGAAAAACGGAAAAGGCCTCACCGCCGGTTGCATGGGTACGGGTGCTCAAACGGAAACAGCGCATTTTTTACACCTCGCTCGGCACGCCCGAAGACTTCGAGAGCCCGCATTTCAACCGGCTTCTGGTCAATGCCGTAACCTGGCTGACCCGCAACGGCCTGGAAAAAACAGTGATTGAGAAGCGTGTTTTTCACCCAAGCCCCCTGCTAAAATAGTTATCCATTTTACTTGACGGAAAACGACGCTGATTTTATCATTTCAATTCGTGAGACATATTTGTTATATGGTATACTGTTTTATATAGCAAATTCATTAGCCATCCCCGTCGCACGCCCGCGCGGCCGGGGATCAGGAGTGAACGGCAGTACGGCCTTCGCTCGATACACTATATCATTCAATGAAGATGATTTCTCAGTACGGCAATCACCGCGGATTCGAAACATTCGTGACCGCCGAGGCATCGCCTGACCTCCCCTTTTCCCGGGCCGTGGACTCGCTGTTCGAACGGTACGACGCGATTCTGGAAGCCAACGACCTTTCGGCAGACTCCGGCGTATTCACACGTTTTCATGTCAGCGATACGGTGACGCAGGCGGAAGAGTTAACCGCCGCGCTGAAACCGCGCTTACGGGATACCATGACCGCGATCGTCCAGCAACCGCCCGCCTCGGGAAGCAAGATCGCCCTGGAAGCCTATCACATGGGCTGCCGGGAGGGCCGGTTCGAGAAGCTGATGAACGGGGAAAGCCTCGTGGTCCATCACGGGAATTACCGGTCGCTCTGGGGATCCATGGTGCCGGGAAGCAACGGCACCCCTTATAACCAGACCAATACCATCCTCGAAAACCTCTCCGAAACCATCAGCCACTTCGAGGGCACGGTGAAGGACAACGTCGTGCGGACGTGGTTTTTCGTCCGCGACATAGACAACAACTACAAGGGGATGGTCGACGCCCGGCGAGAGTGGTTCGAGCGATCGGGCATGACGAAGGATACGCACTACATCGCCTCCACCGGCATCGAGGGTTGTTTCCGGCGTCCTTCCTGCACGGTGCTGCTGAACTATCTGGCCGTCTTGGGACTCTCCCCCGAACAGGTCGAATTCATGAGCGCCCTGGACCACCTCTGTCCCACCCATGATTACGGCGTCACCTTTGAGCGGGGCACGCGGATCACCTACGGGGATCGGTCCCACTTTTACATTTCAGGCACCGCGAGTATCGACAGCACGGGGGCGGTAATGCACTGCGGCGACGTGATAAAACAGGCGGGGAGAACGATCGAGAACATGAACGCTCTCCTGGAAAACCACGGGGCCACCCTGGAAGACATGAAGCTGGTGGTCGTATACCTGCGGGACGGATCGGACTATACCATGGTGGAACGGTTCCTCCGGGACCACCTGCCGGCCGGCGCCGCCTCTGTCATCGTTATCGCGCCGGTATGCCGGCCCGAGTGGCTCATCGAGATGGACGGGGTCGCGATTACCGGCGCCGGTGATGAACGATTCGATTCGTTCTGCTGATGACCCGACACGGGCGTTTTATCCCCCCGCTTCCTCCATCGCAATCGCCGCCCAGTCCCACAACCGCCGGGGCTCGTAGCGAACGGTCGAGATATCCTTCATGATGATTTCGAGGTGGCAGTGGCCGCCGGTCTTTTCAATCGCCGCGCGGATAGCGGCCCGCGCCTTTGCGGGGCGCCAGGTATCCTCGGCGAGAACAGCCGGGTTGGGCTTGATACTCAGGACGTAATCGTCGCCGAGTTCCTCGACGGCACGGTCCATGTCGCACCACGGACTGATCGAAACTTTCCGCAGGTTGGGGATCTTCTTCATCAGGTGAAACTTGTTGTGCAGGGGTTCACAGCAGCCGTAGTACGTCAGCCCCCAGCGCCCCAGCCACTTCATGGCGTGCTCGAGGGCGAATTCCCAGTGCATCCGGGGAGAGACTTCCGAGAAGATCTGCGCGTTTGAGCACCCCCACATGTTGTGCGGACCGACGGATGCCGGATCGTAATCGTCACCCGGAAGGTCCCGGCAATACCCGTACCCTCCCGACCCGACCCTGATGTTCCGGTTGTCCAGGGACAGGAGATTCATCTCCTCGAACTGGTCGAGCTCAACCATCCAGGCGTCAACCAGCCGCGCCACGGCCGCGTGCACGAGCGCGGGTTTCATGATCAGGTTCATGATACCTTCCTGGATTCCCATCCACCGAATGAGGTAATCCCAGGGGGCAAACCATATGTGTGTCTGCCCGACCGTGCGGACGGGGAGTATGCCCTCGTACACGTCGCACATCGCCCGGAACCGGAACGCGGTCGCCTCCTCGTTATGCGTGACCGTCGGCATCTCGATCTTCTCGATGTCCCCGGGCTCGGCAATCTGGATATTAAAATGACGTGACACGACGTCGCTGGTCTCGTCGGTCTTCCTGACCTCGACATCCTCAACAATACCGAAATCGGTCGAGTGTATCGCCAGGAAACAGGAAAGAAAATCGTCGATCACCATATCCGCCGGCAGGTGCTTCCACTGGTAGAGCGTCCTCCTCAGTTCCCGTTCCTGGTCCCGGGCCCAGGGATGTTCGGTTTGCAGGGTGAGTTCGCCGTCGACATCCATCTCGTGCCAGCAAATCTCATTTATCCAGACCATCGGCCGCTCTGAGTCGAGGCTGTTGAGTTTCGTCCAGAGTTCCGCCTTCTCCCGGTGCGGGGGCAGGGATGCCGTCTCCGCCAGCTCGCCGGCGAGGGTGCGCAGCACCTCCCTGTCTTCGCGGGAAAGAACGATCTCCCCGGCTCCTTCCGGTGGGGCATAGTGACTCGGATCATGCAGCATGTTCTACTCCGGACATAGTTATACGGTACGGCGGACGGATGCAGCCGGTTCCTTGCCCGTCATAACGATACGGAATAAGATATATGTATTACAGGCGAACGCCGATGGCAATGAGAATCATGTTATCTTTCCCACGCACGGTCGTACCGTCGCGGACCCGGCAGGCGCGGACCGGCTCCGCCGCGGCCGCAAAGCGACGTCATGGCCACCGATAGAGTCATCATCGACTGCTACACGGACGAGCCGGCCGGGCTCGGCGTCCCCCCCTTCCTGGGGGTGTGGCCCCGGTACCTGGCCGGCAGCTACCGGGATCTCCCCGCCTACCTGACGATCGACGACCTGCGCGCCGCCGCCCTCGAAAGAAAACCCGTCGCCACATACCTCGACCCTCTGACAGGAAAGACGAAAACACAATTCCTCAACACAACGAGGGAATACGAAGAAACGAGGGAAGTGCTCCGAACATGCCGGCAGGCGATATTCGTGGCGGGCGCCCACACGCCCGGAAAGTATCTCGCCGCGCAACCGGGCACCGTTCGCGAAATCATCGGCCTCGCGTCCCGCTACCGGTTCAGAAAGATACTCGCCGGCCCCGCGGCAATAGGGGGCAGCCAGTACACGGGCGGCCGGCGGCCCGAGCAGGCCGACCAACGGCAATTCGAACAGCTCCGCGGCACGGTATTTGAAAACTACGAGGAACTCAGAGATTACGCCGTCGCCGGCGCGGCGATACTCAGGCACATACCGCACCGCAGGATCGTGGAGATTGAAACGGGGAGGGGATGCCCGCGGGACGAAGGCTGCTCGTTCTGCACCGAACCGCTCAAGGGAGCCCCGGCCTGGCGCACAGCGGATGATATCGTCGCGGAGATGACCGCCTGTATGCAATACGGCGCCGCGGCGTTCAGGCTCGGCAGGCAGTCATGCCTGCTGAGTTACCGCGACGGCAACGTCGCCGCGCTGCGCAGGCTGCTGGAAGGGGCGGCCGCGCTGCATCCGGCCATACTCCACATGGACAACGCATCGCCCGGTATGGTCACGGACGAGCGCATCGGACTGTGCGCAGAATTTCTCACCCCCGGGAGCACGGCTGCCATGGGCGCCGAATCATTCGATTCTGAAGTGATCAGGCAGAACAACCTGAACAGCAATTTCGAAGAAGTGTTTGAAGCGGTCAGGATTATCAATCGCCAGGGAGCAGCGAGGGGCGAAAACGGCTGCCATCGCATATTGCCCGGGATCAACATCGTCCTGGGACTGATCGGCGAAACACGGCGCACCCTGGACATCAATTACAAATGCCTGAAAAAGATCCTCGAAAGCGGGCTCCTGGTCAGGAGAATCAATATCAGGCAGGTGGTCCCCTTTCCGGGAACAAAACTTCACGAACTCGCCGGCAACAAATACCTCAGGAAAAACCGCCGCTATTACCGCAACTGGACCAGGAAGATCAGGGAGGAGATCGACGAGCCGATGTTGCGGCGGCTCTTCCCGAAAGGAACCGTTCTACGGGGACTCTACAGCGAGGTTCACAAAGGTAACGTGACCTTCCTGAGACAACTGGGCAGTTATCCGATTGTCGTGGGAACCAGGGAACGGCTGCCCCTGCAACAGCGATATAATATCAGGGTAACCGGACACAACCTGCGGAGCCTGGAGGGAGAGGTCATTGAACCGGGAAACGCGTAGCGCGGTTCAGGATGCCTGCGCGGCCTCTTCTATAGCCGCAACCAGGTCGTCTTCCTTCTGCACTCCGACGAACTGCTTCACCGGGTCCCCGTCCTTGAAGATGAAAATGGCGGGAATCGCGGTTATGCCTAACTGGCTGGCCACCGTGCGGGCTTCGTCAATATTCAACTTGGCTATGGTCGCCTTGTCGCCGACCTTTTGAGCCACACTGTCGATAACGGGTGCTATCATCTTGCACGGGCCGCACCAGGGGGCCCAGAAATCGACGAGGGTAACGCCTTCGGCTATTTCCGCGTCGAAGTTTTCTGCGGTGAGTTCAACAGCGTTTTCAGACATAACAACCTCCATGCCGGGACTATAAATAACAGTCATGCGGTGAATAACAGACAATGGCAAGTATACCGTGATGCCGGCCAATAGCAACAACGGATTCCATCGGGTACTCATCTCAACGGATTATTCAGTGAGCCAGGCAGGCAGGCCGGAATCGTCCTTTTTTTCGCCCGTTTCTTTTTTCCCCGCCCCGGGTGTTTCTTTAACCGTCCCACCACCTGATGCGCCCTTCTCCGCCCCGCTGTCGGCCGGCGTCAGGCGTTTTTCTGTTGCCGGTTTCTTCTCAAGGGTGTTGTTTTCGCTCCCGTCTTTCGCCTGCACAGCCGGTACCGTTTCCGGACGGTGAGCCCCCGGCGCCGTTTCCGCAGCAGGCGGTCGGGTTTTCGATACCATGAACCCCGCGTTAACCCAGTTGGCCCGGTCGTCGATAACCGTATCGCCGGCATTCGAAACCGTCAGCACAATACGTTCCGATTCGGGAGGGATCGCCACGTTGAAGTGATGCACCATTGAATACTTCATCACGGGACTCTCGGCGAGGAGAATGGAGTCAATATACACCTTGAATACTACGCTGCCGCGTATGTAGTTCTCCGACAGATGGGCGTTCCTGATGCCGTCGTCGAGACCGACCGTCGCCACGAATCGCTCGTAGCGTGGATCGAGCGGATAGTCAAGCGTAGAAACGGCGTGCACACCGATACCCTCTGTATATGTCCTGCCGGCGAGACGCAAGGGACCACCGGTAACGGACGCGTCGGCCTGCGGTTCCGTACCCCTTCCCGACACGGCCGAGAGCGGAGAAAGTGCGGAGAGGTGAACATCCGGGGGAGGATACTGTTCCCGTGCGGCACGGTCCAGCGCGGCTATCTTCTCATCCGCCCCGGACGTCACCATCACGATATTCCTCATGAGGGCATAGGCGGTCTCCGGTGTGTAGCCGTCGACGGATCGGCATTCGCAACCCAGCAAACCGGTCGTCATATCCTCGCGGCTGAGCAGCACGGCGGGTCGGCCCGCCACCTCGTATACGTCCGGGCGCGGAACCAGTGAACCCAGCCGTTCAACGGCGGTCGCCCGCAGACCGACGGCGCTGAGCGGCGCCGCTGCACGGGTATAGATCGGCGCGTCGGCGGTGAGGGTACCGGAAGCATCCGCACCGAACATGCGTGCCAGGTGCTTTCTCATCGTGAGGTAAAAATCCCGGTCGCCGCCCGCGCCGTTCACCACCAGCGTACCGCCCGATTCGATGTATTCCTTCAGGGATTCACTCCGGGAAGGACTCAGCAGGACCGCGCCCGTTCCCGCCATGATCGCGGGCCCGGTTCTGCAGTCCCGCAGTTTCTCGAGCGACACCTTTTTGACGGCCAGTTCTACCCCCTCGTCGACCGTCAGCCGTCGCCCGAGTGCCTCCACGGCGCGGGCGACGGTGTCTTCGTCGCCGTATTCGACAACAACAACCTCGCGCGTCAACCGGGGCTCCCGCGCCGCCGGGCGCGGCCAGTACGAATCGAAACGGGGCCGCAACTGCTCGAATCCCGCGGAGATATAATCGATGAGATTAAAACCGACATTAAAGGCGGAATCGTTCGAACGCGAAAAGCCCTGTTCCCACACCTTGGTCAGGTCCGTCGAACAGTGGATCACCAGCGGCCGCGGGCCGGTGTGTATCATGTGCAGCGCGGGTTTTTCGTCAACCGCCAGGGGTTTCAGGTACACACGGTGCGACGGCGGTACCTTTTTCAGCTCGCAACCGGGAAACGCCTCGGCATAGATCTTTCGCATGCCTTCTTCAAAACCATCGTTCTTCCCCTCCGCGACGCTGAAGATGATACCCCCCTCCATCGCGAAATTCCTGAGTCGGGCTATTTGCTTTCCGAGGATGATGGGCTTCCGCGCGCCGGTGATCACCAGTACCGGTGCGTCGTGCCAGCGATCGTTTGTGTTTATCTCGGCAATGCGCCGTGCAAAACGCCGTTTCGCCCGGCTGCCGGCCCACCGCAACAGGTTCGAAAGGGCCCGCGGCCGATTGTTCCAGTCGCCGAGGCGCTTGAGATGGTTGAACACGAGCGGGCTTCCGCCGTCGAGGAGAAAGAGCAGGGCGAAAGCCGTTTCGGAAAGACTCCCCTCCTGCCAGCTCCCGCTGCCGGCCTGCTTGCGGAACAGGACCTCGGCCCCCGCCCGGTACCAGTCCCGCTCGCCGAAATACCTTCTGCCCGCGGCGAGCCCGGCCCGCTGAACCCCGTACAGGTAATAGCATAACCGGCGTT
This sequence comes from uncultured Planctomycetaceae bacterium, assembly GCA_964557575.1. Taxonomy (GTDB): domain Bacteria; phylum Planctomycetota; class Phycisphaerae; order SM23-33; family SM23-33; genus CAZLBC01. Next base: position 36,238 of record CAZLBC010000012.1, read on the forward strand.
GGGGACCGGCCTGCACCGTACCGCTCAAGGTGCCGGCAAAATTATCGTCGAACCACTGCAAACCCTTCGCCAGTACGGGCGGCGGTTCGTAGACACCGCAGGCGAGGTACCGTTGCCGGTCTTCAAATCCCAGGCACTCCAGAACGCTCGTGAGTCCCGCCGCCGACATCGATCCCCGCGGGGCGTGATACGATTCTTTACCCTCTTCTTCACTTTTTCTGAACGGCGGCCAGTAGCTCCATCCCCCGTCCTTGAGCTGCGCCTTCAGCCAGTATCGCGACACAAGCGACCAGAACGATTTCGGAACCGCGCCGCCGCCCTTCCCGAACGCAGCTACCCCGAGCACGCCGTACTGCGACGTCGAGTTGTGGCAGGTATCGTTCCATATTGAATAATCCCAGCCGCCCTTCACCCGGTGGATTGAATAGATAAGCCGGCGCGCGTCGTGCTTGAAATACTTCATATATTCGCCGGGAGCGCGCGATTCGGCGACAAACCACACCTTGCACCGCAGGCCCAGGGAGTACACCAGGTAGGTGTCGTAGGTTTTCAGGAATTCAAGGGCCTTCGCGACACATTCATCGTCCAGGTCCATACCGCCGGCGAACAGTGCGAGGACCGCAAGCGACGTCATGCCGACACTGCCCGGCCGGGGTTCGGGCTTCAATTTCAAGATCCCGGCCAGATTTCTCCGCACCGCCCTCCCCTTCCACTTGTATCCGGACTTGTCGATCTTAAGCGAGTACTCTTCGTAGCTGCTGCCCAGGCCGCCGCCGAAGCCGCCGTCGTCCGCCTGTTGAGACAGAAGCCACCTGAGCCCCCGTTTCGCCGCCCGCATGACAATACCCGGCTCGTCCCGGACAACCGTACCCCAGGGCGATAACGTCCGGCCGCTTTTCGCCGGCAACAAACCGCCGGCGGCGGTGCCGCCGCCCCCCGCGGCACCCGCGGTGATCTTCGCGTATCGCTTCCGTTCGAAACCACCTTCTTCCAGGAGCTTCAGCACCTCCCGCCGGGACAGAACCGCATCCTTTCTGCGCACGTCATCCGGACCGGTTTCCCGCAGGTACCGCTCGTAGTATGAGGCCGCACGGCTGAGCGCCGTCCGTTTCGATATTCCCGAAGCATCGGCGCCGAGCTGCCGGTACCACCGGGCAAGCGCAAGGGCCTTGCCGGGGACGAGTTCGTCCACGTTGCGCGCGGCGAGCGGCACGTGCGTACGGATGGGTGCCGCGACATCGTCGTTCAGCAGGACCTCGGCAAGAGAGGGATCGTCCTTCAACAGGACGTACAGCAGGATGAGTTCCTCCCTGGCGGTTGTGTCTGCCGGATTCTTTTCGACCGCCGTCAGCAGTTGTCGGAATTTTTTATCGAGCTTCAAATCACGACGCGTCGCGAATAACCGTTTTCTCAACGCGGCGGACCGCTTGCTCTGGACGCTCATCGAAAATCGCAGCGCCTCTTCGTAGGCGTCCACGGCTTCTTCAATATCACCGCCGGAAACCAGCATACGGCCCCGGGCAACCATGGCATCCAGTATCCGATTCGCGAGTGCCGACCGCTCGTCGGCGTCCCCCGAGGCTGAATACTTCAGACGCAGGAGGGAGATCCGCATCGTATCCCACGTGTTCGACCGCTCCGGGGCCAGTTTCTCCAGTTGGTCGAGGGCCCGCGACGCGAAGGGGTGCCCCGCGGGAGACTTCCTGCCGAAGGCGAATGCCTTTTCGAAAAAGAACACCCGGGCATCCCGATCATCCTCTATGCTTTCGGCCGCCTCGATGAGCTTTTCCGCTTTTTCAGGATCGGTTTGTGCCCCTGCGACAAGACCGTCGGCGAGTTCGTCGAGTTCTTCCCGCCCGGTTGCCGCAAACACCGGGACGGAGACGCCCGGCAGCAGCAGGAGCACCAGGAGTTTAATCCGCGTATCTGGAAGCATGGCATATCCCCGATTGAAGCGTGGCCGGGTTCGCCGCGGGCATCGGGTTGCGCGACCGGACAACAGGTTCACTTGGACGGAAGCGGCCTTTTCGCCGTCTTTCCATTCTTCCGATCCCACGGCGACGTCTTGACCGCCGGCTTCGTGGTGTCAACCGCCGGCAGCGGCGTATGGTTGTAAATATCCTTCAGTGACTTCGCGGTGCTCACGCTGCCGAAATCGGGAACCACCGCCGTGACGACAACCCCCAGCGTTGCCGGATTTACCTGCGGGGGCAGTTGGCACCAGAAATCATGGACCTTGTTTCCCTTCACCGACATGCGCTTCTTGAGAATGGGCCGTCCGCCGGCGGTTATCGCAACGACCGGAACAAACTGCGGGTTCGCCGGGTTCCCGACGTGCGCGGCGGTATACATGCCGCCGCCGGCACCGCGCGCGTACATTGCGGACTTCACCTGTATCTTGCGCTTGTCCTGGTGAAAGCTTGCCTCAAAATCCAGAATAAACGGCGGTCCCATCCGCAATAGATTCTTCATGCCCGCCTGTATCGCGTACTGCACGGTCCCGCCCTCCGACGGCTGGATGACGGAACCGCCCCCGAGCAAACCGTAGGACAGCTTGTAGGTGCCCTCGGGGATACCGGTTTTCGCGCACCCCACGAGATCGAAAGCACCCTCCTTGCTCGCCAGGACCAGGCCCGTGAGCTGTGCGGCGGGTATCGGCGTTCCCACCAGGCCCACTTTTACATCGTCCAGCCGTTGGAACGCTATGGTCGAACCGTCCCCGGCGACGGTCAGCCGGTAAAAACGCTCCCCGATCCGGTGCACCGAACGCAGGGGCAGCGTCAGCTTCGCATCGCCGATAATAATCCCGTCACCGCCCTTTTTCTGATTGTAGGTGCCGTTGAAATTCTCGTCGATCAGGTGAACCGGCACGCCGTTGATCGTGGCAGCCATGCTGCTCCAGGCCAGCACCTTTCCGTTGAACCGGTCCACGCCCTTCCCCGGTCCCCCGTAATGCATGCTTATATTGAACAGCAACAGCGCGAAATCCCGCCCCCCCAGCTTCGTGGAAAACACCAGCCGACGGGTCGGGGGCACGCGCTGAAGCTCGTTGCGCTCGACCGTCCCGTTTTGATCGGCGTCGAGACCGACGAGGTAGACCCTCCCGTTGGTCCTGCCCTCAACGGTAACGAAATTCTCGCCGATCTTCACCGACGCCTTATTTCCGCTGGCCTTGAACTCGTCGGGCTCGATCGCCCACGACCGCATGATCACCTGTTGCTTGGGATCGAATGCATGGAAGGTGGTTTTGACGGTACCCCGCGCGCGATCCGGGGGGGCAGCGGCCTTTCCGCCCGCCGCGGCACACGCTTCCCCGCATACGATCACCGCGCACATCGAGCATATTATTGTGCGTCCCATAGTATTCTAAGTATATGCACTGGAGCGGCATATCGCCAGTGTTTTTTCAGCCGACGACACCCGCAGCACAACATCTCATACGCCCGCGGCGGACAGGGCAACGAGCTTTCGGAGGACGGCCCCCGCAGCCCCGGAATCGATCGATTCGGCGGCCGCAGCCAGCCCGGCCTCCATTCCCGGTGCGTGACCCGCGACTACCAGCGCGGCGGCCGCATTCAGGAGGACGATATTCCTGCAGACCCCCCGTTCCCCGGCCATAACGCCACGGATGCGCGCCGCCGACTCCTCGGGGGAACGCACCGCGAGATCCGCCAGGGTCCCTTCCGCTATCCCGTAATCCGCGGGATTCAACGTCCACGTATCCACGGTACCGTCTTCGAGCCGGGCAATCGTCGTCGGCCCGGTCACCGATATCTCGTCCATGCCGTCGGCGCCGCACACCACCCACGCCCGCTCGGCACCGAGCCGGCACAGCACCTGCGCGAGTATCCCGGTCCACGCGGGGGAAAAAACCCCCATCAGAAAGTGCTTCGCCCCGGCCGGATTGGTCAGGGGCCCGAGGATGTTGAAAATAGTCCTGACCGGCAGCGCCTTCCGCACCCCCGCGACGTTTTTCATCGCCGGGTGGCACTGCCGCGCAAAGCAAAATCCCATGCCGGATTCCTCGATGCAGAGGGTGACCGTGGCGGCGGGTATCTCTATGTTGACCCCGAGGGCCCGCAACACGTCGGCCGCCCCGCTCGACCGGGTATTCGTCACGTTGCCGTGCTTGGCAACTGTCGCGCCGGCGCCCGCGGCGACAAAACACGACGCGGTCGATACGTTGAACGTGCTGATGCCCGTCCCCCCCGTTCCCACGATATCGACAATCGGGCCCTCCCCGTCGAACACGATCCTCACGGCCGCGTCGCGCATGGCCCGCGCCGCGCCGGCTATCTCCGTGACCGCGTGTCCCTTTGCGGCAAGGGCCGCCAGCAGGGCGGCCATCCTGACCTCGCTCAGTTCGCCGCGCATCAGGCTGCCGAACGTCTCGAATGCCTCGTCTTCGGCAAGATCTTCTCCCGCAATAATCCTCTGAAGCAGTGTCCCATATTCAATGGCCATGTACCACGCACTCCCTGTAAGCCGTTATGTCGGTCGGTAACGAACACGGGAAGCCGCTCCACCCGCATATCGGGCGTATTGTAAACAGCCCCTGATCGGCGGAAAAGGACAAATACGATTTTGTCGCAATATCACCCGTGACCGGTCGTTTTACCCTATCGAAAAGGATTGTAGGGCAATTCCCCTAATACTTGCGGTAAAATGGAAAAGCATTTGAGAAAAACGAAAAATTTTACTATTTCAGATGTCTTCGGACAGGACATGGGTATATAAATAAACAAGGAAGGAGATGTAATATGTATACAGTAAAGAAAAATCCTTCGCGTGTACCGAGTAGAGCAAAAGGCATGTCGGTGTTTGAGTTTATCTTGTCGATCCTGGTTATAGCAGTCGGGATCACAACGGCAATCCGCTACGCCAGCATGTAAGGCAGCACTTGCGACAGCAAGAGCTTATATTTACTCGGTAATGTGTGGACGACACTAACAGCGCCTTTGTTTCAGAGGTTGTTTTCGTCTGTGTCATTCGTACAAACGCTCCCCGGCAACCTCTGATCAACGGCATACAGCAATCCCCGGCCTTCCTGCGGGCCGGGGTATTTTTTTGGAAGCGGAAAACCGGCGGGTCGCAGCGAGGCCGGGCAAAACATGTTGTGCGGGATCGAAAAAAACGCTTCAAATAAGGCGCTTAAAAACCTATAATAAAAAAGGTTGGGAAACGTGAAAAAAATGCCCATTTCCCGCGGGAGAAAACCGCTGTACGCGGTCGCGCGAGAAGTCGTGAAAAGGAGTGCCGTCATGAAAAAACGCGGGTTCACACTGGTCGAACTCATGGTCGTCATCGCGATCATCGCCCTGCTGCTGACGATGCTCATGCCCTCCCTTCACGACGCCATGAGCGGCGCACGGGACGCAATCTGCAAGTCGCAGCTCGGCGACTGGGGCAAGATCTGGTCGATGTACATTTCGGACAACGACGGGGATTTCAACCGGGGATGGGACGGACGATTCGGCGGCGAGGGTCAGCTCTGGATGACGCAGTTGCGGACATACTACCAGGACAACAAGGATCTGCTCTTGTGCCCGGAGGGTCAGGTTTCCATATTCGAAGCGGGCTTCACGCCCTTTTCGATGTGGGAACGAGCGGTGCCCTCCGGGGAGGGCGGACCGAAAATACCGGTCAAGAGCAGCTACACGATCAACAATTGGACGAACGATATGACCGGCGACCGGGGGCATCGAAAGGAAGAGTGGTTCTGGAAGAGCCCGAAGGACACGCCCAAGCCCCACACCGTTCCCGTGTTCGCCGACGGCACCTGGAACGATGCCTGGCCGCTGCACAAAGACGTAGCACCGGAATACATCGACGGAGTCCCGCTGAATAATTTCGGCACACAAAACGAAATGGGGCACTTCTGCATACCCCGCCACGGCGATTTCGAGGACGCGTGGGTCAACTGCCTCTTCATGAACTGGGGCGTCCGGCAGGTGCCCCTCAAGCAACTCTGGCAACTGAAGTGGCACCGCGATTTCAGTTTCGACCCCAGCGAAAACTACGGTATTGGCCGCCCAAACAGCGACTGGCCGAAGTGGATGCAGGAGCGGGAATGGGACCAGAAATAACCACGAGGCCATTGCCCGTGCCGACCACTTGTATCTCCACCTTCTCACCGGTATTATCCCCCCGTGCGCACGAAAGACAATCGCCATGACTGACAAGATGAAACTGCTGCTCCTCGCCGGGGGCGGCATCGCCGCCGCCGCCCTGCTGCTGATCACCGCGATCTTCTCCGGCGGGGACGCCTCAACCGGCACTATCGACGACATCCCCGACGACGAACAGGTGTGGGTCAAGTGCACGAACCCGGACTGCGGCGCGGCCTACCGGACCGGCAAAAAGGCATTCTACCGGAAGGTCGCCGAAACGGTCCGGTCGAATCCCCGCGAGATTACCGGCCTGACGTGCGAGAAATGCGGGAGAGAAACACTGCAAGAGGCGATCGAGTGCGCAAAGTGCGGCACCGTGTTCGCCAAGGGTGCGGTGCCCGGCGATTACGCCGATCGCTGCCCGAAGTGCGGCTTCAGCAGTATCGAGCAGGAGATGAAAGAACGCAAAAACAGAACGGAATAAGCCCTTGAGCGAACCGGCTTCGCCGGTATAATTCCCCTTCCGCCTGCACGGCATATCCCCGCAGACCGCACGAACCGAAAGGAACACGATGGGCCAGAGAAGAGAACGGCTTGACCGCCGAAAGAAAAACCAGAAGAAAACACGCCTGAAAAACAGCGACCGGAAAACGAAGGAACGCCGGCGGAAGGCGACCCGCGCCGCTGCCCGCGAACAGCGCATGTCGCAATAAACGACTGCATCCAGTACCGCGCGGTTCAGGCAGACCGCACTCGGCGTGACAGTGAGCAGAAATGGCCGAAGAATCAAAACAGAACGATTCCCCCGCGGCCGGCAGGTCCGAAAAAGACAGCGACACTGAAGCATCCCGGTCTCCCGAGCCGATCCCGGTAGACCCCGGCGACATTCCCGGCAACGACCCGGGAGCCGCCCCGCCCGTCGCCCGCCAGATTCCCGGCTACCAGATCCTCGCCAAGCTCGGCGCCGGCTCCATGGCCGCCGTGTTCAAGGCCCGGCAGTTGAGCCTCAACCGGATCGTCGCCATCAAGGTGCTGCCCCGGCAGCTCTCGGAAGACGAGGAATACGTCCAGCGGTTCTACAGCGAGGGTCGCGCGGCGGCGAAACTCAACCACCCCAATATCGTCGGGGCCTACGACGTGGGTGAACACGGGGGGTACCACTACTTCGTCATGGAGTATGTCGAGGGGAAAACGGTCGACGAAGAACTCAAGGCGGGCAAGGTGTATACCGACGGCGAGGCGCTCAGCATCATACTCCAGGTCGCGCGGGCGCTGGATCACGCCCATCGGCAGGGCCTGATTCATCGCGACGTCAAGCCGAAGAACATCATGATCACGGAAGACGGCACGGCCAAGCTGATGGATATGGGGCTCGCGCGGGTCGCGGACGACGCCGACGCCATCAAGGCCGAATCCGGCCGCCTGTTCGGCACCCCCTACTACATCAGCCCCGAGCAGATACTGGGCTCGCAGGACGTCGATTTCAGGTGCGATATCTACTCGCTCGGGGCCACGCTGTATCACATGGTGACCGGCCAGGTTCCCTTCGAGGCCGAAGACGCCAAGCACGTGATGATCAAGCACGTGAAGGAAAAACCGGTGTCTCCCGACCGGCACAATATCGATATTTCCTTCGGCCTGTGCAAGACGATCCTCCAGATGATGGCCAAGCACAAGGAACACCGCTACGACGCGACCGCCGACCTGATCGAAGACCTGCAGTCGATCGATTTCATGCTCGAGGTCGAGGAAGACAGGCCCGGGCCGATACCGACCGTGGAAACGAAAACATCATCGGGCGGCGTTTCAGGCGGCGCGGCAACTCCCGCCGCTCATCCCCTTCAAAGCCAGTCACAGATCGTATACCGGCCCAATCCCCTCAATACATACCTTATCCTGGGTTTGGTGCTGAGCGTCCTGGTGAACCTGGTGCTGATCCTCCTGTTGATGGCACAATAGCTCGCAGCGCGGGGCGTTAGGGCATATCAGGGACGGCACATCGGATCAGTGCGCCATCACGGTGAGAATTGCCATAACCACCCACACGGCCACCAGCGTAATTTCCCAAACAACCAGGCCGGCTTTTGAACTCGATATCTTCATGCCGAATCCTTTCAGCTCCTCAGTCGCATTCCATCAACCCAGAAAGATATACAATTGTCCTTTTCGACGCACGACAAGAACGATGCCGCACTATATACTATCGGACAGTTACAGCCGCCCGGATTAACACGATATACGGGGAAAAACAGCAGAACCGCTTCTGTGTTCTGGATCGCTGTTACTGTATAATAACATGAAGTTTTCATGCAAGAAAAAAAAACTCAAAAACAGCCGTATTATCCGTCAATCGCAATCGCGCTGTTCCTGCTGTCCATTCAGGCGTGTCCTGCCGGAACCGAAACCGGCACGAAGAAAGATGACGGCGCAGCCGAGAGCAATCTCGACTACTGGCTGAAGCGGGCTGACGAAAAAAACTCGGGAGGCGACACGCCCGCACCGGCCGCGACTCCCTTCGGGAAAAAAAGGGAATTTTCACGGAAAGACGCCCTGCCGGGGGTTATTGCGTTCTCCGACGGCGCGGTGATCCCGGGCGGTATTTACACCACTGCCGATAAGGACTGGGAATTGTGGGTGGAAAAGTACAAGCGCTGGATTCGCATACCCCCCGCGGCGGTCCTGAGTATCACGGCAAAGATCGTGAAGGAATCAATGGAACTCCGCTGGAGATGGAAGGCGATGGGGGAACCCGAAAAGGTATACACCGGGGAAACATACCCCGTGAAAAGATTCCTGTGGGTATTTCACCTGGCCGACGGCACGTCCCTGACCGGCGCCATCAAGGGGCAGCCGGTGTGGGTTGAACCGGCGGGAGACGGCCCCACGAGACAGTCCGTTCTGCGGGAGCGCATGAAGGGTGACATCGGTGGTAAACTGACCGACCTTGTGTATCCCGATACAATCGTCATCTCACGGAACACGATGGAAAAGTTGCTCTCCGAAGAGAACGCGGGCGAGAAAAAAGGCAGCGGTACGGCAGACCGCTGACGCTGTTTCCACGGTGGCCGGACACTTCCGGCGGCCGAAAAAACAAGGGTGTTCATTTTTTTATAAACCCCACGCAGGCATTATCTTATATCTCTTTATCGGAAAACCGGCACATCTTTGCGCTTGACAACTCCGAAATAAAACGAAAATGTGCCCCGCGAAGGGCGAATGATGACGAAAGGTGAAAAAAATACGAGAAACACGATGGATTCATCAGGCCACGGCAATGAAAACGGCAAGAAACTGGTCATTGTTGAATCCCCGGCCAAGGCGAGGACGATCAATCGTTACCTGGGCAATGACTACATTGTGAAGGCCTCGATGGGCCACGTTCGTGACCTCCCGAAAAAGGGCTTGAAAGGCAAAAAACGCGCGGTTCCGGGCGTCGATATTGAGCATGATTTCGAGCCGACGTACACCCCCCTGCCCCGAAGCAAAAAAAACCTCGCGGAGCTGAAAAAATTCTCGCAACAGGCGTCGAAAATCTATCTCGCCACCGACCTCGACCGCGAAGGTGAAGCCATCGCCTGGCACCTGGCCGAGAGCCTCAAGCTGCCGCCGGAGAAGACCTTCCGGGTGGTCTTCAACGAGATTACGCGATCCACCATACGCGAGGCATTCGAAAACCCACGGCATCTCGACATGCACATGGTAAACGCCCAGCAGGCACGGCGCATACTCGACCGCATCGTCGGATACCAGGTCAGCCCGCTGCTGTGGAAAAAGGTCGCGGGAGGCCTCAGTGCCGGACGGGTCCAGTCCGTCGCGGTACGGCTGATCGTGGAACGCGAAGAGGAGATCGACGCCTTCGAACCCGAAGAGTACTGGCGCATACGGGCGGTGTTCTGCAACGACCCGGCAGCCGCCGGGACGATCGCCGAGGGGTGGAAAGCGCTGACGGCCCGAAAAGACGAAAACGGGCGCGACCTCCCGAAAAGGGAAATCCGGTCGTGGCTCGCCGACCACGGGGCGTTTGAGGCCGAGCTTGAAAAGTGGAACGGCGAAAAATTCAAGGCCGGCGGTGAAGAAACCGCCTTGGCCGTCGCGACCGCCCTGGGCGTCGATATCGAGGACATAACGCGGACCGAAGACGAAAAGGCGAAAGGAAAAGCCCGCAACCGTGTGATTGTCTCCGGCCGCATCACCCCCGATGCACTCCGTGCCGTGATTGCCGCAATCGAGAAAAAGGAAACCCGCACCAGGCCCTATGCCCCGTTCATCACGGCGACCCTCCAGCAGGCCGCGAGCATACAGCTCCGCTTCAGCGCATCGCGGACCATGCGGATCGCCCAGCAGCTCTACGAGGGAATCAATATCCCCGGCGAAGGGCACATCGGACTGATAACCTACATGCGGACCGACAGCCGCAACCTTTCACGCCTCGCCGTTTCCGGGGCGCGGGAACTGATAGAACAGGAGTACGGGGATCGCTATCTCCCGGAAAAACCGAACGTCTACGCATCGGGCAAGCGGGCGCAGGAAGCCCACGAGGCCATCAGGCCGTCCGATCCCCGGCGGAAACCGGAAGATATCAGTAACGCCCTCACCAACGAGCAACTGAAGCTCTATTCCCTGATATGGCGACAGACCGTCGCGTCTCAGATGACCCCCGCCGAATGGGAGGTAACAGACGCTGAAATAGTCGCCCGGACCGGCGAAGGCGAGGCCGTATTCAAGGCCTCGGGCCGGCGCCTGGTATTCGACGGTTTCCTGAGGGTGGCCGGGATGCCCAGGAACGGCGACCAGATTCTCCCCGAACTGAAGGAGCGACAAAAAGTCGGGACGGTTTCCATCGCACCTACGCAACACTGTACCCAGCCGCCGCCGCGCTACACCGAAGCATCGCTGGTCAAGGCCATGGAGGCCAACAACATCGGGCGTCCCAGCACCTATGCCCCCATCATCCAGACGATCCAGGACCGGAAATACGTGGAGCTCATCAAGCGATCCTTTCATCCCACGGATATGGGACGGGTGGTGACCAAAAAGCTGGTGGAAAGCTTCCCCGATCTTTTCGAGACCGGCTTCACCGCCCACATGGAAAACCAACTGGACCTGATCGAGGAGGCCGAAAGCGACAGGGTGTCCGTGCTGCGGAACTTCTACGGCCCGTTTGAAAAACAACTGGAAAAGGCCGCTGAAAACATGGTCCACGCAAAGGCCGAAAGCGAGGAAAGCGACTATACCTGCCCGACCTGCAGTGCCCCCATGGTCTACCGGTTCGGAAAAAACGGGCGTTTCTTGAGTTGCTCGGCATATCCCGACTGCAAGACCGCCATGCCGATCGACCGGGAAGGCCGTCCCCTGGAAACAAAGCATGTCGATGTCGCCTGTCCGGAATGCGGCGCCCCCATGATGCTTCGCCGTGGACGGTTCGGTCCGTTTTTGAGCTGCAGCACGTATCCGGACTGCAAGGGAACCGTGAAACTCGACAAAAAGGGGCAGGTCAAGCATCCGGCCCCACCGCCACTGGAAGTCGATGTTGCGTGTCCTAAATGCGGCAGCGCGACGATGAATCTCCGGCGGGGCAAGCGCGGTCCCTGGATCGGATGCGTCAACTATCCCAAGTGCCGGGGACGCGCCAAATGGTCTGCACTGGACGGTGAGAGAAAACAGGAACTGGAAACAGCGCTGGACAAACACGAAAAGGACAATCCGGTGCCGACGTTGAAAAAACTCGACGGAGAACCCGTCGGCGACGGCCACATGCCGGTTGAAATCGAGGGGGAAAACGAGGTCCCCGCCCCCGGCAGCAAGGCCGAATAGTTTGTCGTCGCCTCTTGCGTCACCGCCCGAATCGCACTAGATTGGTCACCATGACCGGCCCCGATCGAAACGTCTACCTGAGCGGTGAGATCATTCCCGCGGCAGAAGCGTCCATCGACATCGCGGACCCCGCCTTTCTTCACGGTTCCGCGGTCTTTACAACGATGCTCGCGAGCCGGGGGACGGTCTTTCGTTTTGACCGTCACCTCAAAAGACTCTCGGACAATGTCAACGTTCTCGGGCTCGACGTCGAGGTCACTACCGGACAGTTGGTATCCGGCATGTACGCCGTCATCGACGCCAACGGACTTTCCGAGGCCCGCTGCAGGATCACCCTGACCCCCGGTCCCCCCGACCGAAAGCCGGTCACCCTGATGACGGCCGATCCCCTGCCGGACTACCCCGCGGCATGGCACCGTGACGGTATCGCGGTTGTCGTGACCTCCCTCAAGCAGTTTTCGGGGGACCCGATGGCGGGAAGAAAAACAGCCTGTTACCTGCCCCGGATACTGGCGCGGCGCGAAGCCGCGGCAAAGGGCTCCGAGGAGGCCCTGTGGTTCACCACCGACAACCACCTCGCCGAGGCCTGTTTCTCAAACGTCTTTCTCGTCCTGAACGGCACCGTCAGGACACCCCCGAAGGACACGCCCGTGCTGCCCGGGGTGACGCGCGAAGCCGTGCTGGAACTGTGCGCGGAACGGGACATACCGGCGGACGAAGAAGGTCGCCTGACCGTCGACGACATGCTCGATGCCGAGGAGGTATTCCTTACCAGCGCCACCATGGGCATCCGACCGGTTATCCGTATCGAGAAGCATCGAGTCGGTACGGGAACACCGGGCGACATTACGCGCGTGCTGACAGACGCGTACCGGGAGCTGGTCGCCCGCGAATGCGACCGGGGACGAGACGGAAACAACACGGCATCAGACGAGGAGGGAGCGTGACGTGAACGTAGCCGATGTATGCCGCGCCATGGAAATGATTGCTCCCGGCACGCTGGCCCGGGACTGGGACAACGTGGGACTGCTTGTCGGGAGATACAACCGAAAGGTAACGAGTGTTTTGCTCTGTATCGATTGCGGGGAGAATGTGCTGGCGGAAGCCGTCCGCAAAAAAGCGGAAATGATCATATCCTATCACCCGCCGCTTTTCAGGCCGATTTCCCGCGTCACCGAGTCCGACGCGCCGGTCATTTACGGTGCGGCGGCACACGACAGGGCGATCTACTCTCCCCACACGGCCCTGGACGCGGCCGAAGGCGGCACCAACGATGTCCTGGCAGAAATAGTCGGCCTCGATGACCTGCGCCCCCTCGACCCGTTCCCGGGCACCGCTGCCGGCAAGGTGGTCACCTTCGTCCCCACGGAACACGCCGCCGACGTGGCCCGGGCGGCTTTCGAGGCGGGGGCCGGGATTATCGGCGACTACACGCACTGTTCCTTCATGACCGAGGGCGTCGGAACGTTTCGCGGCGGGGAGGAAAGCAACCCGTCCGTGGGCCGCCGCGGAATGCACGAGGCCGTGGATGAAACCAGACTCGAAATGGTATGCCCCGCCGAACACCTCGAAGCGGTCCGTGCGGCGATCGTCAACGCGCACGACTACGAAGAACCGCCGGTCGATATCTATCCCCTGCGGACCGCGCCGGGCGGCATCGGCATGGGCCGGGCGGGAAGGCTCCACCGGCCCCTCAGGCAGACGACACTTATCAACCGGATCAAGAAAAATCTGGGACTGAAAAAAATCACCGTGGCCCTCTCGGGAGGCGGGGAACGAATGGTGGGAACCGTCGCCGTCGCCGCCGGTTCCTGCGGCGGAATGTGGCAATCCGCGATCGAGGCCGGCGCCGGCTTCTACCTCACCGGCGAGCTCAAACACCACGAGGCACGCGCCGCCACGGCGGCGGGAATGACCGTTGCCTGCGTCGGGCATGCCAACAGCGAGCGCCCGGTCCTGCAACGCCTGAAGGACGCGATTTCCCGGCTGCTGCCGGGAATACAGGTAATCCTGTCGACAATCGACCGCGATCCTTACGAGATTATGTAATTCCCCTTACCCATCAAGTTCAAAAAGCCGGCGCAGGACTTCCGCCCGCCGCGACGCCTTGCCGGGGTCTTCTGATTGCCTGAGTTTTTCCACCGCGGGATGGCAGAATTTTCTCAGGCCCCGTCGAATGGCCCGGCGCAAAATTTCCATGTCCTCGTCCGCGTCGTCATGTGAAGACAGCTTGTTCCACGCATCCTCGAGTTCGTCCTCGATAATCTCGTCAAGGCGTTGATAGAGGGCCTCGATCGTCGGCGCCGTGTCCTTTGAAACGATCTCCCGCATGAATGCCTCGACGTGCCGGCCGACCAGCCGCTCGCCTTCCTCGATCCAGACCCGTCGCTCGTCGAGCGTAGCCCTGACCACCGTGTCGAGATCGTCGACGTTGTACAGGAACACGTTCTCAACATCCCACACCCCGCTTTCAACATCTCGCGGGACGGCAAGGTCGATCAGCAGCATCGGCCGCCATCGCCGGCGTTTCTGGGCCGCCCGGATCATGTCGACGGTGATCACCGCTTGGCGCGAGCCGGTCGAGGTAACAACCACATCGGCAGCCGCCAGCGATTCGCCGAGCCGTTCGAACGGGACGGACGTGCCCCCGCAGCCGGCGGCGAGGCGGTCGGCCTTTACCGGGGAACGATTGCATACCAGGATCCGGGCGGGATCGAGATCGCCGACCGTGTTGAGCAAAATCCTGTTCATCTTGCCGCCCCCGACGCTCAAAATCGTGTGACCCCGCAGGGACTCGAACACGCGGTTGATACAGTCGACGGCCACCGACGCGACTGAAACCTTGCCCGCCGAAATGCCGGTCTCCGTCCTGACCTGCTTGGCGGCCCGCAGGGCCGCGTCCACGCATCCGCACAAAAGACCGCCCGCCACCCCCGCATCAACCGCCGCCGACCGGGCCTCCTTTACCTGGGCCACAATCTGATCTTCGCCGGGCACGAGGCTGTCGAGTCCGGCGGCGACCCTGAAAAGATGGCTGACCGCGGCATCGTCTTCGAGTGCATACAAGGCCTCCCGGAGTTCGCCGGGGCCGATGCCGCCGGTGTCCCCGAACCACTCGCCGATCTCCTCGATTCGCGGCCGGCCGTGAACCGGGCGCACCGCGTATATCTCGGTGCGGTTGCAGGTGGAAAGAATCATGAATTCAGCGTCAGGCCACGCACCGGCGAGTTGTTCGAGAACGCCGGGGACGTCTTCCCGCGGGACGGAAAGACGCTCCCGCACTGCGAGCGACGCGGTCTTGTGGCTGATTCCGGTGCAGAGAAACCGCATAGGTCTTAATCCACCAGCAGGAAGCTTATCGCCATAACGAGAAATACCAGCAGGAAGCCCGCGATACCGAGAACCGCGGTGCGCCGTCCACGAAAACGGGGCGCCCACGCCGCCGCCACGGCCGCCAGGCAGATACCCCAGCCGACGAACGCAGCCGTCACCTTCGGGTGGGTCGTCCAGTCGCTGAGCCATCGTTCAGTCTCGACAGTCAACGCGCACAGCACGCCGAATCCGATCGCGACAGTAAAGCAGAAAAAGCCGTAGGTCAGCGCGGTGCGGCAGATCCTGTCGAGCTTTTCCAGCGACGGTGCACGCCTGCTGAGCAGCGAGGCATCCCGGTGTTTCAACGCCATCTCGGTTTTGAGGAATCGCACCGCCGTCCACGCGGAAATGCCGAGGGAAAGAAAACTCAAAAACGCCCCCGCCACGTGCCCCGCGTAGAGCATGCCCGGATCACCGTAGTATATCACCGCCCACAGGGCAAAAATGACAGCGGTCACGGCGACACACCCGATCAAAAGGCGATGGCCCTCTGCGGGTCGTTCATGTCGCGTCGTCCCGCGCACGGAAACCGCCGGTGTCTCGCCGGAAAGCAGGGCATCGAGGGCCCCGCGGACCGCGTTCCGCCCGCCGCGGCGATAGGTGCCGAACATGTCCCACGTGGCACTGTCGCGCATGACCGCCATCCGTCGGGACGGATCCGCGATACTCCCCTTGAGTTCTTCGCGAAATTCACGGAGGAGTGCCGCGAACTCCCCGAGTCCCGCGGGAAGCGTGTCGCCGATATACCGCTTGACGGATCCGGCAAGCCCGGGGGCGGCATTGCCGCTCCCGACGGCGACCACCATATCTCCATCGCGTAAAACCGCGGGGCTGAAAAAATCACAATCGTCGGGCTGGTCGACGGCATTGGCGAGGGCACCGGCCGAGCGGGCGTCTTCGGCGATGCGGGAATTCAGCGTGCTGTCGTCGGTGCAGGCGAACACGACAGCCGCGCCGTCGAGAAAGGCGGGACGGTACGGCTCCCGAATCAATTCGGCGCCGTCCGCAGTTCCGGGATCGTCATCGCCGCAAACGAGCCTGACGGCCGCACCGGCGTCCAGCAATTCACGCACCTTGCGCATCCCCACGCCGCCGCAGCCGACGACAACCGCAAGCGATCCTTCGAGTCTCAGCATAACGGGATACGTTTTCATTGCTACTATGATACACTTCCAACGGCGGCGCGGCCAGTGATCGCTTGTCGCCGCCGTCAGTGCGTATACGGGCCGCGTGATGCGATATCAATACTTTCCAGCAGGGCCCGGGCCTTGTCGAGGGTTTCCCGGTATTCTTCCTCCGGGGCCGAATCGGCGACGATGCCCCCGCCGGCCTGCACGAGCGCGCGGTCACCGTCACAGATAATAGTGCGGATGGCTATATTCAAACACGCCGAACCGTCGGCCCCCACAATCCCGATACACCCGGTGTATACGCCCCTGGCCGCCGGTTCCAGTTCGTCTATAATCTCCATGGCCCGTATCTTCGGTGCGCCGGTTATGGAGCCGCCCGGAAAGGTGGACCGCAACAGCTCCGCCATGCCGACACCGTCCCTGAGTTCGCCGGCGACGGTCCCCACCAGGTGAAATACCGTGGGATGGGTTTCGAGCCGCCGCCGGTCCGTCACCCGCACGGAGCCGAAACGACACACCCTCCCCAGGTCGTTGCGCAGCAGGTCTATTATCATGGCAAGCTCGGCATTGTCCTTTTCGCTGGAAAGCAGGGATCGGCTCGCCTCCCGATCGGCGCGGCGAGATCCTATCCGGGGCCGGGTCCCTTTTATGGGGCAGGTTATGACGCTCGACTCCCTGACTCTTAAAAACAGCTCCGGGGAACTCGATAGTACGGCGCAGTCCTCGCCGCCGGATTGAAAATGCAGCAGCGCGGAATACCACGCGGGATTCCGGGATCGCAGTATACGGTAGATGGCGGTCGGCGACGGGGAGGGACGTATAGTGAACCGCTGGGAGAGGTTCACCTGGAATATGTCGCCGGCGGCGATGTAATCGACGCATCTGCCGACCGCGGCACGATAATCGCCGGGCAGAAAATTGCTCGCGGCCGGCAACGACAGCCGGCGCTCGGCCGGATCGGCCAGGGGAGGGAATGCGTCCCGGCCGCCCGCCCGGAGCAGGTCCAGGAGCCGCTCGGCAGCCCGGCCCGCACCCGCCGGCGTTTCATCGAACACCAGCTCGGCCAGGGACCACGCCCGCGTCGCCGCATCGTATACCAGCAGCGCATCGAAGAACGCCAGCCGCATGTCCGGCAGAGACGTATCCCGGGGCACCCGACACGGAAGCACCTCGATCAGGCGGCCCAGTTCGTAGCCGAAATAGCCGATCCACCCGGGAGAAAAGGGAGCGGGATGCTTTTCACGGACAGTCACGCAGGTAAAGGCCCGTTCCAGCGCGGCCCAGATGCCCTCGGCTTCCGCAGCGACGGCGACGCCGCGACCGTCGCGAAGAACAGCGTCGGCCAATTCAAGGACCCACAGGGGCGAACAGGCAAAAAGCGTGTACCGTCCGTGTTCCGGATGGTAGGCGGAAGAATCGAGGACGCAGGGATTCTCCAGCTTCGCCAGCAGCCCGAGAAGGCTTCCCGGATCAGCGTCGTGATTGAGCCGGGTGACCGTGAGGATCGCTTGCATGGCGACCGGCTCTCCGGCGGCCGGCATCATTCCGGGTGGTATCGATGCCGTCATCGGGGATTGACCCGCCGGGTCGCATCGGGGATATACAGGGTTCCCAGGCCGTCCGGATTGTAGTAGTACCGTTCCGCACCGGCCCAGTTCGACGCCTCGCGGCTCTGCGACGCATACCGCGCAAAGTTTATTCCCCAGAACCGGCTCTCGCCGTCGGCCCCGAAGGCGGCCCGGGGAATACGCATTTCCACCGTCCACGCGTCTTCCTTTCGCGCAACGGACACGTCCGCCCCCAGGGGAAACGGCCGAACGATACCGAGCGGGGGATCACTGCCGATCCCGAGTTGCTGAACCGACACGCCGTTGGGTTTGACCACGATATGAAACAGCCCCTCCGGCGCGGATGCCGTCGATCCGGGATCGATAATCATTTCGACCAGATCCTCGCCGCAGGCCAGCAACTGTTCGTAATGAATCCGGTTGTCATTGCGGATCGTCATACCCGAAAGGTCGGGTTCCCCGCACAGGAATCCGAAGTAGAGATACTGCTCATCGTGCATAACAAATACGACGGTCTGCCTGTCCGCCAGCCCGTTTTTTGTCCTGCCGCGCCTGCCGAGCAGCCGGAAATCACCGGCCGAATTATTCGCTTTCGAGGGCCAGTCGTCCAGTCGCCCGTCAATGCGGGGGGGGCGGATACACCGGGGCGCGATGATAAACGATATCTGCCCGTCGACCCGGTGCATGACGCGCTGATCGACCGACACCTCGACCCCGACCGGAACATGTCCCTTGACATCAACGGGCACATGGGGCCCGGTGATTTCCAGTTCCGCAACCCGCTTCGTGCCGGGTGCGAGGGCGGACAGTATTTTCTGATCTTCGCACCGCCGCCAGCCAGGGGGGAGCGCGTGTACCCGGAGACTGCAGTCGACCGCTTCCAGGCCGCCGTTGTAAAGATCCATTCTGAGGCGGGCCCGCACAGCGCCGATATCGGCCGCGCCGCCGGCAGTATCGGCCGTGGTTTCTTTCGGGCCCGCATGAACCTGTGCCATCATTCGTTCGACGCCGATCGTGTTGATACCCTCGCTGAACCGGGCCCACCGGACGCGGTCCGCGATATGATCCGGCGCGTTCTTCATATCCGGATGCACGGCCGCGGAAACCTTTTCGGCGAGAATCCGCCGGGCCGCTATCCAGGCGGAACCCTTCTCGACCCATCCACCGATACGGGGATCGAGATAGTTGTCGCCCACGGCTTCGAGACCGGCGTACCGGACCAGTGAATTCAGTATTGCTTGGGCCGATTCATTCTGTCCGCGAACCCGGAGAATGTTGATATAGGCGATATCCTGCAGCCCCCTTCTCAGCCGTTTCAGGCGCACCGAGGGGAGTATCGTATCAATGCCGAAGGTATCCCCCGGATAGAACAGCCGGGCCTCCGCGCCTTTCGGCGTACCGTATATATCACCGCGCCAGTTCAATACATCCGGGAACAGCAGCCCGGACGCCCCGTACTTCGCGGCAAACCACGGAATCGCGCGTACGCCTGAAGGTGTGGCCAGAATCGAAAGACAGGGAAGATACGGCGGCCTGCCGGGAGAAATCCACACGCCGGCCAGGGCGCCGGCCGAATCCTCATCACGGGCGCCGCCGGACGGTTGCAGCCATTGGGCGGGCGGGGAAACAATATCCGCCAGCGCGGAAAAATCAGCCGGCACCTTCCAGCCGGTCTGAGCCGGGGGACGGGACGGCAACCGCGTCAGTATGGGGATCTTCGGATCCGCGGACCTGATCAGGCCGGAAAGCCGCACGAACCGTGCATATCTCCGTTCATCGATGCGACCGCGACACGGCCACGCGAACACGGCATCCGCGGCGCCCAGCGAACGCAAATGTTCCCCGCTGAGCGATACGATGCGACGCACGACGCTCGCATACTGTTCGGCGTGAATACCGCCGTAATAGTGCGGAACAGGCCACCGATCGGTTATCGGGACCGGCCAGGCGGACGCGCCGACCCGGTCCGCAAATGCCGTTCCGCTCACGCACGGAGCCGCAACCGCGTCATACCCGCTCCAGTCGAGGTGTATATTCCCCTGCAGATCGCGCTTGATCTTCGGATGCAGTTCCCGGTCGAAAAGATCAAGACGATGACGATGTCCGATCACGGCCAGTTCGCGCACTATGTTCAGTCCCTCAGCGACCGCGCGCCGCTCCGGGTCGAGGAAAATCGGCTCATAGGGTTTGCCGTTCCTGCGTATAAACCGCCTGAAAATATCGAGATGATTGAAACCGCCGACGGTTGCCAGCGGTTTCGTCTCCGGCAACACGAAGTCGTATACCTCGATTTCGATCGGAACAGTCTCCCCGCCCCAGAGAAAAGTGTCGATCTCGATTTCTCCGGTGTAGGTTCCCGGAAGCGTATCGGCCGGCACCGCGAGGTCAACCCAGACGGCCAGCCGTTTTCCGCGGGACAGATCGAAGGGTTGTCCTTCGCCGGGCATATCCAACGGCACGAGCGGATCGTAATAGTTCGCTTCCTCGGGAACCGCGGGCACCAGCCGCAAGTACCAGGCGGGGAAATCCTTCACCGGTACGGGCAACATGCGGAAACCGCGAAAAGCACCCTGCGGTATGGGCTTGCGCGTATTGCCGGTGGTCTCAAGCTTCTTGAAACTGATCGTGATATCAGACACGCTCCCCAGGGATCCGGCATCGAGAACAAGCTGAAAACTAACCGTTTCATTCGCGGCGGAAAACAACCGAACCGTTTTGTTGTCCTCCGTGAAAACCACCGTATCCCTGAACGCGGCGGTTTTGTCCGTCAGTTGATGCATGTCGGAAACCACCCAGACATCGAGATCGCCGGCACTCGGGAGGCCGTCGCACCCCGTGCACAGCAGGCAGGCCGCAAGCAGAACGTTTCCGACTGCCTTTCGCCCCGGCCCGGCTATCCGGGAAGACGGACACGATATTTCGAGGGATGAATAATCCATTTCGGTACCGCACGATTATATTGAGGATATCCTTTTTACGAAAGGGTCTTGATAGACGGACGGAATATGTGCTAATTAGAAATCGAAAGATTATGTGCGCCCCTTCATATGAATCCCGCTTTATCGTGATTGACGGACCGGACGGTGCCGGCAAGACCACCCAGGTCGACATGCTCAGGGAGTTCCTCGAATCCACCGGGCAATCCACCGTCGTTGCGACTGATCCGGGTGGAACGGATATCGGTCGTCGCCTCAGGGATATCCTGCTGCACGAACCGCACCGGGCGATGAATCCGCGCTGCGAAACACTGCTCTTCATGGCCAGCCGCGCACAACTCGTCGATGAAGTGATACGCCCCGCCCTCCGGTCCGGCGCGGCCGTCATATGCGATAGATACGTTTCGGCCACCATCGCGTACCAGGGAGCGCTCGGCATCGAAACCGGGGATATTATTACCCTGGCGGCTTTCGCGACGGACGCCCTGTGGCCGGACGTCACCGTGGTTCTCGATATCCCCCCGGAAGACGGCATGCGGCGAGCGGGACAGAGTCCCGACCGGCTGGAATCCCGGGAAACAGGATACCACCGCGCAGTCCGTCAGGCCTTTCTCGAACTGGAGGACACCTACCCGGGTCCGGTTCGGCTTGTCGGCGCGGAAGGCTCTCCGCAGGACATTCACCGTCGAATCCGCCAGATACTGGAATGCCAATGTGACAACGACACCTCTTGAACAGATAGAAGGACAACAGGAAGCGATAGACATGATCCTGGCGAACATCGCTTCGGATCGCCTGCATCACGCATGCATTTTCTCAGGGCCCGGCGGCGTCGGGCGGCGCACCACCGCCATCGCTCTCGCCAAGCTCATACTGTGCGAAAAAGATTCATCAGAACAGGGGCTTTTCACCGGGGGGGACCAACCCGGCAACCGCGAAGCCTGCGGCGTATGCGAAAGCTGCCGCATGATGGATGCGGATACCCATCCGGATTTTCACCTGGTTTACAAGGAACTGATTCAGTTTCACTCCGACAAAACGAAACGCGACAGGAAGATGCAGGCGATGGGGATCGACGTTGTCAGGGAATTCCTGATCGACCCGGCCGGCCGCCGGCCCGTTCGCGGTGTCGGAAGAATATTCCTGATACTGGAGGCGGAACTGCTGTCGACGGAAGCCCAGAACGCCCTTCTCAAAACGCTGGAAGAACCACCCGCTGGGGTCATGATCATACTGATGTGCCCGAACCCGGAACTGCTCCTGCCGACAACCAGGAGCCGGTGCGGATTGTATCGTTTTGCGCCACTCTCGACGGAATTCATCGTCAGCCGGCTTGCCGCGGAGGACATCGACAGAACCGAAGGTGCTTTCTGGGCCGCGTTTACCGGCGGTTCACTCGGCGAGTCGCTCGATCTCGCCAAACGCGGCGTCTATGAAATCAAGACGGAGGTCGTCGACGACATAGCGCGCCTTGATGCGGATAACGGCGAAAACCTCGGCGAAAAGCTCAACAAGATCACCGAAAAGATGAGCGAGGAGATAATCAAAAGAACAAAGAAAAAACGGGGTGTCGAATTGAGCGTGCTGCTCGCCCGGCGGAAAGCAACGGCCGTTATGGTGCGTATCGTGGCCTCCCTCGTAAATGATGCCATGGCCGTTTCGGCGGAAGTCGACCGGGCGCCGGTGAATGCCGACCAGCCCGGAGCGATTCAGCGCATGGCGAGCAGGATGGACGCCGTACACCTGGCTCGCGCCATTCGACAGCTCTCGGAACTCGAACGCTGCATATGGAGAAATGTAAATCCAAAAGTAGTTTGGGATAACGTTGTGATCACCTGTTCGTCGGCGGCACCCCTTCACCTGTAAATTCACCCCTTTTCTTGCCGGCCGGCGCGACGGGCGGCGGCTGCGAACCCTCAATCGAGCTGTTACAGAGCACTAATCATTGATTTTTTTGCATAAAAGCCGTAGATTACGCGGCCTATGAAGGATTTCTACAGATCAGTCAGGTATCTTAAACCGCAGATTCCCCGACTCATACCGGCGGTCATCTGCGTCATCCTGATCGCCGTCCTCTGGGGCGGCGGCCTGGGCATGGCGCTGCCCGCCATGAAAGTGCTCATTTCGGATGAGGGAATTCACGGTTGGGCGTGGAACGAGTTGACGCAGGACAAGATCGGCTCCAACATCAAACACCGAAAAGTTCCCCCCATCATGCAGAAAAATTTCGACCTGCCCGAAACGGCGCTGAGAATCTTCGATATCCGGGGGGACCGGGACAAGCCCGGACCCGCGCGAAAGGCGGGCTTGTCGGAGGATGACTGGATTATCCACGCCCGGTACGGACCGGTGACCGTTTCCTCATCGGACGCCCTGACCCGCAGGATTGCGCGCACCGCACCGGGCGCCACGGTAACCCTCGCCGCGTTCAACGAAAAGACGGAGTCCGTGAGGGATGTGACCGTCGTCATCGACCGGCCCGGCAGAATGAGCCAATGGCTGGGCCGCATCGCGGAATATCTTGGTGAGGCAGACTCGTTCGAGGACCGGTATCCCCCCTTTCTCTACCTGCTGGTAGTAGTCGGCATCATGACGGTCGCCCGAAACGTCCTGCGGTTTTTTCAGGAATACCTGGTCCGGACCGCCGTCTACCGGGGCATGATGGACATTCGGTGCGATAATTTTGATGCCGCCCTGCACCAGCCGTTGACGTTTTTTTCCGAGGAGGGGACGACGGACACGATGAGCCGGTTTGTGCAGGACATTAATTTCCTTACGCGGGCGCATATCACCCTGTTCGGCAAGACGCTCGTCGAGCCGGCCAAGGGGGCCGCGGTCCTGCTGGTGGCGTTCTATTTCAGTTGGGAGATGACCCTGATCGCCCTGATCGGGGGACCCGTCGCGTACTTCCTGATACGGCTGTTCGGCAAAATAATGAAAAAGGCCAGCCGGCGGGCGTTGGGAAACTGGTCAAGCATGTTGTCCATTTTGCAGGAAACTCTCGGCGGCATCCGGGTGGTCAAGGCATACGCCATGGAGGCCGCGGAGCGAAGGAGATTCCTGGTAACGAATCGCCGCCTCTACAAGCAGCAGCGCAGGATAGCCCGGGTCAACGCGGCCGCCGGTCCGAGCGTGGAAGTACTCGGCATGTTCGCCGCGGGCGGGGCGGCTGTGGGCGCCGGATACATGGTCTTCCACGAAGGCATGGATCCGGAGATATTCATTTCCTGGATGATATGCCTGGCCGGCATGTACGATCCGGTCCGAAAGCTCTCCAAGGTAGCAACCCGTTTCCACCAGGGAGATGCGGCTGCGTCCCGCATTTTCGAACTGCATGACCGTGAACGGGAAAAGAGAACGCCGCTTGCACCCACCCTGCCGCGGCACCGCGAATTTCTGTGTTTCGAACATGTTTCCTTTACGTATCCCAACAGGGCCGCGCCGGCCGTCTGCGATATCAACCTCGATATCAGGTCCGGACAGACCGTAAGTTTTGTCGGCCCGAACGGGTCGGGAAAAACAACCCTGCTCAGCCTGCTCCCCCGGCTTCTGGAACCGCGGGAGGGGAGGATACTGATCGATGGTAAGGATATATCAACCCATTCCGTGCGATCGCTGCGGCGGCAGATCGCGCTGGTCACCCAGGAAAATATCATATTCAACGCAACTATAGCGGAAAACATCGCCTACGGTCTCAGGCATCCCCGCCCCGGCCAGGTGGAGGATGCAGCGGAACGGGCTTTCGTGACGGAATTCGCCCGCAATCTGCCCGACGGCCTGGACACCCTGGTCGGCCAGGAAGGCGCCAAGCTCTCGGGCGGCCAGCGGCAGCGCATCGCGATAGCACGGGCCATCATACGCGATCCGGCGATACTGATATTCGACGAGGCGCTCAGCCAGATAGATTCCGAAAGCGAACAGAAGATTCATCATGCGTTGAGCGATTTTATACAAAATCGCACGACACTCATGATCGCCCATCGTTTCAGCACGATTATCGAAGCCGATTTCATCACCGTCATGTGCGAGGGTCGCATTCTGGCGACGGGCACACACGAGCAGCTCCTCAGCGGCTGCGGCCTCTACCAGCAATTGTGTCAAACGCAGTTCATCGGGTCTGAAGGAAAGGCTGACGATAGAGAATGAGCCGCGCGGTACACCTTGTCGATCATTCCACGCCCGAGGAAATGATGGATCAACTGCTGAAGCTGAAACGCCCGCAGGAGCGGATACTGTCCCTCGGACCCCCTCCTCCCGTTCCGGACAATGTTGACGTCACCGCTCTGCACGTACCGCTCGGCCTCCCGGCGCTGGGAAAGCGCGGGCTGTGTCGTCACATCGGCCCCGCAACTGTTCTTCACGCCTGGTCGCCTCATCTTGCCGGGCCGGCAGCCCGCGCAGCGGCAGCACACGGCGGGAAAGCACTGTATTCAATCCACTGCCTGCCGACGGGCGCCAAACGCGAAGAACTTCCGTGGCTCATAGGCTCACTGGATATCATTCTGACGGTACCCGGTACGGAAAGCAGGGAAACGCTCCTCGCGTGCGGTGCCGATCCGAACCTGGTGAGTGTTTTGCCCCCCGCGGTATCGCCGAACCGGCCTGACCCGGAACGGATAGCCGCAATACGCAGTGCAGCAGGGGTAGGAAAAGACGAACTGCTGCTGACCGCGCCGGCGGAAATGACACACGGCGCCGGCCACAAACCGGCGATATGGGCCTATGCTATCGTGCGGCGGGTCCGCGAGGGGATCCGCCTGGTTATTCCCGGCGACGGCACACTGCGTCGATCCCTCTTCACCTTCGCGAAATCAACCGGCTACGATGACGAGATCCTGTTTACCGGTCACCGGTATTCCCCGCGCGAAATCATGGAGGCCGCCGACATCGCGCTTTTCTGCTGCGAACAAACGATCGGGCCGGTGCGTCCGATTGAAGCCATGGCCGCCGAAAACGCCCTGATAATCACCACTATCTCCGATCTCACTCCCGCATCGGGCAAACAGAATCATACGGCGATCACTATTGACGAACCAAGCCCGGAAAACGTGGCCCGGGCGATCCTCGAGCTTGTCGATTCCCCGGGTCAGCGGGCCCGCCTCGCCGCCGATGCCCGTTCATACACTCACAATAATTTTGCCGATACCCTCGTTAGATCGCAGTTGGATGATGTGTATGAATGCCTCCGGTAAAAAGCGTTCCGCTGCAAGGGAAGTGCCGACAGCCGGGTCCGTGCGCTACCCGAATGCCGCGGCGCGGGACCTGCTGCAGGGCCATCTCCACGTATTGCGGGATCCGGCAAGCAACGGCTGGACCATGGTGAAGCACAACCCCAACCGCACCGTTTACCGCGGACGTATCGGCTCGTGCGAGTTGTACGTGAAGCACTATCACGGCACCTCGCTTTCCCACCGGATGCGGGCATTCCTGGGCATGTACGATGCCCTGCGGGAGATGCAGTTTGCCGAACTGTTGAATGAGGCGGGTGTCCATACTCCCCGGCCGCTTGCGTGCGAGACGGGCAGATTCAACTGGCTGGCGACACGCGCGGTCCATCCCTCCCGGACGGCGGATAGCTGGCACCTGGCACAACTGCATGAAGGAAAAAACGGCCGGAACAAGGTAACGGCATGTACCATTGCCCTCGCGCGTATGATAGGCAAAATGCACACCGCCGGGGTCCTCCACTGCGATCTGCACTGCGGGAATATCTTGATCAGAACCGATACGAAAAAACCGGTGCCCGTCATTACCGACCTGCACCGCATGAAACGGCACAAACGGCTGACGAGAAAACAGATGGCGCAGAACCTTTCCCAACTGTACCGGGACCGTTTTTTTTACACCACGAGGACCGAGCGTTTTCGTTTTCTGAAGCAGTACCTCGAACATGCTCCGGCCGGCGGTTCCCGGTGGGGATGGATGTACCTCGTGGAACTGTTCGCCCACCGCGATGCTTCATATCAATACCGCAAGCGGGATCGCCGCATCTCCGGGAACAACAGCTATTTCACCAGACTTACATTGCCCGGCGGATGGCGCGGCAATGTAATCCTCCGGTCGAAACGCAAACCCGTCGGAACCAACGCGGGAGAAATGGTATTCACCCGCGACGATTGGCGGGACGCGTTGTCCGAACCGGAAACACTCACCCTGAGCGATGCGGGGGAAACAATCAAGTGCTCCCGCTCGGGAACGGTGATACACCGATCGCTGAACGTGGGCGGACGCACACTCGACGTGTACGTAAAAAGGCCGAAACTGAAAACGGCGTGGAAAATATTCCTCAGCATGTTTCGGCAATCGCGAAGCCGGAAAGCCTTCGCGCTGGGGCATAAGCTCCTCACGCGACACATCCCCGCGGCCCTTCCCCTGGCCGCTCTCGAACGGAGACGGTTTTTCCTCCTGAAGGACAGCATCCTTATAACCGAAGCGGTTAACGCGCCCCACCTTCACGATTTCATGGTCAGGTGGTTCGGGGATTATTCCCGAAACGATAACGGGATCAGCGCGAAAACAAGACGGCGGCTGTACCGTGACATCCTTCTGGAACTCGGCCGGATGGTACAGCGTCTTCACGCCAACGGGTTTTTCCATCGCGATCTGAAGGCGACGAATATACGGGTACACTGGAATCATCAGGAACACCGGACACCGACAATACTGCTGGTCGATCTCGACGGCATGTGTCAGGTCAGGTTCATGACATCGCGGCGGAGATTTCGCGGCGTGATGAGACTGAATGTCTCGCTTCTCCAGTGCCCTCCCGTCAATAACTCCGGCCGGCTGCGAATGCTGATGGGTTACCTGAACCGGTTCGGTCTGGAATACAGGAATTTCAAATCCTTCTGGCGTCTTATCGAGGAATGGTCGGAAAGGAAACTGCAAAAGCAGATTCGCTCGCGGCGACGGCGGCAAAAAGCAGCGAGAAAACCCCGATGAACAGCTTATTTCCTGCAATGAGCTTCGCACAAAGCGAAATCGCCCGGAACGGGTTACCGTCTTCACCCGAAGAGGACCCCGCGGCGATCGCGGATATCCCCGCTTCTCCGCCCGCCAGGGTACTCATCATTAAACCGAGTTCGCTCGGTGACATCATCACGGCTCTTCCCGCACTGCGGGGACTCAAGCGATCCTTTCCGCACTGCCGGGTTTCATGGCTGGTCTCCGAAAAACATGCCGAGATACTCGCGCACGAAAACCGGATCGACGAGGTCATCATTTTCGAGAGAACCAAGCTCGGCAAATGGCACCGCTCGCCGCGTTCCATGGTCGCGCTGCTGTCGCTCAAAAGAAAACTGCGGGAGGGTAATTTCGACTGGACAATCGACCTCCAGGGTCTTTTCAGAAGCGGTGTATTCTGTAAATGGACACGGTCGCCCGTGAGAATCGGTTTTCCCGACGCGCGCGAAGGCGCAACCGCCTTCTATACGCACCAGCCCGAAATTCACTCGTCTCACATCGTTGATCGTGTCGTGGAATTGTGCGGGGCGGTGGGTATCCACGCACAGGCGAAAGACATGCTGTTGGGCCCTTCACCGGAGGGAATCGCATTTCTCGAAGACCTCGTCATACTCCACGGGCTGCAGAAGTTCGGCTACTTTGTCTGCGCGCCGACGACCAGGTGGCCCGCAAAAACATACCCGGCGCGCCACTGGAGAAGGGTCGTTTCCCGATTGTCCAGGACGGCGCCGGTGATCATCGTCGCCGGTCATTCCGATACCGAGAGAATGATCGGCGCCGAAATCACCCGCGACATGCCTGAACATGTCCTGGACCTTTCGGGGAGGACCAACCTTCAGGAACTTCTCGCGGTCATAACATATTCATCAGTGGTCCTTTGTGGGGATTCCGCCGCAAAATTCATCTCGGCCGCAGCGGACACGCCGTGCATTACGCTCATGGGACCGACGCGAACCGAGAAAACGGGTCCCACAGGCAGGGCAACGGCCCTCGTGTCTGGAGTCTCCTGCCAGGGATGTCTTAAGAAACACTGTCGCCATATGACCTGCATGCAAAGCATTAAACCCGACCTGGTCTGCAGTTGTGCACTGGAGTACCACTCCGCGGAGCACCGGCAGTGAATGTACTGAGAACGACAAAATACTATGTTCTGAAGTTTGAGCGATTCATGGTCTACCGGGTCATGAGTCTCGACGACACCCCCCACCGCATAGCGCTGGGCGTGGCGATCGGTATTTTCGTCACCTGGACTCCCACGATCGGACTCCAGATGATCATAACGATCCTCCTTTCAACCCTGCTGAAGGCTAACAAGTTCGTCGGCGTTCCCTTTGTATGGATCTCAAATCCGGTTACCTTCGTCCCGATTTACGGACCGAATTACTGGCTGGGAGCCACCATTCTGGGAAAGGATCCCGGAAGCCGGTGGCAGGCCCTTTTCGCCGCCTCGGGGAGCGGCGGAAACTGGATTGAACGTACCGGGCACTGGTTTGAATCGATAATGCCGATCTTCTGGGAATTGTGGCTGGGAAGCCTCGCGGTTTCCCTGCTGCTCGGCGTCATCACCTACTTTCTGATGTACCGGTTGATTATCTTTTACCGGACAAAGCTGAACATGCTTCACCTCGGCCGCAAGAAACACGCGGGGGAAGGCCGGCAGCATGACGATGAAAAGAACGAGGGGTAAAACCGCCGCGGCATGGTATAATCCACGGTTCATGCAGACACAACAGACCCAACTCGATTCTCTGTGCCTGTTTCTTTACAACAGGCCCCTGCACCCCGAGCTTTTTGATATTTCACGCGAGATAATCAGCGGGGGCAAAGAGTACGAATGCCGTATTTGGATCACGGGATGTTCGCACGTGATACACGTTCACGGGCCGGACGGGAGCCTCTGCGAAGTCGTCGCTGACGAACATGCGGAACTGCCGGAGAAGGGTCTCGTGGCTTCAATGCCGTTTCGACGTGAAAAATCCCTTCAGAAAGACTTCCCGGAATATATCTCATACACCGTGGGAACGCAGACGGAAACGATGAGCGAGAGGGTGTACGCGGAAACCCACGAGGAACTCATGCAGCTCGGCTGCAGGCTGGGCAGCCTCGTCTGCTTTCCCCGCTGGTCAAGCCGCGGCCTGCATCCCTTTACCTACATATCCATGGAAGCGGGGTCCGCGCGACTGCACACCCTGTCATTCCATGCCTTTCCCGCCGAATACACCATCACCAAGGTACAATCCATTTTTCAACTCAACCGGTGACGGCCGTTTCGCGGGGGCACCACCACACTTCAATCGAATCCGTTCACGATTGTTGTCGTTGGAGCAGGAAGCAAGACAAGCGCAGAGAGGCTGTTGCTGGCATCCTGTACAGGTTCATGTCGGGATTACTTCAATCTAAATACCAGTACCGTTCAACCGCCCGGTCGACTACCCTCTTGATGAAATCACCCCCGACTTTGACCGTGGCCCCCTCGTATATATTTGAAAAGTATTTATCCCGGAGCAAACCGTACTGTTCTTTTCTCAGTTTCTCCGCAATATCATCCTGCGCCTCAACAAACCCGCGGGATTCCCCCTCCTTGACGTCGAGCGCCTTGACGATAAAAAAGCCGCCGACATCACGGATAATCCCGCTTGTTTCGCCTTCCGCGAGTTCGAACGCCATCGCTTCGACCTTCTCCTCACGCTTATTGCCCCGTCCCATCAGACCCCATACACCCCCGTTCGATCGCATCGGCCCGGTCGAAAACTCTTCCGCCACCGCCGAAAAGCTGTTGCCGTTCTGCAGTGCGGCCAGCGCCTTTTCGATATGATTCCGGGCGGCCTTTTCCGCCGCCGCTCGCTCTATCTCGCTCGGCGTATCCGAAGGTTTCTCCGCATGTTCGTAAAAGGATTTCAACGGCTCAAACCGATTGAAATGGGCGGCTATGATCTGCATTTTCACTTTCTTCTCGGAAGAGAACTCGTCCTTGTGCTTGCGGTAGTAGTTCCAGAGTGTTCTCCTGTTGACGACGATCCGGGGATAGAATTTCTGCTGGAGATAGGTACTCACAATATAATCCCGACTCAGACCTCTCTCCATTGCTTCCAGGGCAATCCCCTCCCGCCGGCACTTATCTTCCAGCGCCTCCCGGCTGCCCCCCGCCTCGGCGATCATGCGCCGTATCTCTTTATCCACATCGGCCTGAATGAAATCTATGACCTGTTCCTTAAGTCTCCTTTCGGCCTCGGCAAAAACGAGGGACTGCTGGATCTGGTAGTGTATCTCGCTGCCGACGATTTCCAGGGCCTTTTTTCGAAACTCGAGCTGGGGAAGATCCCTGGGCAGTTCCAGGAATCTTTCATGCATGCCGTCGATAAGCTGATCGGCGTTCACAAAACGGTCATTAACCTGTACGGCCCCGCCCGAAACAATGACTTCCTCCCCCATGGCCAGGCCGGCGGGCTTCGATCGTCCGGCCGAAACCGGCACCGGCATCGGTCCCTCGTCCTTCGCCAGCGGGCCCACCGGGGGAACGTCACCGCCGGTATTCAAAGCGACTTCCCCGCGGCCGTCCTCCATCGCATCAGGTAATTCCTTCTCGTCGACTCCCGCATCTTCATCAACGCCGTCGGTCACGGGCTTCGTATCGGTATTGCTTTTTTCCGATACCGTCTCCCACTGTCCCATCTGCGCAATCTTTTTCTGAATCACCTTGTACGGCACCCCCCTGCCGCCGCCGGAAACCCGCGCGATGGCTTCGCGCAGATCGCTTCTCCTCGATGCGTGTTCTCCGCCCGCATCAACTCCCCTCGACGTTACACGTTCCGACGTGGTCGGTCGAACGCGATGATTCTCGTCATCAGGACTCGTCGTCGGTTTTTTGACTGATCCGTTACCGCTTTCCGGCGCGCGCGCCTCAGGTTCGACGCCATCTACAGTATTGTTCGGGGCCGCGTTCTCCACCGTTTTCCCGCCACCGTTCAGGGGGGGGAGTTGGAGGTTTTCCGACCAGTCATCGTTCTGTGCACCCGTTGCTACCGAGCGATTGTCCGGCTCGCCCGCCGCGCCGGTTTTTTCGCCGTCTGCTCCCGCAGCCTGTTTCATCAGGTCTTCCAGGGCGAGGGGATCGGCGTCTCCCGCGTCTTGGGCAGGCGGCTCCTCGAGCGGCGGGGGAGGCAGTTCGCCCGACTCGCTTGAAGGAATCACCGGTTCAACCTCCTCGCTGGACATCCAGTCGGGCATATTCTCCGTACCGCACCCGAATAGCGGAACGGCAAGCAACACCGTCATAATAGAGTGAATTATACGGTTCTCAGTCATACCAGTCCTCGCTGAAAGAGCCCGCCGCGCCTTTCAGCAGTCGCAATTTATCCGCCGCAAACTGAACGGTAGTTTGAATATCACCTTAATTTACTATTATATTATAGGTAATGCGCCGTTCCTATGATATGTGAAATCACGCAATCGTCAACAATCATGCAGAGGAGACGCTTGATGATCATTTTGATGGAAGTACTGGTCGGGTCGGTAACGGCGGGAGTGATCACGTTGATCGTGATGGCCGTATCGCTGAATGATATCAAAAAAAGCTTCGCCGCTCTTCTTGAACAGGCCACGGAAGAGAAATCGGGCGACCGGAATTAAGGTTCTTTCAGGACTTCTTTCTCAGTGTCCCGAGCAGCAATTCCAGCAGTACCGCCGGCCGGCGCTGTTCTTCCGGCGGCCGCCAGTGAATCGTTCCTTCGCCCGGGCACCGGAGACTTCCGTCGAGAACCGCGAATACGTCTCGCAGCCTTCCGGCATCCCGTGTTGAAAAGACGATATCGGGATCATTGAAAACCGCGCTCTCGACCTCGATTTCCGACAGGCGCACCCGCAGTTCGGCGGTTTCCAGCAGCCGGGACACCCGCGCGGGAAGCGATCCGCAGGCATCGGCGATATCCTCTCTGAGGTCCGCAACCTCACCAGGCGTACAGCACGCTCCTATCCGGCGGTAATACTCCATCCGCTGCCGGTCCGAGGAAATATAATCGACGGGTATGTACGCCTCGAGACCGAGCTCCAGGTGAACGCGCACCCGCCGCGGCGGTTCTTCACCCCTCAGGCGGCACGATGCCTCCTCCAGGAGGCTGCAGTACATCTCATAGCCGACCGCCGCAATATGCCCGCTCTGCTGGGGACCGAGGATATTGCCGGCCCCCCGTATTTCCAGGTCGCGCATGGCGATGCGAAACCCGGCTCCCAGCTCGGAACACTCCTCTATGGCCTTGAGCCTCCTGGCCGCCGCCATCGAAAGACCGCGGGTTTTCGGCAGAAGCAGGTAACAGTAGGCGCGGTGCTTGTATCGCCCTATCCGTCCCCGCAGCTGGTGGAGTTCGGCGAGACCGAAGCGATCGGCGTCCCGGACGATCAACGTATTCGCGGCGGGGATATCGAGCCCCGACTCGATGATGGTCGTACACACCAGCACGTCGATGGTTCCCGCGACAAACCGTATCATGACATCCTCGAGCGCCGCCCTGGGCATGCGCCCGTGGGCAACGGCCACGGTCCCGCCACCGGCCAATCGCCTGACACGGTCGGCGACCTGCTGTATGCCCATGACCCGGTTATGCAGGAAAAACACCTGTCCGCCGCGGTTGCGTTCGCCGGCGATTGCGGTGCGAATGAGGCCGTCGTCTTCCGGGACAACCTCGGTTCGGATCGCCTGCCGGTCTATCGGGGGCGTCTGCAGGGCGGTGATGTCGCGGAGGCCGAGCATCGCCATGTGCAGCGTCCGCGGGATCGGCGTCGCCGTGAGCGTCATCACGTCGACGCTCGCGCGAAGGGTCTTGAGGTACTCCTTCGCCGCAACCCCGAATCGCTGCTCCTCGTCGATAACGACAAGCCCGAGATCCGGGAACCTCACGTCGCCGCTCAGGAGCCGGTGGGTGCCGATAACAACGTCGACGACCCCCGTGGCCAGCCGGTCGATCACCGCTTTCTGTTGTGCCGGTGTCCGCAAACGACTCAGCATTTCCACCCGGACGGGGTAATCGGCAAAACGCTCGGAAAAGGTACGGCAGTGCTGCTCGGCCAGGAGCGTAGTCGGCACGAGAACGGCCGTCTGCGCCCCTTCTTCCGCGGCACTCATGGCCGCCCGCATCGCCAGTTCCGTCTTCCCGTACCCCACGTCGCCGCAGACGAGCCGGTCCATGGGTCGCGCCGCCGCCATGTCACGGGCTATCTGACCGACCGCCTCGATCTGGTCGGGTGTCTCGGTGTACGGAAATTCGTCCGCGAACTGCCGCTGTATCTCCGTGTCGGCGGGAAAGGCCCTGCCCGGCGATGCCCGCCGCGCCGCCTGCACCCTGAGGAGTTCGGCGGCCATGTCCTCGACCGCCTCGCCGACCTTCCGGCGGGTCCGTGCCCAGTGCCTGCCGCCCAGGGCACTCAGCGAAGGACGGCGGCCACTCGGCCCGACATACTTCTGCACCAGGCCGATGCGGGCGGCAGGAACGTGGAGCACCGCGTTGTTTCGGAATCGCAGCTTCAGGTACTCCTCGGTCACCCCGTCGCGATCGAGCCGGCCGAGCCCCTCGTATTTCGCGATGCCGTGCGATACATGGACGACATAATCCCCCTTATCGAGATCGACGAATGACCTTACGGGACGGCCCGGACGAATGCGTTGCGCGCGGCGAAACCGCGAATAGCGCTTGTATATTTCGTGATGTCCGACCGCCGCTGCCTGTATACCCGGCCAGTGAAATCCCTTCGACAGGTGACCCCGCACCAGCCGGGCACCGGCCGCGAGGGCGGGATACTTCTGATGTGTCAGTTGCCGGAAACGCTCTCGCTCGGCCTCGTTCGCGCAGGCGATCCAGACGGCGCACCGGGAGGCGAGGTGTTCCAGTTCACCCAGCGCCCGCTCCGTTTCGAGCGACAGAAACTCGAGCGAACGGATACCCAGGTCAATCTCGTCATCACTTTGTTCGGAAAAGTAGTGCATGTCCGCGCGGCGGAATCGCTGCATGGCGGAAAAGAGATCCGCCGCGTCGAGCAGGCCGGCGGGCGCATCGCGTTTCTCCGCGTTGAAGGACGCGCGGTTGTATATCTCGGCCGCCAGCTCCCGCAGTTGTTCGGTATCGAGCGCGCAGATCATCGCGCGGTCGGGAAGATAATCCAGGAGGGTTCCGCCCGCCGCACCGCCGGCCGACAGCGAGGGTATCACGCACGATGAGATCTCCCCGGTGCTCCGCTGGGTGTCCGGGTCGAGAAGCCGCATCGATTCGATCGTATCACCGAAGTACTCGATCCGCACGGCGCCGCTGCGGACCGGAAAGAACACGTCCACGATGCCGCCCCGGCGGGCGTATTCGCCGGGGACGTCGACCTGCTCGACGGCATCGTAATCGTGGTCGACGAGCCACGCGGCGAGCTGCTCGGGGGGATACTCCCCGCCCTGCTCGAGCCGGCAACACCGGGAGGCCAGCGCGCCGGGCGCGGGAACGGGCTGGAGCAGCGCCACCACGGACGCAATGATGCAGTCGGTCCGTTGTCCTGCGCGCGCTGTCGACTTCCGGTCGTCATCCGCCAGCAGGTTCAGGATCTGCAGCCGCCGGGCGGTGATTTCGGGGTTCGGCCGGTCGACGCCCGGCCGTGATTCCCACGCCGGAAACTGCCGGACAGCGATGTATCCCGGCTCCGTCGCATCGAGCAGCGCGATATCCTCGGCGGCCTCGTCTGAATCGTCGTCATGCCGCACGATATAAAGCACCGGCCGGCCGGTGAGCCGCCCCAGGGCCGCCGCGACAAAGGCCGGGGCGGCGCCCCACAACCCGCCGATCGCCACGCGGCTGCGCGGGCCGGAGAGGCGATCGCCGGCTTCGCGTAACAGTTTGTAATTAATGATCTTATCGAACATGCCTTCCGACCCGCTCACCGCGTGTGCGCATGAAAAAACCCGGGATCGGGCCCATACCCGGTCCCGTGCCGGTGCGACCGAAGAAATTACTGTTCCCGCCCTACTGCGGGAAGGCCAGCCACTCGTATATCAGGAACTGCATGCGGCCGATCAGCAGCGAGAGGCGCGCCATGACGGTGTAACCGAACGACGCGCCGAACGAAATCATCAGCACCAAAATGCCGAATTTCGACACGCCGCCGCCGAAACCCTTGTGCTCCAGGGAGAAGAAAAAGTACCACAGGACCGCCACGGTACTCGCCAGGACGAACACCGCGCAGAAAATATCGAAATAGTACACCCAGCCCGTGCCGTTATTCTCCAGCAGCGGCCTGACGGAGGCCTCGAGCTGCTTGAGTACAAAGCTGTCGGTCACGAACACGATGCCCACGCCCGCGCCCCAGCCGACCATAAGGGCGTATGAATAGCGGCTCATCCACGACCGTTTTTTCGACAGCCGCATCAGGATCAGGATGCCGAGAATCACCGGCCACGTACGCAGCATCAGGGCCTCCATGAGCGCGTCGTGCGTCGGTGCGTTGAAGAACTTGTCGTACACCTCGGGCCGGAGGTACGTCTCCCACATGATAATGATCATGTACCCCGTCGTGACGCCGACGTAGAGATTCTCGGCGATCTTGAACAGGGGATTGTCGCGGTAGAGGAAGCTGTACATCGCCAGCGTCAGTCCGGCGGCGATGATGATCCCGATCGTCTCGCGGGAAAATACACGGTGAGACAGCAGGCTGAGCACGCCAAACGCGACGATGATACAGAACAGCGCGATCAACTCGATCATCCGCCGGCGTGAACTGATTGTCTCCTGTGCTGTCGCCATAGGCTTATTTCTTTCTCTTCCCGGTGAACCGCGCGAGCATGAACCGCAGGTTGGCGACGATTATGAGCCCGATAATCAGCAGGTGCGCCATCGACTGGGCGGTCATGCCCCGGGTGGCGCTGTCGCTCTTGTCGATAAGCTGCTCGTAATCCGCCGCGCCGCGCAGGCCGCCGAGGCATCCCTTGATCTGCTTGGCGTCCATCAACGGGTACAGGTCGGGCGTCATGACGGCCGTCGTACCGGTGATGAAGGGGATATCGTGCCGGTCGGTACCGTAGGCGATCCATTCCTCGTAGGTAATGCCGGCCTCGATACCGACGAAG
The DNA here is from genome assembly GCA_964557575.1 of uncultured Planctomycetaceae bacterium. Taxonomy (GTDB): domain Bacteria; phylum Planctomycetota; class Phycisphaerae; order SM23-33; family SM23-33; genus CAZLBC01. The sequence goes on from CAZLBC010000012.1 coordinate 73,222, forward strand.
AGCGGAAAATCGCCCAGTTTGTCTATCCCATCGAGGGCGGCCATGCCGTCGGTTGGTTCGCCGTAAAAATCCTTGTCGAACGCCCGCTTCAGGTCTTCACCGATGTTCAATATGAGGTTCACGCGGCCCGGCCGGTAGCCGAGGAAGACATAATCTTCTCCCGATTTCATGCCGTATTCCCCGGCGACCTGCTCGCTCATATCCCGGGCCAGGCCGATCCCCCGCGGCCAGTGCGTCATGACGACCGGCACGAGTCCCCGCTCGAAGCAGTGGCGGAGGACGGCAACGCTCATCGGCCGCAGTTCGGGTTCCGCGGCGGGATCGAAATCGAATGCCACCAGGACGCGCGTTCCCTCATCGAGTCGCTCAATCTCCTCGTAAAACATCACCGCCTTCGCGGAGGACTTGAACGGCAGCACGAATTTCAGGAGAAACGGGGTGATCACCGCGACGGCGACCAGGTTGAATATGATCCACTTGGTGATCTCGACGCGCCGCAACTCGTGCTGGGCGATAGCCATCAGTCTCCCCCTCCCATGTAGGATCGCTCTATCCCGAATATGATCCGCAGGTACTGCGAGATGGCCCCCAGGCTGACGCCGAGCAGAATGCCCCGCTTGGCCGCCATGTTCGGATAATCCATCATCCACTCGGCCGTCCTGGCAAACAACTGGGAATCCCCGAACCACCTGCCGGCCACTTCACTGATAGGTACGCGGCCGAACATGACGATGATAGCGGAGATCAACAGCAGCGCCGCGCCGAGATTCCTCGCCCGAAACGTCCTGAACGCGGCGCTCGCCATGAAAAAGGCGAGAATCGAGAAGATGGTGGCGCCGCACGGCACCTGGATATTCATATAGCACCACTGGAACCACGATTCACCTTCCCTCGGCATGGGAACCAGCGGCCCGAGGCCCTCGTTCCAGATCCCGAGGACCATCATTCCCACGATGCCGATGAAGACGAAAATACTGTAGGCCCAGCCGGGCTGGCGGCGCTTGATACGCATGTAGTGCATGTGCGTCAGGCTCCACAGCCCCAGGAGCATGGCGAAACCGAAAATGATGTACATCCACGTCGTAATCTCCCCCCGAAACGTCGACGCGAACGGATGCGGGACGAAAAGATGCACGAACCCGACCACGCCTATGGTAAAGGCAATCAGAAGCGGCAGTGTCCGTTTATACCACATGGTTTCTTCGCGCGACTCCTACGAAAATGACGTTACCATCCACTTGATCCAGCCGAGGTGCCATCCCAGTACCGTTCCGACCGTCATCACTATCGCGCCGATCAGCATGGTCAGCATGAGCAACGCCTTGCCGATGTCCTGGCCGCGAAGACTGCCGAGCAGTTTCGGCTCCCGGGACAGGTACGCCGAGGCGGCGTAGAGTTCCTCGCCGATAAGCGTGTAATCGCACGTGGTGATAAAAAACGGCAGTTGGGTAAAGGCGTCCGTACCGGCCACCTGGATCGCGCCGGTCGAGGCGCCCGTCTCGGAGAGCAGCAGCGACTCGGCGTAGAAATGCCCCAGCATGAAAACAGCGGCGGGCTGCTCGCGCACCATCCTGCCGGCGACCGCGGCGACGTAGCTGAACTGGTCGAACGCCGACAGCGTGACGTCGTCCGGATCGTACGCGTCGGGCCGGCCGGCCTCGGTATACGCCTGCTGCACCACCTCCTGGGTGACCGCCGTGACAACCGGATCCATGTTCAGTACCTGAACCCGCGTGTCGTAGTCGGCGGCCCGGCGGGCGACGCGCGAGAGGATGTTCATCGAGGCGATCGTGGCGCGGTGCTCGAGAATTTCGATCCCGGGGATGTAAAAAACACCGCGTCCCATTTCCGTTGCGCGGCCGATGGCCTCCTCGACGGCCTCCAGGCCCGGTATCCGCCTGATGTAGAGGTTCGGATTGCGGCGGGCGATCTGGATAAAGGCCATGACCGCGGCGCTGATCAGGACGGCGAAAAACAGGTTATTGAGCTTGAACCACTTGAAGTAGTTGACCCTCGCGCCCGCGCCGGCGAGAACGAGGGGCGCCCCGTCCCGTTTCACGTACACCGTATCGTCATCCGACGCCACGGCAAGTCGGAAATACAACGGTGATGTATTGAGATCCCGTTCTATTTCCTTGTGCATTTCCTTTTTTTTCTTTTCCAGCCACCCCTTCAATGTCTTGGACATATCCTCTTCGGCCCGTTGCCGTTCGCCGTCCGTCAGGAACCGCGCCATCGCCTCCTGCATGGTCGGTTCCGGCGGGATAAAGAGTTCCGCCGGCTTGATTTCGGCGACGTAAAAACACTCGTTCTCCTTGTAGAAACCGTAGTACTTCATGTTTGCGGACTTAAGCGACCCCGGGACCGGTTTTACCTCGACGGTCTTGAAATTGTCCGCGTCGAAGTCTTCCGGCGCCCGCGCCACTTCGAGCACGTACCGAAACCCGGCCGGCGCGTCTTCTGCCGGGACCGCCTCGACCGTGTCTTCTTTTTTCCCCGCCGTCTTCACCGTCGCCGCCCATTCCACGGTAATCGTGTCGCCCCGATCACTGGGCCGGTCGTAGGCCCTGAACGAATCCGGATCGGGAAGGAGGTCCGCGAGGTCGGCCCCGCGGGACATACACACCGGGCCGAGCAGCAAAAGGATCGCCGCAAGAACCAAACCGGTTGTTCCATGCCTTCCCGGCCTCATGACTCTATTGCCTCCAGGTTCGCGCGGGGGATCGTGACCATCTCCCCGCCGGGCAGTGCCAGTGTCGCCACGCGGACCTTCGCCTCGCTCTCGACCGCCACGGCCTCCGGCGGAAGGGACGCAACCGCACCGATGCGGCCGAAACCCGGTTCGCGAATGATGCGGACGCGACTGCCCACGGTCAAGCCGTCCGCCGCGTTCTTCTCGCCGCCGCCCGAGCCGCCGTCGTCCTCCGCCGGCATGACGATCTCCGGCCTGAGGACGCCGGCACGGATCTGGGTGGCGCCGTTGGCCGACGCGACCGTTCCCGCCCGGGACGCCAGGAGCCGGTAGGTCGCTTCCGCCATGGCGATGTGTCCGAACCCCTCGGTGACGATCAGTATCGGGCTGATCTTTTCGTGACCGGTTATCGCCACGCCCAGGTCGTATCCGAGCAGTTCCCGCAGGTCGCTGTCGTTGAACCCCCCGCATATGATAGCGGCGACGCCCGCTTCAGAGGCCCGCCGATATACATCGCCCGTCACGAGAGAGCCGGCGACAGCGATTTTTCCGTCAAGGTCCCCGGTAATATCATCCGTCGTCACGACCGCATCGGGGCCGTCGGCGACGACGGCGATCTCGCCGTTCACCTCCCCGCCGACGCCCAGTATGCCCTGGATAAAGGCGCCGCGGGTCTCCACCACAACTCCCTCGTTCGGTATCACCTTGATGACGACCCCGTCCATGTAGGCCGTCGTCTGGACCGGCCGGGGCGGCGTGCGCAGAATAACCTGGCCGGTCACCGCGGATACCGTCTCGATCGTCCCCGCTATCGGCGAGGCGACGGTGGTCCGGAACCACCGGATAAGCGGGCGGGTCTCGGCGATGACCTCCCCTTCGTCGACGGCGTCGCCTTCCTTCTTCAGCAGGAGGCGCTTGATATCGGAGGCCTGGACGCCGAGCCGGTTGACCAGGTTCACCGTCGCCACGTCGCCGGGCAGCTTCGCACGGGCGACGATATCACCGGCCGACACCCGCGTTCCCTCTTCGACGAGGACGTCACCGGCGATGGGCAGCCGCCGCTGCTTCCGTATCACGGTGTTCTCGGTCACCTTCAGTCCCGGCGTATAGGCGTGTGCCATCAGGCATTCCCCCCCGCGGCCCGCGGATAGGCGTCCAGGGCGGCGGTCCATTCCGCGACGATTGCGCTCCTGTTTTCCGCGGGAATATCGATCGGCCGCCCGCGGCCGTCGAGCACCAGTCCCACGACGCCGCCGTGTACCACCGCCGTAATCTCCCGGCCACGGCCTCCTCCCAGGTCTATACCGCGGCCGGGACGGAGCACGATGTCGGCCGCCTGCCCCGGGGACAGCGTCTCCAGGACGATCCCGCCGCAATCGACGCTGCCGCCGCAAACCGCGCCGTCGATCCGCAGTTCGTAGTCGAAACAGAGCCGCCCGGGCTTCCCGGCGTTCAGCGGGGACACGCAGGTCCCCAGGTAGATCAGGCAGTCGCGCTCGAACACCTGCGTCGCCGCCGCCTCGTTGACTTCCGCCAGGACACCGAGGTGCGGCATCATGAAGATGCTGTCGACGCAGATCCGGGTGATCCCCTCCGGCTGGAAGGCGTCAACGAGCATCATCATCGCCTGGCTCCGGCGGGGGGCGTGCGACAAGACGCCGCCGCTGCCCACGAGCATGTCCAGCCGGACCATCTCTATAAGGGTTTCGCCGCTCTCGGATTCGTCAAAGGCCTCGGACACCGTCCGGACCCGCTGGACGCCCTTGAGGCCAACGGCGAGCTGCTTGTGCTGCACAAATGCCAGGCGGAGGGCCTCCCGCGCGATCGCCTGTTCGATCTTCAGTTCTTCCAGCAGTTGGGGGATCGTCGTCGGCCGGATCATCTTGTTCTTGATCCGGTTCCTGAGGCCGCCTTCGTCTATGTCGAACGGCACCCAGCGGAGAATGTTTTCGAGACCGGCCTCGGCCAGGACGTTGGAGATCGAGTAGCTCATGCCCAGGTTTGCGCTGACCGAGCGGTTGAACACGCGTTCGGCGGGTATCTCGGGGTTATCTTCTTCCCCTTCTTTCGCGGCGAAATCGGAAAAGACGTCCGTTGTCGCGCCCCCGATATCGACACCCACGATGTTCAGGTCCCGGGTGCGGGCGATCCGCCGAATGATATTTCCCACGGCGGCGGGCGTCGGCATGATCGGTGACCCCACCCATTCCATCAGCGTCGGGTAGCCGGGCGCCTGGGCCATCACGTGCTTGAGAAACAGGTCGTGAATCTCTTCCCGGGCGGGGCCGAGGTTTTCCCGTTCGAGGATGGGCCGGATATTGTCGGTGATGTGCAGTTCCGCCGTGTCGCCGAGCGCCTTTTTGACTTCGTCGCGAGCCTCGACGTTGCCGGCGTACACGACGGGCACCGTGAAGGAACTGCCGAGACGGGGCCGAGGATTGGCCGCGGCGAGGAACTCCGCGAGTTCCACCACGTGCCTGACCGTGCCGCCGTCGGTGCCCCCCGAGAGGAGAACCATGTCAGGGCGGAGCGTGCGGATCTGCTCGATCTTCTCGTGGGGGGCCCGCTTGTCGTTGCTGGCCAGCACGTCCATCACGATGGCGCCGGCGCCCAGCGCGGCGCGCTGCGCGCTTTCAGCGGTCATCGTCGTCACCACCCCCGCCACCATCATCTGGAGTCCGCCGCCGGCGCTGCTGGTGGAGATGTAGATATCGACCCCCGCCGCGTCCCGCGCGGGGGTGATGATCCGCTCGCCATCGAGAATCCGCCGGCCGGAGAGTTCCTCCAGTTCCGTCACGGCGTTCAACACCCCCCGGGTGACGTCCTCGAACGGCGCTTCGACCGTCGTCGGGGCCTCGCCGCGAAACGTCTGCCGGTATCCCTCGTCTTTCTTCTCGATCAGAATGGCCTTGGTCGTCGTCGATCCGCAATCGGTCGCCACGATGACCTTCAGGTCCGCCGGGTTCATTCGGCCGCCTCCCCGGTCGCGCCGTCGACCCCGGCGGTTTCAATGGCGTCTATCAGCGCGTCGATTCCTTCCCGCCTTTCGAGAATCTGCGCGACGCGATCGTATTCATCGGGGTTGAATATCACATCGGCGAACCGCCGAAAGAACACCATCGCCTGACTGCCGACGTAATTCAGGGGCTTCGCGGAGTGCAGGAACAGGACCGCGGGCAGGCGCAGTCTGCGCTTGACGACCCATGAGGCAAGGCGCGTGAGCAACTGGCGGTCCTCCGCGGTGAGGGGGCCATGCGGGCTTTCCAGCGAAAACGCGTGGCGCAGCCCGTCCATGAATCTACGAAATCTGGGACTTGTTTCTGACAAAACGCAGTACCTTTTCACCGTTTCCGTTCGAAAACCTCAGAAACACGCCGCGAAAGGGATCGAGGCGCGACGGCCGCTCAAACGGCGAGAGAAAAACACCCCGCGGCCCTTCGCAGACACGCTTGACCCGGTCCCATCCGACGGTACGGGACTGTCCGAGAAAGCGGACGGTAATGCCCCTCCCGTCGAGGGTGTACACCGTCGCGATACAGTACCGGCCGAGCGACACGGCCAGCAGGGCGGCCGCCAGCAGCGCGTAGCCCGCGCCGCCGAATACCGTACCGACCGCCGCGCTGGCCGCGAGAAAAGCGGCTATAAACAGAATCGATCGCGGGAAATCATCGGCCAGCGGGCGGGAACGCCAGAGCAATCGCTCCTGAAATGCTCCGGTTCCGTCTCTTCCGGATCCATCGGACATGCGGAGATAATACCAGCGAAATTCCCCCTTGGCAAACCAAAACCATCGCGATCGCCGCACCGACTCACTGTCAAAAATAACATGCCGACCTGTCGTTTTCTCCATGGAAGCCGGCCCGTATCGGTTTTAGAATTCACGGTGAACATTCCGCGCAGATCCCGGGAGCCATGTCATGTCGAATAAACGCAATCACACGGCGGTGTACGGCGCGAAGGCGTGCCTGATGCTGATACTCTTCGCACCGGCACTCCCCTGCCGAGCCCACCCGGCAATCACGGCGGGCCTGGCGGTCTCGCCGTACGACCGCCAGGTCTCGGCGCAACTGAAGCAACTGTCCGCCGATGATCCGGACGATCGCGCGGCCGCGGCGGAGTCCCTCGGCTACCTGCGGGCGTACCGGGCCGCCGATGCCATCGCGGCAGTGCTGCAGAATGAATCGCCGGCCGTCCGCCGGGAAGCCGCCATGTCCCTCGGCTGGTGCGGGGAAAGAAAACACGTTTCGGCGCTGCTGGCGATGCTCGACGACCCGGAGTGGACCGTGGCCCAGGCGGCGTGGGCGGCGCTGACCAATATCACCGGCATGGAATTCCCCTTCGACGCGCTGGATCGCGGCACCCGCCAAAAACAGGCGGAAAAATGGCGCACCTGGTGGGCGTCGGTCCCCGCCGACCGGCCGCCGGCGGCGGTCCTGGCACTCCTGTCGGGCGCGAGAAAACCGACGGGCGTACTGACGGCCCGGTCGGCCGCGGTCACCAGTGTCTACAAGGGATCGGCGGAAATACTGATCGACGGTGCCACCGGCGGCGCATTCTGGCAGACGAAGAACGTCGGCTTTCCGCAGTCCTGCACGATCGACATGGGCCGGACCGTCGCATTCCGCTGCGTGGTCGTGCACCAGCACCGGATCGAGGCGATGCACATGACCGATTTCGCCCTCCTCGTCGGCGACGACGGCGAAACGTTCAAGGAACTGTGCCGAAAGAAGGGCCCGACGCCCGCGCAACTGGTCATCCCGCTTCCGCCCACCCGGGCGCGGTATATCCGCATCACCGCGTACGCGACGGGAAACAGCACCTACCCCACCACCTTTCACGAAGTCGCGGTGCGGGAAAAACCCCCGCCGGCCGAGTCAACCGGCAGGGCCGATCCGGAGGGGGATACGAACTACCGGATCGAACGGGGCCTGCGGGCGCTGGGTGCGCTGGGGGGGGAGGGGGCCGCGGAGGACGTCCGGGAGATCATCCGCCCCTGGGCGGGACGGACGACCGGCAGGGACGCCGAGAAACGGCTGGTCCAGGCCGGCATCCGCGCCCTCGGCCGCCTCGGGGGGCCGGGTGCGCTGGAACTGCTGACCTCTTTTCTCGACAATCCTCACTGGTCCGTGTACGCCGCCGACGCCATGGGGGATCTCGGCGACCCGGCCGCGGCGGCAATCCTCATCGGTGCGTACCCGGCGTACGCCAAGACGCTGAAACGGGGAAACCCGCAGAAGGCGCCGCGCTACGACCGGCCGGGGCTGTCGCCCATCGACCGCATGTACGCCACGCCGTACGCCATCTGCCACGCCCTCTGCCGGATTTCCCTCGACCGGCCGGGGATAACCGAAAAGCTGCGCACCATCGCGCCCCTGATCGTCGCCAACGTCCCCGGGGACTACGACGGGGCGATGCTCTACGAACCGGAGGCGTGCCGCCTGGCATCCGCGTACCTCCTCGAAAAGGCGGGGCTGCGGCAGGCGGTCGTCGACGTGGCCCTGCACGCCTTCGGCCGCCCCCGGCCGCTGCCGGACGTACCGGAAATCGACGCCCTGAAGGCCGCGGCCGGGCGGATGACGAAGGTGGGCGGACACAAAAACGCCGCCCCCTTTCCGGCCACGTGGCTCCCGGTCTTCTGCCGGGACACCAACGACGTGCCCGAGCTGGTCGCCCTCCTCGAGCACGAAAACGGCTGGGTCAGGATCAACGCCGCCAAGGCCCTCTCGTTCATGGAGGCCGGTGAGGCGGTCGAACCGCTCCTGAGAATACTGGCCGCGTCCCGGCCGGAGGCGGCGTACGGCTACTTCGGGAAGTTCCTGTACGACACGAAGCACCAGGGGCAGGACGAGTACCGCGATCCCTGCCCCCGGTGGCGCGAGGCGTTCGTCTACGCCCTGGCGAATCTCGGGGCGCGCAAGGCCGTCGACCTGATGATCGAGTTGCTGGGAGACGAAAGAAACGTCCTGGAGATCAGGTACGCCGCCGCCTGTGCACTCGACCGGCTCGGCGGCACCGCGGCAATCGCGGCACTCAGGCGGACTGCGGCTTCCCACCCCTACCACAGCATCAGGCTCGTCGCCCGGGAGGCACTCTGGCGCCGGGGCATGAAACTGCCCGCGCCG
>CAZLBC010000012.1:82135-86008 GCA_964557575.1 uncultured Planctomycetaceae bacterium
CGGCGGCGGTGAGCCCCGGCAGATAACCGCCGGTCCCTTTCACGACGTCCAGCCGGCCTACCTCCCCGACGGCCGGATCGTGTTCTCCTCGTCCCGGATCGGGCTCCGCGACGAGTACCACGGTTACTTCGCGACCGGGCTGACCGTGATGAATGCCGACGGCAGCGACATCCACTGCATCGGCTTCAACCTCGGCCGCGACGGCGAACCGTCGATCATGGACGACGGCCGTATCCTGTTCGGCCGCCTCGAACTGTTCTACTCCCGGATGAAGACCGAGTGGAACATCGAGGCGGTCTTCCCCGACGGCACCCGCAACGTGGTGCTCTACGGGCCCGAGCGCCGGAGTTACTGGAAGAACGTCACCCGCCGGTCGGGAGAACGGGGGTGGGGCGAATCGGGGCCCCGCCACCGGACCCTGCGGCTGGTCCAGCCCCAGCCGTTCGACGCCGGGCGCCAGATCTGCGTGACGACGGGCGGCCTCACCATCGTCGGCCAGGGCCGCTTCGAGGAAACCCGGGTCCCCCACGATCAGGACATGGCCGTCACGTCGCCGTTCCCCCTGCCCGGCGGAACGATCCTCTGCGCGGCGGGTGAGCGGAAATTCCGAGGCGGAAAGGGCCGCGGCACCTGGGCCCCCACCGACCTGGGCCTGTACCTGGTCGACGCCGCGACGGGCGCGATGGAACAGGTATACAACGACCCGGCGCGGGCCGATTTCGAACCCCGGCCGATCGCGGCGCGGCGGCGCCCCCCGATCCTCTCCGAGGGCCCCCTGGTCCGGGCGGGCGGCTATACCGGCCGGCTCCAGTGCAACTCGGTCTTCCTGTCGCAGGAGGCCCGCGTCGGCCTCCGGGGAAAATACATTCGCGTGGTCGAGGGCATCCCGGTCGTGGGCCGCCACCAGACCCACACCTCGGGCGGCCTGACCTGGAAGAATCACGTCGGCACCGTGGCCCGGGTGCTGGGGACACTGCCGCTGGCCCGGGACGGCTCGTTCTTCGTCGATGTCCCCGCCGACCGCCTGATTCACTGCCAGGTACTGGACGCGGACCGCCGGGTGGTGGGCAACCAGTTGATATGGATGTACACCCGCCCGGGCGAAAACAAGAGCTGCGCCGGCTGCCACGAGAGACCTGACAGTTCGCCGCTCAACGGCATCCCGGCGGCGGCGCGGACCGTCCCCGGCACCTGCCTGCCCGCGGGGGGCGAATTCCGCTACCGGGCGAAATTCTGGAACAAGGGGAGCCTCCCCGACGAGGGCGAACAGCGGACGCGGACGGTCAGGGCAATAAACCTGATGGGGAGATTATAGAGCATTCGCGGCGGTTATTCGTCGTCGTCCAGATTGAACCAGTAGTACCACCGGCTTACCGCGCCCCGGCAGTACCACGAGTCGGTGATACGGCTGTACTCGACATCGAAGTAACCGACATCCTCGGCAATCAGGCCGTCGTCGTCTCTGACGGCGTACGATACCTTCGCCACGACGTCCTTGTTGTCGTAGAAAACCGTTATGACCGGATAGGCGACCTGCGCCGCGCGTATCTCCACCTCCAGGGCGGCGATCGCCGTTCCCGCGTCCCGCGCCTTTTCGGCGTTCCCGGCGGCGAGGTGCCGTTTCACTTCTTCCGTACGCCGCGAGAGGTATCTCGTCGTGATATAATGCCGCAGTTCCCGGATCATAGCCTCGTCGCTGACCGGGCGGTCCCTGAGGTTTACCAGGCAGGCCGCGGAGAGAAACGACAGCACCAGGAGGACGGCGATCGCCATCCACCCTTTCACCGGGAACCTGATTTCCGGTTGTTCACCTTCGCTCTTCATGTCGTACAGGCCTATTCTACCATCTGTCCCGGCCGAACGGGAGCAATTGAATACCCGTCGCCGCATGTTTACAACGCCGCGCCGCAGCGCGTATAATCGGAAACATGGAAAGGTGGAACAGCTTATGAACGTACTGCTCACCGGCGGGGCCGGTTACATCGGGTCCCACGTGGTACGGGCCCTGGCGGCAGCCGGCCACGAATGCGTGGTATACGACAACCTGTGCACGGGACACCGCGCCGCCGTCGGCGACACCGAACTCGTGGCGGCGGACGTCAGGGACGTCGACCGCCTGACCCGGACGCTGCAAGACCGCGGCATCGAGGCGGTCATCAACCTCGCGGCCTTCATCGAGGCCGGAGAATCGGTAGCGAACCCGGAGAAATATTTCCGTAACAACACCATCCTGGGCTTCACCCTCCTGAACGCCATGCGGGAGTGCGACATCGAGCGGCTGGTCTTCTCGTCGACCGCGGCGGTGTACGGCGCGCCCGAACGCGTTCCCATCGAGGAGACCGACCGGCTGGCGCCCATCAATCCGTACGGCTCGAGCAAGCTCTGCGTCGAGTACATGATGCGGGCATACGCGTCCGCATACGGCACGGGCATCGTCTCGCTGCGGTACTTCAACGTCGCCGGCGCCGGTCCGGCGGGTGATATCGGCGAGGATCACCGGCCGGAATCACACCTGATCCCCCTTATCCTGCAGGTACCCCTGGAACAGCGCCGGCAGGTGCACATCTACGGCGAGGATTACGACACGCCCGACGGCACGTGCATACGGGACTACATTCACGTCTGCGACCTCGCGGACGCACACGTCCTGGCGCTGGAAGCGGCCGCCGGCGGCGAGATGAAGGTTTACAATCTCGGCAACGGCAGCGGCTTCTCGGTCAGGGAGGTGATCGAAACCTGCAGGCGCGTGACGGGGCACCCGATTCCCGCCGTGGTTTCCGCGCGGCGCCAGGGAGACCCCGCCCGGCTCGTGGCGTCCGGTGATAAAGCCGGCGGGGAACTGGGCTGGACACCCTCTCGTCCGGAACTGGAAACAATCGTGGCGGACGCGTGGAACTGGCACCGCGCGCACCCGAACGGCTACAACCAAACGTGAAAGGGGAAACGGCATGTGTCGAATCGCGACCATGAACGCGCACCGGGGACGCTGCCCCCTCGGTCTCGTCGCCGCCATCATAGCGACGATCCTTCCCGCGCTCGGCATGGCGGGGGAAGCCGGCAGCGCAAAACGCGTGTGGTATCCCGCGCAGGACGGGCGTCCCGGCCGCCTGCGGGGTTTCAATCTCCTGGAGAAATTCCACCTGTCGCGGGGAAACCGTCCCTTCGTGGAAGAGGATTTTCGCCTGATCCACGAACTCGGGTTCAACGTCGTACGGCTCCCCATGGATTACCGCTGCTGGATCGTTGACGGGGACTGGACCCGGTTTGACGAGAAGACGCTGGAAGATATCGACCGGGCGGTCGCGTGGGGAAAGAAATACGCCATACATGTCTGCATAAACTTTCACCGCGCTCCCGGCTACACGGTCGCCCGGCCGCCGGAAAAGAAAAGCCTGTGGAACGATCCCGCGGCGCAGCGGGTCTGCGCGTCCCACTGGCGCATGTTCGCCCGGCGCTACCGGGATATTCCCCCGGAGCGGCTGAGCTTCAACCTGGTCAACGAGCCCGCCCGGATCGACGAAAAAACGTACGCACCCGTTGCACAGAAGCTTATCGATGCGATCCGCGCGGAAGACGCCGACCGCCCCGTTATTTCCGACGGGCTGCAGTGGGGCAAACAACCCTGCCGGCTGTTGAGCGGCGAACACCTGATCCAGGCGACGCGGGGATATCAGCCGATGACGATCAGCCACTACCGGGCGTCGTGGATACGGGGCTCCGAGACGATGCCCCGACCGACGTGGCCGATGCCGGCCGCGATCGGTGGGTACCTCTACGGTCCGGCGCAGAAAAACATGAACGGCCCGATGAAACTGATCGTCAACCTCGATACGCAGGCCGAACTGCGCCTTCACGTGATGAAGGTTTCAAACC
>CAZLBC010000013.1:0-76744 GCA_964557575.1 uncultured Planctomycetaceae bacterium
CAAGCCGTAAAGTATACAACGGGAGAGCGGGAAATCAATACACCACACAAAATCGGCGCGGCTATGTTCGCAGCGATCAATCCGCCTTGCGCTCTGCGTCATCCAGGATAATCCGGAGCGGTGAGGTGAACTTCGGGCTCATGTCGGGATTCTGCTTCAGCAGGGCAGTGATCTGGGCGGCAAGATTTTTCATCGACTGCGGATCGTTCTTGAATCCGTCGAACGCGCAGCGATACCGCTCCACCACGATCTCCCAGTACCTGTCCGGGAACTGGGCACGATCTATACGGTTCTTGATATTGTCGTAGAGGTCCATGGCCTCGCTGTGCTCGCCGCAACCCCACAATGTCCGGGCCTTGAAGGTGAGTACATCGAGGTTGCCCGGCATGTTATTCTTCAGGAAGTCTTCGATCTTTTGGTAGACCGCAACGAATTTTTTCTTTGCGTCCGTACAATGCTCTTTCTGCTTCTCGCCCTCAGTGCGTTTTGCCTCCTTCAGGGCGAGGCAGAGGTAGGTCAACTGGGCGGCATGCCACTGGGCGGATTCCATCAGCCTGATCTTTTCCGCGTATTCTGCGGGAATGTTCTCACCGATATCCTCGGAAAGCAGTCCCCGGTCCGAGAGGTACGTGACGAAATCGGTCACGAGGCCCTCTATCGCGGCGATGTCGGGCGGGGCAGCCTCAACCTTGGCGACCAGTTGTTTTACCTCATCTTCCGTTTCCTGCTCCCATTTCTCCCTGGCGGGAGCCATAATCTCCTCGACAAGTGGAAAGAGCTTCTCCCGGGCCAGTTCGGCACTTTCCCGCTGGCCGCTCTTCCAGAGCGCGTCACCGTAGAGCAGTATCATGTCTATTATTTTCTGCGTATCATCGGCCTTCTCGTAATTGGCCTCGAAGTAATCGCGGGCGAACCTGACGTAGTTCTCGCGCAGGCTTTTCAGCTCGCTCTCCTCGGTGGGACTGCGAAGCTTTTTATTCGTCAGGTAATCTATCTTCCCCTTTATTTTGTCCACGATATCGTACAGGAGATACTCGGCCTGTTCGGGATAATTTTTCCTGAACTGGTCGAACATCGCTACCGCATCCTTCATTTTTCCGGCGTCCAGCAGCTTGCGGATCAGGTAACTCTCGATGTCTATCAACACCGAGGTCCCGGGCCACCGCTCCCGCATCGATTTCAGTTTATCCAGGACGACCGTCTCCTCGGTGCCGCCCGCTTCGGCGAGTATGAGCTTCAGGCGGTGGGCGTAGAACTCGCTCCGGGCGCCCTGTTCACCCATCAGATTATTTCTCGGTCCCGCTCCCCCCGGTGGATTCCACCGCTTGCGCGTGCTCTCCCCGAGGGCCGTCAGGTCTCCGACCAGCTTGCGGGCGCTTTCCTCCTCCTGCTTGATCTCCTTGACGGACCGGGCGAGCATCCTCTTGGCCGAACCCACCAGCATCCGGTACCGCGCGCTGGTATAGTAGTCCGATCCTTCCGGCACCATGCTGTATGCGTCCTCCGCCCGCCGCCGGTATTCCAGGGATTTTGACCTGTCGGTCTGGGCCAGTTCTTCGGCGATCTCCTCGCAGGTCTCGCCGAGTTGCATCCAGTACAGGTCGATGTCTTGCTCTTTCCGCTTTTCGGGGGTCCGGCACCACCCGTCGAGGTATGTCCACAGTATCTTTTCCAGCTTCGTACGGATCGTCGACGGGATATTCTTGTCCTTCTCGATATAGAGCTTCGTAATAATACCGTTTATCAGCTGAAGGGCAATATTAGCCGCTTTTTCGGCGTTCTCCCGCTTGGGAAACTTACTGGCAAGGGCATGAAATAAATCCGCGGCCTTGATGTTTTCCCTGTTCAACCACGCGATCCTGCCAGACTGCCACAGGACGTCGGGATACGCCTTGGCATCCTCCCCTATGCCCGCGAACAGTTTTTCGGCCTCCGCCTGCAACTTTTCGATCTGTTGCCGGTGCTGAGCCGAGAGCGGTTTGTTGTTGTTGATCAGTTCCTCAATCTTGTCCACCTTGAGCGCGGCGATGTATACCTTAATCTGCGGCGGCGCGTTTTCGCCCTCAAGTATCTCCGGCGGCAACAGCTTCAATAACACCCGAATGATGCCCTGTGCGTCGTGTGACCGGGTGAATTCCTCGAAGGCCGCAATGGCCTGCTTTTCCTTCTGGGTGGCCTGCTGCTGGAGGTTCTTGTTATTGCCGCCCTTTTTCTTGTCGAGTTTTTTCAAGGCGTCGGACCAGCCCAGGTACATCTTCAACTCGAGTATCAGGCCCTTGATGTCGTGCCCGAGTTTCAAATCCTTGCTCGAAGGCGCATTCGACAGAAACTTTTTGAGAAACTCCTGTGACGATTGATACCGACTCTTGGCATCATTTAATTTCCCCTGCCTGACGAGGGACGCGCCCCACTGATAGTAGTTACGGACCGTGTCGTACATCGCTTCCATCTGTAACGACTTCAGTTTCATAGCCGTATCGAAATGGGCCTCGGCTCCCGAATAATCCCCCATCTCCCGGCACGCCCGCGCGGCGTAGAGACGGGCGATCTGGCGGCCGTTGAAATCCTTTTTTTCGGCCAGTTGCTGGAGCGTATTGGATGCCAGATTCAGCAGCGTCTTGCACTGTTCGGCCTGTTCCTCGACCCCGGCGAGACCGAGTGCCGCGTAGTAGCGCACCAGGCCGCCGATATAATCAAGGCGGGTGCGGGTCTTGCCAAGGTCCATCTTCAGCAGCATGTCGTCTGTTCCCCGGATCTGGTCGATCAGCTTGTTCTCATCCTGCTTCAGCCAGGCAAGGGCGGGCTCAGTCAATGCGCGGAGGTTCTTGCGAGCCCCCTTTCGTGGAAACTGGAAGATGATCGCGTCGAAGCTGTCCTTGCCGCGATTGAGTACCTGCACATTCAACAGTTGGATGGTATTTTCAAAATACCGCAATATCGTCTCTTCGTGCGCCGTCTGTGATTCAAGGCTCTCACCCGGTCCCTCCTGTATTTTTTTTGCGAGGGCCGAGCGTTTCCCGGCAATAAGTTCAACGGCTTTTGCGTAGAGCTGGTTTTGGGTTTTCAGTTTCTCGGGATCCCCCTTCGGATTGATGGCATCTGCCCTGCTGACAAGTTCCTGTGCATTCAGAGACAGGTCGGCGGAATCCTTCACCAGTTGATTCGAGAGTTCGAACATCTTGAGTTCGGCCAATAATTCGCTGAACTCCCCGCGTTTTGCAGGATCCATCGACTCGAGGAGGCTCTTATCGGCTGCCGAGGCAACAACGCCCCCCATAAGCAATGAAAAAACAAAGATATACACCAATAGGCAAAAAAGGTGACCGAAGGCATTCTTGCCATTCCCCCGCAAGCGAAAAGACAGCCCGCGTATAAACATGATAGCTCTATTATACATATACTCTGCTCCTGTGCCTTTGTGCCTGTGATCGAAAATCGATCATCAAAATGGATGTATTCACGCGGGAAGCAAATCGACGGTATCGATATCAGCATGTCGCCGGGAGCATACCCGTTGCCATGACATCAGGAAACCGCAGGTCCCGCCGAATTACATCCCTGCGCTTCCGAAACCAATCTTGTTAAACCTGTTGTAAACAGCGGCGTTGAATGCCTCCACGATGAATTTCCACCTCACGGTCCCGTAACTCTTGATAACAACGGCCGCATCCTTGCCTTTGATGCCCTTGAACTCCTGTAGGGTGCTCCGCAGCGCCTGGGGATTGTCCACCGGTGGACGATTATCCACTTCGTACTGACACCCCTCGTACACATCGCCGGTTGGACGTATCACGATGGTGATGCGCGTCGGTTTCACCGCGCTCTTCTTCCCGGTAATGTTCGGCAGCGTTCCCGGTATCTGGCCCTCATCCTTGCGAAATTCCGTCGTCAAGAGAAAGTAGAGCAGAAGCTGAAAGGTCACATCGATCATCGGGGTAAGCGGGGGCTGGAGCTGGTCGGAACCCTGCGTCTTTCCTTTGTTCCCTTCTCTCTTATGATCTTCGGCTTCACCGTGCTGATTATCTGTAGCCATTTCCTGTCACCTTCTTCACATGAACATCTTTTTCAAGCCGAAATCGAGCCTGCGTCAATCCGGCCTTCTCATACCAGTCGCCCGGAACACATGATAGTGCCTGCCTGATGCCACAACGTGAAACGAGCCGGGGACTACTTTTGTATAGCCCCTTCGAATTGCGGGTCTACGATCGCCGTCATATACATCTGCCCAATACCGGCCTGGGCCGCGGCCTGCATCACCGGAAGGATCTGGTCGTACCCGATGTCGCGATCCGCGCGGACTTCGACGTAAAAGGTGGCATCGCCGTTCTTACGTTTGAAGAGTTCTTTTTCTTCCTCGAGTATTTTTTTAATTTCGATTTCCTGGCCTATCTGGAGTTGCTTCTGCTTGATCTTGTAGCCCTCGGCCTGCATCGCAAGGATAGGTTCGGCATCCCTTCCCTCGGGCTTATTCTTGAAGTCGCTGAACACGTTGACAATAACCACGTCGGGCCTCCCCCCCTCGCCCGGCTTGACGGCGCGGGACTTGGCGGGCTCCGGGACCAGCATGGGGGCGAGTTCCTCGTTGGAAATCTGCGCGGTGATGATGAAGAATATGATCAACTGGAACGTACAATCGATCATGGGCGTAAGATTAACCTCCATCGGGTTGCCTTCATCGCGGTTCTTCTTCTTCGCCATGATGTTCCTCTGTCAAAAAGGAAAATGTATCTCTTGGTCGCTCTTACGTTATTTCGACGGCTTGAAGGAAGAAATCATCTGCTGACAAATCTTCAAGGCTTCGCCGGTAAGCGAATCGATCTTGGTCCTCAGGATCGCGAAAAACGTCAGGGCGGGAATCGCCACCGAGAGACCGAGAAACGTGGTTACCAGCGCGATGCCGATATCCTTCGCCAGGTCAGCCGGATCCGGACGGCCCTTCTGAACGATGGTGAAGAACGCACCGATCATGCCCCAGACGGTACCGAGAAGCCCAAGCATCGGACCGATATTGCCGATGAGATTCAACCACTCGATATTTCTGAGCATTTTCAGAGATCGTTCCTCAGCCTCTTCCTCCATGGCCCGTTCCATCGCCGGGTATCCATAAGGAGCCTCGGTCAGGGATGCGTGCATAACCCTGCTGAAGAAGTCCTCCTGGGTTTCTGTCAGGTCTATCGCCTCCCGATATTCCTTCGACTCGAAAAGCTCTTCAACCTGCATACGTACCATATCGGGAAGTATGTTCGTCCTGCGGATAGTGATAAAAAATGTTATCACGAGGGCGAGAACGACGAAACTGATCAGCCAGATGATCCAGCCGATAACACCACCGCCCATAATCAAGATCTTGAAATAATTGATCTGGACTTCCTCGTTTTCCGCGGCAAGCATCACCAATTCCAACATTCGATTCTCCTTACTTGATAACCAGTAGTGCGTTGCTTGTCTGTATGCTGCAGAACGTCTAAAAACGATATCGTTGCACGGTGCCTATTTCATTTCCTTCAAACGGGCCTTGGCCTTCGCGGCCCACTCGCTTTCGGTCCATTCGTATTCGGTCGCGAGTTTCAGGGCGGCCTTCGCGGCCGCCGCATGGCCGAGTTTATCGTTTATCTCGGCAGCCCTGTACAATGCTTCTATCGAGGCGTCGGTACCCCGACAATCGGGTTCAAAGAAAGTCAGCATATAAACCAGTCCCGCCCGACGAAGATGTGCCGCATCCTGCCCACCGGTTTTCTTATACAGGTTCTCGTGAGCACGCGCGAGTTGCAGCAGTGCCTTGTCGTACAATTGCAGTTTTTTCCATGCAGGCACCATCAGGGTGAAATTTTCTATCACGGTCGCGGGAGATTTCTCAGTCACCTGCCGCAAGCCTTCTATTTTTATCGGCAGCCGTGTTTTGGGTTTCGCGCCGCCGCCGTTGTTGTTCTGGTTTCCGTTACCCACGTTTCCGTTTGCACCGTTTGCCACGGGTTGGCCGCCGGCAATCCTCTTTATTTTTTTCTGTATCGCGGCGATGGCGTCATCTTCCCCGATCGTCTGGAGTATTGCTACCTGAAGCTGGTAAACGCTGTAGAGGGCCTTCGCGTTCTTTTTTGAATTCTTTTCCAACTTCTTGACATCACCGGACAGCTTTCGCAACGCCACGCGCCGTACGCCGGGACTGCTGGCCTTCAGCTTTTGCGGTATCAGGGCGATAACTTTTTCACTGCCGCCGCTTTTATCGAGCATTTTCAGCCAATAATCCACCGCCTTGTCGAGTTTGCCGGCGTCATCAAGCACCATGTATTTCCGGTGCTCTATCAGGAGTTTCTCCCATCGCTTTGTCACGCTCTTGAGGGCCTTGTCGTATGCGGCAACGACGGCCTTATAGTCCGGTTTTTTCTTGCTCCTCAATTTTTCAGCCAGGCTGAATGAGGGAATTGCATCATACCGGATGGCGGCAATCTGAGTTATATGATACTGCTGCTCCCGCGCCCCCGCCTTGAAAGCAATCTCAAGTTCAGCATCGTTGTATCCGGCGACCCTGCCGGGCAGGGTCATGGCCCCCGAACCCTTCCTGACATTAATGCTGTCGGCATGCAGTAGGCCCGCGGCAAATAAAAGAATACAGAAAATACACGATAGGTTCTTCATGGCTGTCACTCTTTAAAACGAATTATCATCAATAGCCGCTCTCACGCACGTACTTGTAAAGCCCATTGTTTTCGCTGGCGATATTTTTCATGATTTCAACCGCTTCGGGGGGCCTGTTGCCGTAAAGATAAGTGAATATCTGCACCTTCCCGTCCGGATTCATCTTCTTGATCGCGTCGAGGACCTTCTGGTTGTCCGGAAAGCGACCATCGGTCAGCAGGTAGACCAGAAAGCCTTTTTTCCGAGCGCCCTTGAACACGTCGAAAGCCCGCTGCAGTGCGGGAACCGGGTTGGTCTGCCTTCGCGGGACGACGTCCTGAAGATACTCGGCAACCTTCTTCTTGTTCAGGCGCGTGGCGGGAACAAGCCTGCCGGTGCCGAATTCCTCGGGTTCGTCCTCAGAGTAAAATATGACGTGAAAGTTCTGGGAATCGTCGAGCGCGTAAATGGATCTCCTCATTTCCCGTCTCAGGGCGTCGAATGTATCGATCATCGAGCCGCTTCGGTCGATGACATACACGATATTGTAGGCCTTGCCGCCACTTCCGAAGAAACCCGAATTGGGCAATCCCGTACCGTGCGTGCTCAAACCGTTTGCCGATGCGCCCGACTTGCCGCCGCCGGCAATGCCGGTAACGTCGAGGGTTTCATCGGTTTTCCCCGAACTGACGTTCACCTGGCTTTTCTTCGGCACAACGCTCTTCCTCGCCTCCGAGGATGTATGCTTCTGCACCTTGCGCTGGGTGGGATTCACCCTGCCCCCGGGATGATGGCTCTGAACGGTACTGGCGAAATAAACCTCTTCCTCTTCAGGCTTTGAATACACAATAAAGACCAGGAACAACAGGACCAGGAAGAGACCGACATGAAAAAGAAGACTTATAACCCACGGCATGGCCGCGGCGAGGAGTTCCATAACCGGGTCGTCCCCGTCGTCCCCCAGTTCCTCTTCAAGCATTTCGTCTTCTTCGTCGTAACCCTCTGCTTCTTCCAGTTCATCATCGTCGTAGAGATCCATATCGTCATCTTTTGCCATAGCGAATCTCCTATACCGGCATTTTGTGTTATCCCCCTATATTTATTAAACCAAATACGCTTTGCCCAGTCCAGAAGAATTGCCCTGTCTGTTGTGTGCTTTCACGAAAAATTCGTATTTGCGGCCTGCTGAACAATTCAGGGCCTGCCTGCGAAAGGACATTTTTCCGCACCTCATCGTCAGCCTCCATCGACGATTCATAGAGAATCGCCTGTTTCGGCTCACTTGATGTGCGAAAAACGTGTCTCATTCTCGTCGACGGCTGAATGGTTCAGCAGGCCCTGTTCAAGTGAAAAAATACACCGCAAAACGCACAGTCAACGGCCGACGGCAACAATGCAGGGAAATTCGCCGGCAATTGCAAGGTAACGAATCGATTGAGGGTATCCCATTTTGTCACCGGTATCAATCGAAACGTGGCGAAAACATGACGTCATATTTGCGTGTTTTTGCGAAAGTTACAGAAAATGGGCCACAACTCCATACCACTGGGTATACTATCAACACCAGGCGAGGGTGGCGGAATTGGCAGACGCGCCAGGTTTAGGTCCTGGTCCCTGAACGGGGTGCAGGTTCGAGTCCTGTCTCTCGCATATAGAATAGGATAATATATTCACGGGTGGCCGGGCACGACGGCAGGCTGAAGATACAACCGGTTAATCGGCGGAAGGCCGGTTGTATACGGGGACAGCAACGGCACTGCCTTCGGCCGGGGCCGGAGCGGCACGGAAACTCAGGAGGGACACATAGAAAAATCCGAAAGAAAATATGGACAGAAAGGGAATCATAAGGAATGCGCGGGTATCAAAAAGGCTGACAATAATACAGATAATCATGTACATGCCGAGCCCGAATTCAACACAGGGCAACCAGTCGATAGCGCGTTTCTTCCTGCGCGAATCCGCGTCGGCAGTCTGGTCGGAATAGCGTTTACTCGACGTCTTTTCTCCGTATTTCGGCGTACGCACAAAACCGCTTTCCCTGCCGAACAGCGCCTCGATAATAGCCTTCGTATTCGAGACGCATAACCCGACGCCGATTGCCATCATGACCGGCCCATACTTGATCGGGTTATACCAATTGCCGCCCAGGGCCATCTGGCCGGTGCAATAAAATGCCGTGACGGACATGGTGGCCAGGGAGAAAATGCCCATATCAACCAACACGCGCCACATCCCGCCCGTCTCTATGGGCAAGCACTTCAAGAACATGGCGGGAAACATCAACAATACGAGCGCAAACATGAATATGTGCAGGCAGAACGCCGTCAACTGAAAAAAAGCCTCCACCTTGACCTTCAGCGGCATCTTGCTCAGCAAGACCTTTGGGAGCAGGTTTATCGCGTTCTGTGTCCCCCCCTTGGTCCACCTGAACTGCTGCGCCTTGAATGCCTTCATGTCCGGCGGCAGTTCGGCGGGTGAGGTCATCTCGGGAAGATAGACAAATTTCCAGCCCTTCAACTGGGCACGGTATGAGAGATCGAGGTCCTCGGTGAGCGTATCCTGTTTCCAACCCCCCGCGTCTTCAATCGCACTGCGCCGCCAGGCGCCCCCGGTGCCGTTGAAATTCATGAACCTGCCGCTCTTGTTGCGCGCAATATGCTCAACGCTGAAGTGTCCATCGAGAAAAATTGCCTGGCTCTTGGTAAGCAGGCTGTTCTGACTGTTTATATGCTCCCACCGGGTCTGTACCGCGCAGACGCCGGGATCGGTGAAATAATGTATAGTGTTTTTCAGGAATCCCGCGTCGGGTATGAAATCAGCATCAAAAATGGCAATGTATTCCCCGGTTGCATTCTTCATGCCGTTGGCAAGAGCGCCGGCCTTGAAACCGGCCCTGTTTTCCCGGTGGATATATTCTATGTCATGACCGTCTTGTTTCTTTTCCTCAACCAATTCCCGCGCGATATCGTGTGTGTCGTCCGTGCTGTCATCCAAAACCTGAATCTGGATTTTATCAGCGGGATAATCCAGATTACAGGCCGCCTTAATGATCCGGCGCGCGACGAAGCGTTCGTTATACATCGGCAGTTGAACGGTCACCCTCGGCAGGTCTTCGAACGTTCCCGCAAGATATGATTTTTTCTTTCGATGCCGGTAAAACAAGCAGACCAGGACATACCGATGAAATCCGTATAGACAAACCACGGCGAGAATAATCGTGTATAAGGACATGAAAGTCGTTTTGATAAACTCGACCCAATCCATCGCCACTTCCATTTTCCGTTAAAAATACAACTGTTTAAAAGATGTAACAGGATTTAAATAAAGATTTTATCCAATGATCGCCAACGGTCAAGCAAAAACAAAAACTGATGGAACAGCGCGGAAACCTGTTTTCGAACTATGCCGACTCGCTCAAGCGGGCAATGATATCACCGGCAATCCGCTCCATTTCCCCCTCCTGATACTCTCCGGCGGGCCATGTATAACTGAATCTGTCAGCGGTATTCCTCGGAATGATATGAAAATGAACATGGGGCACCAGCTGACCCGCGATTCTTCCGTTGTTCTGCAAAACATTAACGCCCTCGCAGGAAAGGGCCCCGCGCACCGCGTGGACAAGGCGAGGAAGGTTGCTGAGTAGCCCGCCGGCCATGTCGGGGGAAAGTTCGTCAATAATCTCAACATGATACTTGGGGATAAGGAGCGTGTGGCCCCTGGCGACCGGGCCGATGTCAATGAACGCAAGGGAAACATCATCTTCCAGCACGGTGTGGGATGGAATCTCTCCCGCGACTATTTTGCAGAAAATACAATCGCCGGCCGTATTCATTCCGCCCTCCATAAAACAGGAAAAAGAGATTGGTCCTACGAAGCAGGCTCGTCCGCCTTGTTCTCCTCTTGGTCGTCCCCGGAACTCCCGTCCTCATCGCCGGGTTGAACATCGGCATCGCCGTCAACGGCTTCTGCGCCACCGGGTTCTTCGGCGGCGTTGTCAACGGGTTCCGTCTCCCGGCTGTCATCCGGGGCTTCACCTTCACCGTCGTCACCAGCGACTTCCAACTCCTCCCCTTCACCGCTACTTTTTTCACCGGTCGCCTTTTCGACTGCATCGTATTTCTTCGACGCCTTCTTGCCCCGTCGGCCTGAACCGGACTGTTTTCCACCGGACGAGGACGATTCCTCGACGAGTTGCAGAATGACCTGGACACCGCCGTCTCCAATCCTCCTGTCGGCCAGGCGAATAATACGGGTATACCCGCCGGGCCGGTCGGCATACCGCGGCCCGACGACATCAAAGAGCTTCTCGATAATCGTTTGATCGATGTCCTCTATGTCCTCCTCGGGATTCCGTCCGCCGTTGCGCACCTGGAACTGGAAATAGTCCTGTAATAGAGACTTGGCCCTGCGCCGCGCATGGAGCGTTCTGGTTTTCGCGAGGGTGATCAGCTTCTCGACAAAACGCCGCAGCTCCTTTGCTTTTGCCTCAGTTGTTTTAATGGCCTCGTGCTGGATGAGCGCCGCAGCCATGTTGCGACGAAGATTCCTCCGGTGGGAGGAATTTCGACTTAATTGCCTTCCTGCTATCCGATGTCGCATATCTATGCCTCTGATTTCAAATACAGTTCCGTTTACAAGCGGTCACGAAAAACGCCGCACATCAACCGCCTTCCAGGGAATACTCATCTTCATCCAATACCGGAACATCCATGCCGAGACTCAACCCGAGATCGGTCAACTTGCGCTTGACCTCCCTGAGCGATGTCTTCCCGAAACTCCTGATTTTCAAGAGGTCCGATTCAGACATATTCACGAGCTGGCCGACCGTTTGTATTTTTGAAGATTCAAGGCAGTTGTGAGCGCGGACCGTGAGATCCAGTTCCTGGACGCTCATCTTCAATTTTCGCTGAAGCTCCTCGTCCACATCTTTCCGGATATCGGAGGCGACGGAATCGACGATCTGTTCTCCGAGTTCGAAATACTGGACAAAGGGATTAAGGTGCTTCCGCAGTATCTTGGCCGCCTCGACCATAGCCATCTCGGGAGTAATGGTGCCGTCCGTCCAGATTTCCATAATCATACGATCATAATTTGTTTTCTGGCCGACCCGTGTTTCCTCGGTTTCATAGCGGACCCGGGTTACCGGTGAAAAGAAGGCATCGACCTTGATAAATCCCTCATCCAGTTCCTCTTCGTCGTCGCTCTCCAGGTCTTCGGCGGGAACGTACCCCCTGCCCTTGTGTACTTCCATCTCCATGTCAAAGGTAACATTATCGGTCAGCGTCAACAAGGTGAGATCCTCATTCATGACCTCGATGGAAGGATCGGCCTCAATCATACCCGCGGTAACCGGCCCCTTGACATTACTATGCACCTTGAGTATCTGCGGCTCGGTGGCATAGGATTTCACAACGAGAGATTTGACGTTCAGAATAATATCCGTCACATCCTCCAGGACGCCCTTGATCGAGCTGAACTCATGGTTGACGCCCTTTATACGTATTTTGGTAACGGCGGCTCCCTCAAGGCTGGACAAGAGAATCCGCCTGAGTGCATTTCCCACCGTCGTGCCGAACCCTCGTTCGAAAGGCTCCGTGGAGAACTTTCCGTATTGCGGGGTGGACACATCCTGAATGTTGATAACTCGTGTAGGTAGCTCAAGGCCTCGCCATCGAATTCGCATTAAATACGCCTCCGCACGCTAGGAGTTTATTATCGGTTTCAGTGTATGCAGTGATAGTTACTATCGGCTGCAGTATTCTACGATCAGATTCTCTTCAACGGGTATCATCACATCATCCCGAGACGGAAGGGCGACGATACTTCCTTTGAGGTGTTCCATTTCCAGGCTCAGCCAGTTCTGCAACCTTGGTTCGCCGAGTTCCTCAAGATTCGATCGAATCAAGTTCTGAGATTTTCCTGAGGGTTTGGGTTCAATACTATCCCCGACACCCACCATGAAGCTTGGTTTATTGACGCGTCTTCCGTTTACATAAATATGCCCGTGGGCAACCAGCTGCCGGGCCGCAGGATGAGACGGTGCCATGCCAAGCTTATACACCACGTTGTCAAGACGCCGTTCCAGGAGGCTCAACAAAAGCGAACCGGTCGCGCCCTGCATGCGCGATGCCTTTGCGAAGAGGTTTATGAACTGCCGGTCTCGCAAACCGTAATATCTCTTCACTTTCTGCTTTTCACGCAGCCGAACGGCGTAGTCGCTGCCGCGCCGTTTGCGCCAATTGTGCTGGCCGGGCGGAACACCCAGCCTGCGCTCATTTTTACCGCTGTGTGCCCTGGCACCTTTCAGCATCAGGTTAACGCCTTCCCGGCGGCACAGTCGATCAGTCGGTCCTCTATATCGTCCCATTAATCAATGCTCCTGTCAGTGTGCCGAATCTTATATCCGCCGCTTCTTGCGCGGCCTGCAACCGTTGTGAGGTATAGGGGTTACATCGCATATGGACAGTATTTTCAAGCCTGCCGAATCCAAACCTGAAATTGCGTTCTCCCTGCCGCTGCCGGGACCGTTCACTCTCACATCGACTTCAACCATCCCGAGTTTCCTGGCCTTTTCACCGGCGGCCTCACCGGCAAGTGTCGCGGCGAACGGCGTACTTTTCCGGGAACCCTTGAATCCTCCGATGGAACCAGCCGAAGCAGTGACCAGAACATCCCCGGCAGGATCGGTAATCGCCACAATCGTGTTATTGAAAGTGGCTTTTACACAGGCAATCCCTCGGACCACGTGCCGTTTCTTCTTTTTCTTGGTCTTTTTAGCCATGAGTTAACGCATCTCCTTTACCGATTGCTTGCCGGCCACGGTCTTTCGTGGGCCCTTCCGCGTCCGGGCATTCGTTTTTGTCCGCTGCCCGTTGACCGGAAGACCCCTGCGATGCCTGTTGCCCCTGTAGCAATTAATTGACTTGAGGCGGGCAACCGCTTCCCGGGTCTGGCGTCGCAACTGACCTTCAATCATATAGTCCCGGCTCAGTATCGTACCGATCTGCGATATCTGGTCCTCGGTCAGATCCTTTGCCCTGACACTGTCGGGAATATCCAATTCGTCACATATATCCCTGGCAAACTTCGGACCGATCCCGTAAATATACCTGAGCGAGATCCAGACCGGCTTGTTATCGGGAATGTCGACACCTGCAACTCGCGGCATTATATTCTTCTCCTGGTCATGTTTGTGATTAACCTGCCCGAACTAACCCTGTCGCTGTTTATGCTTCGGGTTAGAGCAAATCACGCGGACTACGCCCTTGCGGCGAATAATCCTGCAATGTTCGCATATTCTCTTTACCGATGATCGTACTTTCATTGTCACACCTGTTTTCAGGAATCCGCAGATTCCTTCACTCTCTCTAAGCGGTCAAAACACGTGCACCTGTTTCGTTTATCGCAACAGTGTGTTCCCAGTGTGCGCTGGGTTTACCGTCGACCGTAACCGCCGTCCATCCGTCACTCTTTACCTTGACGCCTTTCTCACCCATATTTACCATCGGTTCAATCGCGAGTACCATACCGGGCCGCAACTCAATATCGCGCGATCTGAGTTCAGGCGTCACGAAATTCGGCAGCTTGGGCGGCTCATGCATCTTTTCGCCGATGCCATGACCCACGAATTCCTCGACAACCGAAAATCCTTCTCCTCTGATGTACTCGGACATCGCGCCGGCCACGTGGCTCCAGCAGGTGCCGGGACCGATCAGGCCCACTGCGATATCAAGTGAATACCGCGTGACTTCGACCAGTCTGGCCCTTTCCGCGCCGACGGTTCCGACAATATAGGTCCTGGCGGCATCTCCGCACCAGCCGTTCAATTTCACGCCGAAATCAATGCTTACTATATCGCCGTCCGCTATCATTCTGTTACCCGGAATGCCGTGTACGATTTCATCGTTGATGGATGTGCAGGCATTGCCCGGAAACGGCGGGGCGCCGCCGGAACCCGGAACACCCTTGAAAAGGCATTCGGCCCCGGAAAGCATGCATATTCTTCCGGCTTCTCTATCCAGTTGTTCGGTCGTTATTCCCGGTGCAACCAACTCGCCCAGGGAATCCAGAACGTTACGCACTACCTGGCACGCTCTGTATATCTTATCAACGTCTTTTCCGCTCTTGAGCTTGATTACCACAGGAAGTCACCCGACCCTTTCAGCCGGCCAGCTTCGAAAGCTCTTGCGAAATAGACGCTGTTACTTCCTCGGGAGACTGCTCGCCGTCTACGACGATAACGGTAACACCATCGCGCTGCTGATAATAATCGATAACGGGCTCGGTCTGGCCCTTGTAGGCTTCCAGTCTTTGCCGGACAACGGACTCGGAATCGTCGTCCCGCTGAACGAGTCTCACTTCTCCGTCACAGGCATCGCAAAACGTGCCCTTCGCCGAGGGCATGTAATCGACGTGAAACGCCTTGCCGCACTGCGGGCAGGACCGCCTCCCGGTTATCCGCTTTACGATCGTTTCATCGTCCGCCGTGATCAGTATGACGGCGTCGACGGAAAGTCCCGAATCGCCGAGCATCCCGTCGAGTACTTCCGCCTGCGGCAGCGTCCGGGGAAAACCGTCCAGCAGCAAACCACCTTCAACGGATTGAATGGCCTTGACCATGATCTCAACGACCAGTGCGTCGGAAACGAGTTCGCCCCTTGCCATGACCGCGGCAATCTGCTTTCCGAGTTCGGAGCCGGAACTCTTTTCTGCGCGGAAGATGTCCCCGCTGGACAAGTGCGTCATAGCGAAACGCTCGGCGATTCTCTCCGCCTGAGTTCCTTTTCCTGCGCCGGGGGGTCCCATCAGTACGGCCAGCATTATCTATGCGCTCCTTTGATTCTGGTTTTGTCTCCAAGAAAACCACCGTAATTCCTCATGACCAGATTGGCCTCGATTCGCTGGACCAGGTCGAGAGTTACAGACACCATAATCAGCAATCCCGTCCCGCCGAGAAACGACGATATGGCAAAGGGAATTTCGAGCTTGAAGGCCACTACCGTCGGAATAACGGCGATAAAGGCGAGGAAAGCGGCACCACAGTAGGTGATCCGTTCCATGACGCGTTCGAGATAATCGGCAGTCCTTTTGCCGGGCCTCAGGCCGGGGATGAAATGCCCCATGTCCCTGAGCTGGTCGGCCATGTCCTTCGGCCGGAAATTAACCGTTGTCCAAAAATAGGCAAAGAAAAATATCATCAGGATGTAGACGAGAGTATACGTGAAGGAGCCGCTTTGAAATGCGCTGCTGAAAAGCCTCATCACTTCAGACCAGAAGCCGCTGCCGCCGCGAACAACGCCGGAAAGCCACCGGAAGAGCATTGAAGGAAAGATCATGAGCGATGATGCAAAAATAATAGGCATCACGCCCCCGTGATTGACGCGCAGCGGCAGGAAGTGCCGCTGGCCGCCGTAGACCTTGCGGCCCCTCGTCTGCTTGGCCTGCTGAATAGGTATCCTTCTC
This sequence comes from uncultured Planctomycetaceae bacterium, assembly GCA_964557575.1. Taxonomy (GTDB): domain Bacteria; phylum Planctomycetota; class Phycisphaerae; order SM23-33; family SM23-33; genus CAZLBC01. The sequence goes on from CAZLBC010000013.1 coordinate 16,078, forward strand.
TGGGCCTGAGTAATCAGTATCGCGCCGGCCACGACGAACACGAACGAGAAGACCAGAAAGATCATCTTCTCCAGACCGATGCCGCTGCCGGAACCGGACAGGGAAAAATCGGCCTTTTCGATCAGGGTCATGATCGCCATGGGAAGCCGGGTGACGATTCCCGCCATAATCAGGAGGCTGATACCGTTACCAATACCGTACTCATCAATCTGTTCACCGAGCCACATCAGGAATACCGTGCCGGTGGTGAGACCAAGGACACCGACGAAATAAATCATCGGCCCCCGGAGTTCGGGATAAATAAAGCCGCTCGAACTCAGCCATTTCATGATAAACGAGGCCTGTATGATGCAGAGGCCCACGGTGGCATACCGTGTGTATTCCTTGATTTTTCTCTGCCCGGCCTGCCCCTCCTTCTGCAGTTTTTCGAGCGAAGGGACCACGTTGACCAGGAGCGTGAAGATAATTGATGCCGAAATATAGGGCATGATCCCCAAGCCGAACAGTGAACTTCGCTGAAGACTGCCCCCCGTAAACATGCTGAAGTACTGCATCGCCTGTCCGAAGATATTGTCCGACTGGGCACCGAGCATTTCCTTTATTGCTTCCTGGTCCAAGCCGGGCAGGGGCACGTGGAAACCGACCCGATAAATCGCCAGGAGAAAGAAGGTGAAGGCCAGCTTTCCCAGGAGTTCGGGAACGGAGAAAATATTCTCGAGGACCCGCCGCACCCCCGAGGGCGAAAACAGGGCATAGTAATACACAGCCAGCAGGACAACGCCCCCCACCAGCGACAGCGCAATCGTAATCACCGATTCCTTCTGCAGGGGGCCACCGGCAACGAGCACCTCGATGCCGTTCCACACCACCCATGCCACCAGCGCACCGATGACGCTCCCGACGGAAATCCGAAAGAGGTTAAAGGCCTTGATAATACCGCTGGTGAAGTGATCGAAAAGGATGACGACACCCGCGGCCAGCGGAAAAACGCCGCACAGCACAGTCTGCCAGCCCACCGCCTGTGACTGAAGGTCGCCGAGTAATAAGCCCCACAGTTCAGACAGGGACATCCAGCCGCCTCCCGCGAGGAGGACCAGGCCAAGGAAAAATTTTGCTGCACCTAACGCCACGGCTCAAACCTGTAAAGTAGAATCACTTCTCGTTTATCGTTCCGCCCGCCTCGGCTATTTTGCTTTTGGCGGCAGCGGAAAACCTGTCTGCGGAAACTGTCAGTTTTTTCGTCACCTCTCCCCTGCCCAGTATCTTGACCGGTAGCTTCTCGTCAGCTATCAGCCGAGCCTCCTTCAATGCGACCGCATCAACCTCGGCATCGTTTTCAAACACGCGATCCAGATCGTCGAGATTGATGCACTGGTATCGTTTTTGAAACCGGGCATTGTTAAATCCCACCTTGGGCAATCGTGCAAGGCTGGGGTTCTGCCCACCCTCGTAACCCATTCGTTTTTTCGACCCGCTCCGCGAACCGTATCCCTTGTGGCCGCGACCGCAGGTCTTGCCCATACCGGAACCGTCCCCCCTTCCCACCCGTTTTTTCTTCTTGCGCTTCGAGGAACGGGCAAGTATTTCGTCAAGTTTCATAACTCTACTCCACGCAACTCACGTATCTTCTCGGGGGAGCGAAGCTGCTTGAGAGCCTCCAACCCCGCGCGCACCAGATTTTTAGCGCTCGTAGAACCATATGCCTTCGTCAACAGATCATCGATGCCGGCAAGTTCAAAAAGAGGACGAACGTTTTTGCCGGCTATCACGCCGGTACCGGGAGATGCGGGTATCAGGGCGACCTTTGAGGCTCCGCTGCGCCCGATAACCTTGTGCGGTATCGTTTTACCGCTGAGGGGAACCTCAATCATGCTCTTTATGGCTTCGCCCTTACCTTTTTCGACCGCAGACGGAACTTCGTTGGCCTTGCCATATCCGATACCGACCTTCCCGTTCTGGTCTCCAACCACCACGAGTGCGGCGAAGCTGAACTTCCGTCCGCCTTTAACGACCTTGGAACATCGGAATATCTGTATGACCCGCTCCTCGATCATTCCTTCTTCGTGTGATTCGTCTGTATGTGTTTTCTGCAAAGCCAATAGTTGCTCCTTATCTAAAACGCCAGGCCGCCTTCACGGGCGGCATCGGCAAGCGACCGGACACGGCCGTGATATTTATAACCGTTCCTGTCAAAAACAACTTTCTTGACCCCCTGCGCCGAGGCCTTTTTCGCAAGCTCCTTCCCCACTGCGGCGGCGGCTTCGCAATTCCCCCCCTTCACCACCTTGAGGCCGGAATCCCGCGACGAGACGGAAACAAGGGTTTTGCCGGACAAATCATCGATAACCTGTGCATAGATGTTGGTATTACTGCGGAAAACGGTAAGCCGGGGGCGATCCGGTACGCCAAACGCGGTTTTCCTGGTATGCTTTTTGCGGCGTTGCCTTCTTTTGTTTTTCAGGATAGTTTTGCTCATAATAGTCAACCGTATTAATGCCTTTTAGAGCTCTCCGCCAACGAACGACTTGCCGAGCTTTCGACGCACGACCTCTCCCTTGTACCGAACGCCCTTGCCCTTGTACGGCTCGGGAGGCCGCGTCCGCCTGCACTCGGCTGCGAATTCACCGACCACCTGCTTGTCACAACCTTTTACGGTAAATCTGGCGGGATCGGTATCACCCCGCGCCTGTGGCACATCAATAACGACTTCGACGCCCGCCGGTACCGTGAGGACTTCCGGGTGGCTCTTGCCGCACGTAATGCTCAACGTGTTACCGCTGAGATTCACACCGTATCCGACACCGTAAATCTCGAGGCTTTTTTGATACCCGCTCGTCACTCCTTCAACCATGTTGTTGACAAGGCTTCGGGTTAAACCCTGAAAGGCATCCACGCGACGGTCTTCACTTATGGCGTTAATCAGAATTCTGTTGTCTTCGACGACAACTTCGACTTCAGGCCGGTGCGTGTAATTCAAGGCGCCCAGTTGTCCCGTGACCATAACGGTACGACCGGCAACATCTATCGTCACGCCGTCGGGAATCGGGATCGGTTTTCGTCCTATTCTTGCCATCTTATTCCACCAAACAGAGAACTTCGCCACCGACATTTTTCTTGATGCATTCGCGGTTGCTCATAACACCGCTGCTGGTCGAGACAACCGAAATACCCATGCCGTTCAAGGGGCTCGGCAACTCTTCAACACCGCTGTATATCCGGGCACCAGGCTTGCTGGTCCTCTGGATGCTGACAATAACATCCTCACCTCGAGGACCGTATTTAAGATCCAGCCTGAGTATTCCCTGCTTCTGATCATCAATCCGGGTGTAGTCTTCGATGTATCCCTCCGCCTTTAGTACCCGGCAGATGCCCTCGCACAGTTTTGAACAGGGAGCCTGTACCGTGGCGTGGCGCGAACGCAACGCGTTTCGAACCCGCGTCAGCATATCGGCAATAGGATCAGACATACTCATTGGTCACCTCGTTCACCAACTGGCCTTTTTCATGCCCGGAATTTTACCTTCGCTCGCCAGCTTTCGAAGGCAAATACGGCAAATCCTGAACTTGCGATACACGCTGCGGGATCTGCCGCACAATTCACAACGGCGTATAACGCGCGTTGAAAACTTCGGTTTTCTTTTTGCTTTGGCTATGTGAGCCTTTGTCGCCATCTGTGCAAAATCCTCTCAATCAGTCACGGTTTAATCGCTTCGAAAAGGCATACCGAGCATGCTCAGGAGACTGCGAGCCTGTTCGTCGTTGTCGGAAGATGTATGAAAGGCGATGTTCATCCCCTGTACAAAAGAGATGCTGCTCGGGTCTATCTCGGGAAAGGCGGACTGTTCCGAAAGTCCCATATTGTAATTTCCGTTTCCGTCGAATGAAGAGGGATTCAGGCCGCGGAAATCACGCACGCGGGGAATCACGATTGAGATCAAGCGGTCGATAAACTCGTACATCCGCTCTCGTCGGAGAGTGACCTTCAGGCCGACGGGCATACCGGCGCGGATATTGAAATTGCTGACGGACTTGCGGGCCTTCATGACAACAGGTTGCTGCCCGGCGATCAGCGCCAGTTGTGCCTGCGACTCCTCGAGCTTGTTCTTTTCCTTCTTGGCATCACCGACACCCATGGAAATGACGATTTTTTCAAGCCGGGGCACAGCCATCACGTTCCCGATCGAAAACTGCTCCTTTAATCGAGAGGCGATTTCTTTTCTGTATTCATTCAGCAGACGAGCCATTGACATCCCTACCTCTATCCGGATTTACCGAGGGCACCAAGTGAGGCGCCGCTTTTTCTGGCGTACCGTTCCTTCTTGCCGTCCTTCGTCAAACGAAAGCCCACCCTGGTCGGTTGTGACGTTTCCGGATCCACAACCATGACATTGGAAATATCAACGGGCATCTCTTTCTGGATGCGACCGCCCTGCGGGTGCTTTCGGCTCGGTTTCATGTGACGGTATACACGGTTGACTCCCTGTACGAGGACGGTGCCTTTCTTGGGATAGACCGCAAGTACCTCGCCGGTAGTACCCGTCGCGGCGTCGTCCCCGCTGATAACTACAACCATGTCGCCTTTTTTGATCTTGCTTGCCACTGTTCAAACCACCTCTGTCGCCAGGGATATTATTTTCATGTAGTTCTTTTCGCGCAGCTCGCGCGCCACGGCACCGAAAATTCTCGTGCCCCGGGGGTTTCCATCGGCATCGAGTACCACCGCAGCATTGTCATCAAAACGAATATAGCTGCCGTCTTTTCGGCGAACCGGCGCACTGGTACGGACAAGCACGCACCTGACCAGGTCGCCTGCTTTTATTTCGCTCGACGGTATTGCCTTTTTTACGCTGCAAACAATCACGTCGCCGAGCTTGGCCGTTCTCCTGGAAAGGCCTTTCTTGCGAGAAGTCGAACCGCCGAGCACTTTTATACACTGCACTTCCCGCGCGCCGGAATTATCAGCCACCGTCAACTTGGATTCTACTTGAATCACCTGATTATCCTATCTTGAGCCTGTCATTCAACCAGACGCCGCGGCCCGTACGATCTTGAACAGCCGATGAGCTTTGCGCTTGCTCAACGGCCTGGTGGTAACCACTTCCACGATATCACCGACCCCCGCCCTGTTGTGCTCGTCGTGTACGGCCAGTCGCGTCCGCTTCCTGATATACTTTTTATATAGCGGATGCTTGACCAGATTCATGACATCCACGGTGATGGTCTTGTCACCGCTCTTCGACACAACCTCTCCTCTGAGGCTTTTGTGAAGAGGTCTCTCTTTTTGCTTTTCGCTCGTTCCAGTCATGTACAGACAATCTCCTTCGGCGGGGTTACTCTGCATCACTCCGCCTGGTGCGGAGCGCGCGTTGCCGGATCTCGGTCAGTATGCGTGCAATATCACGTTTCGCCGTCTTGATGAGGGACGGATCTTCAAGCTTTTCGGTAACTGCCTGACTCCGAAGGTCAAACAGATGCCGTCGGATGTTATCCAGTTCCAAATCCAGTTCCTGGTCAGACAACTGTCGTACTTCTTCTATTTTCATCATCATATCCAGATTGATAAAACAGACACTACAGGCCGTGTTTTCTTGCCGCCATGCGACACCGTACCGGGAGCTTATTGGCCATTCTGGCCAAGGCATCCCGAGCGATTTCCTGCGTCACACCACCGACTTCATACAGGATCGTCCCCGGCTTTACCACGGCAACCCAGTCCTTGGTCTCACCCTTCCCCTTTCCCATGCGGGTTTCGAGCGGCTTTGCGCTGACGGGCTTATCGGGAAAAATACGGATGAAAACCCGGCCCTCGCCATGAAGGTAATGCGTCCCCGCGACACGGGCAGCTTCAATCTGCCGGGCGGTGATCCACCCGGCTTCGGTTGCCTGAAGCCCAAAATCGCCATAGGCGACCGTGTTGCCGCGCGTGGCTTTTCCGCGCATTTTTCCCCGCATCTGCTTGCGGTACTTGATTCTCTTCGGCATCAACATAAACGCGTATCCTCGTTATTACTCTTGGCTTTCGGCCTTGTGGCTGACACCGAACCGTTTCGATCCGTTGCCGCCGGCTGTTTCCGAAAATCTACCCCGGTAGATCCAGACTTTCACTCCGATAGCACCGTAGGTCGTAAAACACGGAACAAAGCCGTAATCGACGTCCGCCTCCAGCGTGTGGAGGGGTATACTGCCGATGATTTTCGTTTCCGTTCTTCCCATCTCAGAACCGCCGAGCCGCCCCGAGAGGATTATTTTGACCCCTTTCGCCCCCGCCTGGATGACGCCTTCCGCCCGCCGTCTCATCACAAATCGGAAACTGCTGCGGCGGGCCAGTTGCTCGGCAATACCTTCGGCGACAAGCTTGGCATCCAGATCAGCGTTGCGGATCTCGACGATATTTATATTGACTTTTCGGTTCGTGAGGTCTTCCAGCGCGTCTTTCAGCTTGTCCACCTCGGAACCCTTGGGACCGATAACTATTCCCGGCCTGCCGGTTTTCAGGATGACCTTGACTTCCTCGCGGGTGCGCTCGATCTCGATTGAACTGACGGCTCCGAACGGCGGCGTCCTGTTCAATCGCCGGTCGAGGAATTCTCGTATCTTCTGATCCTCAACCAGGAACTCTCCGTAATTGCTTTTGGGCGCATACCAGCGGCTCTTCCAATCGCGGGTAATACCTGTCCTGAAACCTTCGGGATTAACTTTCTGGCCCATCAGTTCCCCCTCTCTTCCAGGGCTACCGAAATGTGGCTCGTCCGCTTCAGAATACCGTGAGCCCGTCCCCGGTCCTTGGGCCTGAACCGTTTCAGTGTCGGTCCTTCCTCGACCCTGACATCGGCAATATACAAAGCATTCATATCCGCTTCCTGTTCATTGGCATTCGCCGCAGCGCTGGCGAGTACCTTCTCGACAAATCCGGCGGCGCGGTTGTGGGTCAACTTCAGTATGTTAAGCGCATCCTGAAGCTCTCGCCGACGTATCATATTCGCCACCCCGCGTACCTTCCGGGGTGCTATCCTGGCAAACCTGTGTTTCGCTACCCAAGCCATTTTCTTTCGCTTATGCCTCTTTATCTCTTCTCGTCGAATGACCGCGGAACTTTCGGGTCGGGCTGAACTCTCCGAGCTTGTGACCGACCATATCCTCGGTGACATATATTTCTATGAAATCCTTGCCGTTGTGGACGGCAAAATTGTGACCGATAAATTCCGGGACAATCGTACACGCCCGCCGCCACGTCTTTATAGGCGTCCTCTCACCGGACTCCTTGGCGCGAATCACCTTGTTATACAGCTTCTCGTCTACATACGGGCCTTTTTTCAGGCTTCGTGCCATCCTGCGCTCCTGCTTATCTTAAAGAGTCAATTGTCCGCTTCGCTTGTTTCTTCTGCGGCGGAGAATCAGTTTGTTCGACGGCTTGTGCTTCCTGCGCGTCTTGCCGCCTTTGGATAACCTGCCGGTAGGCGAACACGGGTCCCTGCCGCCCGCGCGGCGCCCCTCGCCACCTCCCATGGGATGATCGACCGGATTTTTGCACATCCCGCGAACATGCGGACGGCGCCCGCGATGCCGGGTTCTTCCCGCCTGCCCCCACCGCACCGAGGCGTGTTCCATGTTGCCGATAGCACCGATGGTCGCGCGGCATTTCAGATTGAGGTACCGGGTTTCACCGCTCGGCAACAACACAATGCCCATTTTGCCGGTCCGGGCAATCAGCCGGGCCGAAATGCCTGCGCTGCGGGCCATCTGGCCGCCGATGCCCGGGGTCAGTTCGATGTTGTGAATATCCATGCCCATGGGAATCTTCGACAGCGGCAGGCAGTGCCCGAGGCGCGGTTCGGCATCATCTCCCGACCGGATTCTCGTGCCCACCTTCAAACCCTGCGGCGCAAGGATATAGCGTTTCTCCCCGTCTTCGTATTGAACCAGCGCTATGTCGCAACTGCGATTCGGGTCGTATTCTATTGTCAACACCTCGGCAGAACTGTCATCCTTGTTGCGCTTAAAATCGATCAGACGGTACTGTCGCTTGTGGCCGCCCCCGCGGTGCCGCGTAGTAATCTTGCCGCTGTTGTTTCGCCCGCCCGTCCTGTTCAGCGTGCGGAGTAGCGACTTCTCGGGCTTATCGGTGGTCACTTCGGAATGAAGATTAACCGATGAATTTCTGCGCCCGGCGGATGTCTTTTTGTATTTTCTTATAGCCACAGTATTGTCCAGGTTATTAGAAGAGCTCTATATGATCCTCGGCGGCAAGAACAACAACCGCCTTCTTGCGCTCTCGAGTATGGCTCATGATTTTGCCGGCCCGTCGAGGCTTTCCGGCCTTCCTCGCCGTTCGTACATCTTTGACTTTCACCTCGTAGAGCTTCTCAACGGCCTGCTTGATCTGCGATTTATTGGCCCGCGAGTCCACCTCAAAGGAATAGGCATTCAACGCCTGCGCCTGAAATGCACTTTTTTCGGTTATCAGCGGCCTTATCAGGACGTTGTAAATGTCATTCTTCATCAGCGTCCCCCTTTCCACAGAAGACATTCATGGCTTCGGATGTCATTACCATCTTCCGGCTGTTGAGCACATCCATAGCATTCAGATCCATGGCAACACGAACCGTGAGGTTCGAGATATTCCTGGATGAAAGGTAGATATTCCTGTCATTTTCGCCCAGCGCCAGAATGCACGACTTCTGTATATCAAGATTTTTGAGCAGGTCGGCGATTTTCCGGGTTTTCGGCTCGGCGATCTTCAGATCCTTGACGACCAGGAGGTCCTGGCCGAGCAGTTTTGCCAGTATCGCGGATAAGAGGGCTGCCCTGCGCATTTTCTTTGACAAACGGGGCCGTCTTTTCTGCGGCCTCTTGGCGAAAATATGCGCACCGCCACGCAGCAGCGGGGCGTTTCTGCTTCCCCGGCGGGCATTGCCCGTACCCTTCTGGCGAAACAATTTCTTCGTCGAATACGCTGTTTCGGAACGGGACTTCGTCTTTGCCGTCGCCTGCTTGGACGCCGCGTGGTACGCAAGGACCGCCTGCTTTATCAGATCATACTTGACCTCTCCGCCGAAAATCGCTTCATCGATTTCCAGCGTGTCGATCTTTTTGCCGCTCGTGTTGTATACAGGGGCTTCCAACATAGCCTCAGCACCAATTCAATTCGGGTTTGCTATCCGCATGATAGCGACTTACATATATCCACGTATCCCCCCTTGGGACCGGGTACCACACCCTTTACCAGCAACAGGTTGTTCTCAACGTCAACCCTGATTAAACGCAGTTCGCGTGATGTCACGTTTTTACCACCCATTCTCCCCGCCATCCTCTTGCCCTTTTTGATTTTTCCACCGGTTCCCAGGTTCGTACCGTGCCCGGCGATTGACCCGGGATGGCGGTCTCTCCGCTTGGTTCCATGGGTGGCCTTCAACCCGCAGAAATTATAACGCCGCATGACGCCGGCAAAACCCTTTCCTTTACTTGTGCCTTTAACGTCAACCGACGCGACATCTTCAAACAGCGCAACGGTCAGTTCACTGCCCGGCTCACATTCCTCCGGCAATTCGTCGAGACGCACTTCGCTGACATACTTCTTGGGAGTCGTGTCGACTTTTGCAGCATGGCCGATAGCCGACTTCGTGGCCCGGTGAGGCCGCACTTCCTCATAACCCAACTGTATCGCGTTGTAACCGTCGGTCTCAGAGGTCTTCACCTGCAACACGGTACAGGGCCCCGCCTCTACGACAGTCACGGGATGCAGAACGCCCTCTTCGTCGTATACCTGAGTCATGCCGATCTTTTTGCCGAGTATCGCAGGGTACATTGTTATTTCTTTATTTATCCTTGGCTCATTTCTTGAGATAACTGACGCTCTCGCTACAACTGCCGACCTAAGCCTTTATCTTCACAAATACACCGGCGGGTACAACGAGCCGGTTCAACGCTTCAATAGTGCGAACCGTCGGTTCATAGATATCGATAAGTCTTTTATGGGTCCTCATTTCAAACTGTTCTCGGGATTTTTTGTTGACGTGCGGGCTGCGAAGAAGCGTGTACCGCTCGATTCTCGTGGGCAAGGGAATGGGCCCGCACGCCCGGGCACCGGTCCGCTCCGCATGCTCAGCTATCTCGGAGGCGGATGCATCCAGCGCCCGATGGTCGTAGGCCTCCATTCGAATTCTAATCTTATCCTGCACCATGTATTAATGCTCCCAAGCCGGCTTGAATATCCGCACTTGTACTCTGTAGTAATACGGTTACTTTTCCAGAGGTGCTTTACGAGGTAAAGCATACTAACAGTTTGCCTGCAGCGGCGCAGGCGATTCGCATGTAAACGCCCTGTTCAATACGATCCAATAGGTCGTAAATAGCCAGCTTACAGGCAACTTACGTCAATTCAAAACAACCGTTGTATTGCAGAACCAGATAAAGTTACAGAGAACTGCATTTTTGTCAATCGCCAATTACAGGGTTTTTCGTTTTTTTTCTTGTTTTTACGTGTAATTCGGTCGCGGTCCCACCCGAAAACCACTTTTCGGTACAAAACATGGTGCTCAGCAACGCGAGCCGTCGATTGAGGCCGACGAAAAGCGGCGGCAAAAGACCCGTTTGCAGCCGGACCGGATTGTGGTTATAAGGTCCTGAATATCTTCTTCGCCAGATTCGCGGGGACGGGGGCGTACTTGAGTGGTTCCATGGTTTCGTTGCCGCGGCCCTGGGTGAGTGATCGCAATTGGGTGGTGTAGCCGAACAGTTCCATGAGGGGAACTTCGGCAACGAGAATCCGGTAGTTCGCTCTCTTGACCTGCCGGCGAATCACGCCGCGTTTGGCCGTGACATCGCCCGTGACGGCTCCGAAATATTCCTCGGGGGTGGTGATTCCCAGTTTCATGATCGGCTCGAGAAACGCGGGCTCGGCTTTCTCCACGGCCTGGTCGAAGGCATGCACGGCGGCCTGCCGGAAAGCGACGTCGCTGCTGTCTTCCTGGTGAGCGGTTCCGTCCAGGATCACGATCCTGATATTCTGCATCGGATAGCCGGCCTGGGGGCCCGACGTCGTGGCGTCCGCGATACCCTCTTTTACGGAGGGAATAAAGGTGTCCGGTATCGCATCACCGCTGAGATCTTCGATTTCGAACCCGGACTCATCGAACTCGGCGGCTTCCACTCGCAGCCGAACCGCGGCGAAATGCCGCTTCCCACCGATCTCCCTGTCGAACACGCCTTCTTCCTCGGCCGAACCGAGGACGGTTTCCCGGTAGGTAACCCGCGGCTTGCCCACGCGCACGTTCAGCTTGAAATCGCGGACTATCTTATTCTTGATGACATCGAGGTGCAGTTCGCCCATTCCCGAAATAACCGTCTGTCCCGTATCCTCGTTGAGGTAATGATGGAAGCTGGGATCTTCGCGCTCAAGCTTCAGCAGACACGTCATCAGGGCTTCCTTGTCGGCGTTCGTTTCGGGTTCAATCGACATCGAAATCACCGGCTCGGGGAACACCGGAGATTCAAGGATAATCGGCGCCCTCGTATCACATAAGGTATCCCCCGTCACACTCTTCCGCAATCCGACGATCGCCGCGATGTCACCGGCCTGAATGTTGTCGCGGGGTATGCGCTTGTTTGCATACATTTCCCATATGCGGGTCACATTTTCTTTTTCATCACGAGTGCTGTCGAGTATGCGCGTCCCCGCGGTCAGAGTTCCGCTGTACACCCTGATATAATTGAGATCACCATGGCTGTCTGATGTTATCTTGAATACCAGCGCACAAAACGGGGCTTCCGGATCCGCCTCCCGGGTTATCTCCTTCGCATGCTTACCCGGCTCGGTCCCTCTGACGGGCGGAACGTCCAGTGGAGAGGGCAGAAACCGCTTTACCGCATCCAGGAGGGGGCGAATCCCCCTGTGCTTCAGTGCCGAACCGCACAGAACAGGATGCAGCGCGGATGCGATGGTTCCCCGGCGAACAGCATCCAGCAGTTCGTCGTCGGAAATCGGCTCGTCCCCGAGATACTTCTCCATCAACTGATCGTCGCACTCGGCGACCTTTTCTACGAGTTCGTGACGGGCCGCTTCGACCTTTTCCCGCAAGTCCGCCGGCACGGGTTCCTCCCGGAGGCTGGTGGCCACATCGGCGGGATCATAGAAATACGCCTTCCGTTCTATCAGGTCGATCTGGCCGCAAAAATGATCTCCATGCCCCATGGGGATCTGGAGACACACGGGATTACCGTGGAGAATTGAAGTGATTTCAGCTACCGTCTTTTCGAAATCAGCGCCGATCCGGTCCATTTTATTTATGAAACACAATCGGGGAATGGCGTAATGATCGGCCTGTCTCCATACTGTTTCACTCTGGGCTTCAACGCCCCCAACACTGCACAGGACCATTATTGCCCCGTCCAGCACGCGGAGTGACCGTTCGACTTCGACGGTAAAATCAACGTGACCGGGAGTGTCTATCAGGTTAAACCGGCAATCGTCCCACTCGAGGCTGGTCGCCGCAGACGTGATGGTGATCCCCCGCTGCTGTTCTTCCTGAAGATAGTCCGTAACGGTTGTCCCGTCGTGAACCTCCCCGATTTTATGCGTCCGCCCCGCGAAATAGAGAACCCGTTCGGTAACGGTTGTCTTGCCGGCATCTATGTGTGCCATAATGCCGATATTACGTATCTTTACGAGCGGTGAGGACATGAGGAAAGCCACAGAGAAACGGCGACACTAATCGTAACGACTGTGCGCCGACCTGAAAGATAAATCATGGCGGACGATCCGAACATTACCAGGCGAAATGAGCAAATGCCTTATTGGCTTCTGCCATCCTGTGTATCTGCTCCCTCTTTCGCATGGCTTCCCCCTCCCCGTTGAACGCATTCATCAATTCCTCGGCGGCCCGCTCCGGCGTGGGACGACCGTTGCGGTTGCGAATGGCATCTCTCATCCACCGCATGGAGAGGGAAAGCTGCCTTTTGCTGCTTACGGGCATCGGCACCTGGTACGTGGCGCCCCCGACGCGCTTCGGCCTGACTTCAATCAACGGTTTGAGATTGTCGATAGCCTTTTCAAACAACTCGACGGGGGGCACGTCGGGCTTTTTCTCTGCAAGAATAACGAGTGCATCATACATCATTTTTCTCGCGATGCTCTTCTTCCCGTCCAGCATCATTATGTTGATAAATTTCGCCAGGAGCGAACTGCCGTACTTGGGATCCGGCGGCGGCGTCATCGTCGAGACGGTATATTTTTTTCTGCCCATGCTGTCCTTCCATTACCTGCCGTTGCACAACGCGCGATGATGTGCGTGTGCGTGTTACTAGCCTTTCTTAGCTCCGTACTTACTGCGGGATTGCTTTCTTCCTTCAACGCCCAGCGCGTCGAGGGTGCCCCTGATAACGTGGTACCTGACACCCGGAAGATCCCGAACCCGTCCTCCCCGAACCAGAACAATACTATGTTCCTGCAGGTTGTGGTCGATACCGGGGATGTACGCGTTTATCTCTCTTCCGTTGCTGAGTCGAACCCGGGCAACCTTGCGAAGGGCGGAGTTCGGCTTCTTGGGCGTAACCGTCTTTACCATCAGGCACACCCCTCTCTTCTGGGGACAACTTCCGAGCGCAGGATTCTTCTTTTTCTTCTTTTGTTTCCTGCGACCTTTACGTATTAGTTGATTTACTGTCGGCATTAGCGTTTCACCTTGATTGCAGTGGTTTCAATTTATACCTCATAACCGCGAAAATACCATGGAGATTCACATAAAAAGCGTTAATCCGTACCGAGTGCTTTCTGTACGGCCTGGAGTGCCGCTTCGTTGCTCGCTTCCTCGCCTGCTCCTTCACCAACCATGTCCGTGTCAATAATCGCGGGCTGTTCCTTCTTGAGCCGCATGTCCAGGTAGGGCTTGAAACCGGTTCCGGCGGGAACCAGGTGGCCGAGTATCACATTTTCTTTCAATCCGACCAGTTGATCGACCTTGCCGGCGAGGGAGGCCTCGGTGAACACCTTCGTGCTCTCCTGAAAGCTGGCGGCCGACAAAAAGCTTTCCGACTGCAGCGAGGCCTTTGTAATGCCCAGCAGAACCGGGATGGCCCGTGCCGGCTTGGGCTTTCTCGTCTTCGCGGGATTTTTGCCCTCGCTTTCGAGGTTCAGGTTGGCTTGCTCCACCTTGCTCCGGCCGACCGTTTCGTCCTCGCTGAAGGAGGAATCTCCCGGGTCGACTATCGTCAGCGACTCGGCAAGCCGGTTGTTCTCACTGATAAAGCGGAACTTGTCAACCATCTCGCCGGGAAGAAAAGCCGAATCGCCGGGTTTGTCGATCATGATCTTGCGCATCATCTGGGAGAGTATTATTTCAAGGTGTTTATCATTGATGGAAACACCGGTCGCCCGGTACACGCCCTGGATCTCTCCCAGCAGATAATGATACAGTGCCGATTCCCCCCGTATTTTCAGAATGTCATGCGGCACCAGCGGCCCCTCGGTCAGCGGGTCGCCGGCTTCGACGTAGTCGCCCGCGTGCACGTGCAGATGACGGTCGTGCGGCACGTGATGCTCGCGCACCATACCGGACTCGCTTCGGACGACAACGGTCATTTTTCCCCTGCGCTTATCCGTTTCGAGCTCGACATGACCCGATATCTCGGCCATGGCGGCAGGTTCCTTCGGCTTGCGCGCCTCGAAAATCTCCGTTATCCTCGGCAGCCCGCCGGTGATATCCTGGGTCCCGGTCACTTCCCGCGGCTGCCGCGCAAGCAATTCGCCGGGAACGACCTTCTGACCCTCGCCGACCTCGATGTGCGCCTTGGCGGGAAGATAGTGGACATCCAGCACGTTTCCGTCCTTGTCCTCGATGGCGATCTGGGGATGCATTTCGCCCTTGTGCTCGATTACCACCAGGTGTTTCGCCTCCCGCTTCGAGCTCTCTTCTATACGTACGGTTTCGCCTTCCTGAATATCGCGAAACTTGACTTTACCCTGAGCCTCCGCCAGGATCGGCACCCGGTGCGGATCCCACTCGGCCAGTTTCTGCCCTTTCTTGACCTTCTTGCCGTCGGCGACGAGGATCATCGAACCGTACGAAACCTTGAACTTCTCGAGCTCGCGGTCCTTATCGTCGAAAATCGCTATTTCGCCCTGCCTTTTGATGGGGATCCATCCGGACTTCTTGCCGGGGGCCGGAACGGCTTTCATGTTCCTGTAGGCAACCTTGCCGCCGACGGGGGCAACCAGTTCGGATTCCAGCAGGCTGCGGGTGGCGGTCCCGCCGGTATGAAAGGTACGCATGGTCAGCTGCGTGCCCGGCTCGCCGATGGACTGCGCGGCTATAATACCCACCGCCTGCCCTTCCTCGACAAGGCGGCCGGTCGCCAGATCGTTGCCGTAACAGCGGGCGCAGACCCCCATGCGGCTTTCACACGTCAGCGGGCTCCGGACATTGATGCTGTCCAGCCCGAGATCTTCTATCTTCGCCGCCGCCTCGACAGAAATGATTTCATTTTCCGCAACAATGACTTCATCGGTCATCGGGTTTGCAATAGTCTCGCGGGCGACTCTCCCGATGATCATCTCGCTGAGCGGCACGTCGACCTGTTCGCCCTTGTAGATGGCGTGCTTGGAAATGCCCCTGACGGTACCGCAGTCGATTTCGTTGACAATGACGTTCTGCGCAACATCCGCGAGTTTTCGCGTCAGGTAGCCGGAATCAGCCGTCTTCAGGGCGGTGTCGGCCAGACCTTTCCGCGCGCCGTGCGTGGAACTGAAGTACTCCAGTACGTTCAAACCCTCCCTGAAATTCGCCTTGATCGGCGTCTCTATGATCTCACCGGACGGCTTCGCCATCAGGCCCCGCATGCCGGCGAGCTGGCGGATCTGATCGATTTTTCCGCGGGCACCCGAATCGGTCATCAGATGAACCGGGTTCAGGAAATTCGGATCGTCATCGCGGGAATCCGTCTTCAGGCTCAGGGCGAGACTCTTGGTAATCTCCTCCCGGGAATGGATCCAGATATCCACGATCTGGTTGTACCGTTCGCGGTCGGTGATCGCGTACGACTCGAAATCCTTCTCGACCTTGTCGACGCGCTTTTGTGCGGAGGCGAGAATCTCTTTCTTGTCCTCGGGAATACAGGCGTCGTAGATGCCGAAGGAAATACCCGCCAGGGTGGCGTAGTGAAACCCGAGTGACTTGAGTGTATCGAGCAGTTCCAGAACAGCTTTTCTGCCCAGGAGCCGGTAACAGTCGCTGACCACCCGGCCCATGCCTTGTTTACTGATCGGATAATTGTAATACGGCATGCCGTCGGGAAGGATATCATTGAAAATGACCCGCCCGACGGTGGTAATGATCTTGCCCCCTTCCGGCCCGTACTGTCCTTCGGCTTCGACGATCGGCCGCTGTTTCTGGAACTTCAGAAGGATATCGGCATGAATCCCGACCGTGCGGGACTCGTAGGCCTGAATGGCTTCATACTCATTGCCGAACAGGGGATAGTGCCCCTCTTCGAAGGGCACCGTCATCAGGGATGCATCAACCAACTTCGCTCCCCGGTCGTTGGTCATGAAATAAATACCGAGCACCATGTCCTGCGTGGCGGACATGATCGGCCGGCCGTCGGCGGGGGAGAAAATATTGTTCGTGGCCATCATCAAGACGTGCGATTCGGCCTGTGCCTCGACGGTCATCGGGAGGTGTACCGCCATCTGGTCGCCGTCGAAGTCGGCGTTGAATCCCTGGCAGACCAGCGGGTGCAGCCGTATGGCGTTACCCTCGACGAGCAGGGGCTCGAAGGCCTGGATACCCATCCGGTGCAGTGTGGGAGCCCGGTTCAGAAGAACGGGATGCTGGTAGATGACCTCTTCGAGGATATCCCAGATCTCCGCGTCACGCCGCTCGATGATCTTCTTGGCCGATTTGATCGTGTCGGCCAGTCCCCGCTCTTTCAGCTTGCGTATGATAAACGGCTGATACAATTCGAGGGCCATCTTTTTCGGCAGCCCGCACTGGTGAAGCTTTAACTCCGGCCCCACGACAATCACCGAACGGCCGGAATAATCGACTCGTTTGCCCAGCAGGTTTTCTCTGAACCGCCCCTGCTTTCCCTTGATCATATCGGTCAGGG
The DNA here is from genome assembly GCA_964557575.1 of uncultured Planctomycetaceae bacterium. GTDB lineage: Bacteria > Planctomycetota > Phycisphaerae > SM23-33 > SM23-33 > CAZLBC01. The sequence goes on from CAZLBC010000013.1 coordinate 33,178, forward strand.
ATTTCAGGGGCCTGTTGGCCGTGCCCTGTACGGGACGCCGGCACCGGTTATTATCGAACAGCGCGTCGACCGACTGCTGCAGCATCCGCTTCTCGTTCCTGATGATCACCTCGGGGGCATTCAGATCCATCAGTTTCTTCAGGCGGTTATTCCGGTTGATAATACGACGATAGAGATCGTTGAGGTCGCTGGTCGCGAAATTGCCGCTTTCCAGCATAACGAGAGGACGCAGATCAGGGGGTATCACCGGAATGACGTCCATAATCATCCAGCCGGGATCGTTTCCGCTGTTGCGCAGCGACTCGACCAGCTTCAATCGCTTGGCCAGGGTACTTATTTTCTGCTTTGATCGCGTCTTCGTAAGCTGCTTGCGCAGTTCGACGGACTCTTCGTCCAGATCCATCTTCTCGAGGATGTCCCGTATCGCCTCGGCACCCATGGAAGCCCTGAAACTGTCTCCGTACTTGGTGCTTGCCGCGCGAAAATCGTCTTCGGAAAGGACCTGCTTGAACTTCAACTGGCTGTCCCCCGGATCCGTGACAACGCAGCTCTGAAACATGATGATTTTTTCCAGATCGGCTGAACGCATCCCCAGGAGGGTGGCAAGGCGGGACGGCAGGGCCTTGAAAAACCAGATATGCACAATCGGTGCCGCAAGATTGATATGCCCCATGCGCTTTCTGCGCACGCGCGAGTGGGTCACTTTTACGCCGCACCGGTCGCAGATGATACCCTTGTGCTTCGTGCCCTTGTACTTGCCGCAGGAACATTCCCAATCCTTGCTCGGTCCGAAAATGCGTTCGCAGAATAATCCATCCTTTTCGGGCCGGTAGGTACGATAATTAATCGTTTCCGGTTTTTTGACCTCCCCGAACGACCAACTGCGAATATCATTGGGCGATGCCAACTGTATCCTGACCAACCCGTAATCGTTAATTCTGTCAAAGACGCTTTCAGCCATTGTCTATCTTCTCCAAGGAGTTCGATCTCGCAGGCTTATTGTCGGATAATCCACAAAGACGTTCGAAATCATCTACAGATCACGCAACAGTTTCTTTTTCTCAAGTTGTATATTCAGGCCAAGACCCCGGAGTTCATTACACAGAACATCAAAACTCACCGGCGTTCCCGCCTCCAGCCGGTTATTTCCTTTGACCATGGATTCGTATACCTTGGTCCGGCCCTCGACATCATCACTTTTAACGGTGAGCATCTCCTGCAGAGTATAACTGGCACCGTATGCCTCCAGGCCCCAGACCTCCATTTCACCGAATCGCTGGCCGCCGGTACGCGCCTTGCCGCCCAGGGGCTGCTGGGTAATGAGCGAGTACGGCCCCGTAGCCCTGGCATGAATCTTTTCATCGACCAGGTGATGAAGCTTGTTCATGTATATGTAGCCGACCACCACCTTCTGCTGAAAGTACTCACCGGTCCGCCCGTCTCTGAGGCGGCACTTGCCGTCACGCGGCATCTCAAAAAGTATTTCACCTGATTCGCCGGCCGTCTGCACAACCTCGATCTGTTCTCTGCGGGAACGAACGTGCTCGTTGGCTTCCTCGATCAGGTCGAATATTTCCTGTTCCTTGGCACTGTCGAATACCGGGGTCACGGCCTGGAAACCGAGAATGCTGGCCGACCATCCAAGATGAGTCTCGAGTATCTGGCCGAGATTCATCCTGCTGGGAACGCCGAGGGGATTCAATAATAGTTCCACCGGCGTGCCGTCTTCCAGGAACGGCATATCCTCTTCAGGAAGTATACGGGCGATAACTCCCTTGTTGCCGTGCCTGCCCGCCATCTTGTCGCCAACGCCGAGTTTTCGCTTCGTCGCCACGCGAACCTTGACCATCTCCAGGACACCGGACGGCAACTCGTCTCCCCGTTTCATGTGTTCGAGACGACGATCTCGCTCTTTCTGGATCTCTTCGATGCGAGCCCAGTACTGATCGCGTATCTCGGCGGCTTTCGCCTTTTGCTGGGCCGATCCCTTGAACCATTTGTCGGAAAAACTCTCCACCTGTTCCATGATCACCTCGACGCTCTCGCTCTGGCCCACCTTCTGCCGCGTTCCGGAATCGATCATTTCCGACTTCAGGATATCGTTGAGTTGGAGACACATTTTCTTGAACACGTGAACAATGCGCCCGTTCATCTCATCCTCGTAATCCTCCGCCTCCTGCTTCAGTTGCTTCTTGCGATTGTCCGAGAGATGTACTCTCCGGGAAAACCGGGCGGTGTCGATAACAACCCCCTCTTCGCCGGCAGGCAATTCGAGGCTGTCGTTTTTCACGTCTTCCCCGGCACGGCCGAAAATGGCGTGAAGAAGTTTCTCTTCGGGACTCAGTTCGGTTTTCGATTTCGGCGTTACCTTCCCGGCCAGTATATCACCGGCCTGAACACGGGTACCAACCCTGACAACACCGTGTTCGTCAAGGTTGCCGAGGGCCTTCTCCGAGACATTCGGGATGTCCCGGGTGAACTCCTCCCGCCCGAGCTTTGTCTCGCGAACATCGACCTCGTATTCCTCGAGGTGAACCGACGTAAACACATCTTCCTTGACCAGTTTCTCGCTGATCAGGATGGCATCTTCAAAATTGTATCCCTCGAACGGCATGAAGGCCACCAGGACATTTCTCCCGAGTGCCAGTTCGCCGCAATCACACCCCGAACCGTCCGCGATAATTTGCCCTTGCTTAACCTTGTCACCCTCGGCAACGACAGGCGTCTGATTCAGGCATGCCTTTTCATTGAGGCGCTTAAATTTTCGGAGTTCGTACTCGTCTGAATTATCGATAACGATGGTCAGGGCATCGACATAGGTCACCTCGCCGGATTTTCTGGCTTTTACCACGAAATCGGTGTTTTCGGCCACCACTTTTTCCATACCCGTCGCCACAATCGGTGCCTCGGTGCTGAGCAGCGGTACCGCCTGTCTCTGCATGTTGGAGCCCATGAGGGCCCGGTTCGCATCGTCGTGCTCAAGAAACGGGATCAGTGAAGCGGAGACCCCCACGATCTGCTTGGGAGAAATATCGATGTATTCGACTTCTTCGCTCTCCACGGTGCTCAACTCGCCATGTACCCGGCCAAGCACGCGCCCCTTTTGCAGGTAGGTATTGTCACCGCGGACCGTGATATTATTCAGCACTTCAGGCGGGGTAAGAACGGCCCGCATTTCCTCGTCCGCCCGGAGCTGGCTGGCTTCGTCCAGGATCTTCCGGTTTTCAACCTTTCTGTACGGTGTCGTCAGAAAACCGTAATCATCTACGCCGGCGTAAATGGCGAGGGAGCTGATCAGGCCGATGTTGCTTCCTTCGGGGGTTTCGATCGGACATATCCTTCCATAGTGGCTGATATGCACATCACGAACCTCGAAGCCGGCCCTTTTCCTGTTGAGCCCGCCGGGTCCCAGTGCCGAAAGCCGCCGCTCATGCGTCAGCTGCGCGAGCGGGTTCTGCTGGTCGACGACCTGAGACAGTTCACTGCGCCCGAAGAAATAATCTATGCTGCTTGAAATACTCTTCGAGTTCACGAGTTCCGCGATCTTGTCTATGGAATCCGGATCCTTGAGACTCATTCGCTCCTGCACCGTCCTGCGAAACTTCAGCAATCCCTTGCGGATTTCATCGCCGGCAAGTTCATCGATGGTTCTCAATCGACGGTTTCCCAGGTGATCGATGTCGTCGACCTCACCTTCGCCGTTGCGCAGTTTCATAAGGTAATCGATCGTCGCAATAATGTCTCTTACCGCGAGGGTCATGGTATCGGGCGAAACATCCAGCTCGAACTTGCGGTTGATCCTGAAACGTCCCACTTTTCCGAGCTGGTAGCGGTTTTCGTCGAAGAACTTCTCCTGGAAAAGCGTTTCCGCCTTCTCACGGTTGGGGGGATTGCCCGGACGAAGCCGGGCGTACATCATAAGAAGTGCGGTCTCGTAATCGTCGGCGGGATCCTCGCCGATGGTATTCATGACGAGGGGATCGATATTCCCTGAAACCACCTCGATCTTCCGCTTGGCAGTCGCGATAATCTGCTCTAAGGCATCACCGACCTGCCCACCGGGACATACCAGTTCCTCCCCGGAATCGGGATCCGTGTACCCTTCGACCAGGTACATGCGGGGATTGAGGTCTTTGGCGTCGACTTTTTCTGCCTCGTAAAATTCCCGAATGATCGCCGGGGTTTCGCCGTAATGTTCATCCATACACCGCAAAAACAACGTCGCCGGAATCTTGCTCGACTGGTCGATCCTCATGGAAACGGAATCTTTTTTGGTCACCGCCATTTCGATCCAGCTGCCCCGCTGGGGAATGACTCTGATGCCGTGAAGGGGGCGGTCGGATTCCTGTTTCTCGACGGTGAAGTCGACTCCCGGCGATCGATGCAACTGAGAAACGATAACCCGATCGGCGCCGTTGATGATGAACTCTCCGCCGCCTATCATCGTGGGGATTTCCCCGAGAAAAACGCTTTCCTCCAGCACTTCCTTGACATCTTTGCGCATCAGGCGGCACCGTATGCGAAAAGGCCGGCCGTAGGTCAGGTGCAGATCACGGCACTCCTGCTCTTTGTGGCGATTTTCACCGAGTTCGTAGTGAAGATACTCCAACTTCATCGACTCGTCGTAACTCACAATGGGAAATATTTCCTTCAGCAGGGCTTCGAGACCCGTTTTCTTTCTCTTTTCGGGTTCCGCATCTTCCTGCAGGAACTCGGTGTATCTCTTCAACTGGAGTTCCTGGAGGTTCGGGACCCCCCGTATGTCGCCAATTCTGCTGAAATCGCGAATCTTCTTGGGTGCCATATAAATGACCTCGCCTATGGTAATATGAAAGGAGTGCCGGTCGCAGGGATCGGGACTACTCCACGGCAGCCGTGGCGCCGGCTTCTTCCAACACCTTCAGGGCTTCTTCGGCTTCTTCTTTCGGAACATCTTCCTTGACGGCCTTGGGCGCGTCCTCCACGAGGGCCTTGGCTTCCTTCAGCCCCAGGCTTGTCAGTGACCGTACCGCCTTGATTACCTGGATCTTCTTGTCTCCCGCGTCCTTGAGCACGACACTGAAGCTCGTCTGTTCTTCTTCGGCCGCTTCGTCTCCGCCCGCGGCGGGACCGGCCATCATGACGGGGCCCCCGGCGGGTTCGATGTCGTATTCCTGCTTCAGGTAATCCTTGAGATCGACTGCCTCATTCAGGGACAATGCGGCAATCTTGTCGCCCAACTCCACAATAGCCTTATCGAACTCTTTTTTCTCACTCGATTCTGCTGCCTCTTTGGTTTCTTCCGCTGCTTCTTTTTTTTCTTCTGCCATCATTTTTCCTTCTATTAGAAATTGAACAAAGGCGACCTGATAGGCGAGACCCCGCCGGCCTCATTTAAACCCGAGCAGTCGGGCCCAATCCGCGGTCGAAATATCCTGCTTTATAGATCTAAGCTAATCGGCGTCACTCGCCTTTTTCTCCACTGATTCGATGAGGCTTGCGATCTGCCCGGCCGGGCCGATCAGCGCGCCCGCGACAGCGGCGCCGCAGGAGATGACGCACTGGACGACCTGTCCGATCGCCTCTTCTCTGGTCGGATAGTTGCTGAGGGTCTCAATTTCAGCTTCGCCCCGGAAGATATCACCGGAGAGCATCGCCGACTTGACCGCAACACCCGGGGTTCCCTTTCCGAAATCAATCAGTTCCCGAACCACCGTCACCACGCTGTCGCCACCCCAGGCAACCGCACAGGGACCCTCGAAGAGGTCGGCAAGATCTTGATCTCCGCGTTCCCTGAAAACATGCCGGGCAACGGAGTTCTTGACCACGGAAACGTTGATCCCTTTTTCTTCCAGCCTGCCGCGCATTTGGGCGTTACCCTGCGCGTCCAGTCCGGTCAAGTCGCATATTGCCACCGAATCCAAACCCGCGAACCGGTCGGCAAGATCTTTCTTCATTAGTTCTTTAATTGGTTTGCTCATGATATCACCTGAAAACGTCCTGAGACATCCAGTTCAACGGACGGCGTCATCGTACCTGAAACGCACACTTTTCTGAGAAACTGGCCCTTGGTCACGGCCGGCCTGTTCTTTCGGACATGATCGACGAAAAACTGAATATTTTCCGTGAGCGTGTCTGTGTCAAAGCTCATTTTTCCGACCGGCAGATGTATGTTGCCCCCGTCGTCGTTCCGATATTCGAACTTACCGGCCGCGAATTCCTTCACGGCTTGTTCGATATCGTCCGTGACGGTGCCGGCCTTGGGAGACGGCATAAGGCCGGAGGGGCCAAGGACACGACCGAGCTTGGATACATTCTTCATCATGGAAGGATGCGCCACGGCGACATCGAATTCCATCCAGCCATCCTGAACCCTCGAGACCAGGTCATCGCCGCCTGCTTCAACGGCGCCGGCTTCCCTGGCGGCTTCGACACGGTCCTCGGGGCAAAAGGCTATGACCTTTTTGGATTTTCCGATGCCGTGCGGCAGCGCGATCGAGCCCCGCAGGCGCTGATCCGCCTGCTTGGAATCGATGCCGAGTGACATAACCAACTCGACGGTCATATCGAAATGGGCTTTTTCAAACGACTTGAGAATCTCCACACCTTCCCGTATACCGACTTTGCCGGTCGGTTTCTTCTCAAGCGACTTCCTGTATTTCTTGGAATCCATGCAGTTACTCCTGGCGGCCGGCATTCCGGCCTCCCACCATTTCAAGGCCGGTGGTCGTGCCTGTTAATGAGATCAAGAGCGGTGACTTATTCACCCTCCACGATAATACCCATTGATCGGGCGGTGCCCGCAATGATCTTCGCGCCGGCATTCACATCCCGCGCCGACAGATCCGCCAGCTTCCTCTCCGCTATCTCGCGGCACTGGTTCATAGATACCGTGCCGACCTTTTCCCGGTTCGGTTCGCCGGAACCCTTCGCCAGTCCCGCCGCTTCTTTCAGCAGGACCGCGGCGGGGGGACTTTTGACGATAAACTCGTACGAGTTATCGGCGAAGACCGTGATTTCGATGGGGACGGGAGTACCGTTTAAATCCTTGGTTCGCTCGTTGAACTGGGATATGAATTGCCCGATGTTAACGCCGTGGGCACCCAGCGCAGGGCCGATCGGCGGTGCGGGAGTGGCCTGTCCGCCCGGCGCCTGAACCTTTATTTTTCCAGCAATCTTTTTGGCCATGGGAACTTTTCGCCTCTTGATACGGATTTAAGTCTTTTCAATCTGCCAGAACTCAAGCTCGACCGGGGTCGAACGGCCGAAAATGGTGGTCACGACCCGCGCGAGCCCCTTGTCGGGGAGTATTTCATCGACGATCCCCTCGAAATTCTCGAAAGCACCTTCCTTGATTTTGACCTGGTCTCCCTTGCTGAACTCGACGGAAATCGGCTCGCCCCCCTTCGCCTTCTCAACCTGCTGGAGCATCTTGTCGACATCATCCTGAGACATGGGCACGGGCTTGCCCGTGGAACCGATAAAATTACCGACACCGGGGGTATCCTTGATGGCGAACCAGGCGTCTTCCGCGACAGAGCCGTCTTCCTCGAGACGGAGTTGAATGAATATGTATCCCGGGTACAGTTTTTTATTGACTTCTTTCCTGCCCGCTTTTCCGGAAGCGGAATGACCTCTGCCCACGCGCCGCTTCTCGGTCGGCACCAGGATGCCGCCTATTTTCTCCTGCAGTTCGTCCAGGGACACCTTTTTCCTGAGGGCATCGCACACGGTGTCCTCGCGATTTGAGGCAACCCTGAGGACGCACCACTTCATTGACGGATCGTCCGAAATGGCAACCGCAGACTCCTCGTCGCTATCATCTTCGGCAGCGCCATCGCCGCCGGTTTCATCGCCGGCAACCTCCCCGGCAGTTTCCTCACCGGCAACCTCCTCGGCGGGAGCATCCGCTTGCTCGGTACCGGAAGAAGTCTGCTCAACGCCATTTTCGGGATCGACCGGCGGCGCAGCCGCGTCTTCTCCGGCCGTCCCGGTGTTGACCGCTTCGGTATCATCCGCAACCGGGTGTTCCGGAACAGGCGCCGTATCGGGCGCCGCGGGAGAGGGATTCATTTCTTCAGCGTTCCCTGAAGAGGTGTCGCCGTTGCCGTCAATGTCGGTATCGTCAATATCCATAAATCATAACCTGAATAGGTCGCGGTGTTCGTACATGTACGAGGCTGTCTATTGCCAAGGCGATTCCCGCCTGGAATTGTGCAGACTCACGCTCAGGGTGTCACTCCAATCAGTCGAAAGAAATTGGCAAATGCGAAATCAACCAGAAAAAGCAGGGACGCAAGTATCAGCGTCGTGATAATAACGACTTTTGTCGAACCGATGACTTCCGTTTTGGTTGACCAGGACACTTTTTTCATTTCGCTTTCGGTGGCGATGAGAAAATCGGCGCCGCGGGCGCTGTTGGTTATCAGGAACACCAGGAAAGATATCCCCGCCAGCACAAGCGTGGGAATGCCGTATGTGAGGTAAATGTTCAATCCATAACCCTCGAGGCTGTCCTTCAGGGCGTAGGCACCCCACGCCGACATGATAATGACGGCCGCGGCGGTCACCATCCTGATAACCTTACCTTGATTCCTCTTATAGATATTCATTTTATTTCGGGTAACGAAACGGTCGGTTTACGGGATACGCCCCCGGGATCGCCTTTCGAACTCCCTGTCACTCCGCCGCCGACGAACGGCTGACAGGTAACGCTCTTTTTCTGCTGGCGGCCCCGGACCACATACTCACGGCAGGGAGGACTTGAACCCCCAACCTGCGGTTTTGGAGACCGCTGCTCTGCCAATTGAGCTACTGCCGTACGGAACAAAAGATCGAGTGGACCCAATATTTTTCCGCCCACTATTTGCGTTTCAGTTTATGTTTCGTGTGTTTTCGCTCCCTCGGACAGTACTTGTTTAATTCGAGCTTGGGCATTCCACCGTGAACAATGACCTCGGTTCGATAATTGAGATCCTTGCACTCAGCACACTGCAACCACGCGTATTCCCGGCGATTCGACTTTGCCATAAGTTATGCCCGTTTAAGCTTTTCTCGCGTCTATTCAAGCACCTTCGTAACCACACCGGATGCCACGGTTCTTCCACCCTCGCGAATGGCAAACCGCAAACCCTCGTCCATGGCAATCGAAGTGTTCAACAGCTCAACTTCAACATTCACGTGGTCGCCGGGCATGCACATCTCGGCCCCGCCGAGGAGTTTAACCGTACCGGTAACATCGGTTGTGCGGAAGTAAAACTGGGGCCGGTAGCCCGTGAAAAACGGGGTATGCCGTCCACCTTCCCCCTTGGTCAAAACGTAAATCTCGCCCTCGAACTTGCTGTGGGGAGTAATGCTGCCGGGGGCCGCGAGGACCTGGCCCCTGCTCAGTTCGTCTTTTTCAACACCACGGAGCAAGCAACCGACGTTATCACCGGCCTGTCCCTCATCCATGGTCTTGTTGAACATCTCAACGCCGGTCACCACCGTATCTCGCGTCTCTCCAAGGCCGACGATCTCAACCTTGTCGCCGGAATGAACAATACCTCTTTCGATACGTCCCGTACCGACAGTACCGCGGCCCTTGATCGAGAAGACATCTTCGACCGGCATCAGGAACGGCTTATCCGTCTCACGAACCGGCTCGGGAATGTGCTCATCGAGAGCCTTGACCAATTCCCTGATCGGCTCGGCGGCATCTCCACCGGGATCGGCGATGGCTTCCGTGGAAGAACCCTTGATGACGGGGATGTTGTCGCCGTCGAAATCATACTCGGAAAGCAGTTCCCGCACTTCCATCTCCACCAGTTCCAGGAGTTCCTCATCCTCGACAAGATCCGCCTTGTTGAGGAATACCACCAGTTCGGGAACATTCACCTGCCTGGCCAGGAGGACGTGCTCCCTGGTCTGCGGCATGGGCCCGTCCGCAGCGGAAACCACGAGGATCGCCCCGTCCATCTGGGCGGCGCCGGTAATCATGTTTTTCACGTAATCGGCGTGTCCCGGACAGTCGACGTGGGCGTAATGCCGCTTTTCAGACTGGTATTCCACGTGAGACGTTGCAATCGTAAGGATCTTCGTCTCGTCGCGTCTTCCCTGCGACTCGGAGGCCTTAGCGATATCGTCGTAGGAACGGAACTTCGCCAGTCCCTGACTTTCGAGGACCTTGGTTATAGCCGCGGTCAATGTTGTCTTGCCGTGGTCTACATGGCCGATGGTTCCCACATTCACGTGCGGTTTTGTCCGCTCAAATACTTCCTTCGCCATTTTCTTTCAACTCCTATCCAGTGAACATAAATGAATCTATATAGGTATTGCCGGGTTCGGCTGTACAAACCAGCCAGCCTGTCTGAAACGCAAGCTGCTGATGGGGGTCGAACCCATGGCCTCGTCCTTACCAAGGACGCGCTCTACCACTGAGCTACAGCAGCAACAATAAACGGTCGGTGTCACATGGTTTAGCAAACCAACACCCAGCAGCAACTCGATAGTACCCGATTACCGGTCTGCTATAGGCACACGCCTCCTGCAGGAAGCTAAATAGACCGGAACAGTATACGAATTGAATATAATCTGTCAAACATGTATACCAAAAAAACATCTTTTTTTTACGGGGTTTTCAGCAACGCTCTCAATCTCCGTCACCGGACCTGAAACCGTCGTTCAGCCATTTGCCCGTTCTTTCGTGGTAACGCCTGTATTTTTGCCTGGCCAGATCTATACCGTGCGCCGGAATATACATGCTTTTCGGGAGATTGCGTCGCTTGAAAATCATCTGGTACGCCGGCTCCATAACATATTCGGTGCCGTCCTCGCTGAATTCAACCCAGCAGTGGCCGTGTTCGGCAGCGGGGCCCCGGGCCCCGATAACCACCCTGGCATCAATGCCCCTGCGTTCCAGAAGTTGATCGGTGTATATGGCGATATCCTCGCAATCCCCCGCTCTCCGCCGGGCGGTTTCCTCGGGCGTCTGCCAGTAATCCGTACCGGGCGGGTCGGGCACATAGCGTATACGCGCCGCCGATATCAGGCACGAAACGATTTCATCGGAGACATATACGGGTTCAAAAGGACTCGATTGCGCCCCGTTTCCGTCCGGCTCGGAGGGCACGCGGCACGAACACGTCACAGTGGCCGTTGTCGCTATCATGAATATGCAGTGCGATTTCACATTCCCGCCTCTACCTCCGTCGTGTCACTGCCGGCCGCTGTATGCTTTACGAATTGTACACAACGCTGGCGGCATGTATAATGCAGCAATGATTACGACGGAGATTATACCCGGGAAGGGCCAGTGAATGAACAGTAATCAGCGAGCCGATGCCCATGATACCGTGGACATGTCGGTCCGGATAGGGGAGATCGGCCTGAAAAATCCATTGCTGACCGCCAGCGGGACGTGCGGATACGCATCCGAATATTACGATTTCGCCGACCTCGGCGATCTCGGTGGTTTCGTCACGAAGTCCATATCTCTCGATCCGTTAAAAGGAAATAATTACCCGCGCACCGTCGAAACCCGCGCCGGCATGCTGAACGCGATCGGTCTCGCGAACGTCGGCCTGGAAGCCTTTATACGGGACAAGGTCCCGGACATTGAAACACTGGGGCTCCCGACCATCGTGAACATAGCAGGCAAAACACCGGAAGAGTACATTGCCGTCGCCGAGGCACTCGAGGATATAGAATCAATCGCGGGGTGCGAGTTGAACATCTCCTGCCCCAATGTCAAGTCGGGAGGCATTCAGTTCGGTACGGATCCCGACGCGGTCCGAGCGGTGACCGCCGCGGTCAAGAGCGCGTGTCGAAAAAACACACTCATCGTAAAACTGTCGCCGAACGTCAAAGACATCGCCGAAATCGCCGCCGCCGCCGTGGAAGGCGGTGCCGAGGCACTGAGCCTCATAAACACCCTGACCGGTATGGCCGTGGATATCGAGACCCGCACACCCGTGCTCGACAACGGCACCGGCGGATTGAGCGGGCCGGCAATACGCCCCGTCGCCGTGGCGATGGTGCACAAAGTCTACCGGGAGGTCGCCGGTCCGGCCGACATACCCCTCATCGGTATGGGGGGTATACAGCGGGCCCGCGATGCCCTCGAGTTTTTTATCGCCGGGGCCACGGCCGTTGCGGTGGGTACCGCGCTGTTTATCGATCCGAACTGCATTTCGCACATCAGGCGGGGTATCAAGGATTACCTCGTTCGACATGGATTTGACTCCGTACGGCAACTGACCGGAACGCTTGAAACCCGATGAAGACCAAGGTGACCATAACCGCGCTGATCGCGATTTCGTCGACGGCCATCTTCGCAGCGCCGGCACTGCGGCCCGCGGCGCAGCAGCGTGATGAATCGTTTCCCTTTCGGTGTGCCGTGCTGGACATCAGCAACACTGCCGATACGGAAATCGCGTCGGTGCGCATGAGATGGGCGGGAGGAGGGCCGACCATGGTCTTTCCCGCCGCCGTATCCCCGGGACGCAGTGCGGCAGTGACGGTATACCTGCCCGCGTGTTCGGTATCACAAGAATTCGACGTCACGCTGCTCGACCTTCGCGGACAGCCAATCGAACGAAGTCGTACTCCGATCGACTGGCCCGCCGCACTGGTTTCCCGTAATGCGTTCATAGACTACGAAACGGGCAGGAAATGGATGGCGGATCCGGCGATATGGCCTGAGAGGATAAAACTGAGTATCGCGGCAGCCCTCGCGGGCGCATCAATCGGGATCGCCGGCGCACTGCTGATCGGTCGTCCCGCGCTGAGGATGACGTCAGTCGCGATTATCCTGGTATCTCTCGCTGCGGGAACATGGTTTATTCTGGCCGAATTCCGCGCGGGGTATACGATTGACCGGGACGGGCGATGCATCATTCTCAAGTGCCGTAATACGTCAACCGCGCATCTTCCCCCGGCCGACGAGACGGGGATGCCGCGGTTTGCGCCAATATATATTTACGCATCGCATATGAAAAGAGACGATACCGTGATAGATACCGAAACGGGAACCACGGTTCCCCTGAAACCCGGCGCGGTCCGCATCTTCAGGAAGACGGGACTTCAATAACAAAAGTTACCCTTCACCCTCGTCCGTCTCGTCGACATCTATTCGCCGGCCGGCCTCGGTCCACGCGTCGACGTAATCAAGACGCGATCGGGGAAGGCGGGGCTGCCGCACCTGCCGAAACCACCTGAACAGCGACCACAACAGGAGCAGAAAGGTGATACCCGTCGCCGATGCGATAACCACGGAAAGCCGCAGCAGCGCTTCCCGTTTTCGCAGGCCGACCATCTCGCGGCACTCCCCCAGTATCATGAACAGCGCGTACACCTGCAACAGACACATCACGCAGAGACAACCGGCCGGCACAAGATATCCTGTCTTGCGTTTTGTCATTATCCCGTTACTTCCACGGAACGTCCCGGCGGGGATCGCAATCCTCGACCGTGTCGAATTGTTCGAGAAGTTCCTTACCCGCCGGCGAAATCTCTTGCGGAGTCGTGACGAGCAGGTGTACATACTGGTCCCCGCGGTCGCCCCCCTTACCATTCGAAATACCTTTGCCCTTCAGCCTGAGGGTACGACCCCCGGCGACACCGGGGGGAATCGTCACGGTGGTCATCCCGTCAACCGTCGGCACGTCCACCTTGCCGCCGAGCGAGGCTTCCACGATGCTGACCGGGAGATCGACATGGATATCATCACCCTCCCGCCTGAAGTACAGGTGCTTCTTGACGCGACAGTGGATGATCAGATCGCCGCGTCCGCCCGGCCCGACCTCGCCCTTTTCCCTGACGCGGATCTTCTGACCGTCCCTGACGCCCGGGGGAATTTTCACGCTGATGGTCTGCCGTGCCGGCGCGCCGCCCTGGGGATCTTTCTCCTGAAGAACCACGCTCCGTTCGGTACCGGTGATCGCCTCCATGAAATCGAGCATGACCCCGTGTTCAAGATTTCTTCCACGCGGCGCGGCGGCGCGATGCCGGCTGCCGGGGCGCCGCCGCCTCCTGCCGCCGACCTGTCCCCCGAGGGCCTCGAGAATCTCTTCGAGCCCCATGCTCATGAAACCGCTTCCCCCCCCGAAGATATCGCCAAAATTGATATTGACGCGCTGCCCGACGCCGAATCCACCGGTACCGCCGAATCCGCCCCCGCCGCCCGGCGGGGAACCCCCGTCGAACGCCGCATGACCAAACCGGTCGTATTGCTTTCGTTTATCCGGATCCGAGAGGACATCGTAGGCCGCGGTAGCTTCCCGAAACTTCGCCTCGGCGTCCTCCTCCTTGTTTACGTCGGGATGGTACTTTCTCGCGAGCCGCCGGTAGGCGTTCTTGATCTCTTCCGGAGAGGCCGTGCGGGAAACACCAAGAACATCGTAATAATCTCGCTTGTCGTTCATCTATCACGTCCGAAGAATAACTTACCTGTCGAACTCATCCCCGCGAATGCTGTCCCCCAGATAGGTACTCCTGACCAACTCGTCCTTGACCAGTTCCCTGGGCGATCCCTCGCGCAGAATCTTGCCCGAATCGAGTATATAGGATCGGTCGGTAACCTTCAGCGTCTCCCTGACGTTGTGATCGGTCAGCAGTATGCTGATACCCTCGTTGCGCAGCTTTTCTATCTCCCGCTGCAAATCTTCAACGGCTATCGGGTCGACGCCGCTGAAGGGCTCATCCAGCAGAATAATCATGGGGTTGGTAACCAGTGCCCGGGCGATTTCGAGCTTTCTCCGCTCACCGCCGGAGAGTGTTCTGGCCTTCTGTTTCTGCTGGACCGTCAAACCGAACTGTTCCAGGAGTTGATCGCACGTGTTGTTTCTATCAAACCGCGACATCTTCAGCGTTTCGAGGATAGCCAAGATATTCTGCCGCACGGTCAGCCTCTGGAACACGCTCGGTTCCTGCGACAGGTAGCCGATCCCCCGCCTCGCGCGACGGTACATCGGCATGGTGGTAATATCGATACCGTCGAACAGCACGCGCCCCCCGTCGGGCCGAATCATCCCGACCGTCATCCTGAAACTCGTGGTCTTACCGGCGCCGTTTCTGCCGAGAAGCCCGACTATCTCACCTTCGTTGACTGTCAGGGAGACCTTGTCGACGACGGTTCTGCCGCCGTAACTCTTTACCAGGTTTTCCGTCTGCAATAATTCCATGTTCTTCCGTTCAAACGCCGCACGGTAATGCGGCGTGTTTACCTGATCAGCCGCATTTCTCCGACGTTGGGCAGCAGGTTCACTCTTCCCAGGATCTCTTCCAGCAGGGGAATCCTGAAACCCGACGGCCAGTATACCCACACCGCCTTGCCTATCAAGTTATACCGCGGGACGGTGCCCGGCTTGTAGATCGGCCGCCCCTGTTCGTCGTACAACCGCAGCGTGGGTGCGGCCGCCGTCCAACACCGTCCGTCATGGCTGGAATAGCTATTGTCGCCGAGGCAGAAAAACTCGTCAAGCTCCGGGTTTTCGGGATGCTTTTCGAGTTCTATGTGTCGCGGGTACACAGCCCAGAGGGGAAAGTCCCCGAAAATCCCGTAATCGGACGGAAAATCATCCCGCTCTTTTTCGCGTTCATAATATTCGGAGAGCGGATCGTAAGGATGGCTTCCAAGGACCTCGCCCGTATTCGTCCTGCGCATATAGTAGACGTCGCGGAACAATCGCACGTGGAGCAATTCAAACTCCCCGCCGCAACCGCGCATCGATACCGCCGCCGCCTCAGATTCCTGAATATCGGTTTCGCCGGCGTGGCGACGGCAGGCCTCTGCGTAGATATCACCATACTCCTCTTCACGGCTTTCCAGAATAACCCGTCCGCCAACCAGCACCCGCACTCGAAAATCGGCTTTCTCAAAAGCAAACATGCGGGCGTCACCGGCACCAAGCGGATCGATGCACGTTGAACACCGCTCGTTCCAGTCCCCGCTCCCGGCATCCCGAGAGAGAAGTGCAACCCGTCCCGAGGATGCCAGCGACATCTTGTACCGTCGATCGTAATCCCGCAGTACCACTTCCAGCACGGCATTTCGATCACCGGCACACCTGAAAACACCGCCGATCCTGATATCGGTGCAGGTTTTTTCCCTTTGAAGCCCCCTGTTGTAGCCTGATGCAACGCCGAACAGCCCGTCGCGCGACACGAACCTCAGCACACAGGGCGTATCGGACCCGGCAAATACAAGCTTCCTGCCCGCAACATCCTCCCGATCACCGGACCCCGCCATGGTCCAGGCGTCTTCTGCCGTCTCTTCCGGTCGCCACCGGCTTCCCGCGGTTCCCTGGAGGTCGAGTAATTCGCGGTCGGGGGGAAGGTCGCTGTCGTATACCGGCTGCCAGAGTTCCTTCTGGACCGGTTCAGGCTTCCGCCTGATTCGCCACTGCGCCTCTCCCCGCCTCCTGAAAAAGATATCGCCGCTGACGATCTGAATCGATTCGCCCGGTATCCCGATGAGGCGCTTGATATAATTTTCACGGTTGTTCTGCGGATTTCTGAACACGACGACATCCCACGGCGTCGGATCCATGAAGCGATAGAGGTATTTCAGGACGATGACGTGGTCGCCGCCGGCGGGCCTGCTGAACTCGCTCGACTCGGGATCCTCCACGACATAGCCGCAGTTCGGACAATGTGCCCTGCCGTAATTCCCGTTGGAGGTACTCACGGCATATCCGCGGCTGCACGCGGGGCATTCGACGTGGCAGTGAACGCCGTACAGCGTCGTTGCCATCGAACCGGTCGGAATGACAAAGGCCTCTACCAGGAAGGCCCTGAGCAGGAATGCCAGGACCACCGCGACGTAAATGCTCTCGACGAAATTTCGCGACGAGGTATATAGCGAACCGCGTTTATCGTCTTGTTCCAAATCGGTTTTCCTGTCGTCTTTTTCGCTCATACGCTCAACGTCTTGAAACCCCCTTCACGATGAGCAGAGATTCTTACCGGTATTCCCTTCTTTGTCAATGATGCGGACCGTCGAACAGCGATGCAGACCCATATTTCTTCTTCATACATTCACCAACCCCGCATCGATATATATATAATAGGAATGAAACCGCGCCGTGAAAAACGGCGCGAAACTCCCGCATGTGGAATAATGAAATAGACAACTCGAAACAACACCCGTGCAGCGACGCCCGGCCGCCCGATTCTGCTGCAACAGCCGGGAACCGGAAACGATCTACCCGCCGAGCGCTGCTGAAATGGACGGGCGGCGGCATGCTGGCCGCCGCCGCGGCATGCGCGGTGGACGGATTTCTGGTTGAACCGCACGGCTTCCGAATCACCCGGAGAACCATACCGGTCGCCGGCCTGCCCCGGGAATGGGAGGGGGTCACGATAGCCCACATTACGGACCCCCACGTCGGCAGGCTGTCCGCCGTGATCAGGCTGCGCGAGATAGTCGACATGGCCAATGCCGTACAGCCGGACATCGTCGCCCTGACCGGCGACCTGGTCAATCGGCGGGAAACCCTTACGGCCGAACTGACCCGGGTCCTCTCGGCCCTCCGTCCCCGCGCTGGTTCGGTCGCCGTACTGGGCAATCACGACTACCGTGCGGGCTCCGATCACGTTACCGCGTGCATGGAATCCGCGGGTATACGCGTGCTGAAAAACCAGCACGTCGTATTCCGGCGCGGCGGTCGGACACTGTGTTTTGCGGGAACGGACGATCCCATGTTCGGCCGGCCCGATGCCGCCGCGGCCCTCAGCGGCGTCGCGGAAGACACCGTGCGCATCCTGCTCTGCCACAATCCCGACTACGCCGAGTACCTGCCGAAAACGGCGCGGGTAGACCTGATGCTCTGCGGGCATACCCACGGCGGCCAGGTAAAAATCCCCCTCTTCGGCCCGCCGATATTGCCGATAGAACATACACAGTATGCCGAGGGACTCGTGTCCGGCCCCGCCTGTCCGGTCTTCGTTTCGCGGGGCCTGGGGATGGTGACCATCCCGCTGCGATTCAACTGTCCCCCTGAATTGCCGGTGATAACCCTCGCCGCCGGATCCGAACGGAGAACCGCTTCATGACGACATACAGTATCGGCCTGGAATACGGCGAAGACACCGCGCGCGCCGTGCTGATCGACCTCGCAAACGGCACGCGGGCGGCATCATTCGACCTTAATTTCGAACACCGGGAAGCAGCCGCCGACCTGCCGGCCGCGCGCAGGAAGCCTTCGGATTATCTTTCCGCAACCGGTGAACTGGTAACCGGTCTCCTCGCGGAAGCCGCCAACGTCGAGAAAACATTCTCCCCCGGACAGGTTGTGGCACTCGGCATGGCGGCGCCGGGCAGCGCCCCGCTGCCGCTCGACCGGGCCGGCCGCCCCCTCGCGGACACCGAACGATTCGAAAGTGATCCCGACGCGATGGTCCGCCTCCCCGGTGACAATGCCGCCGCCGCCGAAGCCGCCGAAATAACGCAACGGGCAAGGGGCATGCGGCCCCATTATCTCTCATCGAGGAGCGATACGTACTTTGCCGGAGATCTGCTGAGCAAGCTGCTTCACTGCGCGAGAAACAACACCCGGGTGTTCAACGCTGCGGCTTTCTGGGTCGAGTTGTCCGACTGGATCCCGGCGGTCCTGGCGGGGATAACCGACCCGAACACGATTCCCCTGAACACAACGTGCGCAGGTTTCAAGGGGCTCTTTTCCCCCGCCTGGGGCGGGTGGCCCGACGAACAGTTCATGCGCCGCCTTGATCCGGCACTCGCCGAAATCCACCTGCCCGGGACGCTCGCGCCCCCCGGCACGGCGATCGGAACCTTGTGCGCCGAATGGGGGGCCGCTACGGGACTGCCGGAGGGGATCGCTGTTGCCGCGGGCGGCCTGCTGCATCACCATGCGGCGGTCGGGTGCGGTATCACACCCGGTTCGCCGGTGAAGTACCTGGCCCGACAGTGCACCGACCTGGCGGTGATTCCCTCGGATTCCCCGACCCCTGACATCAGAGGCGTCGTGGGAACGGTCCGCGACGGTATCGTTACCGGGCTTACGGGTATCCAGACAATGGGGGCAGCGGCGGGGTCAATTGTCGAGTGGTTCCGCTCTATCGTCGCCTCCGGAGATACCACCCCGGAAAAGCTCGTCGAAGACGCGGTCGCCCTGCCGGCCGGTGCCGCGGGCCTGGTTTCCCTCGATTGGCACGCCGGCACCTTGACGCCCTTTTTCGACGGGGAACTCGCCGGACTCACCGTTGGCCAGACGTTGCAAAGCGGTGCCGAGGATTTTGTCCGGAGTCTGCTTGAATCGCCCGCGTACGCAACCAG
Organism: uncultured Planctomycetaceae bacterium; assembly: GCA_964557575.1. Classification (GTDB taxonomy): domain Bacteria; phylum Planctomycetota; class Phycisphaerae; order SM23-33; family SM23-33; genus CAZLBC01. The sequence goes on from CAZLBC010000013.1 coordinate 52,433, forward strand.
GGCGCTCGTGGAAAACCTGGCGAAGTACGGGATCGATACCGACGTGATTACGGTCACCGGGCCGTTCATCCTTCAATTTCCCTCGATCACGCAGCTCTACGCCGACATAACGGGCATCCCGGCACGAGCGGTCCTGTCGCCGCACACGGCCGCCCTCGGCGCTGCGGTATCGGCCGCCGCGGCCGGCGGCGCGTTCGATGCCATGATCGACGCGATCAAAACACTGGCGGAAACCGGTGACATCCTCCAGCCGAATCGTGCCGACGGACCGATGTACGACCGGCTGTTTCGACTGTATCGACAGCTGGCGGATGCGTTCGGGACCTCTTCGTGGAGCGGTAACTGCAACAACATCATGCGGGAACTGGCCGCGATACGACACCAATGCTCCGCCGATTGAAACAATACACCCCATGCGACTATCGATACGATCACGGGTGGTACTCGCGGTGAGCCTGGCAACCCTGGCAACCGCGGTTCTCGTCGGCTGGATCGGCGTGGAGATCACCGGGGATACGATAGAAAAACGGTTGACCGTGGACATGACGCGTAATGCCTCGCGGATGATGGCCAAGCTCAACCTGTCTCCCGGCGACGGGGTCATGGAACACCTCAGCGGCATATTCGGCGCGCAAACCGCGACGATGTCCCCCGGCGGCAGGCGCCTGCTCGGATCCAGCCTGCCCGACAATCTGAGAGACCGATGCGCGGCCCTGCTTGTCGAATTCCCCGACGCGAAATACATGACGATGGGGGGCACGTCGTACCGGCTCGGATCTATCCGGATTCCCTACGACCGGCCGTCACCCGGGCGGCCGCGCAATGTCCGGCTGTACCTGCTGCTCCCCGCCGCGGAAGTCCGCGCCGCACGAGACACCGCGACGCGCCGCATCGTCATAGCGATGCTGCCCGCCGTCATCGCCGCCGTCGCACTGGCCGCGATCCTCTCGCTGACGGTCACGCTGCCGATCACCCGGCTTTCCCGGCGGGCGCAGGAACTGAGCCGCGATATTTCGAAGAAATACGATGATGAACAACCGGAACAATCCGGCACCGTCACCCCGTTCTCGTCGGGAGGAGGGCCGGTTGAAGTGGTGAGGCTGTCGGCATCTCTCGACCACCTGCTGGCCGATCTGAAAACGGCCAACCGGCAATTGATGGCAACCAGAAGGATGGCCGATCTGGGCCGGCTTGCCGCATCGGCCGCGCACGAACTGAGGAACCCGCTCAGCGGCATCAAGATGAACGCCCGCGTGCTGCGCGACCGGATCGGCGGCGAACCCGAATGCCTGGAACTGATGGACATCATTTTCGGAGAGATCGAGCGGATGGATCTCTATCTTCGCGAGCTGATGCTGCTGGCCAGAAACGCCTCAACCCCCGAACGCCGGCTTTTCAAGCCGGGCAAAAGGGAATCGTCAAGCCTGCCGGATATCGCGAAGGACGCCGTTCGCCTGCTCCGGGGACGGTTCGAACACGCGGGGGTGACGGTGGAAACGGATGTCAGGCCCGGCATATCACGCGTTTTCGTCGACCCGATACAGGTCAGGCAGGTCGTCATAAACCTGATGATCAACGCGATGGAGGCCGGCGGCGCCGGGGGGCGCATTTCCCTTTCGATACACCCGGGGGACAACGGCGGCACGACAATCACCATCGCCGACAACGGCGGCGGCGTACGAGTTTCGCACGGCGCGGACATATTCGACCCCTTCGTCTCGACCAAGTCGGAAGGCGCCGGGCTGGGGCTGCACATATGCAATATGATAGCCGAGGGCCACGGAGGGACCATCGGATACAGAAACACCGCCGCCGGGGCCGAATTCCACTTCACCCTTCCCCCCGCGGCCGTTGAATCATAAGATAGTGGCATGGCCGACGCCGGAACACTCCTGGTTATCGACGACGAGGACGCTATCTGCGGGGCGTTCGAGAAGTTCTTCACCAACCGCGGCTGGCGCGTATTCGTGTGCGCCACCGCGACCGAGGGAGTAGAGACGTGCCGCCGGGAACAACCGGACGTCATCTTTCTCGACATCCGCCTGCCCGACGGCTCGGGGCTCGAAAAAATCGATGCCCTGCTGGCGGAATCTCCCGGCGCGGCCGTGATCGTTATTACCGCCTACGGATCGCTCGACACCGTCACCCGGGCCATGGACGGCAGGGCCTTCGACCACCTCGCCAAGCCGCTGGACCTCGACCACGCCGAAAGACTCGCCCAGCGGGCGATACAGAACAGGCGGAACCGCGATCGGCAACAGCGCGTCGCCGCGCCTTCATCGAACACGGCCCCTTCCCTGATCGGTTCGTCGCAGTGCATGCAGGACGTATACAAGCGAATCGGGCTGGTGGCGCGGTCGGAATCAAGCGTGCTGATCCTCGGCGAAACCGGGACCGGGAAGGAACTGGTGGCTCGCGCCATCCACGAGCACAGCAATCGCAGCGGCGGTCCGTTCGTTGCCGTGAACTGTGGCGGCATACCGGAAAACCTTGTCGAGAACGAGTTGTTCGGACACGAAAAAGGGGCTTTTACCGGCGCGGAATCCACGCGCAAAGGCCGCTTCGAAGCCGCGGACGGCGGAACACTGTTCCTCGACGAAGTCGGCGAACTTTCCACTGCAGCACAGGTTAAGCTGCTCAGGGCGCTGGACCTCAAGACGATAGAACGCGTCGGCGCCGTCCTGCCGATACAACTCGACCTGAGGATCCTGGCGGCAACCAACCGGTCACTGGACGCAGACACCGCCGCGGGCCGGTTCAGGGAAGATCTCTATCACCGCCTCAACGTCATACATATAGAACTGCCTCCCCTTCGCCGCCGGCGGGAAGATATTCAGCAGCTCGCCGCAAATTTTCTCGGGCGATTCGGACACGCCGCCGGGCTGAAAGCCGAAACCCTGCAGGTCCTGCAGAAATACCGCTGGCCCGGCAACGTCCGGGAACTGGAAAACGCCATGGAACACGCGGCGATCGTCTCCGCCGGCACACCGATTCTTCCGGAGCACCTTCCCGAATCCGTCACCGCGCGCGGGCCGGCACTTCCCGGCGACGACATGACCGCCACGCTGCGGGACTACGTCCGCTCCCTGCGCGGGACCAACGAGGGAATATACAAAACCGCCGTCCGGAACCTCGAGCGGGAACTCCTGATCGAGGCGATTGACCGGGCCGGCGGAAACCGGGGAACGGCGGCCGAAATACTGGGCATACACCGCAATACGCTCCGCACGAAGCTGGGGGAACTCGGCATCGGCGAGGGGACGGCGCCCTTGAAATAACCCTAAACGGCGATATACTCTTCGGCACTCGGGCCGTTAGCTCAGATGGCTAGAGCGCTTCCCTTACAAGGAAGAAGTCGCTGGTTCAAGTCCGGCACGGCCCATTTATCCACGGCACGCCGATCCGGGGATACTCAGTACGCGCAAAAACAGGGAAGCGCTCCAGGCGCTTCCCTTCCCTCCGGTTTCAGTCACTGGTGTGCTATGCCCGGTCAGGTTGCAATAACCACCGAACCCGCCAGATCGGCGACGGAAACGCCGGCGACCCGAATGGCCTCGCCCGTTCCCATCAGGATCATCGCATCCTCGCCGACGGCCAGCAGTTCGATCTCGTCTTCGTCGTAGCCGTCGATCAGCACGCTGTCGATCCCGGCCTCGAAGTCCCGTATCAGGTCGACGCCCTCGCCGGCGTGGAACGAGAAAATGTCCTGTCCCGCGCCGCCCACGAGAATGTCGCCGGGCTGAAAACCGTTGAAAAACACGTTGAGGTTGACGGCAATTTTCGCATCGTTGAAATCGTTGTCACCGCCGCCGAGGAGATCCTCGAACCCGATGCTGCCCGACATGAGGCTGCCGTCACCGTCCAGGTCCGCGGTGTGTTCCCGGCTGTCGGAATTACGCCACGCGGCGCCCGAGAAGAAGACCGGGGCGCCCCTGCCGCTCAGGTCCGTAACCCCCACGTTCGTCTCGATCGCGGGAACAAAATTGCCGCTGCCGTCCTCGATGAAACTGACATCCTGGCCGTCGGCGAGGGTGTTGAGACCGGCGCCGTCGGGTACGAGGAAAAATCCCACGTTGTTCGCGACACCGTCCAGAACGATTTCCGCCGTCGCGTCTACGGCCGTGTCGTGGAGGCTGGCCCAGAGGATTTCCCCGGTCTGCGGCGCGCCGCTGTCGTCGGCCAGGAAAAAGCCGAGGGAATTATCGTACCCGGCATCCGAACCGAGAAAGGTCACATCGATCTTCTCGCCGAATGAGGCGAAACCCGTGTCCACGCCGCCCTCGATCTTGTCGGTGCCGCCGCCGCCGTCGATGGTATCGAGACCGGCCGCCCCGTATATACGGTCATTGCCGGGTTCGGAAACCCTGCCGGTTGTCGTTTCGATTTCAGCCGTCACCGACCGCAGGAGGAAGTCCGAATTCGCGCCGGTGTTGCCGGCGCCGTTGTCGACCGCCCGGAGTTCCATTTGGCTGATCGCAAAACCCGCGTCGATATCAAAGGTGGCCAGCCCGTTGACCGTGCCCTCCACCAGGCCGGTGAGCTGTTCTCCGTTCGCGCCGTACGCCGTCCACTGTGCCAGTTCCATGTAGCCGCGGTCGTAGGGGCCGGCGTCGGCTGAAATCTCGGTCTCGCCGTCGAACAGGGCCGACAGCTCGATCGTCACGCGATTCGCCGGCTCGACGAAATCAATCAGGAGGATCTCGTGGGCACCGAGGTCGTTTCCGTTCATCGTGTCGATTTCACCGTCGTCGATATTGCCGGGACTGTGGACCCCGAATCCGGAATAGGCGTATTCGCCGTGCAGCGACGTATCGGCGGTGTTGGCCCCGTCGATCGTGAAACCGACGTTCTTGTAACTGAACGCGGTGGGATTGTGCGTCGCGTCGCTGGGATCGCGTTCCGCCGTCAGAACCACACCCGCCGCGACCCAGTCGGCGAGGACCTGGTCGATATCCATGTCCCGGTCGGGGGTCGTGACGGCGATCGTTCGGACCGTCGTGATCTCCCGCCCGTCCCCGAACAGGGCGTCGTCGCCCGCGCCGCCGTACAGCACGTCGTCGCCCGCGCCGCCGACGATGATATCGTCGCCGCCGCTGGTCCAGAGAATATCGTTCCCGTCGCCGCCGCGGACCTCCACGTCGCCGTACCCCCAGCGGTCGCTCGTCAGGTCGACCACGTCGTCACCCGCGCCGGCGTCGATCAGTTCGATGTTGGCAAAGACGGGCACGCCTGCGTGCGAGGGCGTCACGCGGTCGTCGAGGGCAATGGCCTGGTCTCCGTCACCGAGGCTGAGGATATCGTACCCGTCGCCGCCGTCGAAGATATCCATGTTCTGTTCCTTGCCGACGATGTAGGCGATTTCGTTCGAGCCCGCGTTGTCCGGATCGCCCATGTTGATGGCGTATGCGCCCTCCCAGATGCCATCCGCCGCACCCAACTCGAGCAGGTCGTCGCCGGCGCCCGCCAGCAGCCGGTCCGCGCCCGGGCCGCCGCACAGCACATCGTTGCCGGCACCGCCGACCAGCAGGTCGTCGCCGGCCCCGCCGTGAAGATCCTCGGGCCCCTCACCGCCGAATATCAGGTCGTTGCCGGCCCCGCCGACCAGGTGAAGCATGCCGGCGCCGTCCACGTAACTGTTGCCGGCGCCTTCGTACACCAGGGAGACGTTGTCGATAAGGGCGCCGTACGTGTCGTCCATGCCGTCGCCCTGGAAGGTGACGGTGTGAACGTCGTCTGAGAGGATCAGCCTGATCTCGGCCCGCCGGTAGCCGCTGGAAACGGCGGCAAAGCTCCTGACCTCGACGCCGTCGACCAGGACGTTGAAATCACTGGTGTCTTCGGCCGCAATATCGCCGCGCGCCCGCCCGGAGTAATCAAACGAAAGCACGTGCACGCCGAACTCGGGAATCAGCACGTCCTGTGACACGGTGCTGTTGGTGTCCGCCTCGATCTTGTCGAGCGTGCTGCCGGCGTCGGTGTGCGAATCGAGCTCGAGGACATTGCCGTCCACGTTGGCAGGCGCGCCGCCGACGGTGCCCTTCTGAATCTCCATGATCCCGGCGTCCGCGCGCCAGGCGCCGAGAGTATGGCAGGTCAGCCAGCCCCCGCGGTCCACGACGCCGGTCGCGCCGCTCAGGTCCGAGAAACCCCCGTCGGCAATCAGGTTTTCCTGCCCCGCCCCGATATCCCCGGAAAGCAGCAGTCTCGGTTCGAGTCCTTCGAAATGGGGAAGTCCGTTTGCACTGCAACCGTCGGTATTCATCTGATACGCTCCCGTTTCGCTTTCAAAATAGCGAATTAATAAATATATCAGGTCGTTAAACTGCACTACGGCCGTCTCCCCCCCCCAAAAAAAAAGACGGATATGTACAACGTTTGCTTTATTATATAATCACGGATTCGATAGATGTCAACCTGCTTAAACTTTTTCCGACGAATATAGACGTTGTTTTTAACCAGTTTGCCTGGTTTTCCCTTTTTGCCAGTTCGCATATCGCCCCGAAACAGGAAAGCGACGGGCCGGCGACATCGCCGGCCCGTCGCTTTCGAGTGATTCGATAACCGTGGAGAGCGGGGTCTTATTCGGGGATGATCTCGATGCCGTTGATCTCCGGGTTCTGTATATTCGTGGTGAAACCGATGGTGAGGACACCGTCCTTCGGCTCGAGTCCCTTCAATTCCTTGATCGCCGGCTTGAATGCGCCGCCCGCCTCTTTAAACGGATCGAAATCCTTCAACACGACCTTTCCGTCGACACTGACGTCGAAGACCCGCTCGCCCGCGGCGGCGACACCGCTGAATGTCTCGGCGAAGTGCAGGCGGGCCGTGTATGTTCCGGGGGGCAGTTTGAACTTGTAAGCATCCATGCCGTAGCACTCGTTGAGGTAGACATCGGGCGCATCGGTGCCGGGAATCTCCTCGGGGCTCCTGGCGACCGTCATACCGCCGACGCATCCCCACGCGGCGTCTTTCGTCACCTCCCGGTCGGCAAGCCACGTGTTGCCGGCCTTGTCCACGTAGTCCTCCGACGCACCGCAGTTGATCCGGTAGATCGGTTCCGATGCGCATCCAACCACGCACAGGCACAAAACAGCGAGTATCTTTTTCATCGTTCCGGCTCCTTTCCTTTTTCGTTTCCGACGGGATCCGTTTCTCCCAGCATCGACCCGGTTCGCACATTATCCGTTTCTGAAATACGCGAGTCAACCACGCGGCGAAAAATTATTAAAAGAGCATTAAGGTGGTTGCCCTATGCACATTTGCCTCGAATCACGGTTCGCGCCTCGTTTACAGTTATCCTGTTCGCTTGGTCCCCCCCTATCCGGCGAACGCACAAAGACCCGGCTCCCCATCCGGGTCACGGCCGCCCGGTTCTCCCCAAAGCCGGGTGGCCGCATTTATCTGTTGCACCGGCCAATCCCGCCGTACAATACACCGTGGTTTCCCCGTAATCAGGAACGGGTACATAGGGCCTGCTGAACATGTCCCTGAATTGTTCAGCAGCCCGTACATAGGCTCGATTCTACAGGCGATCGCCGTGCTTTGGACTTTACTGCTCAGCATGACCGCAATCAGACCGCACCTGCCTGCCGTGGAGGAAACGGTCATCATCGCAGAGGGAGCGCGGCGCACAGACGTGGGAACTGTCCCTGCACACGCCGGACATCCTCGCCGCGGCATCGCTCGTCCAGGCCTGCGTCCATGGTTGGGGAACTGCCTTTCCGGTGACCATCGACGAAAACCGGGCCCGGATCGCGGCCCGCAAGGGCGTCACCTACCAGATCCTCGTGGACGGAACGCGCATTGAAACAATCGCCTCCGGCGGCGCGGACGAGGTTGCACTCGGCGGGTAGGCCCCGCGACGGTTACCTCCCGCGCCGTCCGAACGGCTACGTCCCCCCGAAGCAGACGACGGAGCCGCCGGCGGTAACCATGTAGAGCTTTCCGTCCGCGGCGATCATGCCGTCAAAGGCGGGGAGACCGTCCAGTTTCAGCTCGGCGAGCTTTTTTCCGTCCTGTTTCGAGAAGACCTGCATGACGCCGCCGCGGGTGCCCTTCAGCCATTCCGCCTGCAACTGCATCTTCTTTCGGAACTCGTCCTCGTTGGAGCGCCCCCACATCTCGCGCTCGTCGACCACGTCGCGGGGGCCGGCGACGAAAAGCCGGTCGCCGGCCAGGACCATGGCCTTGGCCATGACCGCCGGCTCCTCGTTGACCCAGTTGAAATCCAGCGCGGTCAGTTTCTTCATCGGCTGCTTGGACAGGTTTTTCCAGTCGACCGTGTGATTCGCCAGCGCATTCTTTTTGTCCACCGGGTATTTTGCCTTCGGCCACCGCTTCCCCTCGATGCGGGGTATGCCCACCTTGCGGGAAGGGGTCTTCTTGGCACTGAAGAGCCGGTACTCATTGACGGAGCTGTTGCACATGATCCCGGGGTCCCGGCCGTAGGAGTAGGCGTTCGTGTCGTCGATGCACATGATGCGGCCGCAGGGCACCCGCTTGGGCGGAAGCTGGAACTCGGCCCAGCCCTCGCCGGCCGCCCGGCCGTAGATCCAGTAGGTCCGGTGATGCCAGGAATCGTCCAGGAACGAAATGGGCGAAAACAGGTGCACCTCCTCGTCGTACTGGGTGTCGGGCCGCTGGGGATTGACGCGGACCCGCTTGCCGTCCATGGTGAAGGTCTGCGATTTCATGTAGACGTGCTTCCCGTCGCTGGAGAGCACGTCGGGCAGGCCGACGGGCATGTGCTTGCCCGTGATCAGGTCGTCGAGCTGCTTGTCGGTCCCGGGGACCTTTCGGTCCATGACGTTCTCGGCGACCAGTTCCCCGGTTTCGGGATTGAGTATCACCATCCGCATACCGCCGTCGAGGAAGAGGCTCCGCCCGGCGGTGCAGTAGAGCTTGCCGTCCTGTACCAGGACGCTGCCGTGCACCGGCCAGGCCGATTCGACCCTGCCGTAGGAGACGATTCTGCGATCGCCGGGCGCGGCCCGGAATTTCCAGGCCAGCGTGCCGCTGCCGGCATCGAGGGCGTAGACGCAGCCGTCGGCGCACCCGAAGAGGGCCAGGCCCTTGTAGAGCGTCGGCGGCGAATCGACCCGCGCGCCCGCCCGGTACGACCAGACCCCTTCGCCGGTAGCCGCGTCCAGGCAGAAGACCGTGTGCCGGTCGACCGCGCTGGCGCAGAGCTTGCCGCCGGCCACCACCGGCTGGCTGATCTTCGTGCCGAAATCCGCCTTCCAGGCCTGCCGCGGCTCGGCCGCGACCGCGGTTCCCGCGGTACCGGAGCGGGTATTGTCGTGGCGGAACACGGGCCAGTCGGATGCCGGGTATTCAACGGTCTTGTCATGCTTCCCGAAGGCCGGCCCTTTCACGAGCCGCTCGCCGCCGCGCGGCGCGGCGGTCGGCTGCGGGGCGAGGGCACAGAAGCCGTTGAGCTGGGTCTGGTAGTAACACGCGCAGGCATGGGGGGTCGCGTAGATCAGGCCGTTGGCGGGCGTAATGCCGTAGATGCAGCCGCCCCGGACCCAGTGGTTGTTCTCCCACGTGTCTTCCTTCATGTCGTAAACCATGATCCCCATCATCGGCGGGTACTGGTATCTCCCGGTCGCGCGCCCGGGATAGCACCGCTGGTGGATATAAAACGAGTTGATCGGGTTGCTGAACTGGTCGAGCTGCGTGCCGTCCTGCAGCCCGTAGGTGGTGAAGACGCCCTTGTTCGGCCGCCCGAGCACCCACACCTTCTCGCCGATGACGTAGAAGTCCTCGAGGCTGAAGTGCCCGGAGCGGGGTTTTTTCTTAACCGTCCAGAGGATCTCCCCGTCCTTCGCGGCAATCGTGAAAATTCGTCCCATCGGCGAAAACACCACCCGGTCTTCGCAGATGATCAGCCGCGGCCCGGCATACCCGGTCCGGATCTGCTTCATCGCAGAAACCTCCGCCTTCCAGAGTTCGTCGCCGCTGCTGCGGTTGAGGGCCACGACGTGGTCGCCGTCGTAAAAACAGACCATCCGGTCGTCCGCGGCGAGTGTCATCGGGGCGACGGGCACCCTCTTCTCCCAGCGGACCGTGTCGCTATCGGCCGCCAATGCCTTGAGGACGCGGACGCCCGTCTCGGGCTGCCACTGCCACTTCTTGCTCGCCCGGTCCCGCTCCCGCCAGCAGTTGGGGTGCTGCTGGCGGTAGTCGACCGGCTTCCGGTCCGGGTCCACCGCGGCAAAAACGACGCCGCCGGAGACGATAAGCTCGAAGGTCGTCGCCGTTTCGTCGTAGGTCCGCATTTCTTTCCCCGTCGCGGCGTCCAGGCACACCAGGTCGTGACCGACACCGGGGGAGATGTACACCCGGTCGCCGACCGCCACGAGCCGCCGGGGAAGCCAGCCGGGGCCGCTCTTGAGAGGGTAGAGGTGATTGAACCAGTCCGGCAGCGGCTTTTTCCAGAGGACGGTGCCGTTGAACGCATCGCGGGCCGTAAGATAATTTTCGGCCGGGAGCTGGATGGACTCGGTCAATCCTTCGTCCATGACGTAGAAGACCCTCCCGCCCGCGGAGACCATGGCGTTCATGCCGGCCGTGTGCTCGTGGCTCCGCGCCCAGAACGGGCCGCCGGTCCACCGCAGGCCCCGGGGATGCGCGGCGACCTCGTCGTCGGAGACCGAGGTCCCCCGCGGGTCGTGGAGGAAGTGCGTCCACTCGTCGATTGCCTGCGGCCACGGTTTCCGGTAGACCGTCCACCCCGCACATCCCGCGGCCGCCGCGGTCTTTAACCCGGCGATCTTCCGCCCGTCGGCGATGAGGGCGGCGCCTTTCGGCGCCAGGACCCGCTCGACTTCCGCGGCCGTGATATCCCCGGTCTTAGACACCACCAGGAGGTTGACCATGTTGTCCACGTAGGGCAGGTGTTTCCCGTCCCAGGCCGTAATGGAAACGGCGCCGTACGCGCCGCCGGCCGCCGCCTTTTCCCCGGCGGCGGCCACATCCGCCTCGGCGGCGAGCCCCTGGACCAGGAAGCGGTCGTGTATCCGCAGGCCGGCGGTCAGCGCGCCGTCCGTGCAGCCGACATGGACGACCAGGCCGCCCTTCACGCCGGCGGCGTCGATCAGCTTCGACGGCTGTTCCGCGGACAGTGCGGCGGGAGCGAATAACAACAGCGTTGCGAGGGCGAGGGGTGCGTATCTGTGCATCGGCGTTCTCCTGGAAAAAGGGGTAACGGCAACTGAGCTGTTTCGGTAGTGATTGTCAGCAGGTGTCGCGAGCGGTAAATTGTAGTGTACCTGGCGGAATGCGACAAGCCGTTATACGATAACCGGCATACCGGTTTCATTTCGACGGCCGCGGAAGGGAGATACCCGCATGCCCAATTTCAAGCTGACGATGAAGATCAACAAGCGGCTGACGGACGTGGTCCTGGTCGCCCGCGACATCGAGGACGCCCGGTCCCGGGCGCTGACCATGCACCCCACGGGCGAGATCGTCTCGATCGAGCAGAAGGGCGCCGGATGTGCAGGCTGTTCGCCGGTCCCGGCCTCATTGCTCATGACGAAGGGTTACGCAGTCGACGTCAACGTACCATTCGCCTGAAAGCTCCCGCCCCCCATGGAGACCGAAGGCCGGGCCGGAGGCCGGGGTGTCCTCATACCCTGCCACCTTCTCCCCGTCGAAGAGTACGGTGGTGTTCGGACCGTCCATGACCACCGCCAGGGTGTGCGGCTTGTCGTCGACCGCGCCGAACGTGGTGTGTACATTGTCGCCCCGTCGACGGCCGCGTTCGTCGCGGCGCGAGCGGACCAGCTCCCAGGGCTCGCCCGCCGGCCCGGCGCGCACGGTCAAACGCTGTCCGCAGTACAGCTTCGTGTGGCTCAGTCCGTGCGTGCTCCAGGCGGGCGTTTTGGCGCGCGTCAAGAGAGAGAGCGTGTTCACTCGCTTTTTGATCGCACCCGACAGGCGGAACGTCACTTCGAGAGCGGCGTCCTTCCACGTGCTCTTCAGCCCCTGCCACATCTCGATCCGCACCGGCCCCCGCCAGGAACTTTTATTCTCGCCGAACCGCAGGGCGCCGTCCCGGACCGACACGCTGTTCAGGTTGGTCCAGCGCACGCTCGGCCCGCCGTCGAAACGGTCGCGGAAAACCACGCCCGCGGGCAACTGCGGGGCGCCTGCGCCCACCACCGTCAGGTCATAGGGCGTATCCATCTCCACGGTTACGCCCGCGGGCCGGCACGGGCCGAAACGCCGGCCGGTCTCGAGGTCGACGATCTCCGCCCGGGGCCGAAATCCGATCACCTCTGCGTCAAAGCTCAGCGTGACCGGGCCGGGCGTGCGCGACCAGCTCTGCAACACCAGGAACAGGCGCTTGTCGGCCGGCCGCGCGAACAGAAGCCACTTCACGTCCTCCCGGTCGGTGGTGACCGCGGGCGCCTCCGCCCAATAGTTGTGCACCTCGACGGTGGGCGTGTCGTAGCCGAAGCCCCGGAAAGCCTGTTCGAGATTTGCGACCGCCGGGCAACTGGTACGCGCGGGAATCTCGTGAACCCGTCGCATGCCCCACTCGCGCTTCTGGGCGAAGATGGAACGGTCGTCCTCCCGGTCCATTTCGTCCCGCGGAAGGGTCTCCGGGTCGAGCGCGAAGTGATTCAACCGAAAGAGCCCGTGGCAGAGCGCCGGATAATTTCCGGTCTGGCGCCCCGTACTCTGCGCCCGGAGATAGGCCGGCGGGAAGGGCTCATTCGGTTCGTGTTGCTTCGGGTGCTTGACATGCCGGGCGAAGCGCTGCGCGGAGAACTCGTTATCGAATGACGTGGTGCACCAGGCGAGAACGGGCAGCAGGTTCGTGTTGGTCATGTGTTGCAGGAAGAGCAGATTCTCGCCGCGCTTCCGCCGCCAGTGGTGCATGAGGTTCCACACGCGTTTGGAGTACTCCCGCTGGTTCCACAACGTCAACCCCGGCTGGATGTGGCCGTCCTCGGTCTTGTAGGCGGCCGAGGTGAGCGGATTGGTGGCGGCGGTCAGATAGGTATTGTCCCAGTAGATGCCCACGCCGCGTTTCAGCCACTCGTTGGCGTAGTACGCGCCGTAGTCCCGGTAACTGTCGATGAAGTTCACGCGGGCGCGGGCGCCCGCGTGGCGGTTCCGGCGGAAGATGTCGTAGCCGTCCGGCCAGGCCTCGCGCGGACCGGCGTAGGCCTCCGGCAGTTCCCGCCGGGGCCTCCCCCGTTCCATGTTCCACTCGTCCTTGTACACGCGCCAGTCGTTGCGGTAGGTGGGGGCGGCCATCTCCTCGAAATACGTCATTGTGGGACGTTCACTGCGCCGGGCGAAGAGCATGATGCTTCGGACCCAACTGCTCGTGCCCCGCAGCGGCGGGACGTCGTGCTCCTTCTGATACTGCTCGAACCAGGCCTTGTTGTCCTTGCCGGCCCGCTGCTGCTCGATGATCTTGTCCACGATGGTCCAGTCGTCCTTGAACGGAAACTTGTCCGCGCACTGGTGACCGCCCCACGCCGTGACGGGCAACCCGCCCCCGCGGGCGCCGGTCCGCCAGTCCTCCGGCATGGGCTTGGCCGGGGACGCCTGCAGGCCGAAGACGATTTCGCGCTCCGCGTCGATCGCCGCAGGCGTATTGACCAGGTGAACCCGGATGACCACCGTATCGCCGTCCCGAACGATTTCCTGCAGGGGCTTCTCGCTCAAGTTCTTCTCGGTGATCCACCCCTTGTCGTTCTCGGCGAACCAGGCGATCCCGCGCTCCGCGCCCCCCGCCCAGACGTAGCCGGTGAATGCGTTGCGCCATCCGCCGCGAAACGTCGTGCGGTGCGACCGCCAGACCGTGCCCCGGCCGTCCGGGATGACGCCGGAGTAGTTGTAGCGCAGAGTGCCGGTATCCTCGTGCATCAGGGTGGCTTCGGACGCCCGGAGCGGAATATCGAGCCACAGCCGCTCGATCGTCTTCCCATCGCGTCCGGGCGCCAGGCGCATCGTCACCTTCATCATGCCGTCCATCTCGATCTCGGAAACCGTTTCGACGGTCGCCGCCGGACACGCCGCCCTGGCGCGGTACTCGGCACGGTGCGGTTGGGTTACAGCCCACTTCCCTTCGCCGAATGTCCAGGCGCACGCGTCGCCGTCCGCGGTCCGACCATGCACGCGGACGGGGGCGGCCAGGAGTTCACGCCCCTGGGAAACCGCCGAGTCCCACAGGCCGAACCCGTTCATGCGGTAGTCGCGCAGCACGACCGACACCGTCTCGTTCTCCACCCGAATCGGCTCGTACGGAGGAAAGACCTCGTCGGTGACCCCGAGCTGGTTGTTCTCCCACGGAAAGCTCGCCGCGAGGAAAACGACCGGCGCGGATCGCAACTCTTCGCCGTTCACGGTCACCGCGGCGCGCAGCGTGTAGACGCCGTCGGGAAGCTGCGGCGTCTTGAGGCTGTGCATCGTTCCGTCCAGCGTGCCTTCGACCGACAGGATTTTCCGGCCGTCGCCACCTGTCAGCCGCACGGTCGCCGTTTCAAGATGGCCGTTCGCCTCCTTTGCCGACATCGTGTAGTAGATCGCGTTCTCGCTCGGCAGCCGCCAGGCGCTCAGGTAAATCGGGGCGGGCGGTTCCGTCGGCACCACCTTCTCCGGATCCACGTAGCTCCAGTACCGGTTGGCCACCTCGCCCGCACTCAGGCCCCGCTCGTAAAAGCAGAGTTCGTCGATGTCGAATTGCGGGGTGAATTCGATCTCGTCCAGCACCCCCTTGTTTCCCTCCGCGGGGATGGCATTTTCTCCCGCGGAGACGCGTTTGCCGTTGATGTGCAGCACGATCTCCCGGGCATCCCACGCCAGCGCCAGGTGATACCATCGTCCGGGATGCACCGCGACCGCCGCACCGTGCATGCGCAGGTTGCCCTCCGCATCCCGGTAGTAGAAGGACAGGGGCCGATTCGCGCGCACCGTGTTGAAGAAATACACCACCACCCCCGACGCGCTCAGGAGCTTCGCGTTGCGGTCGGAGATGTTGTTGACTCCGCGGGGGCGGAACCAGAACTCGAGGCTGCCCTCGCGCCAGTCCGCCAGGCGGAATCCTCCGATGCGGAGTGTGCCGTTGACCGCCGTCCCCTTCACGCCGGGGACGTGTTCGCCCTTGAAAGACACCGTGAACCGTTCGACAATCGCCGGATCGCTGGCCAGCAGCGCCGGCGACGCGGTCGGCCGCGTATTTCCGTCCAGGTGGAACAGCAACCGCGGTTGCCGTTCCGGGTCGAGCACGCCGTCCAGCGGCGGCAGGCCCTTCTCGGCGACGCGATCGATCCACGGCATGGGATCGAGCGGCCAGAACCGCCCCACCCTCCCGTCCACGCGCACCTCGTCGATGACGCCGGCCAGGCCGCCGCCGTCCGGGGTGCCGCCGACATAGATCGGCGCCGGGGTTATGTCGGCCTCCGTGCCCGCCGCGCCGGACGCGGGAAAATCGGCGACCGCGGTGCCGTTCACGAAAAGCCGGTCGCGCCCGACCGACAGATGTCCACCGGCGAACACGCCGGCCACGTGCGTCCATTCGCCCACGGGAACGGCTCCCGCCGGGCTCGTATGCGCCGTTTGCCGCCGGGAACCGCAGGCGGTGACCGACGTACCGAGGGCCCCGTCGGACGTCACACAAAGGGAGAAGCCGACGGCTTTTCGATTATTGTCCGGGCGAAAGAGGATATACGCATTCTCTCCCGCCGCCGGGTACTTTTCCAGACGTACCCATCCCTCCAGGGAGAACGTGCGGTTGGCCTCGTGAATCGCCATGGCGTTCGGACAAAACGGCGTTGTCGGAAAACGGGCGTATCCGCCGTCGCCCACCCGCAGGCCGCCGCCGAAACGGCCTTCGGTTTCCTGCGCGGCACCCCCCGCCCGTTCGCCCGCACCGTCGAGTTTTCCCTCTCCGCTCAGCGGCGCGGTCGCGTCAAAATGGATCAGCGCATACGTATGCGTGTCCGACGCATAGGGCTTCCAGAATGCCGTGTCGGTGGCGGTTGCCGACGCCGGAGCAAGCAGGCACGCGCCCGCCGCGGCGAGGATGACAAGGCCTGCGGTCCCCCGCGGAGACCAGGCCGACGGCGCGATTCGATGGTGGCGACGGTTTCTCATTTTGAACGCTCCTTTCGCAACGGACACGGGCCCGTATCTGAACCGGCCCGTTGTGCGATACGGTCGCTTCTTCTTCTCTTAAAGAGGGGCTCCTCACGGTTGTCGCCCGGCGGCGTTCGCCTTTTTCTTTGCGGCGGCCGCCGGGTCCTGAACGCCGACATCCGGCGGCAGCGACGCGCCTACCGGGGTGTCGTCGGCGCGCGTGAAACGAGACAGGGTCCGCGGATTCGCGGCCGCGTTCACCGCCCGCAGCTCGCCGGCCGGATCCGCGCCGATCCGCTCGGCGAACGCGGAGTATTCTACGGGAGAATACGTTCGATTCTCTATTGTCCAAGGGGCATCCGGGGCCGGGCGACGACGGATCGACAGGGAAAACGGGGCCGGCTCATAGCGGTTCCCTCCGGCCGAAATGATCCTTGCCAAATCCAATTCCGGGGCGCCGGCATCCCGTATCGCGATGATCTTCATGTTCGTTGCGCAGCGCGCGAACACGGAGTCCCTGACCGTCAACGTCCCGCCCGCCGCGTCCGCGCGCACCTGCAGCCCCAGGGGAAAACCGTACAGAGTGCACCGCTCGATTGTCAGCAAGCACGTGCGCCCCAGCGACACGCCTCCCCCCGCGTGTTCCGTCGGCGCGACCAGGAGACAATTCGAGAGACGCACGCGGGCGCCTCTTGCGACGGACAGCGCCGTGCGCCGGTTGCCCCGGATAAGACAATCGACCATCTCGAACGCGCCGCGGTGAAACTCCACGCCGCCGCGCCAGGTGTCGAACTCGACGAGGCACTTCTCGTAGCGTACGCGTGCTTTCCCGTAGACGTCCACAATCCCGCACCCGGCATTGTGATGAAAATGACCGTGCCGCACGACCGCCGCCGCGCCGTGGTTGGAGATTCCCTGATCCATGAAATACCGCGCCTCAACGTTCTCGAAGAGCACGCCCGTGTTGCGCCTCGTGGAAAAACCATCGCGGCCCCCGTATTCGCAAACGACGTTACGGACGGTGACGTGATCGCCGAGAACCTGGACGCCGATATCGCCCGCGATGCTCTCCACGCGGACATCGCCGAACGATGTCCCGGCGGGCAGGCGCATGAAGAGCGTATTGTGCAGGGGATCCTGTTTGCTCTTCTTCCGGTTCTTGTACAGGAAGAACGCGCCGGGTGTCAGGTCTTCCCGCGACGTCACGTTCGTCCCGGGCGTCCCGTCGAACCAGACCAGCGGGAAGCCGCCCTCCCAGTGCCGCTGCATGCCCCAGGCATTGTTCTCCAGCACACGGCTGTACACGCCACCCCCCTCGTCTTTCCACGCGTCCGCCGTGAAGCGGCGGCGGCCGCTGACCACGCTGCCGTGGCCGTCGAGGATCAGGGGCGCATCGGGTGTTCCGTCGGTTCGCACGGAAATGTCCGGGGGATACGGCACCCCCGTGGGCACCAGATGGATGGTGACGCCCGGCCCGGCCTTTTTCAAGGCACCCCCCACCGTTGCGAAAGGCATTGTCTCCGTGCCGGGATTCCCGTCGTCACCCCGGACGTTATCCACCCAGAAGCCGGCCGGCCGCTCGCCGCCGCGCGACTCCGCCGTCGCGCACACCAGCAATGCAGCCATCATGACCACGCGGTGTGGGTTCATGGGGCTCTCCGTTTCGGGAAAGCGGCGAGAGCCGCGTCCGTTGAGGCGGACGGAAGACAGGCGATTCGAATGCCGTCTCCGGCAGAGTAATCGGCGGAACGACGAGATCGATGCGGTCCACTGTTTTCAGCCGGTATCAGCAAAGCGGAATAATTCATAACTTAAGACAATGCAAAATTATGACTGCAGGATGGCGGCCGTTACGGGCAACAACCAACGCCCTGTCTGATACTACCGCACCGATAACCGCCGATCAAAGCATTTGCGCGAAATTATCACTCCCCTGCCGCTGATGCTTCCCCCATTCAGTCCTCTATTCTAAAGCTCCTTTCCTGAGACGCGGATCGTTTCTCAGCATTCGGCCGGGGGCTTTCGGACGACCACGTGCCGAATGGATTTTACCGTTGGCTATTACGCGCGGTCAAGGGTATCCTCAATACATGGTTTTTACCGTCACTATCTGCACAAGGAGATTCATTCATGAACAGGCGTGATTTTCTGAAGGGCGTCGGCATCGGGGGGCTGGCCGCCGGCGCGACACCCCGCTCGGTATTCGCGGCGAAAAGCAGCAGGCCCAATATCCTCTTCATCTTCACCGACGACCACTGCGAACAGGCGCTGAGCGCATACGATCCCTCGCGCATAACCACCCCGCACATGGACCGGATCGCGAAAGAGGGCATGCGCTTCACCCGGTGTCACGTGACGAATTCGATCTGCGGCCCCAGCCGCGCCGTGATCCAGACGGGAAAACACAGCCACCTCAACGGGTTCATTCGCAACGGAAACACCTTCAACGGAGACCAGCAGACCTTCCCCAAGCTGCTGCAGAAGGCGGGCTACCAGACATCCATCGTCGGCAAGTGGCACCTCAAATCCACGCCGCAGGGATACGACTACTTCGACATCCTGATCGGCCAGGGACCGTATTACAACCCGCCCATGAAAACCATGGATGAAAACGGCACGGTCGTCACCAGGAAACATACCGGCTACACCACGGATATCATTACCGACAAGGCACTCGACTGGCTCACGGCGGGCCGCGACCCGGAAAAACCGTTCATGCTCATGTACCAGCACAAGGCCCCGCACCGCAATTGGCAGCCCGGGCCGAAGTATCTGAACTGGCTCGACGACGTGACGATTGCCGAGCCCGACACACTCTGGGACGACTATGCGAACCGGGCGTCCCCCGCCTCAAAGCAGACGATGACCATAAAGAAACACCTGAACGCATCGGACCTGAAGCTGAAGCCGCCGAGAAACCTCACGCCGGAACAACTCAAGAAATGGAACGACGCCTACACGCCAAAAAACGAGGCCTACGAGAAGGCCCGCCCGAACATGTCGGAAAAAGAAATCATCAAGTGGAAGTACCAGCGCTACGTGAAGGACTACCTCCGGTGCATCAAGTCCGTCGACGACAACCTCGGAAGGATTCTCGACTACCTCGACACGGCCGGGCTGGCCGAGAACACCCTCGTGATGTACTCGTCGGACCAGGGGTGGTACCTGGGCGAACACGGCTGGTTCGACAAGCGATGGATGTACGAGGAATCGTTTAAGACCCCCCTTCTCGCCAGGTGGCCGGGGCATATCAAGCCCGGCTCGGTGAACGACGACCTGACGTCCAACCTGGACTTCGCCGAGACGTTCCTCGACGTCGCCGGCGCGCCCGTTCCCGCGGACATGCAGGGCCGCAGCCTCGTCCCGCTGTTCGGGGGAACGACCCCGGCGGACTGGCGCGAGACGTTCTACTATCACTACTACGAATTCCCCGGCGCCCACAGCGTTGCCCGGCACTACGGCGTCGCGGACAAGCGCTACAAGCTGATCCACTATTACCAGGTCGGCGAATGGGAACTGTTCGACCTGGAAAAAGACCCGAACGAGCTGAACAGTGTCTACGGGAAGCCGGAATACGCGGAGATTCAAGAGAAACTCCTGGCCGAACTCAAAAGGCTGCGCAGGGAACTGAAGGTCCCGGAACAGGATCCCGGTCGGCCGCGGAAACGGCGCAAGAAGCCGTCCCGGAAAAAAGACGGGGCGGATGAAAAGAAGAAATAGCATCGTTTGTTTCAGACCGGAAGCGTCATGGTCGGGTTGTAGCGGTTATCGCGTTCGGACACAATGCCGTTCACGGATGCACATCAGTCATCCCTGGAATAACCGGTGCTACATACTCGAGGGTGTTGACATCGTTACCACGGCCAGGCTCACGGCCGGGAGGGTAAACGGCACGGGTGTTCCCGGCGGGCCAGAGGGCGAGACGATCTTCGGAGCCAGGGGCCCCTTCAGCCGTTCGGCCGCCGGGTGGACCGGGGCCCATTTCTTCTCGACGTTCTGCCCCGCCCGGTATATCCGCCCGATCGCCCCCAGCGAACCCCTGACCTGCCGAACAAGAATCGGAATCTCCCGCGGCGACCGGTTGATGATGACCACGTTCGTCTTTTCTTTGCAGGAAAAGGCCGCGGCCTGCAGCGCGCCCGGTTCCGCGCCGTCGATGCGCACCCCCAGCGGCGGGTTGTCCTCGATCCGTACCGGGCGAACCCGTTGCGCCGCCGCGCCGAACGAGGCCAGCAGCGAGAAGACCTGCCCCACCGCCCCCGCCTCCCAGCCGGCCGCGGCCGGCCTGACCGGAAAGGACGGCCGATGGTAGTGGAATGAACCGATCGTCCCGTGATGCGCGGCGGCCGCGAGTATCATGCCGGCCATGTACAGGGCCTCCAGGGGCGCATCGGGCAGGTCGCGGGCGAATGCCGCGGCGGCGGTCCCTTCACCGGCCACCACGTGCCCGGGGGCATCCGCGACCAGATGCAATACTTCCGTGCGGCCTGCCTTCTCCCGCCGCGCCGCCGCGCGCGAGACGGCGGTCTCGGCGCGGGCCAGCAGCGCCGGCGCCTGCACCGCCGGGGCATATGTCTTGAAAAACGGCATGCCGGGCCGGGGTATGCGGACGCATACGTTCCGTCCGCCGCTCGCGGCATCTTCCCCGAACCACACAACCGCCGCGCCGACTGCCCTGAAGATCGTGGCGAGTTTTCCGGCGGCCTCCCCGCCTGCCGGCAGGCGAACCGAACCGGGGCCGAGCTGCCGGACGACCCGTTCGGCCCCGTGGCCTTCCATGAAGCGGCGCGCGCCGGAACGGCCCGTCCCCAGGCCGAACACCCGGCGGTTGATCGCCGCGCCCTTTTCAACGGTCAGAGTCGCCGGTCCCGCCGACGCGGAGACGGGAACAACGAAGACCGCGGCGACCAGGGAAACCGGCAGGCGCGATCGTTTCACGGGCAGGGACACTTTTCGCTCAACGAGGTGATCGGGGTGAGCGCCAGCTTTCGGAACTCGACCTCGGAACCCTCGGCCTGGAGGGCGATCCGCCCCGTGCTCGCGGTGCAGTCGTGGCCGTGGTTGACCAGGTCGCCGTTGACCCACACCTTGATCTGGTCGCCGAGACACTCGATGACCATCGTGTTCCACTCGCCCGGCGGCTTTTCGGAGTCGTCGGTGAGGTTTTTGATCCGCCGCAGCTTCTTCGCCGTCGATCCCCATCGCTCTTTGGGGCCGCGGCGCTTGACCATGTCGGGCACCGCGATGTCCTCGGCGATACACCAGAAATCCCCGGCGTTCTTGTGCATCATCTGGACCTCGATCGACTGGGGGAACATCCCGTAGAGGGCGCGGGGCTTCGAGGCGTGGACGAGGACGCCGCAGTTGCCGGGCTTGGCCGCGAAGCGGTACTCCACCACGAGCCGGTAATCCTGATAGATCTCGTCGGTGATAATGTGCCCGCCGGGCGTGCCGCGGCTGACGAGCATCCCGTCCCGGACGACAAAGGGACTCTTGGCCTTGGGGTCCTTGTCCATCTTGGGCACGTCGATATGCCAGCCGTCGAGGGTGTTCCCGTTGAAGAGGCTGATGGTCTTCGCTTCGGGGGGCCCGCAGGCGGTAACGGCCGCCGCGGCCAGCGACAGGAACAGGAGTTTCTTCATGGTGATTTCCTTTCATGGTATACGCGGTTGATTTTCCGCATAGTAACCCGCGGACGGCGGCGAATACAACCGCCGATTTTTCCGCGGCCGCCCTTCGCGACGGATTATCCGATTGAAAGACGCCGCGGGTCGGCTATAGTGGTACTTTCGAGACGAAGACACTGTTTCGCGTAACAAAGGAGAAGTTATGAGTATCGAACTGCGAGACGATTACACCTGGTCGCTGCTGGTTCCCACCAGCATGGGCGTCCGCCTGACGCCGGTAAACGGCCAGCCGATGCACTGCGGCTACCGCCACCAGTTGCAGGTCACCAGCGCCGAGTCGAACGTCGCCAGCGCCGCGGCCTACCTGGGGCTGCCGGTGAAAGTGCTGACCGCCCTGGTCAAGGACAGCCCCGTCGCCCGCCTGATCCGCGACGACCTGGCCGGCCGCACCATGACCGTGGAAGCCGTGGAAATCGACCAGGGAGGCCCCTGGGGATACCGCCACCAGTTCAATCTCGCCGACAGCGGCCGCGGGTCGCGGGGGCCGCGGGTCCACAACGACCGCGCGGGCGAGGTCGGCCGGACGCTGAAGGCCGCGGACTTCGACCTCGAGCGGATATTCGGCGCCGAAAAGGTCCAGCTCGTCCACCTCTCGGGCCTGATCGGCGCGCTGTCGCCGGAAACCGGCACCTTCTGCCTGGAGATCGCCCGGGCGGCGAAAAAACACGGCACGCGGATCTCGTTCGACCTGAATCACCGCGCGTCCTTCTGGGAAGGCCGGGAAAAGGAACTCCGGGAGATCTTCACCGAGATCGCCTCGATCTCGGACATACTCGTCGGCAACGAGGAAGACTTCCAGCTCTGCCTGGGCATCGAGGGACCCGAGGCCGGCGGCAAGGACCTGGCGGCCAAGATAGACAGCTTCAAGGGCATGATCCGGCGGGTGCAGGAGACCTTCCCCGACGCCGGGGTCTTCGCGACCACGCTGCGGGAGGTTCTCAGCGCAAACTGCCACCGCTGGGGGGCGATCATGGCGGAAGGCGGCAACTGGCACGTCGTCGAGCCGCGGGAGATTGGTGTCCTGGACCGGATCGGCGGCGGTGACGGGTTCGTCGGCGGCATGCTCTACGCGATACTGAAGGGCTGGGAGCCGGCGAAGTGGGTACAGTTCGGCTGGGCCTGCGGGGCACTGGTCGTGACCCTGCTGACCGATTACGCAAACCCCGCCGACGAGGAACAGATCTGGAGCATCTGGGAGGGCAACGCCCGCGTCAAGCGATAACCCTCCCGGAAAGGAGCGGGCGATGGACCCGGTCGCGTGGCTGCTGACAATTGTATCGTGCTGCCCGGGTGCCGGGACCGGCGCACCCGACTACCCGCGCCTCCCGGCCAACGAGTGGACGACGGTCCACCGGGAGGACCGGTCGGGGGGCAAGACGTTCGCCCGGGCGATCTACGTTCCGAAAACAGACCGGTTGTACCTGTGGGGGACCGGGGGCGAGAAGCCGGCCCGCAACGTCTACCGCCGCTACGAGCTGGAGTCGTTTGATCCCGCACAACCCGCCTGGCGGCCGGCCTTCCCCGACAGCCGGCGGAGTCAGTGGAAACCGGACGACTTCCCCCGCTTTCGCATCTACGGGCAGTCCGGCCCGGACGGTTTGAAATTCGACGAGGGGCCCCGGCTGCAGGTGGTCGGCGGATACCACAGCACCAACCGGGTCCGCTGGTGGGACTTCGACGGGGTCCGGCGGCCGAGCCCGATTCACACGTTCAACATGATCTGTCTCGATTCGCGGCGGAACCGCGTCGTCTGCTATGCCGACGGGTGCACCTTCGCCCTCGACCCGGCCGACAACACCTGGACGGACCTGGCGGCGAGAAACCATCCCGCCTGCTGCCGGGCACTGGCCTGGGCCGCGCTGTGCTACAACCCGGTCCATGATGAAATCATCCTGTTCGGCGGCGGCCTGGCGACCAACCCCGCCGGCGGCGCGGCGACCCGGATCTACGACTGCGCCGCAAACGCGTGGCGCCGGCCGGACCGCGAAACCGAGCCCCCGCTCCGCTGCAACGCCCCCATCGTCTACGACCCCGCCACCCGGTCGGCGGTCATGTTCGGCGGCTACAACCAGGCCGCCGCGCTGAACGACACCTGGATCTACCGCTGTGAAGACGGCCGGTGGGAGAAAGCGGCGCCCGCCACCGCCCCGCCGCCCATGTACGCCCCGGCCGCCGCGGCCGTCCCGGGCGGCGGGAAGATCCTGGTCTGCGGCAACGACGCCCGAAAGGTCCGGATGCACCACAAGAGCGCCGGCGCGGAACGGAAGGAGACGTGGATCTACGATATCGCCGCGAATACCTGGACGCCGGTCGACGGCGATCTCCGCCTCCGCGGCCACCGGTGGCTGACCGCCGCGGCCGCTCCGCGACACGGGGTGATCTTCATGACCGCCTTCGGCCCCGACCGGCGGACGCTCGCCTTCCGCTGCGACCCCGACGCCGAGCCGGCGGACCTGCCCGGCGCGCCGCCCGGCACGGTCGCCCGGAAGTACCCCGAGCAGTCCGCGTCCCTGGAAAACGCCCC
>CAZLBC010000013.1:76844-78101 GCA_964557575.1 uncultured Planctomycetaceae bacterium
CCGGCACGGTCGCCCGGAAGTACCCCGAGCAGTCCGCGTCCCTGGAAAACGCCCCGCCGCCGGATCCGGCGTCCCAAGCGACGGTCATCGCATCACTGCCCCCGAACCGGTTCGTCGACGCAGAGCCTCCCGGGATGCTGATCAGCAAGACCTGGTCGTCGGCCACGATCGACACCGACCACGGGGAGGTGATCTACACCGGCGGCGGCCACAGCGGCTACTCGGGCAACGACATCGCCCGTTACCGCATCGCGGACAACCGCTGGCGCCTCGACTTCCCGCCCCGCTTCCCCCCCTTCCTGGAAAGCACCAACGCCGGGATCTTCGGCTGGAGCTACGGGATGATCCCCTTCAGCCAGCACACCTACCTCTGGTACTGCTACGACCCGCGGTCGAAGACCGTCGTCTACCTCGCCCGCCCGTCCCTGTTCGACGGCGCGGGGGTCCGGCTCGGGGACGATCCCGGCGACACGTTCGTCTACGACCGCAAAAAACACGGCTGTGCGACCTGGGTCTACGATTCGGCGGCGAAAAAGATGCACCCGCCCTGCTTCGGGCGGCCCTTCGCCAACACCTGGCACCTCGCCCTCGCCGGGACCCCCCGCCGGCGTCTGGGCGATGTCCAGAAACACCCTCTACCACGCGACGGTCAACCGCGACGACGGCGACGTGACGTGGCGGACGGTGGACACGGCGTTCCCGAAGCCCCAGCGGAAGATCACGTACCACTACGAGTTCCAGCCCCTCCTCCACGACACCATACGCGGCCGCCTGGTGCTGCTGAAGGGCGACAAGAACCGCGTGGACGTCTACGCCCGCCCGCTGGAACCCGGCGGCCGCTGGCGGCAGCTCGAAACCTCGGGCGCCGCGGCGATCGGCCGGGAGGCGGTCTACATCCCCCGCCACGACACGATCCTCTGGCTGGCCGACCGGCAACTGTTTTCCCTCGACTGCGCAACGAAGCGAATGGCGGAACTGGACGTTGCGCTGCCCGCGGGGCTGTACACGCACGAGTGCGCGATGGTCTACGACCCGCGGCGCGACCTGTGCGTCGCCCTGGTCCCGGCCCGGTTCAGCGGCCCCCTGCAGACGCTGCTGTTCCGCTTCGACCCCGCGACGGCGCAGTATAAGGGCCGCCGCTCGGCAGAATGAGTTACTCCTTTCACCGCTGCGGGGGTTTCGGTATGCCGTTTGTCGAATACCAACCCGATTCAGGCAGCATTCTCAGTTCTGCCAGTAGCATTATGGCAGTCGGGT
>CAZLBC010000014.1:0-72439 GCA_964557575.1 uncultured Planctomycetaceae bacterium
ACAGCGGGACGGTCGACGGGTACGCGCCGCGCACCGCGTACGAGCTGGTGCGGAATGTCATCCTGACCGCGGGCAAGTAGTAAAAGGGGCACACGACATGCAGCACATGCATAATCGTGTGCTGATGGTATAATCGCCGGTAATTAAAGCGGTGTAACCCTTGCAGAGGTGAGTACTGATACCATGAAACGATTCCTTTTCGGTGTTCCGGCCTTCTGTGTACTCGTCAATTCCATTCTCCCCGCACCTGTCGCCTTCGGCCAGGACAGCGCAAAGGAACTCGCCGAAAAGGCCCGGGGCCGGTGGGACGACGGCCCCGTCGAACAAGCGATCAAAAAGGGTATCGCGTGGCTGTATAAAAACCAGCACAATGACGGCAGTTTCGGCAGGCCGGGACCGGGACATATAGAAAAGCACTGCTGGACGGTCAAACCGGACTCCTACAAGTTCAAGAGCCCGGCCCTCAGAAGCAGGCTCAAGGGGGTATTGAAACTCAAGCGGGAGCCCAAGCCCGGCAGCGTCGGCAAGACCTCCGTCGCCCTGTACGCCCTGCTGAAATGCGGCGAGGACATACACGACAACCGGATACAGAAGGGGCTCCGGTTTATCATGACCCACGACACGTTCGGCATCTACACCATCGGGCTCAGGTGCAACACGTGGGTCACGGCCGAGAAATACGAGACCGGCAAATATATGCGGCACCTCCGCCACGACGCCATGCGGTTGATTTTTTCCATCCACAAGGACACGGGCGGGTGGAACTATTCGATCTGGGAAGACGCCTACCACAATTCCCCGTCCCAGTACGGCATCCTCGGCGTCTGGGGATACCAGATGCTCGGCGGCGAAATACCGTCCAATTTCTGGCCGCTCGCCCTGAAATACTGGATCAAGGGGCAGCGGAGCGACGGGGGATGGAGCTACCAGCCAAGCTTCAAGGGGGGCGACAAGAAGTCATGGGGCCACCAGTCATCCGGCTCGATGTCAACCGCGGGTCTGGCGAGCATGTTCGTCTGCATGGACGCCCTGCTCGCCGAAAAGTATATCAAGTGCGAGGGCGGTGACCTGCCCGCGCCGATCGTCAAGGGGCTCAAGTGGTTCGATAAGGAGTTTACCAACACGATGGTCGGGAAGACCTCTCCCTGCCACGGCAGAAATTTCAGCTACTATCTCTACGGCGTCGAGCGGGTCGGGCGGGCCTGCGGGTACAAGTATTTCGGCAAGCAGGACTGGTACAAACTGGGGACGCTGGCGCTGCTGCAAAGACAGGTCAAGAACGGCAGTTGGGGCGGCTGGAGCAGCATGAAGGAATTGAACGAGCAGCGGAAAAAACGCAAGCGCCTGAACGGCAACGTCTCCGAGACCGGCTTCTCCCTGCTCTTCCTGGCAAAGGGCCGCCACCCGGTCATGTTCAACAAGCTCAATTTCGGCGGTGACTGGAACAACCGGCCGCGAGACCTCTCGCACCTGACGCGCTGGATGAGCCGGAACTACGAGCAGGAATTCAACTGGCAGAACGTGAACCTGCACGTGCCGCCCCACGAGTGGCACGACGCGCCGATCCTGTACATTTCGGGTTCGGGCAAACCCGCATTCAGCGAAGAGGACATCAAGAAACTGCGGACCTACGTCTACCAGGGCGGGACGATCTTCAGTGTCGCCGAATGCAACGGAAAGGATTTTTCCGACGGCATCCGGGAGATATACAAGAAGGCCTTCCCGCGATATGAACTCGTCAAGGCCGCGTCTGAAAATCCGCTCTATTCGATCCACGCCGACCTGAAGGGAAAACCGGAGGTGTACCTGCTCAGCAACGGGGCGCGGCCGCTGGTTATCCACACCGACGAGGACCTGGCGAAAACCTGGCAGGTCGGGGCCCACGTGACCAGGAAAGATCACTTCCTGTTCGGGGTGAACCTCACGCGGTACATCTGCGGCTCCTACAACGACCTTTTGCCCCGCGGTAAGACCTACTGGCCGTTTCCCGCAAAGGGCGCCGGCGGCGGCGTCACGGTCTCCCGCGTGAAATACGCCGGCAACTACGACCCCGAGCCGCTCGCCCTTACCGCCCTGCAGCGGAAACTGGCCGCCGACGAGAAGACGTCGCTGCAGGTAAACACGATCGCCATGGAAAAGCTCGGGGGGTGCGGTTCAAAGGTGGCGATGCTGACCGGCACGGGGGCCGTGAGCCTCGCCGGCCCGCAGAAGAACGGGCTGAAGGCATTCGTCGAATCCGGCGGCCGGCTGGTCGTCGATGCGGCCGGCGGCAGCAAGGATTTCTACAATGCGATGCACAAGACCCTGCGCGATATCTTCGGGGCCTCCTCCATCAAGGCGATGAGCGGCGGCAACCCGGTATTCACCCGCAAGAAGAATCCCATCAAGGACGTCTCCTACCGGCCGGCGACACGGAAGCGATTCGGCGGAAAGGCGATCAAGCTCGAAGGCATTACGGTCAAGGGGCGCCGTGGGGCGGTGATCCTCAGCCGGGAGGATCTCACGACCGGCCTGCTCGGCGCCCCCAGCGGCGTGGTCGACGGATACGCCCCCGATTCGGCGTACAACATCGTCCGGAATATCATCATGACGTCGAAGTAATACGGCGATCGGGGGATTGAACGATAGCGTCAGTCGCATACAATATAAGTGAGTGTTTTTGAACAACCCGGCGTATGCAGCCATAATCAGATCCGACCGATTAAAAGGTGGTGACATGGAAACGGCAAAGAACCTCTGTGTTGTGCTTGCCCTCATTCTGTCCTTCTCGGCCTTCACCGGCCCTGCATTTTCGCAAAGCAAAGAAGCGAAAGAACTCATCAAGAAGGCCGGCGGACAGTGGAAAGACAGTCCCGTCGAGAAGTCGATTCGCAAGGCCATCGCGTGGCTGTACACCCGGCAGAACAACGACGGGAGTTTCGGCAAGGAGGCCCCGGGATACCTCAAGGGACACACGTGGGAGCCGAAGGAGAATACCTACAAGTGGACCGCGCCGGCCCTGCGGCGGCGACTGATGGGAACGGTGAAAATGAAGCGCGAACCCTGGCCGGGCGCGGTGGGCAATACCTCACTGGTCATTTACGCCCTGTTGAAATGCGGGGAGGATATTCACAACGAAAAAATCCAGAAGGGATTGCAGTTTATCACCACCCACGACACATACGGCATTTATACCATCGGCCTGCGGTGCAACACCTGGGTCACGGCGGAGAAACACGCGCCGGGAAAGTACATGAAGTACCTCCGCCACGACGCGCTGCGGCTTATTTACTCCATACACAAGCAGGCAGGCGGCTGGCACTACTCGATATGGGAAGACGCGTTTCATAATTCCCCGTCCCAGTACGGCATCCTCGGCGTGTGGGGACACCAGATGCTTGGCGGCGAGATACCCTCGAATTTCTGGCCGCTGGCGATCAAGTACTGGGTCAAGGGCCAGTTGCCGGACGGGGGATGGGGTTACCATCCGCCGTTCAGTTCGACGAACAACCAGGGCTGGAAACAGCGTCCCCTGGCGTCAATGACCGTCGCCGGCGTGGCCAGTATGTTCGTCTGCATGGATGCCATGATGCAGGAGAAGTATATCAACTGCAAGGGCGGGGACCTGCCCCCGACTATCGTCAAGGGGCTCCAATGGCTCGACCGGCATTTCGCCGACACCATGGTCGGCCGGGGGAATATATGTCACCACCACTATTTCGGGTATTACCTCTACGGTGTCGAGCGGGTCGGGCGAGCCTGCGGCTACAAGTACTTCGGCAAGCAGGACTGGTACAAGCTGGGAACGCTGGCCCTGCTCGTCAGGCAACTGAAGGACGGCAGTTGGGGGGGATTCAAGAGCGTCAACGACATCAAGAAGGCCAAGAACCCGCGGGGCAACGTCAAGGAAACCGCATTTTCACTGCTCTTTCTCGCCAGGGGCCGGCACCCGGTATTATTCAACAAGCTCAATTTCGGCGGCGACTGGAACAACCGACCCCGGGATATCGCGAATCTTACCCGCTGGATGAGCAGAAACTACGAGCAGGAGTTCAACTGGGCCAACATCAATCTCCAGGTGAACACCTTTGAATGGCACGATGCGCCGATACTCTATATCTCCGGCTGCAGGAAACCCGACTTCAGCGACGAGCATATCAAGAAACTGCGCACCTTCGTCTACCAGGGAGGAACGATATTCAGCGTTACCGAGTGCAACGGCAAGTGGTTCAAGGAAGGAATCAGGGAGATATACCAAAAGGCATTTCCGCGCTACGAAATGAAAAAGGCGGCACCCGACAATCCCATCTATTCCATCCACGCGGACCTCAAGGGCTCCCCGGCGCTCTACCTGCTCAGCAACGGGGCGCGGCCGCTGGTCATCCACGCCGACGAAGATCTCGCCAGGCAGTGGCAGATCAATGCGCATATCACCGGGAAAAACGATTTCCTCTTCGGCGTGAACCTCAGCCGCTATATCGTCGGCTCCTACAACGATCTGCTGCCGCGGGGAAGGACATACTGGCCGTTCTCCGCCGGAAAAACAAACAAAACCGTTAAGCTCGCGAGGATCAAGTACGCGGGCAATTACGACCCCGAGCCGCTCGCCCTTGTCGCCCTGCAACGAAAACTCGCCGCCGACGAGAAGATCAAGCTCGAAACCGAAATTGTCCCCATTGAAAACCTGGGGGGCGCCGGCGCGAAGGTCGCCCTGCTGACCGGAACCGACGGCCTCACCCTCTCCGCCGACCGGAAAAAGGGTCTGCAGGCATTCGTCAAAAACGGCGGATGGCTCGTCGTGGACTCGGCGGGAGGCGGAAAGCGATTCTATAATGCGATGCACAAGATTCTGCGCGACCTGTTCGGCGCGTCATCGATAAAACCGCTGAGCGCCGGCCACCCCATTTTCACCCGCGCGGCAAACCCGATTCAGGATATCTCCTACCGTCCCGCCACAAGAAAGAGGATTCCGGGTCGCGCATTACGGCTTGAAGGTATAACCGTTTCAGGGAGTAAGGGCGCGGTTATCCTGAGCCGCGAGGACCTCGGCACCGGGCTCCTCGGCGCGCCCAGCGGCGTCGTCGACGGATACAGTCCGGAAACGGCCTATAACATCATCCGCAATATAATCATGAATGTTGCGGGTTAGTACTCCACCCCCCGCTGCGCCCGTATCCCGCGGTCCAGGCCGTGCTTGATATGTTCGATCTCGCTGACGGTATCGGCCGCATTCGCCAGCGACGCGGGGCAATCCCGGCCGGTAAGCACCGCAATCATATCCGGGGCAAGAGTGCGTATGAATGCCAGGACCTCCCCTGCCTCCAGCAACTGCAGGGACGCCGCCGTGCAGACCTCGTCGAGTACAATCATACCGTAGCGCCCCGTACCGACCGCTTCACGTGCCCGCGCGAGCGCGTCCGCGGCCGCATCCCGGTGCTTCTCCCATGCCGGCGTACCGGGCGGGGGAACGAATCCCACTCCCCCCTGTTCGATATCGATCGTGTCTATCGCGGAACAGAAC
Source organism: uncultured Planctomycetaceae bacterium (assembly GCA_964557575.1). Classification (GTDB taxonomy): domain Bacteria; phylum Planctomycetota; class Phycisphaerae; order SM23-33; family SM23-33; genus CAZLBC01. The sequence continues at coordinate 5,501 of CAZLBC010000014.1, forward strand.
ATCGCCTCCCCGGTCGCATCCGGCTTTTTTATGAATTGCATGATATACACCCTGATCCCGTGACCGGCGGCTCGCACGGCCGTCCCGATCGCGGAGGTGGTTTTGCCCCGTCCCTTCCCGGTCAGTATCAGTATTCTCGCGTCAGGCATGGCACGTCCAGCCAATCGATAATCCGGCACAATAACGTCATGTTACCATTTTCATAATCGCATTGGCGCTTATAATAAACTATTGTCAGTACATCAATACCGTGGATAAGGCAATGGCCGCATTTCGTCTCGATAAACTCACGAGCAGCGAATGGTAACTGCCCACGTGGAGGATCGCCGTCATGAATGAAACAGATAACAATCGTCAAAAACCGCAAACCTCGCCGCTGCCGGCACCCCAGCCGCAGATAAGCATGCCGCAGGCCCGGGCCCCCGCCGCACACCCGCCGGCCCGACCTCGGAAATCGGGGTGGGCGGGCAGAATCCTGGTCATGGTCCTCCTGTTTCTGCTGGTGGTTTCCGCCCTCTACAACGTCGTTCAGTTCATGGCAATCGCATTGCTGACGAAACCCGGCATGAGTCAGGTCGTTCTCGAGGGCGGCAATGAACACGAGGTTGTCGCTGTCTACGAAATCAACGGGACGATCGACGACGGGATGCGCAGCCGGTTCGAGCAATTCTACCGGCGCGTCAAGGACGACGATAACATACGGGCGGTGGTTCTCCGGATAAACACGCCGGGCGGCACCGTGAGCGGTTCTACCGAAATTCACCATATGATCGAGGAAATCAGGAGTTCGGGCAAAAAGCTTGTTGTATCCATGGGCGGGGTCGCGGCGAGCGGCGGGTACATGGTATCCGCCCCGGCCGACGTCATTTACGCGGAACCGTCAACGCTCACCGGCAGCATCGGCGTCATAGCCATCGTGCCCAACATTCACGGGACCATGGAAAAACTGGGCGTGCAGGTTACCACGATCAAAAGCACCAACGCCGACAAGTGGAAGGACCGCCTCAGTCCGTTCAAAAAGGATATCCCGCAACACGAGATCGAGGCCATGAAAGAACTGCTGGACAAGCTGCAGGAACAATTCGAGAATGTCGTAAAAGACGGGCGGGGACATAACCTCAAAGGCCTTGCCTCTTCCCCCCCCGGAGAAAAAGTAAAAGAGGGGAATACCCCCCCCCAGTTCACCGGCAAGGTATTCCTGGCCGACGAGGCAAAGGCCCTGGGACTGGTCGACCAGATCGGGTTTCTGGAAAATGCCATCGCCGAGGCGGCGCGGCTCGCAAATCTGTCGGACCAGAAGGTCGTCAGGTTCAGCAAGAGCCCCGGCATGATGGAATCGCTGATGGGCGTCCGGTCGCAGGTGATGGGGATCGACCCGGAGCTTATCGACCGCATCCAGACGCCGCGCATACTGATGATGTGGAAGATGGAAATGACAACCGCCGAATAAACAGTTCACCATCGGTGCGGCGGGTGTCAATGGTTTCAGTCATGGAAGATGTTTCTATAAAACCGTGCATGGCGAAAAACGGTGTCGCGATTATGCTGGCGATTTGCGCGGCCGCCGGGCCGCTTCGGGCCGAAACGGGCACTCCGCGGGGATCAACAAGCAGGGAGAAACACATACGGGAGGCCATAGAGCGGGGATGCGATTTCCTGCTCGCACATATCGCCGAGGACGGCATGTGTGTGCGTGAGTACCCCCCGAAAAAGCATCTGTTCGGGCTGCGGACGGCAATGACCGCCTATGCCCTGACCAAGGTCGGCACGGACCCCGAGGAACATGAAAAACTCGCCAGGTCGATCGACTGGCTGCTCTATACGCCCCTCATCGGCACCCGGCCCGTCGCCTTCAGGATGGCAGCGCTCGCCAACCTCAAGGACAATCGAGCACAGGCCCAACTGGCATCCGATGCCCGCTGGCTGATGAGCGCGATGAACCAGTATGGCGGTTACACGGCACGTTCCGCCGAAGGGAAAGAAAGCGAATACGATAATGTTCACTCACACCTGGCGGCATTCGGTATCCAGGCTGCCGCCGAGCGGGGCATCGAGATCCCGCTTCCCTACTGGAAACTGGTGGAACAGCATTGGTTTGACCAGCAACAGCCCGACGGCGGATGGGGATACTTTCTCTACAAGGTCGGCAACCGCTGGCGAAGCAATACCTACGGAGCGATGACCGCGGCCGGTAGTGCAACCATGTCACACTGCTTTGCCCACATGCGGCGGGACGAGATTATCCGCTGCGAATCACCGGAGAACTACGAGGCGGTCGACCGGGGATTACAATGGCTGGCCGACAATATGGCCGTCTCGCGCCATCCGCGTAAAAACCAGGAAGAATACTATTACTGGATGTTCTGCCTCCAGCAGGTCGGCACTATTACCGGCCGCAAATATATAGGAGCATCGAACTGGTACGCGGACGGCACTCCGGAACTGCTCAGACGACAACGGGCGGACGGGGGCTGGGGATATGCCGATCGGATCGAGTCAACCTGTTATGCCATGGTTTTTCTGACGTCGGGACACTCGCCGATCCTCATTAACAAGGTTCAGTATCGCGGAGAATGGAATTCGCGCCCGACCGACGCCGCCAACCTGGCCGGTTGGCTGGAATACTCCTACGAAAAGCCGATGGGATGGCAGATCCTGGACATCGACAACAACACCGTGAACATGAACGAGGGGCGAATACTGTACATCTCCGGCGCGGGGCCCGTCGTGTTTACGCGCGAGCAGACACGGCGCTTGCGTGCATTCGTCTGGCGCGGCGGAACAATACTATCCGAGGCGGCCTGCAACAACGGCAATTTCACCCTCGATATGCACAAGGAATATCAAAAGATGTTTCCGGAATACCGCTTCCGGGAAATACCGAAAAACCACCCGTTGTACAATCTCCAGTACGCGATCGAACCGGCGCAACCACTTCTCGGCGTATCGAACGGCGTCAGGCTGCTGGCCGTTCACGCACCCCGGGAAATCTCACTGGCGATGGCGATGGGGATGTCCGAGGACAATCGTCCGTTGTTCAACCTGTTTGCCAACTACTACCTCTATGTAACCGACATGAGTACCGCCATCAGGGGAGACGCGATCCCTGCCGAACAGCAGACGTCGTCATCGCCGCCGGTTTCATTGCCGCTGTATCGCATCATTCATCCCGGCAACTGGAACCCGGAACCGATGGCCATGACGCATCTCGCCGATGTGCTGAAAGCCAAAACGAACCGCGCACTGCAGGTCATGGACGTTGGTTTCGGGAAACTCGATCCAACCCGGTGTGCCGCGGCGTACCTGACCGGGACGGGCGACCTGAACATCAACGACGAGGAACGGAGGAACCTCAGCAACTATCTTCAGGGCGGCGGCTCGATCATCGCCGACGCGTCCGGCGGCGACGAGACATTCGCCGCGGCGCTGGAGCGTTTAAGCAAAAGCCTGTACCCCAAAACGTTCCACCTTCCCCGGGCATCGAACATCTACCGTTTCCCGTACGATGTGACCCGGGTCAGATTCAGGCGATCAACGGCCTCCTCGCTGCCGGCCGAACAGCGTCGTGTTCCGCGATTGATGGCGGCATACGAGGAGGGGCGACCGGCCTTTATCTTTTCCCGGGAGGATCTCTGTGCCGGACTCGTCGGCTATCCCCTCTACGGCCTGAGGGGATACACGCCCTCAGACGCGCGCAAAATCATGGTGAACCTTCTGATGAACACCGGCGGCATAACAGGACGGGAACCCGAAACCCGTCCTACAGCACCCTGATACCGATCATCGTCAGATCGTCTTTCCGCGGATTCAGACCGGCAAAACGGCGCATATCCCAGACGCAATATTGCAGGGTGGACCGAATATCGTAGGAATGCTCGACGGCATGCACGACGGCCTCTTCCGCCCGTTTCCTCCCGTACTGCTGTCCTTCGTAGTTCATCGCCTCAACCAGGCCGTCCGTATACATCACCACGCAGTCGCCCTGCCGCAGTTCCTGCGTACCCACCGGAAACGCCATATCGTCGACGACACCGATCATTCCCCCGCTGGTTTCCAGGTAAGCCGCCCTGCCGTCGCGGACGAATACGGGCGGCAGATGACCCGCACAGCAGTACGTCATGTTCATGGTCTTCAAATCCAGTTCGCAGTAGAACATGGTGGCAAAATCATTGGACAGCGTCCGCCGCACCAGATCGCGATTGACTGCCATGAGTGTCTCCGCTATGCCGTCCCGGGTTACGGCATGCGCCTGCATGCTGGCGCGGATCGAAGCCATCAACAGCGACGCGCGAATGCCCTTGCCGACAACATCGCAAATAACAAAGCCGAGCCGGTTATCCGGAAAAGCAATGTAGTCGTAAAAGTCGCCCGACAACTGCTGGCTGGGATCGTAATAGTCCGCGATTGCCAACCCGTCGACCGACGGCGGGCGGGCGGGAATCATCCGGCGCTGCACCTCTCCCGCAAGGCGTAATTGCCGTTTCATTTCCCACGAAAGTCTGGCTTCCCGTGAATTTCTCGCATGGACTATTGCCGCAGCCGCGGCATTCGCAAGAGACCTGAGCAACTGCCACTCGAACCAGTCGAATACATGTTTCTTCTCTGAAAAGACGCGCAACACGCCCTCCGGTTTGCCCTCGAACAACATCGGGGCGCACAGCGCGCTGAAGACACCCTCTTTCCTGGCGGAATCGGGGTCGCGCACACGGGGATCGCTGGTCATATCCTCGACATACACCGGCCGGTCTGAATTCAACACCTCTCGGTCCAGGTCGCTTTCGGCAAGCGGAATGGGCCGCAGATCCATGTACTGCGGCGAAAAACTGTGGGCCGAGTAAATCATCAACTCCTTGCCGTTCGCCGAGAGCAGTCGAATGGACGATGCCTTCTGCTTCATCGTGTCGACAACCGTCTTGGTCACCGTTTCGAGTATATGCTGCAGTTCCGTCCCCTGCGAAATCTCAGCCGTAACGCGATGGAGCGCAATCAACTGCTCGATCCGGCTGCGGATCTCTTTGCGCTCCTTGCCTATCCGGCACACCATTTCAGCCATCAACGCACCGAGGCGGTGCTGGTGCGATTCTCCGGCAGCCAGTCGCCCCGCACGATCCAGGTACAGGTTCCCGACGAAATCGCCGTCCATCAGAATCGGAAATTCGTGGCGATCACCATCAGGCAAAACAGTCTCGCCGGCTACCAGTTCATTTCCGTCACCGTCGAGGAATCCCACGGCGCAGCCGGCCGCTGCCGAGAACGACTGTTGCAGTTCCTTGAGGGTGACCTTGTCTATATAATCGCTGAGAATACCCATGGTACCTGATGGCAATAGCTAATCCCCTGCGCGGAGGTCCACGCTCGAAACGGGCACGAAATCACGCAACCGGCGATCATGCGGCGCCGAAAAGCACGTGCTCGTGTTCATGCGGATTCCTTCCTGCTGCGCACCAGCGCATTCGCGAGGCTTATCTCCTCCTCGCCGGCCGCCATGGCGGGAGTCAACTCGTACACGGCATTCTCCTTCTTGTGGTCGGGCAAATCATAAATCATGTCGAGCATGAGCGTCTCGACCACCGACCGGAGTGCGCGTGCACCCACCTTGCGTTTTAATGCCTGTCGGGCGATTTCACGACAGACCTCGGAAGGCACCCTGAGTTCCGTGTCCTCGAGTTCGAAAAGTCGCTGGTATTGCCGTATCAGCGCGTCTTTCGGTTCCGTCAGAATGGCCTCCATCGCATCGACATCAAGCTGATCGAGATACGTGATGCACGGCAACCTCCCGACCAGTTCCGGGATCATGCCGAAGTGTACCAGATCTTCCTGCTGAACATGTTTCAGGGCATTCGTATCACCGCTTTTACTTTCACGATGGTGCTCATCCTCGCTCGCGAAACCTATCATCTGTCTGCCGAGACGCTTGCGAATAATATCTTCGAGCCCGGTAAAAGTACCCCCGCATATGAACAGGATATTCGTGGTATCAAGTTGAATGTACTGCTGTTCGGGGTGTTTTCTCCCCCCCTGCGGCGGAATATTCGACACGGTTCCCTCGAGCATCTTCAAAAGCGACTGCTGCACGCCTTCCCCGCTGACATCCCTCGTTATGGATACATTCTGATTCGTTCGTCCGATCTTGTCGATCTCATCGATATATATGATGCCCCGCTCCGCCGCCTCGACGTCAAAATCGGCAGCCTGCAGGAGTTTCAACAGAATATTCTCAACGTCCTCCCCGACGTATCCCGCTTCGGTCACGGTGGTAGCGTCGGCTATGGCAAACGGGACATTCAGCATGCGGGAAAGCGTTCGCGCAATCAACGTTTTGCCGCATCCCGTGGGGCCGATGAGCAGAACATTCGATTTTGACATCTCCACGTCGCCCGTATCCACCCGTTCCATGTCGGCCAGCCTCTGGTAATGGCAGTACACGGACACGGATATCACCTTCTTGGCATAATCCTGGCCGACCACGTAATTATCGAGAAAATCCTTTATTCTTGACGGCGAGGGGATCGATCCAAGCGCAAAGCCAGAACGTCCCTTGCGCCGTTTTTCCTGGTGTATGATATTCCTGCACAGATCGATGCAATTGGAACAGATATAACTCTGGTTATCCACACCGGCGACAACAGGTCCAACCTCGGCCCCCCCGCGCTTGCAGAAGCTGCACACCGGCTGCTGATCGTTGCCGTCACCGCCGAACTGGTTTTTCTTGGGACTCATATAATCACACCTTACTACTCTTGCTCGTCTGTTTTTCGGGTATCCCCGCAGGAATTCCGCTCCGTATGAATGCCGGCATCGTCGTTTTCCGCTCCGTTGTCAATTATAACGGCGGGCGCATTCAATGGTGCTTTTTTTTCAGCCCCGTCGGAAATTGATATCAGCCTCTTCCGCAGCACATCAAATTCTTCATCGGAAATAAGTCCCCTGGAAGACAATTCCTCCAAATCATCCATTGACATAAATCCATTTATTGAACAATCTTGCTGAGACCTTGGGTCGTATTTCCGCTTCACCACGCTCAGGATTATCGCCAGAACGACAACGGCGAGAATCAAGAGACCGCCGGCCACAAAAATATCCAGATACGGCGTGTTTCCCAATGCGTCAGGCATATGCCGGCCCATCCGTTTCAAGGAAATGATGCCCATGAACATGCATAGCAAAACGGAAACGCTAATCCGTCACCACCGGAAGGTTATCCAGCGCCTGAAGGACACGGTATCGCGAGGCCCCGGGGCCAAACCGGAGAGAATGATTGCGAAAACTGATGTGCAGATGCTTTTCGCTCGTTTCGATGTTCACCCCGCCGTCCAGCGGATCGAGCGAAAAAACGCTCGCCGTATACAACGGCTCGGCACTGTCGGCGGTGAGTTCGATATATCTGTCTTCATGATTGTTGTTCGTGCCGTTTTTCAAGACGCGTGCCGAAATATCACCGGATCCCCCGAACGAGCAATACAGGGGAATCCGTTTCCCCCGGATTTCGCCGGACAGCCCGCCCTTCGTGAATTCCGGGACCCCGCCCAGGTGCCAGAACACATGCAGCGTATCAGATAATCCCGGGTCGATCTCATCGAGCACCAGCAGGTGCCTGCCCGCACCATTCTCATCACACATCATCACCAGGTGGCGATAAAAGCTGCTCCCTGCCCCGCACGCCTCCCCGCCGTCACAGAGTATCCAGCGGTACCGCGCACCGTACCGTGCCTCACGTATACCTCCCAGTGCATCGGGCCGATGATCCTCTTCGCCCAGGATCGCCGTGTTGTGCAGCTTCGAGTGCATTTCAAACATTTCCTCGCCCGGGCGGGAAAAATAACTGTTATCGCGGTGGTGGAAGTGCCCCATGTCGACCAGGAGCATTTCGCCGCCTACCTGGAGTTGTATACTGTTCATGTCGCGCTGGGAATAGTTGACGGAGAGATCTCCCGTTTTAGCCGCCACATAAAACCCGGGCTTCGGCCACCGGTCGGCCATTGCCGCCCATCCCACGTCGGCATAGACCTTGACCGGCTCCATCAACGGTTCCTTCGGCGGACTGTCCCGGTCGGGCCGGAACAGGATAAACACCCCCTGGGACCAGTCGGTGGTATCGACATCGTGACCGAACGCAAAGGTATCCAACCACCAGGTGATCTCGCCGCAATCGAGGTACTTATCGAGCAGGTACAGCGACCCGTGCAGCGGCATTTTCGCCGCGTATCCGAAACTCGCCGGGTAACCGTTCGGGCTGAAATAGAGCGGAAAAGACCCGGTATGCTTCATTCCCCGGTAATGCCAGATACTGCGGTCGTCCACGATACGGGCGCATGTTTCACCGAAAAGGGCGATGTACCGCATGGCATACCCCCAGTACCCGATGCCTTCATTCCACCCCCCGCCGTCACCTAGATCATTAAAGAATTTTCGCAATCCCTTTGTTGCCAGGTCCAGTGCCCGGCCCGCATTGTCGTCATCGTCGTTCAGCGCGATACCGACGATACCGCAGGCGGCGTTGATCACCGCATTCCAGTGATTAACGGTTTCATACCACCAGGCGCTCCCGTCCCGCACCGATGCAACATATGGCTGGATAACCCGTTCCCTGAGCCGGGACACGGCTTTGGCCCTGAACGCATCATCCAATTCATCCCACAGCCAGTCCAGCCCGATGACCGCGGCAAGCGCGGTCTCGGCGGTACACAGATCGACCGTAAGATCGGTTTCGCTGGGATCCACCCACCGGCTCCAACCAATAAGGTTGCGCAACTCCTCGACCGCCCTGCTGATGTAGGCCGCATTGCGATCGATCGCATTTGCAATAACCAGGTCAAATATCCTGCCCTGCAGTCCCCGCGCCGCAATAGTAGCAGCATTTTTTCGGCCGCTCGCCCAGGCCGCCTGCCAGCCCATTTCAGTGATGGGCGCCGAATCGAGAACCAGCGCGCATCGGCTGGACAGCGCGTCATAAAACCGCCCGAAGGGATGGTGTGATATCCTGTCCTTCAGGGACGCCAGTTCTCTGCTCGTTGCCAAAATACCGCGGTTCATCTGGAAAAGCATCTCCGGCAAACAGTGATCAAAAATCCGCGTGCCGCCTTTGGGCTACGGCGAACGGGGGCACGCTCATACCGTCATTGATAGTATTACTGTATCCCCTCAGCAGGAAAATGCAAGAGAGTTGAAAGGAGAGCGAAAAAGGAGACAGGCTCCTTTTTCTGTTTTCCGTCACATCATAACAAGGATGGCTTGGGGAGAAAAAGTAGCCTGTCCCTTTTTCACTATTTCCTGATCCAGATCACGCTCCAGTGCTTCCACGGTACCGTCGGATCGTCGGGGTCGCCGTATTCCTGCAGGCAATCGTACAATAATGTGATGTCTTCCGCCCTGAAGCGCAGGCACCCCAAGCTGGCAGCCTTCCCGACGCTCGATGGATCATTCGTTCCGTGTATCGCGTAGGAACGGCTCACGGGTATATCGGTCCCCAACTGCGGGATGCCCCGCAACTTCATATTGTGTCCCTCGGTGTCCAGCGGGTAGCCCGTATCACCCGGCCTGAGCGTCTTGTTCGGCCTGTTTGAATCGACGGGAGGGTTGTATGGCGACTTTCGGGTCTTGCCGCCCCGCGCGATACAAAAATATCCCGTCGGCGTCGGCGTCTCGGGTGCACCGATACAGACGTCGAGCCCCCTGACGTAAAGGTCCCTGAGATAGAGATCCGCTCTGAGCGCTGAAAGTCGCACCACGAGGTGAAAGGGCCCCCTGATAAGCTTGTAATTCTCGCCGGCCCTGAATGTTCTCGCGGATTTCAAACCATTGAAACGGACGATCGCCGCCGCCGGAACCGACAGTGCATGCCGCGCGATAACCCCCGCCTTTCTGATCTGCCCTTTCCGATCACCCTTCGTAAACCGGGTGCTGTTGAGGTAATCGCCGGGTTCAAAGGTATACGAAAGAAGGTACGGATCTTTGTCGTTGACGTACTGTCCCGGCCTCAGGACGGTCATTGCCGCGAGTTTCTCGAGTTTCAGCGCGGCCTTTTTTGCAAGGCTGCCGCCGAGTTGTTCGGATACATACGCCGTGTTCAACAGTTCCCTGGCGGTCAGAAGGTCCGCGCTGCCGGGCACGTCCTTCTCGAGCAGCTTCACGGCCTTCCGGTAACAATCATTCGCCTTTTCCGCATCGACCCCGGTGACCGTCAGGGGAGACGGGCCTACCTGTTCGGCGAGCGATCGCGTCAGCCCCGCGGGACCCGGCACCGGCGTATCGGGTTCCGCCCCGCCGCCGGAGACGGGGTTCTCTTTGTGTTCGGCGGGTTTGCCGGCATTGGACGCTCCCCCGTTCGGCTCATTTGCGGCAGGGCCGCCGAACATAACAATGCCGATTACCACGGCTACGACAAGCACTGCGGTAATAATAACATACGGAGCCTTTGACCGCTGAGGCCTCTTTTCCGTATACATCTTCATCGCACAACCTCCGTGCTGAACACTATCGACCGTCTGTTAATGCCTCCGGAAAACATCGCGATCGGTTACCACTATATCCACGGGTTTATCATTCTTATTCATCGGTAATTCATCCGTAATTTGTTCTGCAAAACAAACGCCCAGGCTGATCGCCTCGAGTTCTTCGCGGGCAATAAACCGGTCGTAAAATCCGCCGCCTCGCCCCAGCCGGTTACACCGGCGGTCGAATGCCAGGGCCGGCACGATCACGAGGTCGATCTCGGAAGCGGAAACGGTCGGGCCGTGGGCCGGCCGACGCAGCCCGTGTCCCGGATGGAGTATGTCCTCGTCGCCGTACGGGCAGATCACCGCCTCCATCCGGCGGGTGTTCGGGCAAGCCTTCGGGGCTACCACCGTTCTCGATCGCGCCCAGCCGGCTTCCGCGATCGGCGCCGTGTCTACTTCGCCGGGGATTGTCAGGTAAATCATGATGACGGCAGCCGCCTCGAACTCGTCGAGCCGCGTGATTTTTTCCGTGATCGCACATGATTTATCGAGGGCTTCCTGCGCGGGAATGTTTTTCAGTATGCGATTTAACTTATTCCTGAGGCGCTTTTTCATTCATGAATTCCTGAATCCAGTTCAAATAGGCGGTTATGCGCTTCTCATACCCCCGGTCGGTCGGGATATAGTATTTTTTGTCCACGCCGAGATAATCCTGGTCCGGACTGACCCCGCCCGGATAATCGTGGCTGTACTGGTATCCTTCGGCGTTCCCGAATTGCTCCCGCATGCCGGGATGGGGCGCATTCCTGAGGTGCCGCGGAACGGGAACCGTCCGGTTGTGTTCCACGTCGCGCATGGCCGCCGCAACGGCCGCATACGACGCGTTCGACTTCGGTGCGCATGCCATGTATATCGCTGCTTGCGCAAGGGTTATCCGGCACTCCGGCATCCCGATGCGATCGGTTATTTCGTAGGCGGCCGCGGCAACGGTGATAGCCCGCGGATCGGCGTTGCCGACGTCCTCGCTGGCCAGGATGGCTATTCTGCGGGCGATAAACCGCGGATCTTCCCCCGCCGCGAGCATTCTGGCCAGCCAGTAGACCGCCGCGTCGGGGTCGCTGCCGCGCATCGATTTGATGAACGCGCTGGCCGCGTCGTAGTGGGCGTCGCCGTCGCGATCGTAGCGAATCGCCTTGGCCTGTATCGATTCCTGGGCGACGTCGCAATCAAACGTCACGTGTACGTCGTTTCGCCCGGCCGCTTTCACCTGGCTCAGCACGCCGATCTCAAGGGCCGTCAATGCCCGGCGGGCGTCCCCGTCGGAAACGGCGGCGAGATGATTCTCGGCCTCGGCCGTCATGTCGACGTCGTAGTCTCCGAGTCCCCGACTGCCGTCGGCCAGCGCCCGCCGGATCAGTTCGATGATCTCCCGTTCCCCGAGCGGCTTGAATTCGAAAATTGTTGAGCGGCTCAGGAGCGGTGCATTGATGGTGAAAAACGGGTTTTCGGTCGTAGCGCCCACGAGCAGTATGACCCCGTTTTCCACGTCTCCGAGCAGCACGTCCTGCTGGGCACGGTTGAACCGGTGAAGCTCGTCGATGAAAAGGACGGTCCTCCGCCCCGTCGAGGCAAGGGCCGCACGGGCCGAGTCGATAACACCGCGCACATCCTTTACCGAAGCCGAGGAGGCGTTGAGGCTGTGAAATTCACAGTCCTGCGTACGGGCGATGATGCCCGCCATCGTCGTTTTACCCGTGCCCGGCGGGCCGTAGAACACCACGGAGGACAGGCTGCTGGAATCGAGCATTCTCCTGAGCATCTTGCCGGGGCCGAGAAAATCGTCCTGTCCGAGGACCTCGTCGATCGTGACCGGCCGCATCCTGACGGCGAGCGGCGCGTTCGCGTCGACGGCCGCCTGTTCTGACTCCCGAAACAGGTTCATCCGGTTATTATACGCGAAGAACGGCATATCAAAAAGGCCGGAAGGCCGGATCGCGGCCGAACGCAAAGCCGGCGATTCGTACTTTTTTTCAAGGACCGGCATTTTTCTTTTTCGTCAACCCCGGCCATCACCGATAATCACCAAGTGGTCCGGACGGAAGGAGAACCGCGGATGTGCGGAATTATCGGATACGTCGGCAGGAAACAGGCCCGGAAGGTACTGATAGAAGGGCTCAAACGCCTCGAATACCGGGGATATGATTCAGCGGGAATGTGCGTCTGCGGGGATAGCGCACTGATGATAGCGAAGTGTCCGGGCAAGATCGCAGACCTCGAAAACCGGATCGACGAAAAAACGGAAGCATACCGGGGAACTGCGGGCATCGCCCATACCCGGTGGGCAACGCACGGTTCGCCGAACGAGAATAACGCGCATCCACACGTCAGCAGCGACGGCCGCATCGCACTGGTCCATAACGGGATCATCGAAAACTACGCCACCCTGAAGAAGTACCTGGAAGACAAGGGATACACATTTACCAGCGAGACCGACACGGAGGTTCTCGTCCACCTGATTGTCGAATTTCTCGATAGCGGCTGTGACACGCTCGATGAGGCGATTCGCTGCAGCCTGTCCGAAGTCACGGGCACCTACGGGCTGGCGGTGATGAGCGCGGATGAACCCGGAACAATCGTGGCGGCCAAAAACGGCAGCCCCCTGATACTCGGTATCGGAACAGACGAATATATCGTCGCCTCGGACGCGTCGGCGATTCTCGAACACACGGCCAACGTCATTTACCTGAACGACAACGAAATGGCGGTCGTGAGCCGCGACACCATCAACACCGTAACCCTGGACAATGTCCCCGTCACCAAGGAGATAAACCGGATCGAGTGGTCGCTCGAGCAAATCGCAAAGGGCGGCTACGAACACTTCATGCTCAAGGAAATCATGGAGCAGCCGGCATCGGCTGAAAACGCGATTACGGGCCGCATAGACACCCGGCGCAACCGCATCGTCCTCGGCGGCCTGGCCGATGTTGCCCGCGACCTGGCGAAGGTGCGCACGCTCGTGATCACGAGCTGCGGCACCGCCTGGCATGCGGGGCTCGTCGGTGAATATCTCTTCGAGGATATCGCCAAGATTCCCACGGAAGTGGAATACGCCAGCGAATTCAGATACCGCAATCCGATCATCGAGGACCGGACCGCCGTTATCGCCATCAGCCAGTCGGGAGAGACCGCCGACACCCTGGCGGCAGTCAGGGAAGCCCGGGAAAAGGGCGCGATGGTACTGGGCATCGTCAACGTCGTGGGGTCGACCATCGCGCGGGAGACCGATTCCGGGATTTACCTCCACGCGGGACCGGAGATCGGCGTCGCCTCAACGAAGGCCTTCACGAGCCAGGTCATCGTCGAAACCCTCATGGCCCTCATGCTCGGCCGCCGGCGGTACATGTCGCAGGAAACCATGGCCGGGTACATTGAGGAATTGATACTGATACCCGACAAGATACGGGCGATCCTGGATCAGAACGATTTGATACGGGATATCGCGCGGTCATACTGCGACCGTGAGAACTGGCTCTTCCTCGGCAGGGGCTACAACTACCCGATCGCGCTCGAGGGGGCCCTCAAGCTCAAGGAAATCAGCTATATCCACGCAGAGGGACTGCCGGCGGCCGAGATGAAACACGGACCGATCGCGCTCATAACCGACGGCATGCCCGTCGTGTGTATCGCCCCGCAGGGCAATACGTACGAAAAAATCACGGGCAACATGGAAGAGGTTCGCGCCCGGAGCGGCAGGATCATCGCCGTAGCAACCGCGGGGGACGCCATGATAGACCATTACGCCGACAAAGTGATTTACATCCCCCCCGCCCCGCCACCCCTCCAGCCGCTTCTCTCCGTGGTGCCGCTGCAACTGCTGGCATACCATGCCGCCGTGGAGAGAAACTGCGACGTGGACAAACCCAGAAATCTGGCAAAGAGCGTCACCGTCGAGTAGAATAACACGCCGGCATTCGTTAAAAGCCCCCCTGAATCGAGAGGTGCATCATGAGAGCATTCCCCGCCTGCCGTATCACATTTCTGCTTGCAGCCGCGTTCTGTTCGTTTCCCCCTCCCGCGCGGTGCGCCCCGGCCGACGACAGTATCGAAAAGACCGGTATTCGCGGCGGACTCGCGGTCGTAATCGGCTGCAGGGACACGGCAATTGCAGCACACCTTCTGAAGTCCGGCCCCTTTCTGGTCTGCTGCCTCGACCCGGACCCGGACGTCGTATCGGCCGCCCGGTCGGCCCTGCGTAAAAAGGGAATCAACGGTCCCGCGACCGCCTGCCGGCTCACGGGTGATCGACTGCCCTTCGTCGACAATACGGTCAACGTGATTATCGTCACCCGCGGCGGCTTAGCGATTCCCGCAGCGGAAATACAGCGATCGCTGGCGCCCGGCGGCGCTATTGTCGACCTGGCCGCATCCGGTGCAAAGGTGACGCGAAAACCGCGTCCCGACGCCATCGACGCCTGGACCCACTACCTCTACGACGCCTCCAACAACGCCGTCTCGAACGACACCGTCGTCGCCCCCCCGCGCGGACTGCGGTGGAAGTGCGGACCGCGGTACGCCCGGAGCCACGAGCACTTCGGGAGCGTTTGCGCCATGGTCGCCTCGTCCGGGCGCATCTTTTACATCCACGACGACGGCCCCATCAGCTCGGTATTCCTGCCGCCGAAATGGGAACTCGTCGCCCGCGACGCCTTCAGCGGCGTCCTCCTCTGGAAACGACCCGTCGGCAACTGGGAGTCGCAACTGCGGGGTTTTCGCAGCGGCCCCCCGGAAATCGGCCGCCGGCTGGTATTCGGGGGAGGCCGGCTGTACGCCGCCCTGCGGTACGGCGGCCCGGTGGCCGTTATCGATCCCGCCACCGGAGAAGACCTCACCACCCTTGCCGGCAGCGACGGGGCGCGCGAACTGCTGTTCGCCGACGGACGGCTCTATATCCTCGCCGACGATATGACCGCGGATGACCACGAGAAACGGAAGAAATGGTTCAATACAAAGGCACCGTCACTCCGGGGATACGGTTTCCCGAAAGAACCGATCCCCATGTACGGCAGGCAGCGGGTCGTCGCCTTTGACGCGCAATCCGGCAAGCAGCTCTGGTGCAACCGGGACGACCGCGCACCGGGAGAAATCATGCCCGCCACGATCGCCGTTTCAGCCGGACGCGTCTGTTTCCAGACCACGACGGACGTGGTCTGCCTCGATGCCGACACGGGAAAGCGGCAGTGGAAAACATCGCGCCCCGTTGCCGTCAGCCGCTTTTCCTGGGCCACCCCCACGCTGGTCGTTGACGACGGAGTGGTCGTCACCGGCGACCGCATGCCGGGCGACAATATCAAGAAAAAGCCCGAACGGGGGAGCGAGTGGATCATGGACAACCATCACCAGATGCAAAAACAACCCGGCGAGGTGATCGCCTTTTCCCTTGATGAGGGCACGGAACTGTGGCGGGCGCCGGCGTTCGAAAACTACACGGTGCCGATGGACATCTTCGTCATCGACGGCCGGGTGTGGACCGGTCACATCCGCGGCAGGGGCCACCCCGGGTTTACCACCGGCAGGGACCTGAAAACCGGCGCGGTCACCGCAACCGTCCCCGACAACAAAAAATTATACCAGCTCCGGATGGGTCACAACCGCTGCTACCGCAACAGGGCGACCCGCCGCTACCTGATCCTCGGCCGTGACGGCATCGAGTTCGTCGATCCGAAAAAGGGAACAGGCAGCGGGCACTGGTGGATCAGGGGAACCTGCCAGTACGGGGTGATGCCGGCCAACGGCCTCGTGTACGCCCCCGTTCACTCCTGCGGATGCCACCCGGAAGAAAAGCTCAACGGCTTCAACACCCTCGCGCCGATCTCGTCGGCGCCGAAAACGGGGGCCGATGACGCGGAACGACTGGCAAAGGGGCCGGCGACCGGCACGAAGGCCGGGAAAACCGCCGGTACGGACTGGCCTACCTACCGTCGGGACGCTCGCCGGAGCGGGCATCAGGACATCGACGCCCCCAACAAGATCGCGGCCGCCTGGACCGTCGAATGTGCAGCGCCGCTGACCGCGCCGGTCTGCGCCGGCGGAACCGTCTACGTCGCCGAGACCGACGCCCACACCCTCCGGGCACTCGATGCTCGGGACGGCGGGGAGAAATGGCATTTCATCGCCGACGGCCGTATCGATTCGCCGCCGACCGTTTGCGGCGATTGCTGTATCTTCGGTACCCGCAACGGTTTCGTCTACTGCCTGCGAACCGCGGACGGCAAGCAGTCCTGGCGATTCAGGGCGGCGCCGCGGGACCGGCGACTCTTCTGCTACGGCCAGATCGAGTCGGCATGGCCGGTTCACGGCGCGGTCCTCGTCGACAGCCGCAGCGGTTCCAATCCCGTCGCCTACTTCGCCGCGGGAAGGACGTCCCACCTCGACGGGGGAATCCGCCTCTGCGCGCTGGATATCGCATCGGGCAGCGTTCTCCACGAAGCCACGGTGTGCATGAACGACACGGCAGCAGGCGACGGCGTCATCGCGGCACGGGCGCTGCCGGACATCCTCTCGCTGCAGGACGGCAGCATATACATGCGCAATATCCGTTTCGACAGAAAACTCGCCCCGCAAAAAAACAACATCCGCCACCTCTACGCTCCCGGCGGCTTCCTCGACGATTCCTGGTGGCACCGGACCTACTGGATATACGGGACGCGCATGCTGAGCGGGTACGGCGGCTGGCCGAAGATCGGCAACGTCACGCCCGCCGGGCGACTCCTGGTCTACGACGGCGGCGACCTGATCTACGGGTACGGCCGCATGACCTACCGTGCCGGCGCCGGCCACGTCAGCCCCGATGCCGCCAAGGATTACATGCTGTTCGCGGAGGTCCGGTCACCAAAGCCGAAACCCGAATCCGACACGAAGAAGAAAAAGAATAGACGGAGAGGCCCCCGGGGACACCGGGAAATCACCTGGTCGAAGGACCTGCCGTTTATCGCCCGGGCGCTGGTCCTGTCACGCGACGCCCTGCTCGTCGCCGGCGGCGCGGGCCTCCCCGGCACGGGGGCGGAACAACAACCCGGCACGTTACGGATCGTATCGCGCGAAGACGGCGAACAACGCGTTGCATGCAATCTTCCCGCCCCGCCGGTCCTGGACGGCATGATCCTTGCGGGCGACGGCGTTTTTGTTGCCGTCACGGACGGGAAGGTTGTGTGTTTGAAATAGCGGTGTGTTTCTGTTTCTGCCAGATGGACGTCAACTCGTGGGCCTCGAACGCTACCAGCTTTGCCGTGCCGCCCCCCGCGATAACCGATACTGTGGGCGACTCCACTATCTTCCCGGGGCCCTTGGCCGAGATAAACACCCGCCCGTCATTGCCCGCGATCTCCATGACCGACCGGTCGACCAGGGCCTGGATCTTGATCCTGCCCTCGACCGGGGCGAGGTCGGCGCCGTTCAGTTTCTTCGCCTTCACGTCGTACCTGATGTTCATGCCGGCGGCATGCAACTCGATGGTCTCAGCTCCGGCAACCCCGACAGTCAGGCGCACATCGAGCAGGTCGGTCTTGACCGGCAGGCTCACCGGCCGGCCCTCGCCGAGGTCCTGGGCCTCGGCCGTGTGGCTCTTCAGACGCAGGGTCTCGATCTCCTTTACGGGCTTGGCAAACATGCGGATGCCGTCCTCGGTCTTGTGCAGGGTCAGCCGGTGCGGGAAGCTGAAGTGCTGGTTGTAGGGACCCGGCGCGCCTATCCTGAGCCAGCCGATCTGGATTTTCCTGCCGTCGGGAGACTTGTCGAATGTCTGCGACGCGTAGTACGGGCCGTAGTGGACCCTGCGCTTGTCATCGTGCTCGGGTGTGAACACCGTGCCGTCGAACCGGCCGACCTGGTACTTGGCGTCGGCCGCGAATACGCACCATCGCATGTTTTTCTTATCGCCGTCGACGGGCAGTTCGAAAAGCTCCGTGCACTCGAAGTAGTTGGGCAGGTGGCTCTGCTCGGTCCAGTTCTTCATGTCGTTGGAGGTGTAGAACGCGGCGTTTCGCTTGAATTCTTCGTGTTCGTCGTAGACAACCATGACCCAGTGGCCGCCCATTTCCCTTGCCGTTTCGTTCAGCGGCGCGTCCTTGTCTTTGTAGGCGTACCAGATCACCTTGGGATCGCGACCCTTGTGCCTGACGACCGGGTTGTCCTCGTAACAGGTGAATGTCTCGCCGCCGTCCGTGCTGTAGGCGATGGCCTCGCCGCACCCTGTGTCAGTGAAGTACGCCACGAGCGTGTTCTTGCCCCAGCCGGAGGAGTTGTTGTGGTCAACCGTCGCCCCACCCGAGAAGCACGCCCCCGTTGCCATGGTGCCGGGGAACAGTTTGTTGCGGTGCTGGGTCCAGTGCACGAGATCCGGGCTCGTGGCGTGTCCCCAGGTCATGTTGCCCCAGGGAAGCGCGACCGGGTTGTGCTGGAAAAACAGGTGCCACTTACCGTCGTGGTATACCATGCCGTTGGGATCGTTGTTCCAGCCGACCTTCTGGGTGAAATGGAACTGCGGGCGGTAGGGCTCCGTGTAGAAATGCTCCTCGCCCGGGATCGTGTCCGACTGCCTGACCAGGGCAAAACCCTCTTCGGTAGCGGTCGCCACGACACGCGCCTTCTTGCCGGCGTACTGCTCGATGGTGAAGAAGGCGTACCAGTCGGTCTGCTCGGCGTTGGGCGCTATTGTGATCCCGTACCTGCGGACCTCCTCGCCGTCGATGTAGACCTGGATCCTGCCCTTTTTTCCCTTGCCGTTCTTGATCGGCATGACCAGGTACCTGCTGTCGACCGTGAATTCCTTTTCCATACGGCCGGGCCGCTTGGGAACCTTGGGCTTCTGATCGGACTGGAGTATGTGATCCACGTTCACATGTCCCCAGCCCACCTTCACTTTATCGACGATTCGAAGCCGGACCTTCTTGCCCTTGTATTTCTCGACATCGAACAGGGCCGGCATGAGCAGTTCGTCGTTGGCGCCGGACCGGGACGCTACCACTGTACCGTCGACGAGAAGTTGCAGCGCGGTTCCCTTGTGCGCCCCGCCGCCGATCAGGAACGTGATGTACTTTCGCTTGATCTCGAACGCGGGAGAGGTCAGCGTACCGGTCGTGCCGTCCCCCTTGCGATACGTGTTTACCAGCCGCTTGCCGGCAAAGCCGCTCACGTCGCGCTGGCGAGGAAGGGTGCCCTCGACCGGCGCGTCGCCGAAGCAGTCACCCTCGACTTTCCAGTCGCCGTAGTCGCCGCCCTCGAAGTCGGCGATCAGGATGTCGTCCGCAGCGCCGGCGGCACCAACGAGCAGCATGACGGCCGAGATACAATACACTGCACGAGTCGTTCTCATCATTGTCCTTACCTTTCCACGGGATGAATACCGAGCTTCTTCTCCATCCCTTCGAGCGTGATACCCTTGGTCTCCGGGACCATGAACTTCACCCAGAGCAACTGCAGGCACATCATAAAGCAGAAGAATCCGAACAGAATGCCCGGTTTAAACATACCCTGCGCGATCGGAAACAACGTCGTCAGCGCCGCCGCGCAAATCCAGTGGGTCGAACTGCCCAGTGCCTGTCCCGCAGCGCGGTGATCGTTGGGGAAAATCTCCGAGATGAACACCCAGATGACCGCCCCCTGCCCCACGGCATGAGCCGCAATAAAACCAATCAGGCAGATAAGGACGATTGTGCTGGTTGCCCCGAGCAAACTACCAGTCTCATCCTGGCATTCTTTCGCAATCGCCATCACTTCTTCAGGCGTCGCCCCGGCCTTGATCTCGACTGCGGAACCCCGGTACCACTCCTCTTGCGAAATCGCCACCAGGGACGCCTTGTTTTCAGCGTAGTCCTTGATGGCCGCCGCCTTGTCTTGTGCGGACAGATATATTTCGCCGCTGTCGGCCTTGATCACCATATCCGCGCTGTCAATCACGTCCTTCGCGGCGGAGGTAACCTGCAGCGTGGGTGTTGACAAAAACGCCCAGGCGCAAATACCCAGGGAGATGATGTAACCCAACGAGCCGATGTACAACAGCGATCTCCTGCCCAGTTTGTCGATCAACCACAATCCGACGAACGTGAAGATCAGGTTCGTCACGCCCAGCGACACGGATGCAAGCAACGCATCCTGAAGCCCGGCAAGCCCCAGAAGGCGCGGGGCAAAATACAGGATGATATTAATACCCGAGAACTGGTTGAAGAACGCTATCAGGAAGGCCAGGAGTATCGGGATTTTCAGGCGCGCCGTCCAGAACGTGGCGGTCTTGGTCTTGTCCTGAACCGTTTTCTCCACCTCGTTTACAAGCGTCTCGATTTCCTCGTCGCCCGCAGCGGGATTGATCTGCCTGAAGATCTCAGCGCCCTCTTCGCGTTTTCCGGCGTGCGTGATCAACCAGCGCGGGCTTTCGGGCAGCGTGAACGACATGATCGTGTAGGCAAGGGCGGGAACGGCCTCTATACCGAGCATCCACCGCCAGGCGATTTCGCTGCTCAATATGTTGCCGAAGATCCAGTTCGAAAAGAAAGCAACGAGAATCCCGAAGACGATATTGAATTGAAACATGCCGGCCAGCTTGCCGCGGTCGTTCGCCGGTGATATCTCGGAGATAAACATCGGGGACGCGACGGTGGCCGCCCCCACGCCCAGGCCGCCGATACAGCGCGCGACGATAAAGCTCCAGACGTCTGGAGCTATACCGGATCCAATCGCCGATACGAAGTAAAGAAAGCCGATCACGATCAGTGTCTTTTTTCGTCCGTACTTCGCGGCCGGGTAGCCTCCGAACATCGCGCCGATAACGGTCCCCCACAGCGCGGCCGCCGTTGCCCATCCGTGCATCGCATCTCCCAGTTGCCAGAGATTTTTGAAGGCCTGTTCGGCACCCGAAATGACGATCGTATCGAACCCGAAGAGGAACCCCGCCAGCGACGCGGTGACCGACCAGAAAACGAGTCGTGATTTGCCTGGCGCACTCATGTAGTGCTCTCCTGAAATATGCTTATTGGTGCGTTGTCGATTTCCGCGGAATCAGTTGTTCCGGCAGTTCCGGAACCGCGCCGGGACGCGAACAGACGAACGCGGCGATCCTGCACGCCGCCCGGTTGACCACCCCGGGGTCGATGCCGTCGAGCAGGCCGACCGCCATTGACGCCGTGAAGGCATCACCGGCGCCGACCGTGTCGACCACATCGGTCGGAAATCCCTCGCACGACCAGTCATCGTCGGCGCCAATGATCGCACTGCCGCGCCGCCCGCGGGTCACCACCACCCACCGCAGCGAATAGTCGGTTATCATTCTGCGGGCGGTCGGGCATGAATTCTCCTCTCCGCCGTCATAACCAAGTGTCGCCGCCACGGCGGAAAACTCCTCGTCGTTGACCTTCAGCAGGTCGGCCCTTCGCAGGCAATCATCGATAATCTCTTTTGAATGGTAGTGCTGCCGCAGGTTGATGTCGCAGATCTTCAGGCAATCCGGGCCGGTACACGCCAGAAAATCCCCGATGGTCTTGCGTGACACCGCGTATCGCTGCGCGAGAGAGCCGAAACACACCGCGTCGAGTTTTTTCGCGCACGCGACCATTTCGTCGGTAAGCGGAATGTGATCCCAGGCAACGTCCTCGGTGATTTCGTATTCAGGGACCCCTGCATCATCGAGATGCACCATTACCGTGCCGGTCGGATAATCGGCAACCGGCACGATACATTCGAGTCCGGCCGCCCGGGCATCGGCGACGAGTTCCCTGCCGAACGTATCATCCCCGACGGCGCTGACGATGGACGCCCGGCACCCGAGTTTCGCACAGTGTCGGGCGAAGTTCCCCGGTGCGCCGCCCCATTTCTTGCCGTCGGTGAAAAAGTCCCAGAGAACCTCTCCGATTCCTGCAGTATTGTACTCATGCATAGATGATACCTATAAATACTTTACATTTTATTTACTATTCTCGGGCTATAAATTCACATATTTACCCCTATATGTCAAGTCGAAAATTGAAAAATATTCAGGCCCCCCGGACAGGCCATCATCGGTATACTACCCGGCATCTGCGTCAAAAAGTCGCCTGATTTCCTCCTCGGTTATCTGCTCGGCGGGATCGATCGGCCTGCTCCGCTGCCGTCGCACATGCTCAAAGAAATGCTTGACGTTATCCGGGGCGGACTTGATCATCTGGGCAACGGCGTAGTACATCAGAGATATGTCGGCTCCCGCGGCAACCCCCTTGATCAACCCGGTCTTCCTGTCGTTCCTGTTGTCCAGGGTATCGTAAAATCTATCGATCACCGCGTCGACCGTGCCATACTCGATGTTCTCTTCGGCAACCACCCTGTTGGAAACGCGCGAATAGGGCAACCGCAATGCGCGCAGGACGTACAGCGCTTCACCCGGCAGGCGGTCGCCGTGTTCGAACCCCTCGACGAAGTCAGGACCGCTCTGGCCCGGCAGCAGTATGTGCGGTCTCTGCAATACCATGGTCCCCTGCCGGGTGATGGAACGATCCGCAACACCGGGATGGGCGGCAACCAGCAGATAGTGCAGTTCGGTATCGCCGAACGTGTGCAGCATCGCCTGGTAGTCCCTGATAATTTCAGTTCTCTGCCAGTATTCGTTGAATTGGTCCCGGTCCATATCAGGCATAGTACCACGTCGGTTCAGGAATAAAGGTCCCCGCCTCGGTCATGAACTCCCGCTTTCCCGGAGAAAGGCAACTGCCCCTGCTACTTCATTTTCGGTCAAATCATCGTAGATATCCACGCTGCCGACAGCGGACGGCAGAACCATCCGTATCTTGCCGCCGAGGGCCTTCTTGTCGTGCTGCATGATCTCCCAGATCTCCGCCGGATCGAGGCCCTCTTTGCGTACGGGGAGCTGAAGGGAATCGAGCACGTCCTCGATCCGCTGGGCCTCCTCGGCGGTCAGCAGCCCCCTGGCGACAGCGATATGGTTTTCGGCCGCCATCCCGAGGCTTATCGCCTCGCCGTGACGGATGGCCCCGTACCCCGCCGCCGCTTCCACGGCATGCCCGATGGTATGACCGTAGTTGAGGTGGGCCCGGATCCCCGACTCCAGCTCATCCGCGGAAACCACGGATGCCTTGATAGAAACATTCCTGGCAATCAGTTCGACCATCAGGTCGCCGTCAAATGCCAGGCGCCGGTCCGGCCCCGAGACCGTGAGAGCAGCGGCATGCTCATCGAGAAAATCGAGCAGTGCGGCGTCTCTGATCACCGCATGCTTCACACACTCGGCCATACCGTTCGCCAGTTCGGCCCGGGGAAGGGTGCGGAGGGTTTCGACGTCTATCACCACGCCGGCGGGCTGATGAAACGAGCCGATCAGGTTCTTGCCCGCCGCGTGGTCAACGCCCGTCTTTCCCCCGGTCGATGCATCGACGTCGGCAAGAAGCGATGTCGGGCACTGCAGCCAGCGCAGGCCGCGCAGGGTCACGGCGGCGACAAAACCGGCCATGTCACCCGCCACCCCCCCTCCCAGCGCCACGACGAGCGTACGGCGGTCGACTGGCGGCCGCCGGTTCAACAACCCGTCGATCAGCGTTGAAGCGACTGCCAGCGTTTTGTGTTCCTCCCCGGCCGGAAATGCGACCGTGAACACTTCGACGCCCCCGGCCCGCAGCGATTCGGTAAGGGCAGCGGCGTACAGCGGCGAAACGGTGGTCTCGGTGACCACGGCCGCGCGTGAATATCCCTGTTCGCCGACAATGGATCCGACCGCAGACAGCAGGCCGCTGCCGATTCTGACATCGTAACTGCGGTCACCGAGATCGACCGGTATATGCTGTTCCATGTTCAAATACCCGCGATTCTTATCCGCCGGCCCCCGGAATTTCGGGCGGATCGTCGAGATGTTTCTCTTGCCGGTACGCCCTGGCCGCCGCCGCGAGATCCGCATCGACTTCCCCGTTGCCGTACATATCGTCGTCGTGAGACGTGTCGCGCAGCGGTGTGTACTTGCTTGACAGGTACCGGTCCCCCGCGCGCCCGGTCGACACCTTTTTCTTCAGGAAGAAAAAGAGCACCAGGCCGCCGAAAATGAAGACGCCGAATATGATGGCTACCACGCCGTACTGGAGACCGGTCATCCCTTCGCCGGGAGTCGGCGGCGCCTCTTCCTGTTCTTCGGCCGCCGCCCACCAGGACAGTATCACCGGATACGTCCGCATCTTCGCCGGCCGTTTATCATCGATGTCTCCCCGCTGCATGTCCGCGAAGACCTTGTAGAACACGCCCGCGAATGTGCAGACGGGTCCATCGCGGTACGTACGCTTGTATTCGGTTTTGCCGCTCGGTTCGGGGAGCCCGAGCGGCAGGTGCGGGCAGTAAATACACAGCGGCTCCTCTTTGTGGCGGGTGCTGTCGGCATTCGTCCCCCATATTTCGAATACCGGGCTGTTGACCGGCCAGTATTTCTTGTGGGGAGTCAGCAGGCCGTTGGCGATACTTCTCTTCAGGACCTCGAATACGCGAACGCGCATGCCGAGCACCTCGTGGTATTTCAACGCATCGGGGTTGTTGATAAGCGAGTGATAACTCGGCCGGGTGAATTCGGTGAGTGCGGCTTCGTTGATCCGCGGGAGATGCGCGATCTTGCCCATCATCAGGTAAAAACCGTTTTCCTGGACCGGCTCCACCCCTTCCCGGACATTCATCAGGACCTGCCGGTCCCGCTCGGTGAAGGCATCCTGGCTCATCGGATCGATAATCTGCTTCTGGATCAACTCCAACTGCAGGTCGGCATGTGTCTGCTGCGGCCCGGGCGGCGGACCGAAGATCAGCTCCGGAAGCGGGGGCTCGCCGGCCGGTTGCGTTTCCGGGGATTCAGAACCGCCCGAGGATTCCGCAACAACGTATCCGCTTCCCTGCGCACCCCCCCCCGCCCATGAGAGCGAGATCAAAACGGCAATCGACATTGACAGATATATTTTCATGGTATTCCGCACGCGTCTTTCGATTCCGTATACTCGGCCATCCGGTTATACAACGGCCGAGTACTGTTTTTCTTATAACACTAAAGAAGTTTTTTCATAGATGGCATTGTCAAAAACACCCTTTTGCAGGTGAAAATCCGCCCGGATTACGATACGGAACGGTTACCGCGTACCGGTCCATGAAGGGAGGAGGAACGTGTCGGTCGTATCGACCGGGGCCTCGCTGCCGTCGTATTCCCTGACATTCCTGACCAGGTATATGTTGTCGCCGTGCACACCGGCATCGGACTCGCTGGCCCATTCCACGTGACCGTCGAGGTAGAGGACGTTCTGCCCCGCCCCCCCGTGATTATGACTTATCGGCGAATGCGCTTCCTCGCGGCGGAAGCCGTTGCTGTCGAACACGGGGGTTTGATCGCCCAGGATTGCCATCTGCCGCGCGTAATTGGATCCCAGGGCAATTTCTCTTCCTATGGAATGCTGGTAGGAAAAGGACACCAGCTCGGGGGCGGGGAAATCGGACATACCCTTTTCAACCGCGAAGCTGCTGCCGGCGACCGACGGGCACTGAAATACAACCGGACTCTGCACGTAACCGTCGGACAGCAACTTGAAGAGAGCCTGCGAGTTGCTTTCCGTATGCTCCCCCGTGCCGCCGAGCCATCGTTTCCGCTGCGTTTTCACGGAGGGCAGCATTTCATCGTGATCGAGGGCGTAGGTCTTGAGAGCCGCGCCGATCCGTCCGACCCGGGTACCGCACTGGTTGACGGCGGCTCTCCTGCCGGACGCGATAAATGACGGGATCAGAATGCCCGCCATAAACAGCAGCACCGCGGCGACGGCCGCAATTTCCCACCGCGAAAACGTCGGCCGGTATGCCCCCCCGCCGTCCCGTCGCATGCCGAACGTGTTGACGGCATAATTGGACAGACGCGCCCGTTCGATTGTTTTTTCGGCGAGGTTCGCCGGCACCGCCGGCTCGCCGTACCGATCCATGACCGAGAAGAGATTCCGCACCGCATCTTCTTTCCGTCTGAAACGGTAGTCGTATTCGAGGCGCCTCTCAACCTCGACGCGTTCGGCGGGGACAAGGTGCCCCGCGAAATAATCCATCAGTTGTTCTTCGTCTCGGGCATCGTAAGGTTTCGGCAGGTCAACCATCATTGCTCGCCTCCGCATCCGCGGCGACAGTCCAGCGTCCGGCAAAATCCCTGATTGCGGCGTGCAGTCGTGATTTTACCGTGCCCACGGGAATTCCGAGGATCTCCGCAACCTCCCGGTGCGGCAACGTTTCAAAATAACTGAGCAGCAACACGGCCCGGTAGATGGTATTCATGTCGTTGACTACCTTGTGTACGGACGAAACCACCTCCCGGTTCGACGATATTTCTTCAGGGCCCGGAATATTCGACGGCAGTAATCCCGATACCGACACGGTGCACGCGTCGCCTTCATCGCCGGCCGGCGCATCCAGTGACAGAACGGGCGTCCTGCTTGCCCGCCGCCGCATGATATCCCGGGCCTTGTTGACGGCTATGGTGTAAAGCCACGGCCGGAACACCCGTGAGGTATCGAAAGCGCCGGCGGACTTGTACACCTGGAGAAATGCCTCCTGGAACACGTCCTCGGCGATCCCCGAATCACCCGTGAAACGCGAGAGGAAAACGAACAGTTTCTTCTCGTAACGGACCACGAGGTGCGCGAACGCGTCCCGGTCACCCAGCAAAAAGTCCTCGATCAATTCCTCGTCGGACCTGGTGTCGTCTTCATGTCCCGTTTCTGCCATATCGATCGCGTCACCCTCGCTGCCGATCAGTTACCCCCGGCGGCGCGCCGCAGCACGCCGGCCAGGATTTCCATCCCGCGATGAAGCAACGTGCGGTCAATCGTCAGCGGCGGCGCCAGCCTCAAAACATTGTTCCTGGCCACGCAGACCAGGAGCCCTTCGGCGAGACACGCATCCATGACCTCTTTTGCAGACAACGATTCACCCATCGCTATGCCGAGCATCATGCCCTTGCCGCGAATCTCCCGGATCGCATCGATCTCCAGCGCCGCTATCGAAGCCCGCAGTTCTTCCCCGAGTGTATGGGCACGGGAGACGAGATCCTCGTCCTCGATCAGTTTCATCGCGGCGTTGCCGGCGGCGGTACACAGGGGGTTCCCGCCCATCGTACAGCCGTGGGAACCGGGCCTCAGAACATCGGCGTATTTCTCACCCACCAGGCACGCTCCCACCGGCGCACCGCCGCCGATCGCCTTTGCCGCCGTCATGACATCCGGCTCTATGCCGTAATGCTGGTAGGCAAACCATCGTCCCGTCCTCGCCGGGGCGGTCCAGACCTCGTCACAGACCAGCAGCAGGCCGTACTCGTCGCAGACAGCACGCAGCCCCGCCATGAATTCGACCGGGGGCACGTTCATTCCCCCCTCGCCCTGGATCGGCTCAACGAAAATACCCGCCGTTTCACCGTCGACCAGTGCCGTGACACTCTCCAGGTCGCCATAATCAGCCTTGACGTTTCCGGGCATCATCGGGCCGAAACCATCCTGGAAGCTTTCCGGCGTCAGCGAAAGGCTTCCCATCGTCCGGCCGTGAAAACAGTTGTGAAACGAAATAAGCTTATGCCGGCCGTCTCCGGCGGCCTTGCGGCATAGTTTTATAGCCGCCTCGTTGGCCTCGGCCCCTGAATGGCAGTAGAATATTTTTCCCGGAAACGCGTGAGCAATAATCCTTTCGGCCAGTTCCACCTGCGGCCGGCTGGTGAAAAGATTCCCGTGACACGCGAGCTGCGCGGCCTGTCCGGCAATCGCCTCAACGATGGCGGGATGGCTGTGACCACCGATGCCGGCACCCCCGAAACCGGCGAAAAAGTCGATGTATTCCATGCCGTCCTCGTCCCATATCCTGGCACCGCTGCCCCGTGCCATGGCGCGGGGGAATCGGCCGTAATTCTCAATGAGCACGCGGCGGCTCGCCTCAACCAGTTCTTTTTGCGTATTCATGCGTAACCTTTTGATAAAACACCGGTACACTCGAAAAAGAACGGCCCGCGGGGGGCCGATGTTCATACAAAATACACCCTGGCGGCGCAAAGTCGAGAAAAAACGGGATATCGATTTTTCTGGAATTGAACACGATCCCCTATAAAATAGGTAGCTTCATAATCAGGATCACGATCAGGACCGACAAACAGTTTCCTCGTATCACAAGGAGTGACAACAGCGGTGCCGGGACTCGGTATAAATATCGATCACGTGGCAACGATTCGCGAGGCGAGAAAAACAATCGAACCCGACCCGGTGCGGGCCGCCGCCGAGGCTGAGATGGGGGGGGCGGACTGCATCACGTTCCACCTGCGCAAGGATCGTCGGCACATCAGCGACCGCGATGCCCGGCTTCTGAAGGAAACCGTGACGGCCAAGCTGAACATGGAGATGTCGCTCGACGAGGAAATAGTGGGCATCGCCCTGGACCTGTGTCCCGACCAGGTAACCATCGTGCCCGAGAACCGCGCGGAAATTACCACCGAGGGCGGGCTCCAGTGCGTGGAAAATGCCGAACGACTGCGCGACGTGGCCGAACGTTTCCGCGAGCGGAACGTGATGGTCAGCGCGTTCATCGATCCGGATTGCGAACAGATAGAAGCCGCCGCGGGGGCCGGGTGCCCGGCGATAGAGATACACACGGGAAGTTATGCCAACGCCCTTCGCCCGCCGAACGGGACGCGCCCCGAGGCCGCGGCGGCAGACCGCTGCGTCGATGCTATTCGCGCGGGGCTGTCATGCGCGAAGAATCGCGGACTCGTCGTTCACGCCGGGCACGGGCTGAACTACCACAACGCGGCGACGATTGCCGCACTCGGCGGCTTCGAGGAATTCAACATCGGGCACGCCGTTATAGCGCGGGCCGTGTTCACCGGTCTGCGGCAGGCCGTCAGGGATATGAAAGAACTGCTTGCCCAATGCCGTGATTGACAGGATGCACGTAACCGCTCGAATCAGGAAGGAATTACATGGCCGAAAAAATCACGCTCCGCGGTTCGATGGTCGCCATCGTAACGCCGTTTGACGGCGAGACCGTCGATTATGATGCCCTGGGAAGACTGGTTGAATACCAACTCGAAAATGGAACCCAGGGAATCATTCCCTGCGGAACCACCGGTGAAAGCCCGACCCTGAGCCATGAAGAACACGAGAAGGTCGTGGAGGTCACCGTGGAAAAAGTGGCCGGGAGGGTACCGGTCATAGCCGGCACGGGAAGCAATTCGACGGCCGAGGCCGTGAAACTGACAACACACGCCAGACGCGTGGGCGCCGACGCCTGCCTGGTGGTAAATCCCTATTACAACAAGCCGCCCCAGCGCGGCATGTTCGACCACGTCAAGGCCATCGCGGAGATAGATCTCCCGATCGTGCTCTACAACATCCCCGGGCGCACCGGGATAAAGCTCGAACCGGAAACCATCGCCGACATGTATGAAAAGATCGACCCGGTCGTCGCGATCAAGGAAGCCACCGGGAGCCTCGACATATCGTCGGCCATTGCGTCGCTCTGCGAGATAACCATACTCTCGGGCGACGACTCGTTGACCCTCCCCATTGCGTCGGTCGGCGGCAAAGGGGTTATCAGTGTACTGGCAAATATCCTCCCGGCCGAGGTGCGCGCCCTCTGCGACGCATTTTTGAGCGGCGACCTTGAAGCGGCCACACAGCAGCACCTGAAACTCTTCCCGCTGTTCAAGGGCATGTTCTGCGAAACCAACCCGATCCCCATAAAGGCTGCCATGGAAATGGCCGGCCTGTGCAGCGGACAGGTGCGCCTGCCCCTGGTTCCCCTGGCCGACGAACACCGCCCCGCCCTCGCGAAGATGCTCAAAGAGTTCGGCATCGGCGGATAACGACCAACGACAGAGACAGTGGTGCAAACAGCGGTGCGGACAGCCGGGGCTCCGCCTACTACTCCCTGACGATTTCCGCCTCCGCCTTCAGTTGATCGACGTATTGGTTTATCGCATCCTGGCGAGCCTCTTCGGCAAGGCGCTCGGCAATCCGGTCGCCGGCTTCCTCGAACGGAACGGGGCCGGCCCCAACGCGATCTTCCAGTTTCGCTATGTGGTAGCCGAACTGTGTCAGAAATATATCGCTGACATCCCCCAACGTCATGTTGAATACCACGTCCTCGAACTCCTCGACCATCTGCCCCCGGGGAAAGTAACCGAGATCTCCCCCGTCGTCCGCGCAATCGGAATGCTCCCGGGCCAGTTCCTCGAAGTCCGCCCCCTGGTCAAGCTGCATCTTCACTTCCTGGATCGCGGAATAGGCCTCTTCGCGGGGATGGAGACCGTCGACATGCTTGACAATGTGCCGCACCCTGACCTGCTCGGGAACCTGGAACTGGTCGCGGTTTTCCTCGTACCACCGACGGCACTGTTCCTCGGTGATTTCCGGGGCCTCGTCCTGGATGCGGTTGACCAGCCGCTCGATCTTCATGTTCAGTTCGATATCGTGCTTCACCTCATCCTCCGGCGCGTCTTCCACCTGTTCCATGATCGACTCGTACGCCGTTTTCACTTCCTCGGGATCAACGGGAGGTTCCTTTTCGGCTGACTGGCGAATGAGCATGCGCTCGATGACATTCTCCCTGGCCCACTCCATCAACTGCTCGTCTGATGCGTCCTCGTTGTCGGCGCGTACGTGTTCGTCGTAATGAGGCTTGAGACGATCGAATTCCGCCGTTACCTCGTTTTCGTCTATCGGTACGCTATTTACGGAAGCCACCATACTCGTTCCTTTCACGCATATGTTCTCGGTCCGGATATCATACCCACGGCGCGGAAAAAAACAAAGGGGCGGCGCGGAATCTCCGGAAAACCGCGGTAGACAGATCACGGTGTGGTTGGTAGCATGCCTTTCCGATTCCTGGTAAGGAGAATGGTTGATGGACAACATCGAAACAACAATCAGCGAAATGAAATACACGGACGACGGATTGATTCCGGCGGTATGCGTCGATGAAGAGACCCGAAAAGTGCTCATGGTTGCCTACATGAATGCGGACTCTCTGCGAGACACGATCACAACCGGCAAAACCCATTTCTGGTCCAGGAGCCGGCAACAATACTGGATGAAGGGAGAATCTTCCGGGCACACGCAGGAAGTGAGGGCCATCTACACCGATTGCGACAAGGACACGCTCATCGTCGTGGTCAGGCAAAACGGCGCGGCGTGCCACAAGGGTTATTTTTCCTGCTTCTATCGCAAACTTGATGATACCGGGGCTTGGGAAATCGTCGACGAAAAAGTCTTCGACCCGGATCAGGTGTACAAGAAATAGGTGATGCTACGGGCGGAACGTGACACCCCGCCGGATACGCACATGCAGGACGACCGCCAATCCAGTCGCCGCAGCGCATCATTCCCCGTTTTTTGCATTGAGACCGTTGTCCCCTGGTGCGCAGCGGTCATCGCCGCCGCCTTCCTTGTCATGCAATACGGTGGTTTCGCGCCGCGCGACCTGCCCGTGTCGCGAGACGTCATCGCCGCCGCCGGGATCGCGGCGATCGTACTCTACGCCGCAACCGCTGTGTTCAGAATGGTTTCAAGACATATGCGGGATGCGTATATCGTCGACAACTGGCAGGACCTGGTCGCCGCCACCGTTCTGGCGGGCGCGGCGCTGCTGTCGGTGTCCGCCGCCGACATTCTGGGGGCCGCAGCGGTGTACCTCCTCGTCTCGCGCTGCGTTCCCGCGGCGATCCTGTTTCATGACGCGGTCTGTCGGGACATTCCGGGAGGTCGCTCGGCCCGCACGGCCGCACTGTTCGTCGCCTATTTCATTGTCCTCTGCGCGCTCGGCACCGCCCTGCTGCTGCTCCCGGCAGCGATCCGGCCCGCATACCGCGGACGCTGGTACTTCGACAACGCCTTCTTCACGGCAACCGCGGGGACCTGCACCACGGGCCTCACGGTCGCCGATCCCGGGACGCAGTTCACGCCGTTCGGCCAGGCGGTCCTCCTGACCCTGATCCAACTGGGCGGGCTGGGGACGATCGTGTTCGGTACGGTACTCGCCCTGCGCCTGGGCATTCTCGTGCGGCCATCCTCCCATGAAACCCTGAGCGGGGACACCGAGCACCTGAGAACGAGGATGAGGCGCATCGTAAGCAGAGCGATCCTGTTCTGCCTCGCCGTCGAAATCGCGGGGGCGGTATTCCTGATGACGCACTTCGCCGATCCTGCCGCGTCCACCCCGCGCGGCGACCCGACGGGCCCGGCCAAATGCGCGTGGCACGGGGTGTTCCACAGCATCTCCGCGTTCTGTAATGCCGGCGTGTCACTCTATCCGGAGAACCTGTCCGCGGACGCGGGACCGGGCGTAACACACTTCCACCTGATCGGGATCATCGCGCCGCTGATCATACTGGGAGGTCTCGGCTATCCCGCCCTCCACGACGTCGTGCGCACCATCTCGCGCGCGTTCGGGCGGCGTGTGGACCGGACCGCACCGGTGTCGCTCCATGCGCGCACGGTCGTCATCGCGACGGCCTTGCTCCTGGTCATCGGCGCGGCCGGACTGGCGATTATCGAATCGCAATTCGGCGAAACGGTTCTCGCTGCCCCGCTTGAACCCGGCGCGGGTGTTTCGCTTCTGCGGGAATCATTTTTCACCACCGTCGCCGCCCGGTCAACGGGCTTTCATACCGTCGACATCGGGGGGCTGTCAGATACGGGGAAACTGTGGCTCTGTGGGCTCATGACCATCGGCGGCGGCCCCGGGGGAACGGCCGGCGGCATAAAGGTTATAACCCTCGTCGTGCTTATCGCGGCCGCGGTGACCGCGATTACGGGGCGCAGGTCGCGTTTCACCGATTTCAATCGCCCGTCCGGTCGCGCACTGATCGGACGGGCCGCCGTGGCGGCGGTCTTTCATCTGCTGCTCCTCGGGTTCGTTACCGCGTGTCTGTTCGGCATCGACAGCGCGGAAACGCTCCCGGACCTGTTTTTCGAGGCCTGCAGCGCCTGCGGCAATGCGGGGCTTTCAACGGGGGCAACGGCGAGATTGAGCGATAATATTCCCTACAAACTGCTGCTTGTTGCAGCGATGTTCGTCGGAAAAACAGGAACAACGGCAATCATGCTCGGTATTTCCGCTTCCGCGTTCGGAAAAACCCCCGCCTGCCGGCCGGAACCCCTCTTGATCGATTAGCCGTATGCCACGGCCGATACGGCGGCCTCATTCCTTCAGGTCGGCCGGGTTCTGCCCCTCCTCTATGCAGCCGATTTTACGGACGCGCCTGCCGTGCCGGCCGTCTCCCTCGAATGCCGTTTCCAGCCAGTTTCCGACTATTCTCCTCATCAACTCCTCCCCCATGACATCGCTCGCCAGACACAGGATATTCGCGTTGTTGTGCCGGCGGGACAACTCCGCGCTGAGTTCATCGTGGCACAGCGCGGCACGGATACCCTTTATCTTGTTGGCGGAAATGCTCATGCCGATGCCGCTGCCGCAGATAAGGATGCCCATCGCCGTTTCACCGGATGCAACGGCCTTGCCGGTAATATACGCCACGTCGGTGTAATCGCAGCAGTTGCTGTCGTGGGTACCCTTGTCGTCGACCTCGTGGCCGAGTTCCTTCAGAAAAAGCGTCAGTGCCGCTTTTGCAGAAACACCCCGGTGATCGGATGCGATAGCGATTTTCATCACAAATTGAATCCCTTCAGTATCGCACGAACAGACCGTTGTATCCGGTCGGCCGTTTTGCAGTAGATCTCAAGACCCGCGCCGACAGGATCTTCGATATCACCGTCAAGATCCAGCCTGCGTATTTCCACGCCGACATCGCCGGACAATCGGCAGGTATCGGCCACGTGATCAGCAGTCATACATAGTACCAGATCGCATGACGTAATCAAGTCCGGGGTGCACATTCTGGATCGGTGAGACCGTATGTCGGCTCCCATCCTTCCGGCGGCTTCGATCGCCTCGGCTGTCGGGGAAAAACCTTCCGGCGCGGCGATTCCGGCGGACACGATTTCAATCCCGCGCGCTGTCAACTCGTCAACGCCGCAGCCCAGGGTTTCCGCGATGATCTTCGCGGCAATTCCCGCGGCCATGGGACTCCTGCACGTATTGCCGGTACAGACAAAGCATATTTTCCGGCGCATCATCCGGAAAATCATCCTCTCGTCGTAAACCCCGGTGCGAACGAACGCCACCCCCTGATCGTCGAGACTGACGATGGTGCTGTCTTTTCCGTAACGGGCCGTACCGCCGTCTACCAGCAGATCGACACCACTCGCGAGTTCATCCGAAACCTCCGATGCATCTCGCGGCGAACGCTCTCCCGCGAGATTCGCACTCGGGGCGACGACCGGGCCGTCGACCGCGGCCAGCAGCCGGGCGGCGAAGGCGTGGTCGGGGCAGCGCAGGCCCACCCGATCGCCGTGCGTCAGGGATTCGTACAATCCGGGCACCGTCGATAAACGACGATCCGCGAAAGCGCCGCCCGTTTCAAGCAACACGGTCAGGGGTCCCGGCCACGCCCGGCGGATAAGCATCCGGCCGTCAAGCGGTATATCACGAACGTATCGGTGCGACTGTTCGGCATCCGGGATGTGAATACTGAACGGGGCGTGGGGGCGGGATTTCAGTTTACGCAACCGGTCCATCGCGCCGGGCGCCGAAGCGAGGGCGGCAATGCCGTAGACCGTTTCGGTGGGAAAGACGACGAGGCCACCCGCGTGCAGACAATCCGCCGACTTTCTGACGGCGTCGTCGAGCGCGCGGCCGCCGGTGATATCCAATGTTGGTATACTCAATTCGCTATTCCGTATCCACTGAACACACAATCCGCGTGAACGGGCGCGCGGTAATGCCGCAACCCCCTCGCACCGTCACCCGTTTTTCAAGAGTCTCGACGCTTCCACTGAACAGGGCGATTCGGCATACTCTTCCAGTATTCTCTTCAGGCATTCGACCGCCCGGTCTTTCTGCCCCAGCTTCACGTGAGCCTTCGACGCGAGGATGAGCAGTTCCGGGGCATACTGGCTTTCCGGATTCACCCCCACCAGTCGCTGGGCCTTCAGCAGGGCGCAGCGATATTGTTCCATTGCATACAATCGCCGCGCGTCCAGCAGCGCCAGGTAGCCGGTGAGTTTGTCCCCGGGCATCGCCTCTTCCCATGCCCGCACCATTTCCGCCGCCGCCTCCATCTCCCCCCGGCGCACGTAATCAACTATCTTGTGAGCGAAATCCCCCCGCGCAATCGCCGGATTTTCGACCGCCTGCTTCCCCCGCCGCCCTGCTGCCGCATAGCGCTTCCCGGCCTTCTGATACTCGCCGCGGGCCAGATGAACATCTCCCAGTCCGATGACCGCCGCCCTCTTTTTCAATCCATCCGCCTGTTTGTGGACCTTCTGGTAAATCTCCTCGGCCTTCGTAACATTGTCCTGTTCGTCAAGGAGGATATCCGCCGCCTGCAGCATGAACGCCGACGATGCGCCGACATCACGGGTCATTTCAGACGCCCGCAGCAGCGCCTGTGCGGCACCGGCCGGTTTTTTGTATGCGAAAAGAACCTCCGTACAGGCCGGCATGACAAGGTTGAGTTGTTTGGCGGGCGCCTTTTCCCGGGCCAGAAATGCCTGTGCGGCCCGCAGAACGTCTTTCTTCATTCCCGCGCGGTGGAACAGCAGAACGGCTTCGGCGTTGGCCCCCGACGACATGTTCGACACGTCGTAATTCAGAACGATTGATGCATAGAGCGTGACCTGCTCGATGTCTTTGGCGGTCCTCCTGTCCCAGGGCCGCTCGACATGAAGGACGTGAATCCGTTCGAACG
Organism: uncultured Planctomycetaceae bacterium; assembly: GCA_964557575.1. Taxonomy (GTDB): domain Bacteria; phylum Planctomycetota; class Phycisphaerae; order SM23-33; family SM23-33; genus CAZLBC01. The sequence goes on from CAZLBC010000014.1 coordinate 41,744, forward strand.
ATTTTCTCCCGTACGACCCTTTCAGCGTTACCGTGTAGGTGCCGTCCTCCAGGTACACATGATCGATTTCGTTTTCCGACGCCTTCGAGGAAATACCGTCGCCGAAATCCCAGTGCCATTTCATTTCGCGGGGGACCGTACCCGTTTGTACGGCCTTGAAAATATACCGCTGGTGATAACGATTTTTCAGGAACGCCTCCCCGGCATGGGTCACGAAAAAATCGATATCCACGACCCCGCCCTTCTTTTCGATGGCCCCGGCGGTACCGCTGAAAAAGGGAAGGAATGCCCCGCCGGGAATAACGCGTATCTTCTCTTCACCCGGCGGCCGCCAGGCAACCACCACGCGGGGATCGTGGTGCTTGTTTACGTGGTAACAGACCAGCGTGTGCACCCCCTTCTCGATCCGCAGGGTCCCCCGGAACTTCGACTGCCTGACCGCGCCGTGCCAGCCCGGTTTTTTTACCACCAGCTTCTCGTCAATAACCAGAAACGAGGCGTGGTTGCTGGTGATGGAAAACAGGTACTCGCCGTCCGCCGGGCAATCCAGGAATCCCGTATACCGGGAAACGATGCTGCTCTCCGGACCAAAGGGATTGTACCCGAGGTAGATCCTCGTCCTCATTCCCCGCCCGATCATTCCCCCCTTTTTCATCGCCCGTTCCAGTGTTTTTTGCGCATCGTCGAGATTGTTGGCGTTGCCGCCGGCGTACTTCCACATCTCCAGCAGTACGCCCCGCCGAACAGCAAGCCGCGGAGAACCGTCTTCCGCGGCCTCGCTGTTTCCGAAGTAGGCGAAATAGGTGTCTTTCCCCGGTCGCAGGCCGAAGGCAATTTGCACGGTATCCCCCGGCCCCATCGCCAGGATGCGCGTCGGGCACACGGTAAGATCGGACGCAATGACGCGTATATCCCCGCCCCGCTTACCGGCAAGCCCGCCGGTCCTGAAGGTGGCGACCCCCACGTCGTCGCCCGCGTAGCCGGTGGCCTTCCGGTAATTCTGTACGGTCAGCCGGCACCGGTACGGCCACCGCAGCTTCCACCACTGCGCCTGCGCCGCGGCGGGCGAAACCGCCGATAATGCCGCGTAAAGAAACAGCAGCACCTTTACAAAATGCACTAAAAAGGTATCTTTCATCTTCGTACCGCTTTCCACCGGAAACGCGCCGATAACGGCCGCGGGATGTCCGGCACTCGCGCGTTTTATTTTAACGGCTGGCGGCGGACATTGTCATGCTTTAATTTCATACCGCCCGCAACACGGCGGTTACGGAGAACGTCGATGCCACCGTACAAGGCGGTTATTTTTGACATGGACGGCACCCTGATAGAACCGATGCTCGACTTCGACGCGGTCCGGGCCGATCTGTCCATCCCGCCGGGGCAGGACATTCTCGATGCCATTTCCCGCATGGAACCCACGCGAAGCCAACGGGTCGCCGACCGGCTGATCGCCGTCGAGACGGCGGCCGCACACAAAGCGACACTCCACGAGGACGCACCGGAAATGCTTTGCCGACTGCGCCGCGCCGGGCTCAAAACGGGCCTGTTGACGCGAAACTCGCGACCCGCGGTGGACATCGTGTTCGAACGCACCGGGCTTCCGGCATTCGAACTTATCCGTTCCCGCGAGGACGGCATGACGAAACCCGACCCGGCCGGCATTATTGAAGCCTGCGCCGTGCTCGGCACCGAACCCCGGGAAACCCTCTGTGTCGGGGATTATATTTACGATATCATCGCGGCTAACGCGGCCGGCGCCGTCAGCGTGCTCATGGCAACATCCGCGCGGTGGCGCGAATTCAAAAAAGAATCCGATTTTGTTATCCACCAATTGTCGGAACTTGAGCACATCGTGGGGAATGGAGTGTCCTGACGTGTATCTTCCGCTCGCCAATATCATGCACCATAAATCACGGAGCCTCCTGTGCGCCGGCGGTATCGGTATCGCCACCTGCATGCTGGTGGCACTGACCGGTCTTTCCCGGGGCAGCCTCTACGAAATAGCGGAACGGATGGAATCGGTCGACGCGGAGCTCATCGTCGTGCCCCCGGGAACGTCAAACAGCGTGCCGACGCTGAGCGGTATCAAGCTGCACGAAAAGATCGCCCCCAGAATCGAAAAGGATTTCCCCGATCTGGTTCATCGCGCCGTCCCCGCCTTCATCTACACGATGAGGCTGGCGGGCCAGGACCAGCGGGTAATAGCCGTTTCGCCGGATGACTGGAGCATGTTCTCCCGGAATCACGAGATCGTCGAAGGCCGCCTGTTCGACCCGGAAAACAGGTTCGGCACCTGGCTCGAACAATTCAAGACCGCGCCGGCCGACAGCGACGAGATCTTCGAATTGACCCCCGCCGACCTTTCCGACCCGGCCCACGACGGCATGGAAATCGTGATCGACCAACGGCTTGCCGACGCCGGGGGATACCGCTGCGGGCAGACAGTGACCGCGTCAAACCATGAATGGACGATAACCGGTATCGTCGAAACCGGGGTCACCACGCGTATCTTTATGCCTCTCAGGACGGCGCAGGAACTCTTCGGCATCGGGGACATTACCAAGTGCACGATGATTTTCGTCAAGCTCAAGGCACTGCCGCCGGGCATGACCGAAAGCCAGGCCGCGGAGAAGATCGGCCGTGCCTACGGCCTCGATGTCATGTCCATGAAGCGATATCGCGGCTTTCTCGAGCAGAAATTCGGCATCCTGTTCACCTACGTCGACGCCGTGAATATCATAGCCCTGTCGATCGCGTTCCTGTTCGTTACCAGCACGCTCTACACGATGGTCCTGCAACAGCGGCGGGAAATCGCGATCCTCAAGAGCTGCGGCGCCGGTCCCGCTTTCCTCGTCTCGCAGGTGGTTGCCGAATCGATCATGATTACCGGCACGGGAGCGGCGGCGGGGATCGGGGGAAGCTTCGCCGCCGGCTGGGCGATCGAAAAAATAAAACCGCTCCTGACCGTCGATATTTCGATGACCTGGGTAGTCACGGCCCTGGCCGCCGCCCTGCTCGGCGCCCTGCTTTCGGCCGCATATCCGGCGTGGCAGGCGCTGCGAACCGACATGGTCGAGGCCATGCGCTATGAATGACCGGAACACAATCATCGGCGCCCACCGGCTCTGCAAGTCATACGGCCGCGGCCCCGCCAGGGTCGCGGCTCTGACCGGCCTCGAACTCGACGTGCGGGACGGGGAATTCGTCGCCGTCATGGGGCCCAGCGGCTGCGGAAAAAGCACCCTCCTCCACGTGCTCGGCCTGATGACACCGCCCGACAAGGGAGATCTGCTGCTGGACGGGCAGCCGGTTCCGCAAAACGAATCCGGCAGAATGCTGATCCGGCGCGACATGATCGGCTTCATTTTTCAGGGATTCAATCTCATCGGGTCCCTCACGGCGAAGGACAATATAGCCATCTCTCTGAAAATACGCGGCATAAAAACCGACGACAGGATCGGCGCTCTGCTCGAACAACTCGGCATCGCCGGTGTTGCGCACCGGAAACCCGCGGAGATGTCCATCGGCGAGCAGCAGCGTACCGCCATCGCGCGGGCGATTGCACACGACCCGAAAATCATACTCGCGGACGAACCCACCGGTAACCTTGACCGGGGAAACACCACCAGGCTTCTCGACTGTTTCCGGGACATACACGCCGCCCGGGGACATACCATAGTGATGATAACACACGACCCGAATGTCGCCTCCTGCGCGGAACGAGTACTTCACATGGACGACGGCCGCTTGCACGGCGAACCCGGGGACATATCGTGACGGGCCCTCACCCCGCCGCCCCGCTTCCGGCGGTTCGGCACGGCGGCGCTATTCGCACGCGCCGCTGGTTCGCCTTTTTCGCGGCCTGGCTGGTATCACTCCTTGCGGGATGCGTGCTCATCATGCTGCAGGACCCGCCCAACCTCGATTTCTCCGGGTGGGCCGCATTCAAGAAATCCGTCAACGCGACGCCGGCTGCGCTGCGATTGATGATCATCGCGCTCTACCTGTCTTTGGCCTGCACATTTACCCTCCTCAATACGAGCTGGCTCATTTCGGCGGCGGCCATTGCACCGGGTATCACCGGCGAGTTGTACTCCACGGTATTTCTGATATCTGTCGCGGGGGCCGCGGGGAGCACCGTGGCCAACCTGAACGATTACCACATCTTCACGCTGATGCTGAGAAGCAGGCGCATAGCGAAGATCAGGAACACCCGCGGCTACGCACTGGCCGAGCGATGGTTTTCCGGCTACCCCTTCGGCATACTGATGTTTTTCAATATTGCCCCGATCCCCGTGGACGTGTCCCGACCCCTTGCCGCAGCCTACGGGTATCCCCGGACGCGATTTGCCGCCGCGAACTTTTTGGGCCGAGCAATACGATATGGTATCATAGCCGCCCTGACGTACATGCTCGCGGACCACGGCTGGATAGCAACGGTTTGCCTCATCGCCGTCGCCGTCCTTATTGTCCTGGTCAAACTGGCGATCAGATTAGTCGAAAATTACGGAAAGAGACAATGAACAGCAAACCGGTCATACTACTGTGCATCATCGGCATACGAGCGATTTCATTCGGTGCCGCGGCGAAGGAGAACAAACATCCTCAGCCCGACAGCTCCTGCGATAACCGGACATCCGATGTTGAAAAACCGGCGCCCTCCGCCTCCGCCGAGGTCAGGGCCATCCTCAACCGTCTCGAGCGATCGGGGAAAACATACGAATCCTTGAAGGCCGACCTGGTGTACACGGTGGTATCGCCCCTGACCGGGGATACCCGCACGCGGACGGGGTGGGTCGCGTTTCACAACCCGACCGCTGAAGCGACCGGTTCGTCTTCCGCGCGGTTTCGCATATCCTTCAAGACCCTGAAACTCGGCAACAAGCCCGCTACCGACAACCGGATAGATTACCTGTTCGACGGCAACTGGCTGACCATTGCAAAGCACACGATCAAATCCATGACACGAATCCAGGTTGCGGCGAAAGGCGAGAAGATCGATGCCCTGAAGATCGGCGAGGGCCCCTTTCCCGTGCCGTTCGGACAGAAGGCGGACAACGTCATCAAGATGTTCGAAACGATCACGCGTAACACCAAAAAGGGCGACCCCGAAAACACGGATTATCTCAAGCTGGTCCCCCGTCGTGAACACAAGGAAGAGATCAATTTTGTCCGCCTTGAAATGTGGATAGACCGCGAGAACAATCTTCCGGTCAGGATTCACAGCAGGGACCACAACAAGAACACTACCCTGGTCACGTTCAACAATATCAAAACCGATGCTGAAATCAAATCCGCTGTCTTCACGATGAAAAAACCCCCGGGCTGGGATCTGACCATCGAACGCAACAAGGGAACCGTCATCGAAGGATCCGAACTGCCCTGACCGTACCGCATACCGCACCGGTAACGGTGACGACGAACCGCCGAGTAACAGATAAAGAGGTCACACGGATGGCACAAAAGAAAAAAGCGAAGAAAACCGCACGGAAACCGAAGAAAAAGAAAACCGCAACGAAAAAAAAGAAAACCGCAAAGCAGCAGCAGCAGAAGAAGAAGAAGAAGAAGAAGAAGAAGACAACCACCGCTGCAGCCACGGTTAAATCCCGAACAGCACCCGCGAAGAACAGGCGAAAGAAGGAAACCTTTGCCACCGCCGAATCGATGGGCAAAAACCAGCGGAATATTTCCGTCAGTGAATTTTTCGCCAAGAACCGGCACCTCCTCGGCTTCGACAATCCGAGCAAGGCCCTGCTGACGACGATCAAGGAAGCCGTCGACAATTCGCTCGACGCCTGCGAAGAGGCCGGCATCATGCCGGACATCGCTATCCGCGTCGAACAGCTGACCGAGAAAAACTACCGGGTCTCCGTGACGGACAACGGGCCGGGGATCGTCAAGCAGCAGATTCCCAACATTTTCGGCCGCCTCCTGTACGGCAGCAAGTTTCACCGGCTCAAGATGAGCCGGGGACAACAGGGCATCGGCATCTCGGCGGCGGGGATGTACGGCCTGTTGACCACCGGCCGCCCGGTACGCATCACCAGCCGCACAAGCAAGCGGGCGAAGGTTCACTACTACGAGCTGAAGATCGACACCAAGAAAAACCGCCCCACGATAATCACCGACGAGATCATCGCGTGGGACGAGATGGCCCACGGCACGAAGGTCGAGATAGAACTCGAGGCCAGCTACAAGCGCGGGCGCCGGAGCGTCGACGAGTATCTCCGCCAGACGGCGATCGCCAATTCCCACGTCAAGATCAGGTTCGTCGCGCCCGACGGCCGCGAGGAGCAGTACGACTCGACGACCAGGACGATTCCCCCCGTCCCCCGGGAAATAAAACCGCATCCGCACGGCGTGGAACTCGGTGTCCTGATCAAGATGATCCACGACACGGGGGCGAAAACGATCCAGCAGTTCCTGACCTCGGAATTCTCCTGCGTGTCCCCCCGGGTCGCCAGGCAGATCATCGAGGCGGCCGCATCGACGGAGAAGCTGAAGGAAAAAACCCTGACACCCCGCACGCGCCCCTCCCGCATCGACGCGGACATGTCGCAAGCCCTCTACGAGACCATCGAACAGACCCGTATCATGGCCCCCCGCAAGGACTGTATCGTGCCCATCGGCGAGGACGCGCTGATCGAGGGACTGAAAAACGTCATCGATGCGGATTTCTACACGGGTGTCACCCGAAAACCCGCCGTCTACCGTGGAAATCCCTTCATCATCGAGGCCGCCGTCGCCTACGGCAAGCCGGGCGACAAGAAGGCCCACTCGAAGGCCGACAGTATCGATGAACTCGAAGAAAACGGCGAGGCGGACAACGGCGGCTCTCTCGCGAAGATCCTGCGGTTCGCCAACCGTGTTCCCCTCCAGTACCAGCAGGGCGCGTGCGCGATCACGAGAACGGTCCTCGATATCGACTGGCGCAATTACGGGCTGCCGCAGAGCCGCGGCGCGCTGCCCGCCGGCGACATCACGATCGTCGTGCACATGGGATCGGTCTGGGTGCCGTTCACGAGCGAATCGAAGGAGGCCATTGCCGAGTACCCGGAGATCACCAAGGAGATCCGCCTCGCCCTCCAGGAGTGCGGCCGGAAGCTCGGCAGGCATATTCGCAAGGTCGATCGCATGCGGAAGGAACTGAAAAAGCGGAGCTACATCGAGCGGTACATCCCGGCCATCGGCGAGGCGCTCCGGGACATCCTCGACCTCTCCGATCGCCAGGTGACGACCACGTGCACCAAGCTGAAAACCATACTCGAAAAGAGCCGGAAGTTCTGACGGCGCCCCCCTTCACGGCGGTCAGAATCCCTCCAGGAGCACCGTCCCGTCCGGGGCGGTCACCTTCAGGTCCCTGAACTCGACGGCGGTATTGCAGGAACCGAGCCCGACACCGCCCTTCTCGCAGGGGCCGAACGCGGCCTCATTCGTCAGGGTTCCGTCGAGGAAGCACGTGACCGCATCGCCCCGAACCGCGACCCGCAGGTCATGCCATTGCCCGTGCGAGACTGTCCCCGCTTTGAATTCGTCCCGCTCGGTCACCTTCCCCTTCGAAACGACCATCAGCGAGTGCTTTTCGTTCCCGAAGGCCCCGGTACTCCAGCGGTAGTAGTTATCCATATCCTGCGCGCGAACCATCACCCTGAAGCCCTCCTTGCCCTTGACGGCCCGCCCGCGGACCTCCAGCGTGTAGTCGGCGACGGCGGGTCCCGGCGCGAAGACGGCCGTCTCGCCGGATTCTTTCGCCTGCTTCAGCACGCCGTTCTCGACCCTGAAGTTGCCCCCGCAGACCTTCCAACCCGGCAATCCCTTCGCTGTCCCGGCGGCGCGTCCCGCCGGCCGGCCGTGTTCCTTCATCTCGCGCCGGTGGTCGTCGAGCAGCTTCTTGAGGCGGGCGACGACGGCGGGATTATCCTTCGCGACGTCGTTCTGTTCGGCTATATCCTTCTGAAGGTCGAACAGTTTTCCGCGGATGTACTTCCACTTTCCGCTCCGCACCCCGACCTTGCGGTAGAAAATCGCCTCGTGCGGGGTCTTGGCATCCTTCGCCCCCGTTATCAGCGGGATAATGCTCAGGCCGTCTATGGGCCGGTCCGCCGGCGGTTCACCGCCCGCCAGTTTCACGAAGGTCGGCAGCAGGTCCATCGAGCAGACCGGCTCGCGGCACTCGGTCCCGGCCGGTATGGTGCCGGGCCACCACATGACCGTCGGCTCCCGCATCCCGCCCTCCCACTGGGAGAACTTGTATCCCCGCAGGGGATCGGCGGAGCCGCCCACGCGGCGGTTCATGTTGCCCTTGACCTTGCATCCCTGCTTGAGTTTCCACGGGCCGTTGTCGGAGGTGAAGACCACGAAGGTCTTCTCGTCGATGTTCAGCTCCTTGAGCTTTTTGAGGATCCGCCCCGCGTTCCAGTCGATCTCCTCGATGCAATCGCCGTACAGGCCGGCATCGCTGGTGCCCCGGAACCGGTCTGAGGCGTACAGCGGAATGTGGGGCATCGTGTTCGCCAGGTAGACGAAGAACGGCCTGTCCCGGTGTTTCTCGATGAATGCGATCGCCTCGTCCGCGCTCCGGCGGGTGATGGTGGTCTGGTCGGCCGGGTACTCGATGACCTCCTCGTTCCGCATGAGGGGCACCTTGTTTCTCTTGCTCTTGCCGTGGGAGGAGATGTTCTCGCGGGTGACCCCTTCCCGCAGGACGGCGTCCTCGGCCAGCGGCATGTCGGTATCGAGCCACATGTCGTTGCTGTAGGGTATCCCGTAGTAGCAGTCGAACCCCTGGCGGGTGGGCAGGAACTCCGCCAGGTGCCCGAGGTGCCACTTGCCGATGCAGGCGGTCGCGTACCCCTGCGCTTTCAGCAGGTCGGCCATGGTGTGTTCCGCGGGGTTCAGTCCCCGGTCGGAATGCGGAAACAGGACCGGCAGGTTGCCCACCCGCTCCGGGTAGCAGCCGGTCAGCAGCGCCGCCCGCGAGGGCGTGCAGACCGATGCCCCGACGTAAAAGTCGGTGAACCGCATCCCCTCCTGCGCCATGGCGTCGACGTGGGGAGTCTTGATCTTCGGTGATCCGAAGCACCCGAGGTCCTGGTATCCCTGGTCGTCGTTGAAAACGATGATAAAGTTCGGCCGGCCGCCTTTGACGGCGGCGCCGGCGGCCCGCGGACGGCCGATCGACGCCGCGCCCGCACCGATGCCGAGTCCCTGGAGAAATGTTCGCCTGTTCATGTCCGCTCCCGGTATTCAAGGGCACAAGGAATATATCGTTGGGACATACAGGATACCCCACATCGTCCCCGCATGCCAGCCCCCCGTCGTCATTCAGCTTACCACCGGCGCCGCCAGCTCTTTCCGGGACGCGAAGCCGGCGTCGACCTCGTGCCAGTGCGCGACGCGCTGTTCCCCGAACATCCAGCAGAGCCGGATCTCCCGGCCGTCCCGCCGGGCCGGAAAATCGACGATCCCCTTCGTAAAATCGCGCAGCACGACCCCGATCAGTTCGAGTTCCTCGAGACACTCCTGGACACGGTCGACCGTGTCCACGAGCTGCCGGCGATAGCGGTTCAACCCGCCACCGCCGTTATCGTCCTCCGCCTCCTCGATCAGTTCCTCGAGTTCCAGGAGGCGCCGGTATTCCTGCATCACTTCCCCGACAATCCGTTGAAGGAGAACCAGAGACTTGTTTGCCTGCTCGATCGTGAAGTACTTCCTTATCTTCGCGGCGACCGCAAGCGGCGCACTGCTCCAGTTCGGCATATTCACATCACTCCACGTCCCAGGTATACTGATCATCGATTGTCGTTTTCCGGGCCGATCATGACGGCCTGATGCTTTTATCGGCACAGCGACGGACGGACGATGAGCGCCGGGTACCGGTATCGTCGGCTTTTTCACGGTTTTTTCGCCGCAATGTCCGATAAATATACCCGCCGGGGCCTTTCGGGATGAACAAAGGCCATACAGTGAAAACGCGTTAACGAAATGATGCAATTCTTCGGTTTTCTGAACATCGACAAGCCCGCCGGGCCGACCAGCCACGACATCGTCGCCCGCATCCGCCGCCTGCTGCCGCGAAAGACGAAGGTCGGCCACGCCGGCACGCTCGACCCGTTCGCCACGGGCGTTCTGGTCGTCTGCGTCGGCGGCGCGACCCGCCTGGCCGAGTACGTCCGTGAAATGCCCAAGGAATACCGTGCGCGCATACGGCTGGGCGCTACAAGCACCACCGGCGACAGCGAGGGGCGGATCGACACGGCGGAGGGGGTGTCCCCGCCCGCGATCGAATCAGTCCGCGCGGCGGTCGATTCATTCGTCGGCTCGATCGACCAAATGCCCCCCGCCCACTCGGCCGTCCACGTCGACGGCAGGCGGGCCTACCGGCTGGCGCGGGACGGCCGTGACGTCGACATTCCTCCGCGAACGGTGCGCATCGACGCAATCGAGATATGCCGGTACGACTACCCCGCGCTGGAACTTCTAGTCAGGTGCGGGGCGGGAACCTAGCGTAGAAAAAGGGGTCAGAACTATTTTTTTATGTCATGACTATATTTCGATAAAAAAGATAAAATAGTTCTGACCCCTTTTTTACTTCGTGTACTCGCCGGTGTTCCGGGGCCTGGTGATCTTCCGCCACTTGGGGTCCATCTGGTCGCTCATGCCGTACCACGCCTCGTACATGAAGAGGCCGTCGACTACGGCGATGGCCGTCATCGCCTCGCCCACCGGGTACCACCGGGGCAGCAGCGTGATGTCGCGGCGGGTGATCGCGGAAAGCGTTCCCTCCTCCATGGTCATCATGTCGACCGTCTTCTGGTCCACCGAGAGCGTCGGCGTGGGTTTCACCGCGACCTTTATGAGGAGATCCTCGCCGGTGGTCATGCCGCCGAGAAAGCCGCCGCAGTGGTTCGTCTCCCACCGCACGCACCCGTCCTCCACGACGGGCTGGTCGTTCCATTCGCTGCCGAGTACCCGCGCCGCGTCCCATCCGCCGCCGAACGTCAGGCCGGTCATCGCGCCGATGCTGCAGAGTCCGTGGGCGATCGTGGCCTTGAGCTTGTCGAACACCGGCTCCCCGACGCCGGCGGGAACGCCGCGCACGATGAATTCGATCGTGCCGCCCGCCGTCTCGCCCGCATCGGCGACCTTCGACAGATCGTCGAGCATCTCGCCGGCGACGTCGAGGTCGCAGCAGTTCAGTTCGTTTTTCCGGTAGTTGGCCTTGACCTCATCGAAGGTCATGGTGCCGTCGGTCACGCACCGGCCCGTGATGCCGTGCGATTCGATCACGTGGCCGAGGATTTCGATACCGCGGCCACCGAGGATCTGCTTGGCAACCGCGCCGCCGGCGACCCGGCCGACCGTCTCGCGGCCGCTGGCCCTGCCGGCGCCGCACCAGTCGAGGTGCTCGCCGTACCGGTGAAAGAAATTCACCTCGGCGTGCCCGGGACGAATGACGTCCTTGACGTCACGGTACTGGTCGATATGGATATCCTGCGTATCGACGTTGCGTATCAGCAGGCCGACCGGCCCGCCGGTCGTGACGCCCTCGAACCACCCGCTCACCACCTCGACACGGTCGGTCTCCAGCCGTGGGGAGTCTATCTTGCTCTGGCCCGGCCTGCGCTTGTCCAGCTCGTCCTGGATTCTGGCGATATCGAGGCGAATCCCGGCGGGCACGCCGTTGACGATGGCAAACAGGGCACCGCCGTACCCCTCCTCCTTCTCCGTGGCGTGCCAACTGTACGATTCTCCACACGTGGTAACCTGGAATATGCGACCAAAGGTATTTCCCAGCACGATTCGCTCCTTATAATTCGGTTGGCAGAATGTCCTTCACACCGGCATACGTGCACTCTGTCCGACGCGGGTTTTCGCCGCGACGACGGGCGATGTGGTAGGACTTTTTACCCGGTATCGGGAAAAAATCAACCCTCGTCTTTACAGTTACGGCCATCCGTGACGGCGGGCGCCCCTTACAGCTTTCGCATGTCCGCCCCCACGCCCGCCATCTGTTCGGGAAAGCGGGGAAAGGTCTTCTTGACGCATTCGCAGTTGTGAATCGTGGTGGTCCCCTCGGCGGCCATGGCCGCGACGCTCATCGCCATGACCATCCGGTGGTCGTTGCAACTGTCGAACGCGGCGCCGCGCAGGCGCGATCCGCGGATGACCAGGCCGTCGTCCGTCTGTTCGATATCCGCGCCCATCGAGCCGAGTATCTTCTCGGAGATCGCCAGCCGGTCGCACTCTTTCTCCCGGCAGATACCGGCGTTGACGATCCGGGTTTCCCCCTCGGCGAGGCTTCCCGCGACCGCGAGGAGCGGCAACTGGTCGATAAAGTTGTTGCAGTCTATTTCCGTTCCGCGCAGGCTGCTCGATCGGGCGGTCACCGTGTCGGAGTCGATCTCGATATCGCCCCCCATTGCCCGCAGGACGTCGATCACCTCCTTGTCGCCCTGGGGATCGTCCGGGTCCATGCCGGCGATCCGCAGTTCGCTTCCCGCGGTGACCAGGGCCGCAAGGAGCGGATAGAGGGCGGCGGACCAGTCCAGCGGCACCGTGTACTCGAATCCCTTCCAGCTCGATCGGCCGGCGATTTCGTACCGGGTAAAATCCTCGTTCGTGTACCCCGCGCCCACGCGGTCGAGCCAGTGAAGGGTGACGTTGATCCACGGCTTTTCACCCGGATTCCTCACGATCAGTTCCGTCGGGGTTTCCGCTTTTGCGGCGGCGAAAAGAAGCGCGGAGACCGGCTGGCTGTCGCGGCCCTCTATTTCGGCGCGGCCGCCCACCAGGGGGCCGCGCACGACCACCGGGGCGAAATCCCCGCCGCGGCTGCAGACGGCCCACGCGCCGAGCTGGTTCAGGCCGTCGACGACCGGCCGGATCGGCCTGATATTCCTGAGCGAATGGTCGCCGGTCAGCAGGACATATCCCTCGCAGAACGAAGCGAGGGCCGTGATAAAACGCATGAAAATGCCGCTGTTGCCGCAGGAAATGACGTCGTCGGGCGTTTGCAACCGCCCCCCCGTTCCCGCGACTTCCCAAACGTTGCGGGCATGCGGGCGGATGCCCGCGCCGAACATCTCGAATGCCTCCGTGGCGAGCATCCAGTCATTGCTCTCCGCCGGGTGCACGATCGTGCTCGTGCCCTCCGCGAGGCCCGCCATGATCAGCGCGCGAAACGAGTGGCTTTTATTCGGCGGAATAGCGACCGTGCCGGCCAGGTTGCCCGATGGTCCGATGGTAAAATCCATATAACGCCTCTCCTTCGCGGGGGAACTCGCCGGTGCCGCGATTACGCCCGAGAGGACTCGAACCTCCGACCTCAGCTTTAGGAAAGCCGCGCTCTATCCAACTGAGCTACGGGCGCGTCTTTTACAGTGTACCGCTTTGCATGTGTGAATAGTATCGCTATTTTTGCCCGCGTCAAGCGCGTAGACGGCACCCTCCCTCGCCGAGGGAAACGTCCGTCACCGGACGCAGCCGGCGGACAAAAACGGCCGCTGACGTGGAATGCTTCGTGGAACATGCGGGCTAACCCGTCTGTCCCCCGTCGCCGCGCATAAGGTAGAGCAACAGCAGCCCCCCGGCGCCCACGGCGAAGAGGATCACCCCCGCCCACAGCACCAGTTCTGACAGGTTGCCTTTCGTGCTCGCTCGAACGTCATCATCCAGCGCGACCGACGGGTCCGCACCGTACTCAGCCTCGGCCGACACATCGCCGCCCTCGAGCGATACGGCCAGAAAGATCATTCCCATGCCGACCAGCACGCAGACACCGAATATACCGTATTTCATGCGTATCCTTCCAACGGGATCACCATCTCCTCCGTCGCTTTTTTTTCCGCCGCCCCCCGCGTTTGTTGCCGGCCGGAACGCCCGGGACCCGCGTCCCCCGCTCCTCCGCCGTCCCGGTCAGCGCCGCGACGCGGTCACGCAGGGCGGCGGCCCGTTCAAACTCCAGCGCCTCCGCGGCGGCCAGCATCTCTTTCTCGAGTTCGGACACCTTCTCCAGGACGTCGAAATCCTCGTCGCCGACGCCCATTGCCTCCCGCGCCGTCTTGTTGGCCCGCAGCCGATCCTGCAGGCCGGTGCGAATCGGCTTGACAATCGTCTCCGGAACGATCCCGTGTTCCCGGTTATACGCCAGTTGCCGGGCCCGCCGCCGCGTAGTCTCGTCCATCGCTTTCCGCATCGCCGGAGTAACGCTGTCGGCGTAGAGAAAGACCCGCGCGTTGACGTTTCGCGCGCAGCGTCCGATGATTTGCACCAGGCTGGTCGCCGACCGCAGAAATCCCTGCGTATCGGCGTCGAGAATGGCCACCAGGGACACTTCCGGCAGATCGAGCCCCTCCCGCAGGAGGTTCACGCCGACGAGGACGTCGAATACCCCCTCGCGGAGGTCCCGGAGTATATCCACCCGCTCGAGGGTGTCTATCTCGCTGTGCAGGTACCGGCAGCGCAGGTCCTCGTCGCGGAAATACCCGGCCAGTTCCTCCGCAAGCCGCTTGGTCAGGGTGGTCACCAGGCACCGTTCGTGTTGTTCGCACCGCGCGCGGACCTCGCGGAGAAGGTCGGGCACCTGCCCGGCGGCCGGACGGACCTCGATGGGCGGATCGACCAGGCCGGTGGGCCGCACTATCTGCTCGATTACGCCCCCCCCCGCCCGCTCGATCTCATACGCGGCCGGCGTGGCCGAGACGAAAATCACCTGCCGGACGGCCTCCTCGAACTCGTCGAACGTCAGCGGGCGGTTGTCCAGCGCGCTGGGCAGCCTGAACCCGTGCTCGATGAGCACCTCCTTGCGAGCCCGGTCCCCGTTGTACATCGCGCGGAGCTGCGGTATCGTCACGTGCGATTCGTCGATCACCACGAGAAAATCGTCGCCGAAGTGGTCCAGCAGGGTATACGGCTTCTCGCCCGGCATCCGGCCGTCGAGGTGCCGGGAGTAATTTTCGATGCCGCCGCAGTAACCCACTTCCTTCATCATCTCCATATCGTAGCGGGTCCGGGCCTCGAGCCGGTGCGCCTCCAGCAGCTTCCCGTCGTTTTTCAGCTCGATTATTCGCAACTCAAGTTCCTGCTCGATGGATACGAGGGCCTTCTCTATCGTTTCGTCGTCGACAACGTAATGGACCGCCGGAAAGACGTGGATCACGTCCGTGTCGCTGAAAATCTCGCCGCTGACGGGATTGATCAGGTGGATTGTCTCGACCTCGTCGCCGAAAAAGGCGACCTGGTAGCCGAATTGCTCGTAGGCGGGATAGATATCGACCGTATCCCCCCGGACCCGGAACGTACCCCGGCGAAAATCGGCGTCGCTGCGATCGTACTGGAGGGCGACCAGGCGGTAGAGAAAATCGTTCCGGTCTATCACCTCTCCGGTCGAGAGGGACGCGATCGATTCCCGGTACTGCGCCGGACTCCCGATACTGAAAACGGCCGAGACACTCGCCACGATAATCACGTCCCGCCGCGAACTGAGGCTGGTCGTGGCCGAAAGCCGCAGCCGGTCGAGATCGTCGTTGCGCGAGGCGTCCTTTTCGATGTAGATGTCCCGCTGGGGAATGTAGGCCTCCGGCTGGTAGTAATCGTAGTAGCTGACGAAATATTCAACCGCGTTGTCCGGAAACAACTCACTGAATTCCTCGTACAACTGGGCGGCGAGCGTCTTGTTGTGGCTGACGATCAGAACCGGACGCCGCACCTCCTCTATCACGTTGGCGACGGTAAAGGTCTTGCCGCTGCCGGTGACGCCCAGCAGCACCGACGCCTCCCGGCCCGCCCTGATGTTCTCGGCCAGGGCGGCGATGGCGGCGGGCTGGTCCCCCGCCGGGACCATTTCCGTTTTTATCGCGAAATCGGCCATTGCGGCCAGTATAATATCAACGGTTGACGCGTACAGTCATATATGAGCAAAACCGCGGGCGCATGAACCGGATTATCGGTCGTATGCGCAGTTACTCGACACCGATACGGAAGGAAACGACAATGACCCGACACCAGCATGCAGGCTGCAACCGTCGCGACACAATGAAACTCGCACTGGCCGGGGGCCTGTCCGCCGCGGCCGGCGGCATTCCCTTCGATGCGGCCGCCGCCGCGAAGACAACCGGCGGACCCGAGGTCTGGGCCTTCAGGGGCACGGACAAGGCCGCCCTCATGAGGGCCGTGTTGAAAACCATTTCTGAAAACGGCGGATTCGGAGAACAGGCCCGCAGCCTGGCCCTCAAGATCAACGCCTCCTGGTGGCGGACGCCCGCGCAGGGCGCCAACACCCACCCGGCACTCGTGGACGCCTTCATCAAGGGCTGCAAGAGCGCGGGCACGCGCGACATCGTGATGCCCGACATGCCCTGTGACCCGCCCGAAAAGTCATTCAAGCGAAGCGGCCTCCTCGACGTGGCCGAGGACAACAACGTCAGGATGATCAATCTCTGGGACGACTCCTGCCGTTTCAAGGAAGTCGCGATCCCCGGCGGGAAAAAACTGAAGAAGGCAATGGTCTCCGCGGACTGCCTGGATCCCGACGTGCTGATCAACTTTCCCGTCGCGAAATCACACCGTGCCGCCAAGATGACCTGCGCGATGAAAAACTGGATGGGCATCGACAAGAACAGGAAAGAATGGCACCGGATCGACCTGCCCCAGTGCATCGCCGATTTTTCGACGTACATCGCGCCGGTCTGGACCATCGTGGACGCGACCAGGGTCATGGTCACGAAAGGACCGAAAGGTCCCGGGAAACTGAAGCACCCCAACATGGTCATCCTCTCGAAAGACCAGGTGGCCGCGGATGCGTGCGCCGCGCTGCTGATGTTCAAATCCCCGCTGCAGGTGCCCTCTCTGAAGATCGCCGATGACATGAAGATGGGTATCATCGACACGGCGGCGATGACGATCCATCGCCGCGACATCTCGTGATGCGGCAGGGAGCGCGGCCGGCATGAAGACGTATTATCGCTGGACGATTCGCGCAGTCTTTCTGGCGGCGGGGCTGGTACTCCTGGCCGGCGGCCCCCTGCCGTTCTGGGTTTCCCGCGCAATCCCGTCCCTCAGCCCCCTCGGGGCCCTGGCCTCGTTCCTGGTTTCCCGGGGGTGGGTCGCCGGGCTCTGGTGGCTGCTGCCGCCCGTGATCATCGCCCTCTCCGCCCTCTGGAAAGGCAGGCTCTTCTGCCGGTGGATCTGTCCGCTGGGAACGCTGCACGAAGCGGCATCGAACATATCGCTCGGAAAACGGATCCTTCGCAGGAGGATAAGCGGCGTGCTCTTCTGGACCATCGTCTTCTCGTCGATCGCCGGGGCACCGCTGTTTCTGCTGCTCGATCCCCTGCCCACCTTCAACCGCCTGGCCCCCGCGGTGCGGGGGGGGCTGACGGTCCTCTGGCTCGTGCCCGGCCTCCTGCTGCCGGTCGTCCTCCTGGCCGCCCTCGTTCAGCCCATGATCTGGTGTGCGTACCTCTGTCCCCTCGGCTATTTTTTCGGCTTCCTGAAATCAACCGTGAAAAAAGCCGACCACACCCGCCCGCAGCGGCAGCGGGAGCGGCGTGACATCCTCACCGGCCTGGCCGCCGGCCTGCCGCTCGGGCTGCTCTCCGCGCGGCTGCCCGCCCTGCAGGGATCGAAACCGCCGGTCCTGCCGCCCGGCGCGCGGGACCCGTCGACCTTCGCCGCTCTCTGCTCGCGGTGCTACGCCTGCCTGAACATCTGCCCCGAGGGGATCATCAGGATCGGCTCCCCGCTGTCCCGATCCGTCCCGGCCCTGTTTTCGCCGGAACTCGACTTCGACCGGGGATTCTGCCGGGAATCCTGCAACCGCTGCACGCAGGTATGCCCCACCGGCGCCATCGAGCAGCTCACGTTCGCCCGGAAGCACGCCCGGAAGATCGGGACCGCACGGGTCGTCCGCTCGGAATGCCTGGCGTGGAAAGAGAACAAGTTCTGCCTGATCTGCGACGAACACTGCTCCTACGGCGCGTTCGACATCGTGCACAACGAACAGGGCGTCCCCTGCCCCGTGGTAAAGACAGAACTGTGCCGGGGGTGCGGCCAGTGCCGGGACGTCTGTCTCGACCAGATGGGCACCCGCGGCATCGAGATGGAGGGGGTCGAAAGACAGTCGCAGGTTCGGGATGATCCCGGACCACGGGACGAGCTTGACAGCGAAGCGGATGAGCCGGAATCAAAACCGGCGCCCGGCGAGTTCCCCTTCTGAGACCGGAGTTTTGTGGAACAAAAAGGGGGGGGCGATTATTCATTCTTATAGGGTGATCACCTTACCGATATAAAAACAGAAATGCTGAATGAGAAAAACAGACATTTGCTCGCGGGGCGTTACCGGTAGAATAGTACGTGCAATTATGTACCGGTTGTCAACCTGTCGTTTGATAGTGCCCGACATAACACATACGCCGTCATAATCTTCAGTTGCCGGGATCGCCATGAACTTTATCATGTGCAACGAAAAGAAAGCACTGGTCACCTGCAGAATCGCGGGTGACTACGGCCTCGAAGATTCGATGCAGTTGATATACAAGATATCCGCCCTCGATCAGAAATACGAGGTATCCCCGAATCACTTTCTCGATTTCAGCGACGTCGGGGAAATCCAGTTGACCGACGAGGAAGTTATCCAGGGGGCGTCAGCCCGCAAGCTCTCCATGCAGCGGAATTCCACGAAGACGGTCTTTTACGTGAAGGATCCGGCCGCCAGGCGGATGGCCAACCTCTACAAGCTGATCATATCCCGCCCCCACGTCTCGATCCTGATCACCGGGGATATCGACGAGGCGGCCGCTTTCCTCGACACCGACGCGTGCGAACTGCAGGCCAACGCCGACCGCCCCGATTACCACCTGGCGTAACCCCATTCCCCCCGCACACCGCGGCTGTTTTTCATTTCTCTTCTTTACATACCCCGCCGGCCGGTGGAACAATATACCCGTTCACGGTTACAGGAGACATCCCATGAAATACGCTTCGCTCTTACTGTCTGTCGTCACCGCCGCGGCCGTCCCGGGGGACCCGCACGCCCGCGGGGATATTCCCGACGGCGCGGTGAAGGGCGCCCAAGGTCTCGTCGTCCATGCGGGCGCGACCAGCGCCGATCTCGCCGCCGCCGTCACCGACGGCCGGGGATGCCTCGTCCATGTCCTCGCCGACGACGAGGAGACGATCAAAAACATCCGCACCGAACTGCTTGAAGGAGGTCTGCACGGCCGCGTGACGGTCTCCCGGTGGGACGGGACCTCCCTGCCGTACGTCGACGACCTGGTCAACGTCCTGGTGATCGAGAAACCCGGCAGCCCTGCAGACGCGGAGGTCATGCGGGTCCTCGTCCCGAACGGAACCGCGCACATCCGTTCGGGCGGCAGTTGGAAACGGGTTACCAAGCCGCGGCCCGGGGATATCGACGAGTGGACCCACTGGCTCCACGGCCCCGACAACAACGCCGTGTCCGCGGATCGCCGGGTCGGCATATCCCGCAGCCTCCAGTGGCACATGCCCCCCCGCTGGTCGCGGCACCACAATCTCCCGGCCGGGTTCAACGCGCTCGTCTCGGGCGGCGGCAGGATCTACTACCTGGTCGACCGCGCCCCCAACGCCGTCTACGGACCCGGCGCGTGGGACTTGGTCGCCCGCGACGCGTTCAACGGCCTGGAACTCTGGCGACGAAAGATACCCGACCTCCACATGAAGGCCTGGGGGGCGGACACGCGGTACGGCGGACGGGTCGGACGGTTCCACGGCGCCCCGGACTACCAGCTCCCCCGCCGCCTCGTCGTCGCCGGCGACCGCCTCTTGGCGACACTCGGCTTCCACGCCCCGGTCTCCGTCCTCGACGGCGCCACGGGAAGGGTACTGGAGAAATATCCCGAGACCCGCAGTGCCGGGGAGATCATATACCAGGACGGCGTGCTCTACGTGGCAAGAAACACGTACACACCGGCCCCCGGAAAGGAAATTATGGCCGTCGACACGCAGACGGGAAAAACCCTCTGGAAAAACGCCGATTACACGGGCATAGCCGCGGCCGTCGGCTACCAGGCGAAACACACGAACGCCTTTCTGACCGCCGGCAGGGAACACCTGTTCCTCTGCGACGAAAACGACATCGTCGCCCTGAGCAAAAAGGACGGCCGCGCGGTCTGGAAGAAACGAATGCCCCTGACCGACGAGATCGTCGGGGACATCGATTACCGGTACAGCAACTTCTGCACGCTCGTCTATCATGACAAGGCCGTTTTCTTCTGCCAGATCCACCCCGGCAAGCAGAACATGAACCGCTGGGAGATGAAGAAGCTGCACATCGAGGCCCGCGACGCGGCGACCGGAAAGCGGCGATGGGATTTCACCGGCGGCACGCTCGCCCACGTCACCCCGGCCGACCTCTTCGTCACCGGCGGTAAGGCCTGGACGCTGGATCCCTCCCTCACGGCCGACGGGAACTGCGACGCCCGGCTCCTGGGTCTCGACTGCCGGACCGGCGACGTCGCGACACAACACCTCCTGGAAAAAATCACCCACAGCCATCACCACCGCTGCTATCGCAACAAGGCCACCGAGCGGTTCTACCTCATGGGCGAGGAGGGCATCGAGTACATCGACTTCGCGTCGGGGGCGGCGGACGTCCACTACTGGCTCCGCGGCGCGTGCCGGTACGGCATCATGCCGGCCAACGGCTTTATCTACGTGCCGCCCCACAACTGCGGCTGCTACCTGGGCACCCTGGTCAACGGCCTGATGGCCCTGAAGGCGCGCCCCTCGCTCCGCCGGGACCGGGCGGCACCCGGACGCCTCGTCACGGGGCCGGCATTCGATTTCACGCCCGGTCCCGCCGCGGCCGCCGGGAAAGACGACTGGCCGATGTTCCGCCGCGACCCGGCCCGTAGCGGCGGCACACCGGCCGCCCTGCCGGAGAAACTCTCCGTCAAATGGACCGCATCGCCCGGCGGCGATCTGACGGCGCCCATCGTCGTCGGCGACCGGATGTTCACCGCCTCGCCGACCGACGGCATGGTCTGCTGCCTCGACGCCGCGGACGGCAAACGCCGCTGGCTGTTCGCCGCCGACGGACCCGTCACCGCGCCGCCGACTTATCGCGAGGGCCGCCTGGTCTTCGGCACCCGCGCCGGGACGCTCTACGCGATCACCGCCGGCGAGGGGACGCTGATCTGGCGATTCGGAACCGGGCCCGACCGGGTGCACATCGCCGCCTTCGGCCGCCTCGAATCACCCTGGCCGCTGAATGGCAGTCCGATCGTCATGGATGGAACGGTCTACTGCGCGGCCGGCCGGTCGATGAGTCTCGATTCGGGTATCTATTTCTACGCGGTCGACCTCCGGACGGGGAAGCTCCTGGCTGAAGCGAATCTTCAAACAGACACCGCGACGAAGGGTGAGACAAAAAACAACTTCCTCGCCGACATGCTCGTCTCCGACGGCGCGGGCATATATATGAAATCGATCCGCTTCGACCCGAACGACATCACGAACTACCGGTTCATGGGTCAATACGGGCGGCGGGGATCGGCCAAGGCCCCCCCGGAGATCCTCCGCTGCCAGACGGACATGCTCGACGACTCGTGGCTGAACTGCTGCTTCTGGGCATACCGCGGCTGCCGGGCCCAGCAGCTCGTCTTCGACGAAACGGCGGTGTACGGTACCAGCGGACCGTCGAAGATCCGGTGGGGCGGGTCATACGCCCACGACGTCTACCGACCCGGCAGCGGCTACCGGCTGCAGAAATGGACACCGGGCGCCGGGAAGGGAAACGGCGGCAAAAAGGCGAAAAAGAAGCGCAACAAGCGCGGACGCGGCATCCGGGGTGAATGGAAAAACGTCACGGTCCCCATCCGCGCCCGGTCCATGATTGTAACCCGCAACCGGCTCTGCCTCGCCGGGACACCCGACGAGAATCCCACCGACGATTTCTGGGCGGCCTACGAGAACCGGCGGGGCGCCGTCCTCCTGGCGGTTTCGAAGGAAGACGGGACAATCACCGCCCGCTATTCCCTGGATGCCGAGCCGGTCTACAACGGCATCGCCGCCGCGGGCGGCCGCCTCTACCTGTGCCTCAGGAACCGCGCGGTGGTCTGTTTCGGGGACGGACCACAGTAACATTATATTTCATAGTACGTTAGCTTTTTTCTTGGGCCATATACAGGGCTTAGAAGCGATTTTGACCACCGAAAATCGCTTCTAAGGGAACCGTGGCTGATCACCGGTTGAGTATTGAACTCAACGACAAACAACGGGCATCCTGCGCTGGCCTTGTTTCCCGAACTCCCTTCATCTCCCGCCGCGTGGCAACAAAGCGGCCGGCCTTACCGGCCGGTTACTGCTCGACTCGTGCGTCTCACTGACGTCGGCAGTTGCTGAAACACTCTCATACATCAGGAATCGGGCGTTTGTGTACACGTCCCGCTTTGCTCGCCGTGAAACGCACGAGTAGAGCAGTGCGCAATTGCTTCGCGTCTATCATGATGGGTACGATTCGATTGGAACGGTAGTAATGATCAATACTAATCGTAATGGCCTCAGGCATTGCCCGGACAATCCTGCAACCGCCGTGGCGTTCGCGGAGCAATTGTATACCGCTCGCGGAGTCGGTTTTTTGCGTGAAAGCATGTTTCGTCTCACGGTACGATACACCCCCTTGATGAAAGTATATGCTGAAATTGAATACGCCGTCAGCAAATGACCGACAGAGCGAGCGGTTGCCGGGCGGTAGGCCGGTAGCCCGCGGGCCGGCGCGGTGTGGCCAGACGCCATGTTCGCCACGCGGGGTGACGGGTGACGCTACCCGTCTTTGGGAGATACACCACGGGTACCTCGCTTCTGTGCCGTCAGCATACCCGCCGGCGGATTCAAAAAGAGGGAACCGAAGAAAATGGTAACCGTTTACGGGTTCCCGGAAGATCGGACCCGCCAACGCTACGACTCGAAGACAGGCAGAGGGTGAGCCGCTGATACGCCCTGCTATTCGCCTCATGGATAGCGCCGGCAGTATATATTCCGTGGACGGTTACGAAAAAGGTACCTGACCCCTTTTGGGGCCCTACGAAAAAGGTACCTGACCCCTTTGCGGGCCTACGAAAAAGGTACCTGACCCCTTTTGGGGCCCTACGAAAAAGGTACCTGACCCCTTTGCGGGCCCATGGATAGCGCCGGCAGTATATATTCCGTGAACGGTTACGAAAAAGGTACCTGACCCCTTTGCGGGGCGACCGTTACGTTCTCATACCCCGGATCAATCCGCCTTCTCCACGACCACGCGGAAGCCGGCGTGGTAGACCCGCTGCCACGCCGGAAAGCCGAGCCGGAACGACGAGGTGCAGCGGAACGGCCGGTCGTGCCAGGAGCCGCCGCGCAGGACCTTCTTCGTGCCATCGGCCGGCTCCTCGCTGTTGCGCCCGTCGTCGGGATCGTAGGGGTAGGGCTTGTAGTCCGACCGCGTCCACTCGGCGGCGTTGCCGTGCATGTCGTAGAGGCCCCACGGATTCGGCGCGAAGGTCCCGGGAATGGCAAGCATCAGCATGTCGTCGTCGCTGCGGGGGTCCTTCAGTTCGAAATCGTACTCCGTGTTCGGGTTTTTCATCGGCTGGGGATTGACGCCCCGGACGGCCATCAGCGTCAGCGTAATGTCGGCCATGTTGGCCTGCCGGGAAAACGGGGTATCGAGCCCCCCGTAGGACAGCGCGGTATCGGTGCCCGCGCGGCAGGCCCACTCCCACTGCGCCTCGGTCGGCAGCGTCACCTTCCTGCCGCCGCCGATCTTCTTCGAGAGCCAGCGGCAGAACGCCATGGCCTGCTCCCAGGAGACGCGTATGACCGGCAACCGCATGTCGTTCATGTAGTAGCCGCGGTGCACCTGGTCCTTGTAGTGCATGTCGTAGACGCCGTTGCGGTAATCGGAATTGAACTGCCGGAACTGCCCGAGGGTGACCTCCTTCGTGCCGATGTAGAACGGCGTGTCGATCTCCACGCGGGTCACCGGCTGTTCGACCGGCGTCTGCTCGTTGCTGCCCATCGAAAAGCTCCCGGTGGGCATGCGGGCGAATGCCATCGTGTGGCCGTCGCCGAGATCGAGCTTCACGACCTTCTTCGTGAAGCCCTCCACCTTCGCCGGCTCCCGCGCGACGATCTTGCGCTCCCGCTTCTCGGGCATGACGTGCTTCTCGGACTTCACGTAGGGATTCGGGACGGCCTCCGGGTTGAAGTCGTCGAACGCGTACTTCTTGCGCAGTTCCAACCGCCGCTCGAGGATCTTCTTATTCGCCCGGGCCTCCGACCAGGACCCGTGGTACGGGGCGTTGGTATCCATCCAGGTATACAGCTTGTCCCACGATTCCCTGTCGAGCGTGACGTTGTGGTGTCCCTTCTTGAGCATCTGCGCCAGTTCGCTGGTATTCACGTGGAACTCCAGCGGCACCAGCAGGTGGTAGTCGCCCTCCGGGCCGTTGCGCCGCACGTAGGGGTGGAGCATACGGTGGGCGGTCTTCGGTTCCGACAGGTCGGGTATGCCGCACGCGGCGAACTTCTTGCCGGTGTTCTTGCCGGTACCGATGATGCGGTCGGATACCGTGTAGCGCCCCTTCGTGTCGCGCCCGTCGTCGGTGAGGTCGTGCGTGCCGTCGTGACAGCCGACACAGTATTTGTCCAGTATCGGCTGTATCTCCCGCTGAAAACTGAAGCCGCGCAGCGGGCCGTAAAACGGCTTGATATCGCCGGCCTCGCGAAACATGGCCGTGGTCTTCTTCCGGGGCGGCGGCATGTTCTGGCTCTCGTGGCAGCCGATGCACGAGAGCCGCTCGCCCGGCATGGCGACCGTCCAGCTCCGCATGATCTGCAGCGCCCGCCCTTCCGCGTCGAGAGGCTGGAACGACACGGGGGTGTTCGCGGGCATCCTGAACTGCGCCGAGCCGTCGTCCTCGACCGGCACGGTGCCCAGCACCTGGTGGGCGTCCCACCCCGCCTCCATTCCCATCGCGTAGTGGCCGCCGCGGTGGCGGGGACCGTACTCGTAACGGAAGATCCGGAGGTTCTTGACGGTCCCGACCGGCACGCCCTCCAGGCCGGGACCCTCGTAGATGTTGTTGATGACGACGGTCGCCATCTCGCTGTCGCGGTTGATCCGCTCGGGCACGACGGGGGGCGTTTCCCGCTTCTGCAGGGGAATCGGTTCGTAGTACCCGCCGTCGCCGTCCTTCTCTTTCAGGCAGAGGAGGTTGTCGAAGATGTCGACGAGGTAGATCGACCGGCCGGTCTGGAGAAGGAAGTACTTTCCGCTCAGCGGCCAGGGGCTGTAGAACTTCGGGTCGTAGCGGGTGCAGAGGTTGTCGATGACCATCGGCGCCACCTTCTCGCCGTGGGCGCCCAGCAACTGCACCGCCCCGTCGGCCTCCTCGCGGCCCTGCGAGACGTCGAAGATGCACGCCGCCCCGCCCTTCGAGTGGCTGTGGTGCCCGGTGATGGTGCAGATGAACCTGGTCGAATTGCCGGGGCCGGGGAGCTGCCGGGGGAAGAACATGCTGTTGGGCCAGTAGGAATTGCTGCCGTAGTAGCCCTTCTGGTCGGTCCCGTCCGGGTTCATCGTCATGACGATCCGGCTGAAATAGTGGGCCGAGTCGGTGTACTCCCACCGGGTGTACATCACCCGCCCGGTGGACATCACCGACGGGTGCCAACTGGCATCCTGGTCGAACGTCAGCCGCCGTATATTCTTCCCGTCGCTGTCCATGACGTAGAGATTCGCCACGTACGAGTTGCCCCCCACGCACGGCACGCCCTCGTAGGCGGCCGTGGAGGCGAAGATGATCCGGCCGCCGGGAAGATAGCACGGGTAGTAGTTGTCGATGTCGCAGCCCATATCGGGCGTGACCCGGCGCACGTCGCCCGCCGGCTTGCCGGTCTGCGGATCGACCGGCAGCTCGAACACGGCGTAGCCCTTACCGCTCTTCACGCCCGGTATCTTCGTCAGTTCACCCTTGTCGACCTTTGAGGTAAACAGCACCGTGTCGGCGTTCCAGTGGAGGTCGAGGTCCCCGACGAATTTCCCGCCGCCGGGGTCGTACACCGTTTCCACCGCCCCCTCGTTCAGGCCGGACATGACCACCAGTTCGTCCTCGTGGCTGCCGCCGCAATCGACGCGGGTCTGCCAGTTTCGGGCGAACCGGCTGCCCTTTTTGCTGCGGACCATCAGCAGCCGGTCGAAATCGAGGAGGGGATTGGCGAGCAGGGCCTCTTTCTTCAATGCCGCGAACGCGTCCGATTTTTCGCTGTCGATCTGCTCAAGCCGCTTCAGGTACTCCGCGCCGTTCGGGTACTTATCCCCGTAGGTGTCGATGATATCCGTGATCGCCATACGAAGCGTCTTCTTGTCGCCGTGGCTCTTGATCTTCAGGCCGCCCTCTTTCAGGGGGCCGTTGAGGACACCGTCGTTCTCCTCCGGCGGCGGGGGCTTGACCAGCCCATTGTTCGGCGCGGCGGGGTCCTTGGGCTCAAACCGTTCGGCCACCTTGACCGACCGGTAGTACACCTCCCTGAGCTTCTCGAGGGACGGGGCGTCTTTTACCTCGCGGACCATGGCTGCGGCCTTCTTCTTCAGTCCGTCGTAGGGCTTCGTCCTGCCGGCGTAGCGCGAGGCGAGCACCGAAAAGTCGCCGCTGTCGAAGGTCCCCCGCCAGACGCCGTCTTTCTTCTCGACGGCCATCTGCCAGGACGCGTCGGGGTCGCCGCCGAAGTCTTTTTCCAGACGCGTCCAGAGCTTCGCCCACCGCGCGTCTCCCTTTGACATGCCCTTGGTGGAACTGTTGAGCGACCCGCGGGGTTTCTTATCGAGCGAGAAGTACATCCCGCTGCCGCCGGACTTGTTGTGTATCTTCAACAGGAGATGATTCACCCCTTTCTTCAGTTTCAGCTTCGCCCGGTCCTGATTCGGACTGACTCCCCGGGACGGATCCTTGGACAGCACCGTCCGTCCGTTGAGGAAGACCGCGACGCCGTCGTCGCTGCCGAGGTACGCCGTGACCGTCTTCGGCGCGTCGACATGGAGCTTGCAGTAGCAGTACTGTATCGCGTTGCCCGGCATCGACATGTTGACCACGTACCCCGCCCGCCACTTGGGTTTCTTCAGCCAGGGCTGGCTGCCGGGAGCGGATTCGGGCCCGTAAGCGTGCCTGAGCGGATCGCCCTTCGCCTTGAAGGGCGGCAGCGTATACCAGTGGCCGAGGGCGACGCCGTTCTGTTCTTCGGATTTTTCGAAGTCGGGAGCAGCCTCGGTGTTGCCGTCCGGGGTTTTTTCGGCGGCGATGAGCTTGCCGTGCGCCGCCCGCATCGTCTCGTGCCAGGTGCCCTTTTTCTCGTAGATCTTATCGATGGGGATGTTCGCGCCGTGCGACAGGGTGATCAGGGCCGAAAGCACCAGTGCCGGCAGGATGAAAAAGACGCGCTTCATTTCTCTCTCCTTCCCGCTTTCGTGTCGAGGGATTGCTATTTGCTATTTTAGTATATAGCCATCGGCCCCGTATGTCAAAAATTACGACCGGTTTCATAACCGCGCCGGCCGGCGGCGAAAGGAGGGCTGCTTCGTATTACCCGGGCTGTACCCCCAGCTCGATAGTTGCTTCCTCGATCGCGTAGAGGAGCCCCTCGGCCCGGGCGCTCATCTCGCCGACCCGGTCGGGATGCTGCGCGCTGAAGTCGTTCCGTTCCGCGGGGTCTTTCGCGAGGTTGAACAGGGCCGGGCCGGTACCCTCGATACCGAGGTGGTCGCGCGTCAAAAAGAGCTTCCACTCACCAACCCGAATCGCCTCGAGCTTCCCCCAGCCGTGCCAGTAGAGCAGCTCGGTCCGCGGGTGTTCGGCGTCCTCCGCCCCGGTCAGCGTGTCCCACACGTCGTAGCCGTCGAGTTCCACGATGCCCGTCTGCTGGCTCGCGAGGTCAATATCGCAGGCGTGGGCGAGGGTCGGCAGGAGATCCATCGCGGAAATCATTGCGCCGGTCTCCCGGCCGGCCGGAACGGCGCGGGGAAGGCGTACGATGCACGGCACGCGATATCCGCCTTCCATGGCGCTCCACTTGCGGCCGCGGAAGGGCGTCGACCGGGACCACTGCTTCTGGTTCGATTCCGGGCCGTTGTCGGACAGGAACACGACGATCGTATTGTCGGCGAGGTTCGTCTCCTCCAGCGTCTGAAGTATGGCGCCGATCCTGGCGTCCAGTTCCTCGACCACGTCGCCGTACGGTCCGTTTTCCGACCGCCCCTTCCAGTCGGGGTGCGGCTCCGCCGGAAAGTGCGGCGCGGTGAACGGCAGGTAAAGAAAAAACGGCCGGTCCCGGTGTTTCCTGATGAACGCGACGGCCCGTTCGGCGAACGTCTCGGTCAGCCGGGCGTTGTCGAACGTTCCGTCGACCGCGCCGTTGTGATAATACTCCTCGCACTGGTTGTTGCTTCGCAGGATGTAGTAGGCGTCCGCGAATCCCTGCGCGTTCGGCTGAAGGGGCGGGGTGTCGCCGATGTGCCACTTGCCGTACAGCGCCGTCCGGTACCCCGCGGCCTTGAAGACCTCCGCGATCGTCAGTGCCCGGGGGCTGAGCCCCTCGTCGCCCTTCATCGGGTAACCGATCACCCCCTTCCGCCAGCCGACCCGCCACGGGTACATCCCGGTCAGCAGGCTCATGCGCGATGGCGTGCAGACGGTGCAGCCGGCGTAGAAGCTCGTCAGCCGGACGCCGCCGGCGGCGAGACGGTCGAGGACGGGGGTCTTGATCTTTTCGCTGCCGTAGCACGAGAGGTCCGCGTACCCCAGGTCGTCGGCCATCATCAGGATCACGTTGGGCCTCCCCGTCCGGGGGGCCGGGGCCGGCTCCGGCTTCGCCGCCGCGGCCGGTTGTTCACCCGGTGCCGGCGCCGCGTCGGCATCGGGCATGCCGGCCGCTTCCGCCGTTCGGGGCCCATGCACCGTTTCGACGGCGGCCCGCTCCCCCGTATCGCACCCCGCCATAGCCATTGCCAGCACAAGGGAAACCGCCGCGGCATATCTCTTCATCGCTCTGCTCCAATCTCGCTGTGAACAATACGGTCGTACGACATTCGCTGCAGCGCGTACCATCATCGGCCTGTTGCGTCGGGATTTCAACACATAATCTCCCCCGCTTCACCGGGATATCGGCACGCCGCCGAGATAACGTCGGCGCGCGTATGCCGTCCCCCCGCGGAGGGGCACCGTCAATCCTTCAGGCGATCGTGTTCTTCCGGCTCGACGTCGGGCACCTTCGACAGGACCCGGTCGAATGTCTCCCTGCGTGCCCGTGCGGCCCGTTGCCGAAGGTACTCATCGGCCTCCAGCACGGCTGACTTTTCCCCAATGGCCGGGGGTTATCAACCGGTTGATTGAGGCGTGCTCCCGCTTCGACAATAATCGCAAGCGATCAAGCGGGTATTGCATACGATGTTAACGCCGTGACGAGCCACCATTCGCGTCAAATCGAGACGCAGACCGATACCGTCCTATTGACAGAGGCGGGCACCAATGCGATTAATATCATTGGGAACAGCTTCGCGAGCATCGCCGGGGCGCCGCCGCGGGAGGGCCGCGGCCGGCAACCGTCCCGAAAACCCGCGGGAACCGCATCCATGAGCACCGACATGCCGTTCAACTGTTACTTCGACGCCGCCGTGGCCGCACTGCTGGCCGATCACGGCATCTCCCTGGCGATCAGCACGTACAAGACCAACCGATTGGTCTTCATTTCGCCGCTGAGCGAGCGCCGCCTCATGCAGCACCCCCGCGCCTTCAACCATCCCATGGGGATCGCCGTCGACGGCGACCTGATGGCCCTGGCCACCGTCCGCGAGGTCACCGTCTTCCGCAACGCCCGGGACATGGCCCCCAACTACCCGAAGAAACCCGGCCACTTCGACAGCCTGTGGGTCCCCATCGCCCGCCACTACACCGGCGTCCTCGACATCCACGACATCTGCCGCGGCGCCGACGGCCTGCTGGCGGTCAACACCCAGTTCTCCTGCCTGTGCCGCATCGGCGGCAGGCACCACTTCAGCCCCACCTGGAAGCCCCCCTTCCTGTCCGCCGTCGCCCCCGGCGACCGCTGCCACCTCAACGGCGTCGCCATGCAGGACGGCCGCCCCCGCTACGTCACCGCCCTCGGCGACACCGACACCCCCGAGGGCTGGCGGGCACGGAAACTCGACGGCGGCGTCCTGGTGGACGTCGCACACGACGCGGTGGTCCTGGAGAACCTCCCGATGCCCCACTCCCCCCGCCTGATCGACGGGGAGCTGTGGCTGCTGCTCTCGGCCACCGGCGAGCTGGTCAGGGTCGATCCCGCCCGCGGGACCGTCGACGTCATGGCCGCCCTGAACTGCTTCGTGCGGGGCCTGGCGCCGTGGGGCGACTACCTCTTCATCGGCGTCTCCCGTATCCGCAAGACCAGCACGGATTTCCAGGATCTGCCCGTCGCCGACGACTCGGACTACGGGGGCATCATCGTCGTCCACCGCCCCACGGCCGCCGTCGTCGGGCGGATCCGCTACGAGGACACCGTCGAGGAGATCTACGACATCCAGGTACTGCCCGACCAGCGGATGCCGGGGATCCTCAACACGGAGACCCCCGATTTCCAGTCGCTGCTGGTCACCCCCGAACAGGGCTACTGGCTCGACGAGGA
>CAZLBC010000014.1:72539-75815 GCA_964557575.1 uncultured Planctomycetaceae bacterium
GCCCGCTCGATCAGCCGCCGCCGGCGCTTCGCGGAGAGGGGGATGAGCTTGAAGAGCCGGAACCCCATCTCCCGATACTTCGGGACGTCGAAGTACACCGCCCCCGGGTCCCGCCGCGGGATGTCGGCCTTCGAGCACTGCGCTGTCGGCGCGCGGCCGAGCATGGCCTCGGAGATACCCCGGTAGCACGACCGCCGCGGGCAGGTATACGCGCAGAGCGCGTTGGCGAACAGGACCACCCGCTCCTTTTCCGGCAGGGACGCCAGGAACGCGTCGTCGTCGTTGCGGTCCATGGGGACGGTCACGTCGTCATACAGCGCCAGGGCCGCCGCGACCGCGCCGGGCGTGTCCGGTTCCTTGATGATGCTCGCCCGCAGCCGGTAGCGGGGAAAATCCTTCCGGACCCGTTGCGCCAGCTCGTCGTTCGTGCAGACCACCGAGTTGAGGGGGTCGTGGTACTTCTCCAGCATCGGCACGCTGTGGACGTAGGCCCCTTCCGTGAAGAAGTGGTTCGTCAGCGGCAGGCACAGGCCGATGTTCATCTCCCGCAGCGCGGCGACCTGCCCGTCGGTCATGAAAAACGGCGGGCGGTAGGGCCGGCCCCCGTAGAGGGGGCTGAACTCCCGGACGTTTCCGTAGACGCTCTCGACGTCGGCGGCCGTCACGGCCGGATAGTGGGTCGCGAGGTAGGCCCCCACGTCGCCGCCCCGCTTCAGCATCCGCCCGGAGACGATGTACCGCCCCCGCCCGGCGAACATCCCCTCCGCGAAATCGATGACGTTCTCGTACATGGGTGTTGCCCTTTTATCCAGGTGTTCCGCGTACCGGTGCCACCCTCTTGATTGTACACATTTGAGCCGAATGTGTAAGGCAAATACCGCCGCAATTTCCCGCCGCCGGATATCCCTCGACAACACCACCCGGACAGGGGTACCATAGACGCCTTTCAGGCGGCCGCATCATGCGCATAAAAGGAAATTACTTCTTCAAATACGACGCGTACGACCCGCCGCTCCCATTCGAGCGGGCGTTCTACGACCGCCGCAAGGACGATGAATTCCCCCACCCCCTCTTCCAGACCTGCTGGACGTACTTCTACCGCAACGACCTCCGCGGCATCCTCCCCGCCGTCGAGCCCCCCACCTGCACCTTCACCCACTGCTGGGACCTCTACGAGAACGTCTTTATCGACATGCTCCGCCGCTGCGGGGTCCGGATCGTCTACTCGCCCCACGCCCGCGACAACACCGTCGACGGCATACGGTTCGTCCCCGCCCCCTACCCCATCGACTTCGAGAACCCCGGTGAATACGAAAAGGATATCCTCGCCTGCTTCGTGGGCAGCGCGCGGGACACAAAGGGCATACGGCCCCGCATCCGGGAGATGTTCGCCGGCGAGGACGGTTTCCACATCGAACTCAACGAGCGGTTCTTTTACGACGTCGAGGACGGCCCCGCCCGGGAGCAGATGCGGGAGGACTACAGCGCGATCATGAAACGCAGCCGGTACGCCCTCTGCCCCGAGGGGGCCGGCGTGGCGAGCATCCGGATCTACGAGGCCCTCGCATACGGCTGCATACCCATCATCATCAGCGACGACTTCGTGATGCCCCCGTCCGTCGACCGCGAATACCACCAGGTCGGCCCCGGCGAGATGGAGCGGATATTCGAGATCGTCGGCCGTGAGTGCCCCGAACCGTCCCCGACGGTGACCGGCCCCGCCGGCGAACGGTTCCGCCGCCTGCAGGAAGCCGCCGCGTCCGGCGACCCCCGGGCCCAGTTCAACCTCGGCCTCGCCTGCGAGAAGGGCGACGGCGTGGCGAAGAACATGTACCGCGCCGCCGGCTGGTACCGCCGCTCGGCCGCGGCCGGCTGCCTCCCCGCGCAGATAAACTACGCCCGCTGCTGCGCGTCCGGCAGCGGCACCCGCCGAAACCGCGCCGAAGCGGTCCGGTGGTACCAACCCGCCGCCGAGCGGGGAGACCCCCGCGCACAGCACAACCTCGGCTCCTGTTACGCCAGGGGCGACGACGGCGTGGAAAAGGACGAGGCCGCCGCCGCCCGCTGGTGGCGCGCGGCCGCCGAACAGGGCTACCCCAAGGCCCAGCGGAAGACGGGAATCTGCCTCCACACCGGTCTGGGCGTCGCCCGCGACTGGCCCGCCGCGGTCGGGTGGTTCCGCCGCGCCGCCGAACAGGGCGACGCCGGCGCGCAGTACTGGCTGGGCCTCTGCCTGGAAAACGGCCTGGGCACCGACGTCGACCTCGCCGAAACCGCCCGCTGGTGGCGCGTGGCCGCCGACGGCGGCCACGCCGAGGCGGCCTTCACCCTGGGGATCCTCCACAAGTATGGCATCGGCGTCTCGCAGGACCCCCCGGAGGCAATCCGCCTCTGGCACCGCGCCGCCGAGGGAAACTACGCCCCGGCCTTCTACAATCTGGGGTTCAGCTACCGGTTCGGCCGGGGCGTCGCCCGCGACGAAAAAAAAGCCGCCCGCTGGTTTCG
This sequence comes from uncultured Planctomycetaceae bacterium, assembly GCA_964557575.1. Taxonomy (GTDB): domain Bacteria; phylum Planctomycetota; class Phycisphaerae; order SM23-33; family SM23-33; genus CAZLBC01. The sequence goes on from CAZLBC010000014.1 coordinate 75,045, forward strand.
CGCCGCCGCCGAACGCAGGGACTTCCTCGCCCGCAACCACCTCGAGCAGCTCATCCCCCCGCGCGGGAAGGTCCCCGCGCCCCCCGCCGCCGGCGACGGCCCCTTCGACCGGCCGATCTTCGTGGTCGGGGCCCAGCGGTCGGGCACATCCCTGGTCGCCGGCTCACTGGCCGCCTGCGGGGCCTGGACGGGCGACGCGGTCGCCAAGCCCGATGCCCACAACCCCCGGGGCTACTTCGAGAACACCTACCTGCGGATAAAGGTGGTCCGGCAGATACTTATCAACGAGGGCTGCGATCCGCTGGGGGTGCGGAAGATCCCCGCCCCCGACCGCCCGGTCGCGGTCCCGGGGCTGCGCGAGATCGTCTACAAGGTCGTCCACGTCGACGGCTACGACGACAACGGGCCGTGGCTGTACAAGGACCCGATCCTGACGCTGTTCTGGCCGCTGTTCGCCGATGCCTTCCCGGCGGCCCGGTGGGTGATCGTGCGGCGGGACGAGGACCAGATCGTGGATTCCTGCCTGCGAACGGCGTTCATGAACCAGCACTCGGACGACCCGGCATTCTGGCGGCGGTTCGCGGGGGAATACCGCCGGCGGCTGGACGGGCTTGCGGCCTCGGGGGCTGCTGTCTGCGCGGTGCGGTCGGCGGACCTGGCCGCGGGGAGGATGGACGGGTTCCGGGAGGTGGTTGAGCGGCTGGGACTGGCATTCCGGGAGAAGGAGCTGGCGGCGTTTATCGAGCCGGGGATCTGGGGTGGGGGGTAGAT
>CAZLBC010000015.1:0-73088 GCA_964557575.1 uncultured Planctomycetaceae bacterium
GTTACATGTGATACATGCTGCCATAACTTCACAAATATTCGGATACCAGCGTTGTCCGTTATAATGTATGTCGGCATTATCAATTTCACATAGAGCGTTCAGGATGAATAGACATGTATACCTAACCTCATCATAGGTCTGGGAATCATCTCCGTTAGCCGAGGATGTGCAATTAACCGAAAAGCGGTTGAGAGGAAAAACAGGGGCCGAAAAACCCCCTAAATAATGTAGAACCGGGGCGCGTTAACGACCGCCCCCCTGCCGCCTCAGGTCTATGTTTCCTAACGGCTTTACGATTACGGGAAACCCGTGAAACCGCGCGCCCCTCACGCGTCCGGCCGGTCACCCGGCGGGCAGGACCGGCACGATGACCGGGACCCCCCGCACCTCCTCCACGGTGGCCTCGATCCCGTAGACCGCACGTATGGAATCGGCGGTGATCACCTCCCGGCCGCCCGCGGCGTGGATCGCCCCGTCGCGAAGCATCACGAACCGGTCGGCGAAGCGCAGTGCCTGGTTCAGGTCGTGGGTGACCAGGAGGGAGACCATGGCCAGGGTCCGGGTCGCCTCGTGGAGCAGGGTCATGACCTCGATCTGGTTGACCGGGTCGAGGTGGCTGATCGGCTCGTCCAGCAGCATCACCCGCGGCTCCTGGGCGAGGGCCCGGCCGAGGATCACCTTCTGCAGCTCGCCGCCGCTCAGCTCGTCGGTCGACCGCATGGCCAGGTGCTCGATGCCGACCCGGCCGAGCACGTCCGCGACCCCGCGGTGGTCCCGCTCACGGCTCGCCCCGTCCATCCGGGCCCGCTTGCCCAGGAGCACCGCCTCGAAGACCGTGCAGTGGACCGCCCGCTGGGCCTGCGGCATGTAGGCCACGCGCCGGGTGATCTCCCGGCGGCTCATGGCCGCCACGTCCGCGCCCCCGATCGTCACCCGCCCCGCGGCGGGCGACAGCAGGCGGTTGACGTTCTTCAGCAGGGTCGTCTTCCCGCAGCCGTTCTTGCCGAGGACGGCGACCAGCTCGCCCGGCCGGGCTTCGACGTTGAGGTCCGCCAGGACCGGCGTTGCGCCGTAGGCGAAGCTCAGGTGTTCGATCGCCACCGTCACTACCGGATCTCCCCGCGGCTGACCAGGAGATACAAAAACAGGGGCGTGCCCGCGAAGGCGGTGAGGATGCCCACCGGGAGGACCACCGGGCTCATCACCGTCCGCGCCAGGATGTCCGCGACCGCCAGGAGCAGCGCGCCGGCGACGATCGCGTAGGGAACCAGGAACCGGTGATCCTGGCCGACGATCATCCGGACCAGGTGGGGCGCGACCAGGCCGACGAAACCGATGATGCCCAGGAACGCGGTGGTCACCGCCGACATCAGGGCCGCGAGGATCAGGGTGCACAGGCGGAGCCGGGCGACACGCACCCCCAGGCTCTCGGCCGTATCGTCGCCCCAGAGCAGCTTGTTGAACTGCCATCGCTTCCAGGCGAAGAAGGCGGCGGCCGGCACGAGGACGATGGCCATGACCGAGAGGTTGTCCCACCCCCCCTTGCCGAGGTCCCCGAAGGTCCAGAAGACCGCCGCGGCCACCTCCAGCTCGGTCCCGAAATACTGCAGCAGCATCGTGGCGGCCCCGAAGAAGGACCCCAGTGCCACCCCGGCCAGTATCATCGCCGCCGGCGAGAGGTCCCGGACCGCCGACAGCAGCAACAGGACCGCCACCGTCACCAGCGACCCGGCGAAGGCCGCCGCCGCGATGATGCCGGGGCCCGCCGCGGCGCCCGCCGCGAAACCGCCGGCGCCGAGGACGATGATCGCGAACGCCGCCCCGAAGGCGGCCCCCTGGGAGACCCCCAGGGTGAAGGGCGAGGCGAGGGGGTTTCGCAGCACGTTCTGCATCACCGCGCCGGCGAGCGCCAGGCAGCCCCCGCCGAGGAGCGCGGCAAGGGTTCTCGGCAGCCGGATGCCCCACAGGACGTGGCGGGAGACCGTGTCGCCGGGCCCCGCCAGCAGGGCCCGCAGCAGGCCGCCGGGGCCGATGGCAAAAGAGCCGATCGACAGCGAAATCGCGACGCAGGCGACCAGCGCCGCCGCCAGGATGACGCCCGCGAGGACCTTCCGCCGGAGGTGCGTGCGGTACGCGGCGACGATATCGCGCGGGCCATCGTTACCCGAAGGTGAACCCACGGCTTACTCTCTCCCGCCGGCATCGCCGCCGGCGGCGCCGTCCCGGACGATCCCCTCCCCGGGCACGAACCGGATCTTTCCGCACGCCGGCGGATCAGATTCCGGCCGCATACCCAGGAGCGTCTCGAAGATCGCGCCGGCCCGTTCGGCGATCGCCACGTCCGCAAACCGGTCGGGATACAGGGTCTTGCCGATGAAATAGGCGTCGACGAGTGCCAGCTCGATGTTCGTATTGTAGTAGTTGTACGGCAGCAGCGCGTACGTCCTGCCCGCCTTCACCGCACCCAGCAGCCGGTAGAAATCCGGCCGCCGCGCGAGGTCCCGCGTCACGTTCGCCGCGCTGCCGATGTCGAGAAAGAGGCAGTCCGGGTCCCACGCCAGGATCTGCTCGCGATCCACCATGACGTGGCCCCGCGCCGCTATGCCGGCGGCCACGTTCGCCGCCCCGGCCAGCTTCGCCGGCAGGTAGTCCGGCTGGGTGCTCTCGACGCCGTGGGTGCCCTTGTACGAAATGCCGCCGACGTAGACCGCGGGTTTTTCCCCTTTCGGGATACCCTCCGTCCGGGCGGCGAGGTCGTCAAGGCATGAGCGGATAAAGCCAGTGACCCGCGCCGCACGCGGCCCGGCATCCAGGACCTCACCCAGCAGGTCCAGCGACCGGCACACCTGTTTGTCCCACGCCCCGAGCGCCCCGTATGTCGCGCAGACCACGGGAACCCCGGTGGCGGCCTGCATCTTCTCGACCTGCGATACGTCGATCGCCACCGCGATCACCACGTCGGGCCGCACCTGCATGATGCGCTCGAAATCGGGCAGCTTGCCCGGCCCGCCGGGGCCGATGACCGGCAGCGCGAGCAGGTCCGGCGGCAGGGCCGCGGCGTAGGGGCGGCGCCAGGGATCGTCGGACATCCGCTTTTCCATCTCCTCGACGCCCACCACCCGGTCCAGGGCGTCCAGGTATGCCACCAGGCGCAGGGCGCCGGGCCCCACGGCGATCAGCCGATCCACCCGCCGGGAAACCCGCACCTCCCGCCCGGCGGTGTCGACGACCGTCCGCCGTTCCTCGCCGGCGCCGCCGCCCGGCCGGCCGCCGCCGCAGCCCGCCTGCAGGAACCCGCAGGCGACCGCGATGATCGCCGTTCGTTTCGCCGCCGTCACCGGCCGCCCTCCTTCCAGAACAGCGCGCAGGTGGTCCCGGACACCCGCCGCGGGATGTCCCCGTCGTCCGCCGCGGCGTCGAGGTACGCGCCCACCCGCTCGTCCAGCACCGCCGCCGGGAATTCGGGACAGAGATCGGAAAAGTACCCCCGGCAGAACGCCGCCGCCTCTGCGCGCGGCTGGGCCCGCTCCCAGCAGACGTCCTCGAACGCGGCCCGCGGGTTCCGCCGGCGCGCGAAGAGCAGGTTCAGCGCCACTACCGCATTCGGCCGCGGCCGCGGCAGGGGAGTGTCCAGAAGGTGGTTCCACATCCCCGCCAGGAGCGGGTCCGGCTCCCGGCGCGCCCAGCCCCGGAAGTAGCAGAAGCCCCGGCTCGCGTCGCACAGCGTGAGGAACGACTCCGGCGATATCACCGCCGGGGTCATGGCGGCGATCACCAGGTCGAAGGCCTGCCGCCATCCCCGGTCGTCGAGATCGATCGCGTTCCAGTCGGCCTCCACGGTCTCCAGGCGCCCGGCGACCTCCGCCGGCACGGACCGCCGCGTGATATCGAGCATCCGCGGGGAAAAATCCATGGCGGTGACCGCCGCCCCGGCCGCCGCGAGGGGAATCGCGATCCGCCCCGTCCCGCACCCGACCTCCAGGACGCGGCATCCGTCGGGAGACAACCCCGCCTCCTCGATCATGCCGATGATCCGCCCGCACTCGGCATGATCGTCATCGGCCGACCACTGCTCGTAGTGCTCGGCCATGTGGTCCCACACGGCGCGGCTGCGATAACCGGACATCAGGCCCGGGGTGCCGGGAGCGGCGGTCTCCCGCCAGCGGTCCAGCCAGAACTCCGGCGTGTTCATCTCTTCGATCATTTTGCGTATCTCTTTACTAAAAATTGTTTTAATGGGACATATTCACTGCCATGACGGTTTCTGTTCAACTATTTCCTTGACACGATGCAGACGAACGGTATTATCTTCATGATAATCGTAATATCAAGGCGTTTTATTTTTTTCCGCCGGTAGTATTACTTTTTTTATTTTCGTAATATTATCGCCTTAATTTCTGCAACTGAAAGGACCGCTCATGTATCGTGCAGCCGCTACCGTCATCCTCCTCGCCGCGACCGCGGTGTTCGCCGCCTCCCCGCAGGACCCGCCCCCGCCCGACGAGGCCCCGGCCGGCCGCGATGAAAAGGAATCCGACCGGTGGAAGATCGCGGACATCGATGTGGTCGCCGAGCCGGAGAAGAAACGCGATTTCCCGGACGGGGTCCCGGAGTGGGATCTTCGCCGCCCCGGCATCTCCGAGACGGTAGAGGGCACGCTCGAGGGCATGAGCGGCTTTGACCTCGAGCGGCAGTCGTTTTCCGGCAACGAGAACAGCCGCCTGAAGATCCGGGGCCTGGACGAATCACGCTGCCGGGTGCTCCTCGGGGGCACCCCCCTCCACGGGTCCGGCGTCTACGGGGGCTACTACGTGGACTGGAACTCCATCGCCCTTCAAAACGTGGAGCGGATCGAGATCATCCGCGGGCTCGCCCCCGCCAAGTACGGCAACACGCTCGGCGGCGTGGTCAACATCGTGCCGCGGTACGGCTCCGAGGAACCGAAAACCGCGCTGGACCTTGCGGGAAGCTGGCTGGAGGGCGCCGGCGGCCCGGGCGTCAGATCGGGCGCGTTCTCCCACGCTTGGAGCGCGGGGCCGCTCGGCTGGAGCCTGTCGGCCGGCCGGTACGAGACCGACGGGTACCTGCGGAATGCCTTCGTCGACCGGGACACCTTCGCCGGGGGCCTGACCTGGGATATTTTCGAGCAGTTGACGCTGACCGTTTCCGGGCGTTTCACGAAGACCAAGTCGGGGATGATCGTCTACAACCGCCCCGACAGCCCCTACTACCGCCGTGATTACCCCAAGGCCCTCGATTCCCAGCTCGGCGGTCCGGGCCTGCCCTTCCGCGACCACGGGCCGGGGGCCTGGGGGCCCCGGGACTGGGGCGACGGCAGTTACTGGCGGGACGCGCGGCTGAACCTGGACGCGAAACTGTCATGGGAGTCCGAGGACTTCGATTTCGACCTGGCGACGTACTTCATCGACCAGTACCGCACCGAGCACTTCAAGGCCGTCACGAACGCCAACCGGGAGGTCTTCGGGCGGGAGAGCGAGCCGGAAAAGAACAACGGGGGGTGGCGGGCCGACTTCGAGAACCGCTTCGAACTGCTGGGCGACCACGCCGTCGAGTACGGCGCCGCCGGCCACTACCTCGGCTACGGCGACATTCGCGTCCGGAATTACGACCGCCCATACTTCTTCGGCCCCCCGCCCCCCCTGCCGCCGCACCCCAACCTTCAAGACTTCGAGGGCAAAGCGACCGTCTCCCGGCACCACGGGGTCTACATCCAGGACCGGTGGGCGATCGCCGACTGGCTGGAGGTCGCCCCGGGCATCCGGTACGACGACTTCCGGGCCGCGGGAACCACCGGCACGCAGCAAGTGACGGCGAAGGAGTGGGGGCCCCGCATCAAGGTGACGGTCAGGCCGTGGGAGGGATGGCACGTCGCCGGGGCGTACGGCCGGGCCTCCCGTTTCCCCACCATCCCGGAATACTACTGGTACCACGCCGGCTACCAGCCGCCGGACCGGACCGCCCTGGCGCCGGAGATCGCCGACCAGTGGGAACTTGAGGCGGGGTTCGCGGTCGAGGACCGCTATTCCTTCCTCGCGCGGGGCTACTGCTACGACGTGCGGGACTATCTCCGCACCATCTTCGGCTACCGCCCGAGCCGGGTGGTCTACAACATCGACAACGTCATCCTCGGCGGCCTCGAGCTGGAGGCCCGCTGGGAATTGCCGGACAACTTTTTCGTCTGGGGCAACTACACGTTCCAGAAAACCCGCACGAGCGGGGACGTCCTCGCCGGCGGGGGGAACCTCACCGACGAACTGGTCGAACTGCCCGAGCACAAGTTTAACGTCGGCGTCGGGTACGAGGAGGAGGACGGCCTCCGCGCCCGGCTGTCGGTGCGGTACGTCGGACGGCGGGAGGCGATCCGGGGAAACCTTGCCGTACCGGGGGGTGCCTCCCTGCGGGGGATGGACTCGTTTTTCGACATGGACTTCGACGCAAGCTACCCGGTGTACGCCGGCGACGACGGGCTGAAGGCCCGCCTGGGGGTGACGGTGGAAAACATCCTCAACCGGCACTACGAGGAGGAATACGGCTTCCCCATGCCCGGCCTCACCGCCACCATGAACCTGCGGGTGAGCTTCTGAGGCCGCCCCTCGCTCGGCACCCCCTCGAACGCCTGCCGTATTACACGCCGAAAAAAAACAGAATACGTTCGGCAATTCGAGGGACGGAAGGTCGTGGCACGCAATTCAAATACACCGGGGGAACCTGCTATGCTGTGCACATGGCAATTGACGGTTCCATTTCGCACGACAGAGGGATGAAACACCCGAGGCCAAGGCGCGGTGGTTCCGGGCGCTGCCCCTGTCCGAACGGATGGAAATGCTCTGTACGTTTACGGACATGGCGCTCGCGGTGAACCCGGCATTACAGGAGCGGAAGCGTGCTCAACCGACTGCGGGACGTGTTCAGGTACTCGCGTTGCCGGAAAGCAGGGACGAGCAGCAGCGGCTCGAAACCGACGGGTAACTGCGCCCGCCGAGTTGTGTAGTACAATGGGTCATACAATCAAGGATGACGGCACCGTTTGATCCACCGCCCATCTTCCCCCTTGCCCGGCCGGCGGCACGCCGAGTAGAATGGGCGTCATGAACACGCCACGACACACATCCCGACCGGTCCTCGCGCTCGCCCTGCTGCTCTTCGCCCCCCTGCCCCGCGCGTCAGCGGACGACCCGCCCACGCTCAACACTAAGGACACCGGCTACCGCGGCATCTGGTACATGAACCAGAAGTCCGGCGACAAGTACGTCTACAAGTACAGCGGCGGGCTCGGGACCTACTGCGCGAAGCACAAGCCCTTCGCCGTCTACTGCGCGACGGTCGACAAGACGTTCTTCTGCTACGGCGGGACGACCGCCGACAGCAACCGGCGGCTGGTGCACATGGTCTCCTGCTTCGACCACGCAACCGGGACCGTGCCCCGGCCGACGATCCTGCTCGACAAGAAGACATCCGACGCCCATGACAACCCGGTCATCGCCGTCGACGGAGAGGGATATATCTGGATCTTCTCGACGTCACACGGGACCTCCCGGCCGTCGTACGTCCACCGCAGCGAGAAGCCCTACGACATCGAGCGGTTTCGCCTCGTCCCCGTCACCCGCCTCGTCGGCGGGAAGCGAAAACCGATGACCAACTTCTCGTACATGCAGGCGTGGTGTGACGGGGAGCGGGGTTTCATCTGCTTTTTCACCCGGTACAACTACCCCGCGAAGCGGACGATCTGCTGCATGACCAGCCCCGACGGGGTCGCGTGGAGCGAATGGCGGCGCCTGGCCAAGATCGACGAGGGCCACTACCAGGTCAGCGGGCTCGGCCGGGCCCGCGCGGGGTCCGCGTTCAATTACCACCCGAAGGGCAAGGGGCTCAACTGGCGGACGAACCTCTACTACGTCGAGACGCGCGATTTCGGCGAGACCTGGCGGACCGCGGGCGGTCAAAAGCTCGATATGCCCCTCGACGCGCCCGACAACCCGGCCTTGGTCCGGGACTACCGGAAGGAAAAACTCAACGTCTACCTCAAGGACATCCGGTACGACGCCGACGACCGGCCGCTGGTGCTCTTCCTGACCAGCCGGGGCTACCGGTCGGGGCCGAAGAACGACCCGCGGACCTGGCGGCTGGCCCGCTGGACGGGCGAGAAGTGGACGATACACACGGTCACGACATCCGACAACAACTACGACACCGGCTCCCTGTGGCTCGCCGCCGACGGGGCCCTGCACGTGATCGCCCCCACGGCGACCGGGCCCCAGCCCTACAACCCCGGCGGGGAGATCGAGCACCACGCCAGCACGGACGGCGGGAAGACCTGGCGGACGATCGGACAGTTGACCGCCGGCAGCAAGCGGAACCACACCTACGTCCGCCGGCCGCTGAACGCCCGGCCGGGATTCTTCGCCCTCTGGGCCGACGGCCACGGGCGGAAGCCCTCGGCGTCCGACCTGTACTTCTGCAACAAGGCCGGGACGGTCCGCCGCCTGCCGCGGCGGATGGACGGCGATACCGCGACACCCCAACCGCTGCCGAAGCCGGAATAGCAACCGCTCAAACGTACCCTTGATCTTTCCGGGGGAGAAATGTATAATTCTTACAAGTAAGAGTAATACTAGAGCTGGTTTCATAACTTGCTTTGGTAGCGAAAGCGAGGTATTTTGTCGATCTGGCAAGGAACGGAAACGACGACATATTAAGGAAATATGTCGAGTTTTCGTGACGCCGCCAGACGGCAAAAGAGCCGCTTGTAGTCCAAATTGAAGTTATGAAACCAGCTCTAAGGAATACGACATGAAAGTAACGACCAAGGGACAGGTAACCATACCCCGGGAAATACGCGAGCGGCTCGGGATCCTCCCGCACACCGAGGTACGGTTCATCCGGCGCGGCCAAAAGGTGTATCTCGAAAAGATCGAAGACGACGGCCGCGGCAGGGCGCTGGTCGAGCATATGCGCGGCCGGGGTACCGGCGCCATGACGACCGACGACATCATGGCCCTGACGCGGGGGAAGTGATGCTGACACTGGTCGACAGCTGCGTTCTGCTGGATGTCATTACCGAGGATCCGCGGTGGTTCACCTGGTCGGCCGACCAGCTCTCCGCCGCCGCGAACCGCGGCAGGATCGCGATCAATCCCGTCATCTATGCCGAGGTCTCGATACGCTTCGAGACGATCGAGGCCCTCGACGAGGTCCTTTCACCCGACACCTTTGCATTCCGGCCCTTCAGCCGGGAGATCGCCTTCCTGGCCGGCAAGTGTTTTTTGCAGTACCGCTCCCGCGGTGGCGCTAAGACAACCCCCCTGCCGGACTTTTTCATCGGGGCCCACGCGGCGATCGAACGACTGCCCCTCGTGACCCGCGACACCGGCCGCTTCGAAACCTATTTCCCCACTGTCGAACTGGTCGCCCCGGTCTAAACAGGTCCCGGTATCGGTTCCTTGACCGGCGGTTTTCACTGCCGGTACAATCGAGATCATACTCGTCCATCTACACCATCACTGACGGAGACGAATCATGACATCGAAAACACACGCGCCCGGACCGCGCACGCCCGCCTTCCTCTGCGTCCTCCTGATCGCCGCCGCCGCACCGGCCGGCGAAGGGCCGCCGGACCGCGTGCTCCGCTACGACCGCCCCGCCGAAAAATGGGAGCGGGAGGCCCTGCCGATCGGCAACGGCCGGCTGGGCGCGATGATCTTCGGCGGCACCGGGACCGCGCGCTGCCAGTTCAACGAGGACAGCCTGTGGCTCGGCGACGAGAAGGATACCGGGCGGTACCAGGACTTCGGCGACCTGCTTATCGAGCTGGACGCACCGGACGCCCCCGGCGGCTACCGCCGCGTGCTGGACATCACCCGCGCCGTTCACCGGGTTTCTTACGCCGCCGGCGGCATCAACTACGCGCGGGAGTGCTTCGCGAGCCGCCCGGCGGAGGTGATCGCGTTCCGCTTCACCGCCGATACGCCGGGGGCCTACACCGGCCGGGTCCGGGTCACGGACGCGCACGGCGCCGAAACCACCGTCGCGGACACGACGCTGACCGTCGCCGGGGCACTGAAAAACGGCTTGAAGTACGCAGCCCGGGGCATGGTCCTCACCGAGGGCGGGACCGCGAAAAAAGACGGGGACGCCATCACGTTTACGAAGGCAGACGCCCTGACGATCCTCCTCGCCGCCGACACGAACTACTCCAATAAGCGCGAAAAGAAGTGGCGGGGCCCCGACCCCCACGAACGGATAGCGGCGCAGCTCGCGGCGGCGGCGAAGAAACCGTACGCCGACCTCCGCGCGGCGCACGTCGCGGACTACCGGCGGCTCTACGACCGCTTCCGGCTGCAGCTCGGCGACACGCCGGCGGAGACCGCGGCCGCGCCCACCGACGCGCGGCTGGCGGCGTACAAGAAGGGCGGCGCGGACCCGGACCTCGAGGAACTGCTCTTCCAGTACGCCCGGTACCTGATGATCGCCTCGTCACGGCCGGGGGCCCTGCCGGCGAACCTCCAGGGCCTCTGGAACGACAGCAACAAGCCCCCCTGGCGGAGCGACTACCACACCGACGTGAACGTCCAGATGAACTACTGGTTTGTCGACCACGCCAACATCTCGGAGTGCTTCGGACCTTACGCCGAGTGGCTGTGGTCGATCCGCGGCGTGCGGACCGACGAGACGAAGGCCCACTTCGGGGTCCGCGGGTGGACCATGCACGCCGAGAACGGGCCTTACGGCGGATCGACCTGGAAGTGGGTCAAGCCCACCGCCGCCTGGTGCGCCCAGAACCTCTGGGACCACTTCGCCTTCACCCGCGACCGCGACTACCTCCGGGAGCGGGCCTACCCGATCATGAAGGAACTCTGCTGGTTCTGGGAGGACATGCTCAAGGAACTGCCCGACGGCACGCTCGTCTCGCCGGAAGGCTACTCGCCGGAGCACGGCCCGGAGGGGGTCGACGGCGTCTCCCACGACCAGCAGCTCGCCTGGGACCTGTTCACCAACTATATCGAGGCCGCCGCGGCGCTGGGGGTGGACGCCGACTACCGCACAAAGGTTGCCGCCATGCGGGAAAAGCTGCTGGGCCCGCAGATCGGCCGGTGGGGCCAGCTCCAGGAGTGGATGGAGGACCGCGACAACCCCAAAGACAAGCACCGGCACCTCTCCCACCTGATCGCCGTCCACCCGGGCCGGCAGATCTCGCCGGTCACCACGCCGAAGCTCGCGAAGGCGGCGGAGGTCTCCATGAACGCCCGTGGCGACGGGTCGACCGGCTGGAGCCGGGCGTGGAAGATATGCATCCGGGCCCGCCTGCATGACGGCGACCACGCCTACCGGATCCTCAACGGGATGATCAGGGGGCAGATCGCCGACAACCTCTTCGATCTGCACCCCCCCTTCCAGATCGACGGCAACTTCGGCTACGCCGCGGGGATCTGCGAGATGCTCGTCCAGTCGCACATGGGCTGGATCGACCTCCTGCCGGCCCTGCCCGCCGCCTGGCCGGACGGCCGGGTGACCGGCATCCGCGCGCGGGGCGATTTCGCACTCGACGTCCGCTGGCGGGACGGGAAACCGGTCAAGGCGACGCTGCGGTCGGGTAAGGGACTGCCCTGCCGGCTGCGGGCGCCGGTGCCGATCCGCGTCACCGCCGGCGGCCGGCCGGTGAATACGGAAACCGCCGACGGGATCGTCACCTTCCCCACCAAAAAGGGCGCGGCATACACGATCGTGCCCGCCGGATAGCGGGACGAGGCGGCATGGAACATAAGAAAGTCAGGCACACGCCACTTCACGACTTCAGGCATACTCGTAGACGGGAGTTTCAATGACCGTGTCGGGTTTCTTCTGCGTTTTGATGATACGCTGAATATGCCGAACCGTTTCCGGAGAAAAATACTGCTCCCCGGCCTCCCTGCACACCCGGGCCGGAACATGTTTGATCAGGAAAAATTTCCCCTCATGAACCGGGGTCGGACCACGGTAATACATTGTTATATATTACTTTAGATGTGCTTCGGGGCCGTATACAGGGCTTAGAGCCGATTTTTCCCCCTGAAAATCGCTTCTAAGGATATGTAGCTGCTTACCGGTTGAGCAGTGAACAACACAGCACACAACGGCAGTCCTGCGTTCGCCTTGCTTCCCAAACCCCCGTCATCTCCCTGCGCACGGCAGCAGTGCGCATGTACTTCGCGTTTGCGGCAATGGCTATGAATATCATGCGATTCGGCAATAACGTGATGATTACTGTTTATCACCACAGGCCGGACTGCGCGTTGAGGAATGCCCCGCGACGGCATTCGCGAAGCAAAATCGATACCGCTCGCGGAGCTGGTTATGTGCGTGGAGTGATTGACTTGCCGCCGGCAACATACCCGCTCGTCAGGTCCCGGCATATCCTGATTCGAGGGTATCGGGAGCACATGCCCCGGAGCGAGCGGTCGCCGGGCGGTAGGCCGGCCGCCACCAGATCGGCGCATTATGGCTAGAAACCTGTTGGCTACGCAGGGCTACGGGTATCCATTTCCTTCATTCATCGCCCCCAAACGTTTCCGCTGATGCAGCGGCGTCTTCATCGCCCACCGGCGTACAGGCCTGCGCCTTAAGGGCCCTGTCGATATCTTCCCGCGTGGGTTCGGTGTCTCCTGTCTTCATCGTTTTTCGACCGGCAGTAATCGCGGCTTTCCGTTGGGACGGTCTCCCGCGGCGGCGGGGAAATCGACAAGCGATATATACGAGGGGGGCAAGCGGTGCGACCATAAGAAAGATGGCAACCCAGAGGCATTTTTCGTAGGGCCCGGGGAACTCGTCGGATGACTTCCGCATGACATCGGCCAGTAAAAAAATCCAAAAGTAAATCCACGCGAGCACCGCTCCGACACAAAGAATGAAAATGAAAATCTCCATGGTGAACTCTCCCGTTTGGGGTGACGGCACAACCCCCGGCTGGTCGCCGACCACGCGATTGCTCCCGGCGTTCCCGCTCTGTATGATGTTTCTACTCGAAATCAATGCGGCCGACAACCCCTTTTCGGCCAACAGACGCGATAACGACGGACAAAGAAACAAACAGGCGCCTGACCCTTTCCGCACACCAAAAAAGGGGACCGCCCCGCTCCGGGACGGTCCCCGTGTTTCGCTGCCCGCGCCGGGGAGAAACCTACACCTTGTCCGGTATGGCGAACGGAGCGCGGTAATGCTCCTTGACCAGGGCGTTGGCGTCGGTGGCGTGGTCGCCGGTGAACTTCTCGGCCTTGGGATCGAACGTCAGCCAGGGACCGAGGATCGGTTTTTCCTTCCCGAGGTCGACGCCGTTGGCCTTCAGGTGCTCCACCGTGGCCTCCCAGGTGGATTTCGCCTCCGCGGTGTCCGCGACCCGCCTGGCGACGTCGTCGCAGGACGCCTCCGCGCCGACCCGGTAGCTGATGCCGCCGGTGTGCAGCAGCATGCAGCCGAGGTGGCCCTGCTCGACGTCGGCGTTGAGATCCTCGACTTTGCGGGACTTGACCGCCGCGACGAAGTTCTTCATGTGGCCGCTGCCGCCGTTGCCCTTGATCTTCTCGATCTTCTTGCCCTCGTTGTCGTAGACGTTTCCGCCGCCGCGGGTGACGGCGAAGAAACCATTCTCGCACTTGACGATATTCGTGAACCGGAACTTGTTGTTGAAACGCTTATAGACCGACGTGCCGGCCTTTTTCCCGGTCTTCGGATTCACGTGCGGCAGGTTCCGGCTGCTGGCGATGATCGGGACCTTCCAGTCCATAACAAAGAACAGGGTGTTCGGCGTGTTGGCGTCGTCGTCGTACTGGAACCGGTTGCCGACCGCCATCACCCGCGTCGGGACGTCGTCGTTCATCTGCATCACGTGGTGGACGTCGTCGATGTTGTGGATCACGCGGTTGCCCATGTCGCCGTTGCCGTAGTCCCAGACCCAGTGCCAGTCATAGTGCAGCCGCTTCCGCATCAGGGGCACCTTTTTGCGGGGCCCGCACCACAGGTCGTAATCGACGTTGTCCGGTATATCCTGCGGGCCGTCGACCTTGCCGATCGGCTTGCGGTGGGCGTACCAGAGGGCGTGGATCCACTGGACCTCGCCGAGTTCCTTCTTGGCGATCTTCTCCTTCAGCGTGATCAGGGCGGGATCCGACCGCTGCTGGGTGCCGATCTGTACGATGCGATCATACTTGCGGGCGGCCTCTACCATCTTGCGGCCTTCCCATATCGAATGGCAGGCCGGCTTTTCCACGTAGACGTCCTTGCCGGCCTGGCAGGCAAGAATCGTGCCGAGGGCGTGCCAGTGATTCGGTGTCGCCATGAGGATGGCGTCGACCGACTTATCCTCGAACATCTTCCTGAAGTCCTGGTATTTTTTGACGTCGTCGCCGCCGGCCTTCTTGGCCCCCCGGTCCATCCGCTTGGTGTCCGGGTCTGACACGGCAACCACGTCGCAGCCGGCCTTCTTCGCCCAGCCCACGTGCCCGCCGCCCCGGCCGCCGAGACCCATGACCCCGACCTGGAGCCGCTCGCTCGCGCCGAATACGCGGCTGTCGAGGATGGTGAACGTACCGAGGGCCGCTGAGCCCGCCACAAATGTCCTTCTGCTGATCGTATTCTTCATGAGGCCACTCCTTCTTGATATTTGTGAATTGAACATATATTATGCCTCCCCTTTCATGCTGTTTTCAAGGGGAGATTTGTTATAATAACTGGCCTTTTGTGACATGCAATACGGGGCGCAGGGTAATTTCAGCCGTCACCGGGGCCGGTCGGCCGTCTCTTTCTTCCGGAATGCGGTCGGGGGCATCCCCAGGCGGGCGTGCATGATCTTCGAGAAGTAATTGGGGTCCGCGTACCCGCACTGGAAGGCGATCTCGGCGATCGACAGCGGGGTCTCGCGGAGCATCGTGACGGCGTTCTGGAGGCGGAGAGAGGCGATGTAGTCGGCGAGCGTGGTGCCGGTCCGCTTACGAAAGCGGCGCGAAAGGATAGAGCGGTTGACGCCCAGTTCCCGGGCCAGGCGGTTGACCGAGAAATCGGGATCCCGCCAGGAGGCGAGCACGATATTCGTCGCCGCCTCGACCAGTTGCGCGTCGGCGGGGTTGTCGGGGGCGGCGCCGTGGTACTGGGCGGCCACGGAGAGCAACTGGTAGGCGAGGGCCGAGGCGTTGATCTCGTTGCGGTAGCCGGGCCCCTGGATAATCGAGTCCAGGGCGCCGATGTAGCTGATCGGCGCCGGGCCGGTCTCGTGGCGCCCCGGCCCGAACCCGAAGCCCCGGACCGTCTTCTCGGCGAGCGGGCCGTCCATCGTCCACCAGCAGTACTCCCAGGGCTCGTCGCGGGCGTAGAGTTCCTGGACCATGTCCGGCATGAAGACGACGATCTGCTCGGGACCGAGCGTGACCCGTTCTCCGTCGACCGTGGCGCCCCCGGCGCCCCGGATGCCCCAGCAGACGTTGACGTGGTGGACCGTGAAGACGTTGTCGACCCAGCCGGCGGGCGCGGTGTGGTGGCCGACGCTCCGCGCGCCCAGCGGGACGTTCGCCGACGGGGCGTCGGCGATCCTGAACGTGGCGTACTGGCATCTCTCGGTCACGGTAATCCAGGGAACTGTTGTCAGAGCAGCAAAAAACGGGGGCAGCGGGGCATATTGTACCGTCGCCGCGTCACGGAAATCAAGACTGCAATCCCGGTTCACCGGCGTGCGCCGTGAAAGGGATTCTGATAATGCCGATGGCCGTTCTTTCGTACCGCCGGAGCAATCAGCCGGCCTGAGGACGTGACGAACCATGGACCGGGCCGGACTGTTATGGTAGGCTTGAAATGACTATGATCCCGAGAGATACCAAGCGAATTTCCGCCGGTGGATCTCCGTCCGCCGCATGGATAAGGCAGCGCGGCGTGAGACGTGGAATGACACAAGCAGCCCGGGCGTGCCGGGGCGCGCCGCGCCGCTCATCGGCGTGGCTCCTGTGGCTGGTCGGTGTTGTGCTGTGCGCCGGCCGGGCCGCCGGCTACGAACTGACCGTCGTCAATACCAGCGACCATGCACTGTCGGCCCGTTCCGTGCGAATCCGGCTCGATGCCCTCCCGTCCGGACTCCGCGCGGCGCGGGCGGCGGTCACAAACGCCAACGGCGAGGCGCTGCCCTGCCAGGTGGACGACCTGGACGGCGACGGGCGGCCCGACGAACTGGCGATGCTCGTCGATCTGCCCGCCCGGGGCGCGCGAAAGGTTACGCTGGAACCGGCAGCCGACGAGGAAGAACGCCGCGTCGCCGGCGCGGTACTGACGTTCCGGCTCTGGGACCGGCCTCACCTGGAAAACGCCCACCTGCGCGTGGCGATCCCCGCGGTTCGGGGCAGCCGGACGCCGGAGATCCCCGACGTCCCGGACCGCTTCACGCCCTACGACACGGTGATCGTCACCGACCGGCGGACTGACGAAGAGCTGCTGCGGTTCACCCTGGCGTCTGAGGCCCAATACCTGCTCGACGACGCCCGGCAGCACGTGGTGTCCGGCCCGGTGCGGAGCATCGCCCGCCGGCGCCGATGGGTCCGCCTCGACGGGGAAGAATCGCGGCGCGTGCGGATAGACGAGACATTCACGCTCCATGAACAGGAGCGGCACCCAGCGGTTCCGCCTGGCACTTACCCGGGGCCCGGTCGCGGCGGTGAGCGGCGAACTCTATTTCCAGTCCTACCTCCTGATGAAGCAGATGGACGAATCCCTGTTCATGCACGCCAACAGCTTCCGGGAACAATACACGCCCCTGGTGCTGCAGAGCCGGAGCGGGCGGCGGCTCGATATCGACGTCACACCCGCCGACGCCCTCGCCGAGAGGCGATGGGACGCCGAGGCCGGCGCGCTGCGCCTGACACTGAACCACTTCCACGGCGTCGCGCGCGTCACCGTGACCGGGGAGAACCGGCAATGATCGCACGAAGAATCCGTCGCCTCGCGCTGGCATGCACGACCGTCGCCGCCCTGTGTGGTACGGCGCGGGTCGCCGAGAAGCCCGCCCCGAACATCCCCGCCGATAACAAAGGTGCCGTGAAACTCGTCTTTGCGGGCTATCCCGACCCGGCCGAATGGCTGATTGCCGACGTGCTCCGCCGCCTGGCCGCCGCGTACGAAAAAGAGCACCCCGACGTCGCAATCGCGGTCAACCCGGGCCGGTCCTATCTCGCCTCCCGGCAGCGGGCGATCGACGGTTCCGTCGCGGGCGTCATGATCAGCGAGCGCACCAACGAGATCCGGGCCTGCAAGAGCCAGGATGTCGGCAAGAGTAAAAAAAAGGGGTTCAGGAAGCTCGAACTGGACACGTTCATCCCGATCGCCGCGCGGGTCATCCGCAGCGAAAAGAAGGTTCTCGCCCGGGTGCGCCTCGGCATCGCCACGGACCGGATCGCCGATGATCTGAAGGGCTTCCTGGTGTTTCTGGACACCGACGCGGCGAAAAAAGCCCTCCGCACCGTCCCCTTCATCGAGCCCGTCGAGCGCCGCTCGCAGCCGAAGACCGTGCGCGAGGTCGAGTACCGGGGCCGGAAGGTCACCCTCCCGAAGCCGGTGCGGTCATACTGACCATTGTCCGGCGGCCGTCATCGCCGCTCGATGCGGATAAACCGGCTGCTCCAGGGCGGCAGGATACGGCGGACGACCAACTCCTGCCCCGCGCCCACGCGGCGGTCTTCGGCGCCCGCCGGTTCGAGATCGTCGCGGGCGGCGCCTTCCGGCCGGTCCTCCGCGGCGTCCCAGCGGCTTGAATGGGCGGGATCGACCCGCCACCCGCGAAGGTGCCACCGTCCCGGCCGCAGACCCGTGATGCTGAGCTGCACTTCCCGCTCCCGCCGCTGGGCGAAGCCGTAATTGACCAGCACGATGCCGACCGCGTCCCCCTGCCCGCCTGTTGCGAGGACAGAGACCCCCGGGGCTCGGGTACCCGCGACCGGCAGGCGGCGGCCGCCGACGACGGTCTTCCAGCCCTTGAGGGCATTGTAGGGCGCCCACTGCTCCCCGTGCGGGCCGATCAATTGCGTGGCTGACCACCCGCCGGACCGCGGGTCGCCGTAGTGCGTGTGCGACCAGACGACCAGGTCGACGGCCGGTATTTCGGCCATCCGGACCAGGGCGGCGGCGGTATACGCCGCGCCGAAGGCCCGGATGTGCCAGAAGTCGCGGTGGAAGCGCGGCCAGCCCGGCTTGTGGAGGTTGCCCGCCGACCAGTTGAACTCGCCGAGGACCAGCGGCATCGGCGTCTCCAGTCCCGCCGCTGTTGTCAGCCGGTCCACCACGGCCCGGGCCCGCTCGGGGGTGTTCAGGTCCCCCGAGTAATCGTGGTAAGAAACGAAATCGAGCGGCAGGTCCCGCGCCGCGCAGCGGCGGATCAGCGCGCCGATATACGGTCCGTCGAGCCCGGACTCCGGGCCGCCCACCCTCGCCGCCGGGTCGACCGTCCTGACCGCGCGGACCGTCGTCTCGTAGAGATCCAGGTACTCCTCGACCGTGCCGTTCCAGAACCCCGGCTGGTCCGGCTCGTTCCACACCCCCCACCAGGGAACCGCCGTCCGGTGCTCGCGCAGGACGTGGTGGACGAAGTCCTCCACGACGGCGGCCCAGGCCGCCGGATCGGCGGGTTTCTCCGGGCCGAAGGCCGCGGACCGGCTCAGCGCGGTGCGCAGCTTCTCGCCCGCGAACGGCGCGACGCTCCCGCCCAGCAGGCGCGGCGTCGCGTCGATGGAGATGTAGGGCCGGACGCCGTGGGCGGCGAACCAGTCGAGCGTACGGTCGACGACCTGCCAGTCGTAGCTGAAACGGCCGGTGCGGCCGCGGGCGGGGTACGCCGCGTCCGGGCCGCCGCGCTTCATGGGCGTCGCCTGCAGGAACTTGTCGGTCCGCACGACCTGCAGGGCCCCGCGGATCTGCCGGGGAGTGGCGCCCGGATGCTTCGACGGCGGCCACTGCTTGTGCCCCGGGTGCAGGGAGCCTATGTACGGCGGCGGCACGCTGCCCGACGGCCGGGCGGCGTCCACGGTGACCGCGGTGCGGAGCGACCGCCGGGCGACCGTTGTGCCGGGCATCCGCGCGGTGTGGCTGATGCGAACGGCGGCAATCCACGCGCCGCTCGACCGCCACGGCGCGCCGCCCAGCAGGACGCCCTCCGTCCCCGCCGCGCCGTCGGACCACGGCGTCGCGAACCGCACCCCGTCGAGCCGGCCGCAATCCCGGCCGTCGACGTAAAACCGGAGCGTCCGTTCCTTCAGGGTCGCGGCGAAGGCGTGCCACCGCCCCTGCTTCAGCGCGCCGGCGCGTGCCGCCACCCGCCGGCGATTCTTCTGCTGCGGCGACTTGACCGCGACGACCGGGCCGCCGTCACGGATATCGAAAGAGATTTCGTTTTCGCGGCTGTTGAGCCGAAGGATCGTCGCCCCGTCCTCGGCGGCCCAGAGCCGGTCGGACTTCGCCCGGAACTCGATCGTGAACGCGTCGGCCCCGATGAGCCCGTCGAGGGGAAAGAACACCCAGTAGTGTTTGCCGTCCCGGGCGGCCACGCGCACGGCCGGGCCGAAGGGGCCCTCGGTGAACGCGAACAGCGGACGGAGTTTCTCCCGTCCCTCGTCGTGATGGCCGTGCAGGAACCCCCCGGCCGCCTCGATGGTATCCGGGGAAGACAGGTCGGGCAGGAACAGCGTGTCCGCCTCCCGGGCCGGCCGCGCCAGCGGGTCCCACCCGTCGCGCCCCGGCGCGGCGCCGACGGACAGCGGCGCTGTCGCCAGCAGTATCCCCATGATGGCGGGGACATACGTAACGGTGACACTCTTCCTGTATTCCGGACAGCGCATATCGTTATATCTCCCGCCGGCGCGTCCGGCTCAGGCCCACGCCCGCCGGCGTTTGATGCCGCGGACGAAGAGGCCCTTGACAATCTGGACGTCGTCGGCGACCTGGAAACCGCATTCTACCAGTTTCGGGGACAGTTTACCGAATTACTTTCGCGCCGTCGTACAGCCGGCGCACCGGGAACCGGGTGATATTGGTCTGCGCGAGGCGGCGCCGGCCGGCGCAGTGGGCGAGCACCACGTGGTCGCCACGGGGTCCACTTCTTCCACCCGGGGCCGTGGTGCCGGGACAGCGGCGCGACGAGCCGCCCGCCGGCGAGCCGGATGACGCGGTCGTTGTTCATCACGTAATAGCCGACCGCGTCGTCGGGGATCATCGCGACGGGCTTCGACCAGGTCCGCGCGTCGTCGGTCGACGTCCGCATCACCGGGCGGCAGTCCGCCAGCGAGTTCTTCTGCAGGTAGAACAGCGCCGCCCGCCCGTCCCGGAGCCGCAGCAGGGAGACGGACATGACGTTCATCCCGCCCTCGTTGGACACCACCGGCTCGTCCTTCGCGGTCCAGGTCGCGCCGTCGTCGCCGGAGAACCGCGCGGCAAGGTGTGCCGCGGCGTGGTCGCCCCCGCCGCCCGTGAAGTGCGTGTAGACGAGCATCAGCCGCCCGTCCCGGAGACGGAGGACATCCCCCTCGCTGTTGCGGGGATTCCCTTTTCCCGGCGGCAGGAGCGGTATCCGGCGGATACCCTCTCCGGGCGCATCGGCGGCGGAGACACGGACACCGACAATCGCCAGGAGTGCCGCGACGACGACGGGGAACCGGGCCTTTTTCTTCACGGGACAATCTTTTCACCGGAGAATATCCGCGAACATCTCATCATCCATGATAAGCCGCGCACCCGGGCCGGGCAACACGGAAATGCGGGGACGCTGCGCGCGAAGAGACACCCGAACGCTCAACAGACGTCAATCCGCATCCCCGTTCCGCTGGCAGCACGGACAGTAGTACGTCGATCGCCGGCCGGGCGGCTGCCGGATGACCCTGATCGCCGCACCGCAGCGCGGGCAATACCAGGCCGAGCGCGGCGACCCGACGGGCTGTTTGATCTTCATTTCCGGCGCGGGGGGTCCCCCACGCCCCTGCCCCGGCACCCAAACACGGGTAAGAGACGTGTCAAGAAGGGGTTATATTCTTATTATTAATGATTTTCTATTTATTCTCATTAGAGGTTGCCACGGATCCCGGCCAATGGTTAGAATAGTGATAGATACATCATCATAATAAGCCGTTATTATAGCTACCACCTATTATTCCGGAGCAGTGTCATGCACAAGGACGTCGACGAGGCGGTGGAGGACTTCCTCGAGGAACAGAAGCGCAAGATGGACATGATCGTGTCCCGCATCCAGGACACGACGGGTGATGCCGATCACTCCGACGAGGACAGCAGCGCCGCGGCCACGAAAACCAGGAACAACAACTGATCGCCGGCCGACGCACCCCGATTTCGATCGCGGCGAAAGCCCGTGCCCGCCGGACCCCGCGGGCGTAGCAGCGGTTCCCTGCCGGTGCCCTGTCGGCGCACCAGAAGGGAGGCCGGGCCAAAGGGCGCATTCAGAAAAGAACATCCCGTAATCGCGGTATGCGCCGTTTTCGCCGTCGCCGCGGTAACCGTTCGCCCGATGCGCCGGGATCAATACTCCCGGGTTTCCACGTCGAGCGGAACCGGCATGCCCAGCCGGGTCAGGTCGCGGAGGTAGAAGATGCCGGCCGAGGGGCGGGCGAGGTCAATGACGGCCTCGATGACGCAGAACTGGCCGCCGGGATGGTGGAAGCCGACGCTGCGCACCCGATACTGAAATCCGCGCGACGTCACGTACGGGTAGGCTTCCACGAACTGCTCCCTGCCGAGGATACCCTCGGTATACAGCCAGGCCGGGGTGTTGCGCCGCGATGCGTCGAGTGATGACCGCGCCCCGATGATCCGGTCGGCCGCGTCCTCCCCGATGCCCGGCAGCGTCGCGAGCACCGCGCGGGAAGCGGTGTTGACATTGACGAGGCCCGGGGCGAACCCCCGCAGTCCCGGCGGCCGGACCGTCAGGCGGTCGAGGACGACCGGCAGTTCCTCGTCGCCGACCCGGGAGGAAATCCGCCTGCCCTTCACCATGCCGGGGTACGCCTGGTGATTTTCCTTTAGTACATGGACCATGCCCCAGAGCTGGAGGGGCGACGCGAAAGTCACGTCCTCCTCGCGGCAGATAACGATGAAATCGACGGTCTCGTCCGGCAGCCCGCTGCCGCCGAGGGACTCCTTCAGGTCGTCCGGCTTACCGTTGATGTTTATCCGGTCCTCCCCCGTGGAATCAACGTTCGGCTCCCACGAGACCGCGGTGGCCAGGCCCAGCAGACCGGCATCGAGGATACTGTCCCCGTCGTCGGCCGGAAAGCTGTCCTCGCCGTCCTCCTCGTTCGGATCCAGCAGGCCGTTGAGATTCACGTCTTCGCCGTAGATGACGGAACCGCTGAATCCCTTGACCATCAGGAGCTCCTCGACCGACACCAGCGGGCCGTTGCGCGGCATGTACGCGATCGGCTGGAGCGACTCGTAGTATTCGCGCTCGGCGCCGTAGGGCCGCACCTCCTCGTCCTTGTCGCGCCAGTCCAGCAGGCAGTCGACCAGGTCCCGGTTCATGCTGCCGAGGGCCAGGAGCTGGTCTTCCCCGGCAACGTTCACGTTCAGCTTGCCGCTCTCGTCGATCGCGCCGTACCGTACCTCCTCGCCCTCTTCGCCCGACGGCGCGTAGACCGTGAAGTACCACCCGCGGCCCGCACCGTCGACGCTCACCGGGCGGGCGCGAAACAGTTCGGGATTGTCCTTCCACGTTTCGGGATCTTCCGCGGCGGCGCCGAGCACGGCGATCGCCGTGCGAATACCGCTCATCGCGGCCGTCCGCGCCTGTTCCGTTTTGGCGGTCACCGCGGCGGCCTTGCTCTCGGCCAGGCTCCGGAACTGCAGGCTGATCACGACCAGGGTCAGCGCGGCGACGATCACCAGCGTCACCAGCAGCACCATGCCGCCCCGGCCAAACTGTTTCGCGGGCGTCATCCGCCGACGCTCCCGCCCAGTCCCTTCACGCCCCCGCCGCGGGCCCGCCTGCCGCCCGGCAGGTACACCACCCGGCGAAAGATCTCCCCGCCGTACTCCTCCTCGTCTTCTCCCTCCGGCAGCGGCCGGTCGCCGAGCGTGATCTCCACGGCGGCGGGCAGGTCGTCTTCGTTCCAGGAATCGATCCACCCGCTGCCGTCGTGGTAGCGGAACCGGAGGTACCGGATGCGGTCGGTGACCAGCCGCACGGCTATCTCCGCCCGGCCGTCCTCCTCGAGCTGCTCGCCCTCCTCCTCGGCAACGGTGGCCAGGAGATTCTTCTGGAGCGTCTTTTCGACGCCGACGACGATCTCTTCGCCGGTCTCCTCGTCCTCGACGATCCTGAGCCGATACCCCACCATCCGTATGTCGCACTCGGGGGAAACCGGCTGGTCGGAAATCCCCTCGATCGCCCAAGCGGCCTTCCCCGGCCGCCGGACGGTGATCCAGCACGCCTGGTCGTACGCCCCTTCCATGCCGGTCTGCAGAAAGGGATATTCCATCGCCGAAGACAGTTCCGCCGTCATCAGGGACATCAGGAGCCGCTCCGAACGCAGGAGTTCGAGCTTTTCCCGCACCCGGTCCCGGTAGACGATCGCGTCACGGTAGACGTAGAACATCATCCCCGACAGCAGGAGGGTAATCGCGACCGCCAGGATAACCTCCATCAGCGTAAAGCACTTTCGATTGCACGGCGGGCGGACGGTCACGGCAGGTACCCCGGCCCTTCCTCCTCCTCTTCTTCCTCGTCGGCCGCCTCTTGATCGGCGGGCATGATCTCGACCAGCCGCGCGTATATATTCTCTGACGGGTTGCCGACCGTCACCGTGACGCGCTCCATCTGCTCGGTCTGGAGCGTGTCCTCCGTGTCCTCGACCGCGACGGTCCACACCCATCCCTCCAGTTCCGGGTATTCCTCGCCGAAGTCGTTGGGGCCGTCGTCGGCCTGGTCGACGATGCCCAGGTGCACGTTCGCCATGACCGTGACGGCCAGGTCGACGGCCCGGTTCCCCAGCCGCTCGGTGCGCACGGCGTTTCCGCACGAGGAAAACGCCGTGTACAGTACCGACGCGGAGACGGCAAAGACGGACAGGGCCAGTACCACTTCGAGCAGTGCGGCGCCGTGGTGTTCGCGGGAGTGCCGGCGGCTCATCGGAATCCCTCTTCCTCAGTATCCCGGATAAGGGTTTCAACGATCCCGTTGAGGCCGTCGATGGTTATCACCGCAACCCGATTCCCTTCCGCTCCCCGCGGGACGAGATGAATTTCGGCCGAATCGCTCGAGCCGTCCGGGTAAAACGTGACCGGCTCGCGTTCGTCGTCGGCCTCCGCGGACAGTTCCTCGGTAACCTGGATCGCGCTGTCGTCCGTCAGCCGCGCGGAGACGACGCGGACACCGTCGCCGAAGAGACTCGCCGTGTCCCGGGCCGCGTACTCGGTGAACGCGTTGGGGGCGGCGACGGGATTCTCCTCGACCAGCAGCCTGACGGGCGGCGCGCCGACGTCGGTTTCGGCGGGAAACGTCATGCGGAGCTTTTTGCCCGTCGCCGCGGCTTCGGCGCTGACAAAACGCACCGCGGTCTCAAAGCGATCCGCCTCGTCGCCCAGGTCAACGGCCGTCCAGTTTCTCAGCGAGAGTGCCGCCGCCCCCGACAACAGCAGCAGCAGGGAGACGACCAGGAGCAATTCGACGAGCGTCAGGCCGGCGGCCCGGAACCTAACGCGCGCCATCCTCCTTCTTTTTAACGCTGGATATATCGTCTTCGGTGCCATCTTCCTTGTCCGGCCCCATCGAATAGACCCGGTAGGGAGCCACGGACTCGCCTTCGTCTTCGAATCGCTCGTACTGGATCTTCTGCCCCCACGGATCTTCCGGGACGATACCGTCCTTGAGATAGGGGCCGCGCCACTGCTCCTGTTCATCTTCATCATCCGGCTCCTCGACGAGTTCCTGGAGCCCTTCCTCGGATTCCGGGTACCGGTTCATATCCATGTTGAACCGGTCGACCTGCGCGGCAACGTCATTCACGAGGACGCCGGCGGCGTCCTTGTTGGCGTCGCCCTTGATGCCGGTGTACACGCCGACCGAAACGCCGGCGAGCAAAACCAGGATGGCCAGGACCAGCAGCACCTCGATAAGCGTGAGGCCTTTACCCGTCTTCGCGCGTTGTTTTCTTTTCACATCCACTGTGCAAATCCTTTCCGTAATTCTCGATTGTTCATTCCAGGGCCTTGCTCATCAAAAAGACGGGGTAAAGCAGGCCCAGGGCCAGAAACGCGATGGTGATACCCATCATCATGATTATAACCGGTTCTATCAATCGTACAAAGTGATCGATTTTACTGTTGGTCCGCCGCTCGAGCGTATCGGCGATCTGTGTGAGGACCACCGGCATCCGGTTGGATTCCTCGGCGACCGCCACCATTTCGACGATCTCCGGATCGAACTGCCCGGAATTCCGCAGGGGCGCCGCGAGGGGCTGCCCGTCCCTGACACTGTCGATGGCGTCGGACATCGCCTCGGTCAGCAGCGCCGAGCCGGCCGCGTCCCGGCTGATGGTCAAGGCCTTGAGTATCGGTACGCCGTTGGCGAGCATGGTCCCGAGCACGCGGCATATCCGCGTGGTCGCAACCGATCGGTTGATATTACCGACGAGGGGCATGCCGAACCGTATCGCTTCCCCGAGACGCCGCCCCCATTCGCTCTTGAACAGCGACCGCAACCCCAGCCCCGCCAGAACGACGATTGCCAGAAGCAGCACGTAATGCTCCGTCAACAGTTCGCTGACGAAAAAAATGGCCCGCGTCGGAAGGGGCAGTTCGATGTTCGCAAAGTAACCCTTGAACATCGGCACCAGGAACACCAGTATCCCGACGACAATGAAGCCGCCGAACAGGGTCAGGACCATCGGGTAGAGGAGCATGCCCATGACCCGCGAACGGAGTTCGTTTCGCCGCTCCACGTAATCACCGAGATCCTGCAGCACGTCCTCGAGGAACCCCCCCTCCTCGCCGGCCCGGATGACCGCCTCGTGAAGCGTATCGAACACATCCGGGGCGTTGCCGACCGCGTCGGCGAGGGGGCTGCCCTGGGAGATCGCGGATCGGAGCTGGCGAATGACGTCGCACAGTGCCTGGTTGGGCGTCGTTTTTTCCAGGGTCTGCAGCGTCCGTATCATCGGCACCCCCGAATGCAGGAGGTCCGACATCTGCCGGAACATGGTGCCGACCTGTCGCAGGCGAATCCGTTTCCGGCCGGTCTGCACCTTGCGCTCTTCCTCGTCGGCAACGCCGATGTGGACGGGATACAGCCCCCGCTCGGTGAGTACCTGCAGGAGCGCGGCCTCACTGTCGGCCCGCTCTATGCCGGTCACCGCCTCGCCGGCGGTGTCTTTCGCCGTGTACCTGAAGTTTACCATCTCAAAACGCGGGCTACCCTTCTCATGGCATGCAGCGTTAGATCTTCGTCGTCCGCAGGACCTCTTCGATGGTGGTCACCCCCCTCCTGACGTTGAGCCAACCGTCTTCGCGGAGCGTCCTGAGGCCTTCCTTCACCGCTACCTTCTCTATGTCGTCCGTCGCCGAGCGCTGCGCGATCTTTTTCTGCACGGCTTCGGTCACGGTCATCAGCTCGAACATGCCGGTCCTGCCGAAGTACCCGGTACCGCGGCATTTCCTGCACCCCGCGCCGCGGAGCAGTTCCTCGTCGGGGCCGAGTTGGAGATCGGCCGGCATCTCGCTGGGGTTCGGGCGGTAGTATTCACGGCACTCGGAACATATCGTCCTCACCAGGCGCTGGGCCATGACGGCGGCCAGCGTGCTGTTGACGAGGTACGGCTCGACACCCATGTCGATAAGCCGCGTGGCCGCGGACGCCGCGTCGTTCGTGTGCAGGGTGCTGAACACGAGGTGGCCGGTCATCGATGCCTGGACGGCGACGTGCGCGGTCTCGATGTCGCGTATTTCGCCGATCAGCACCACGTCGGGATCATGGCGGAGCACCGATCGCAGCCCGCTGGCGAAGGTCAGCCCGATGCTGCTGTGGGTCTGTATCTGGTTGATGTTCTCGAGCTGGTACTCCACCGGGTCCTCGATGGTCACGACCTTGATTTCCGGACTCGCAATCTCCTGGAGCGCCGCATACAGCGTCGTGGTTTTGCCGCAGCCGGTGGGTCCGGTGACGAGAACGATGCCGTGGGGACGCGTGATCAGTTGACGGAACGTCTTGAACGAATCCTCGGCCATGCCGAGTTCCGGCAGCGTGTAAAGCGACTGGGCCTTGTCGAGCAGCCGCATGACAATGCCCTCGCCGAAGAGCATCGGTATCACGCTGACCCTGACATCCACCTGCCGCCGGCCGACCTTCAGGTCGATCCTGCCGTCCTGGGGCAGGCGCTTCTCCGCGATGTTCAGCCCCGCCATGATCTTTATGCGGCTGGTGATCGCCGCCCTGAACCGGTCGATCTGGGGGGGAAGCGAGGCGGGCTGCAAAACACCGTCGATGCGGAAGCGGATCGACATCCTGTTCTCGTACGGCTCGATGTGAATATCCGTTGCCCGCGCGTTTATCGCCTCGAGGAAGATTTCGTTGACCAGCTTCACCACGCTGGCTTCCCGCACCTGCTCGAGCAGGTCCTCGGTATCCTCGTTCTCCTCCTCGGGTATCTCGAAGTCGGCGCTGATCATCTCGTCGACGGTGTCGCCGCCGACGCCGTACTGGGTGCGAATGACCTCGTTGATCTCGTCCCGCGTGGCGAGCACCGGCACGATTTCCATGCCGGTGACCAGCCTGAGTTCGTCGAAGGCGTAGAGATCGTAGGGATCGGACGTGGCGACGGTCATCTTGCCGTCGTGCCGGGAGATGGGAACCAGCTTTTTGCGGTGGACCAGGCGCGACGGGAGCGATCGGAGGGCCTCGACGTCGACGCCCACTTCCAGCAGGGGGACGATCTCCAGGGAGAGGTGCTCGCCCATGGCCTCGATGAGTCTTTCCTCCGCTATGTGACCGAGCTCGAGGAGGGCGAGGTCTATCCGGAGCCCCTGCTCGCGGTGCAGCGCGACGCCCTCCGCGTACTGCTCGTCGGTGACCAGCTTCTTTTCCAGTAATTTTTCGGCAATATTCATGTCGGTGGAAACAGGAATCGGCGGCGAACGGGAGCAGCCCCCCGCACTCAGCATACTATACGCCGCGGATTGATGCGTGGTTACGTATTATAGTAAGGGTCGGGACGCACCTCCGTCGCTGTGCGGTCACCGTCGTCGGTCGGCGGCCACGTCGCCGCCGATCCGCACACGGGGTAACCGATGACATTATAATCCATATTCGTCGAAATCTCAGAAACACCCATAAAAATTGTAACCTCCCGCCGGAACGACCGTACAATATATAACATTGACCCCGATTTAAAGGAGATTCGCCATGGAACGTCCGCGTTCCCGCTCTCTCGTGGCCGCAAGCACACTGCTGATCGCGGCACGCGTCATATTTTCCGCAGAAACCTCCGGCACCGGCGAAGCCCCAATCGCAAAGCCCTCCGCCGATCACTGCCGGTCCGCGGTGGATCCCTATAATCTCCCCGCCGAGAAAAGCAGGTTCTTCAAGGCCGCCGGCGTGGACGGCGAATTGACCAAGGAAGAATTCATCACAAACGGAAAGAAGAAAAAGAACGCCTTCGTGCGCGCCTTCGACACGTTCGCGGAGCTGAAGCTCCACGACAAGGACAAGAACGGGACCATCGACTGGATGGAGGCGGACTCCTACCGCAGGAATCTGCGCAAGCGGGTGCTGCGGGCCTTCGACAAGAACCACAACGGGCGCCTGGAGGGCGCGGAGCGAACGGCGGCCAATCTCGCCCTGGAAAAGGGAACGATCCCGGGAGGCCCGAAGAAGAAAGGCCTGATTCAGCGGGTGGTGACCGGCGAGAAATACGAGGCCGGCGCCGAGATGCTCGTGCGGTTCGACGGTGACGGCGACGGGGTCCTCAGTGCGGAGGAACTCAAGGCCGCGCACAAGCAGCTCGCCGGCGAACGGCGGGCGAAGATGCTCGATGAGTACGACCTCGACGGCGACGGCACGCTGAACCGGGACGAGCGGCGCGCCATGCGCATGGATCGCGGCGGCGCCTGGATCAAAAACGCCAAGGAGTGGACGCTGCAGCATTTCGACGGCGACGGCGACGGGGAACTCGGCGAGGAAGAGAAACAGGAGATCGGGGCCTTCATGAAGAAGCTCGGCACGGTGGGAAAATCCGTGTGGCACCGCATGGCGGATTACGACGGCGACGGGGTCGTCGGCGAAGAGGAAAAGCAAAAGATCAAGATGGAAATGATGGTCACCGGCCTGCGGATGATGCTCAAGGCGAAACAGTATCTTGACCTGGACGGGGACGGCGAGATTACCGCCGACGAACAGAAGGCGTTCGGCAACGAGATGGCCAGGAAGTCCCACGCCTGGTTTACCGCGTTTTGCAACCAATACGACGCGAACGAAGACGATCGTCTCGACGCGGCGGAGCGCGACGAACTGGTCAAGGGGATCGAGGGCGAAATGAACCGTCGCATCGACAACCACGACGCAAACGGGGACGGCAGGCTCAGCCCCGCCGAGGCCGAGGCGCTGCTCGAAAACTTCGGCCGGGAAATCGGTATCATTCCGAAGGGGGCCGGCGGCGAAACCGGCGGAAAAAAGTAATTCACACCTCAACCGGACCGGTGATATAATGCCGGGAACCTGAATGCCCGTCGGGGTTCGGGTACGCGGTCCCCGGACCGGCGGAGGACGAATGTGACCAAGAACGGCAGTAAAACCAAGCAGTTTATTTCCGTGGATTTCGACAGCCGCCGCATACGCGCGGCGCGCGTGATATCACCGGGAAGAAAACCGCGCATGAAGCGATTTCACACGGCGGATATCCCGCGGGATATCGACATGTCCGATCCCGCAGCCGCCGGATCGGTCCTCGCCCGATTCCTCCGGGAGGGGAAACTCGGGGGCGATCCTCTTATCATGAACATCCCCCGCGACCAGGTGGTGCTCAAGCCGCTCGACCTGCCGCCCGGAACCAGCCCGGGGGAAATAGCCGGGATGGTCCACTACCGCATCAGGGACGAACTGCCCTTTCCTTGGGAGGAAGCGACGATCGACTTCTGCCGGGAATCCGGCCGGAAGGGCGAGGAGGTGAACGTCCTGGCCGCCGCGGCCCGAAAGAAAACGGTCGACTACTTCCTGAAGCTGGCTGAGGCAGCCGACCGGAGTCTCCTGCGACTGGGGTTCCGTTCCTACGCGAACGTCTGCTGCCTGGAAGCGGGAATCAAGGATCTCGAAGACGGCATTACCGCGCTGGTCAACATAAACGCGGCCGACACCGAGATCGACGTAATCGACGCGGGGTCCCTGGTATTCGCGCGGACGGCGATACACGAGTCATTCACCAACGGCCGGCCCACCGAACAGGAGTTGCGGGAGCGGATCGAGTCGGTGGTGTCCGAGGTCGCCCGGAGCCTCCAGGGCTTCGCGGCTACGCGCGAGGGAACGAGCCTTGACCGGCTGTTCCTGTCCGGATCGACCGGGTCTGAGGAAATCATCGCCGCCGCCCTCGGCCGGCAGTTGGGCATCGACTGCGAGCTGTTCGATCCCACGGAGTCGTTCGGTTTCAAAAAGGTTGAAGCCGGGGCCGGGTACCTGTCCGTCATCGGACAGGCGATCGGATCCCGCGATGCCGGCGGCCTTCCCTTCGATTTCCTGAATCCGAAGAAACCGGCGAAAAAGGGCGATCCCGTCCGCCGGCGCAACACGATTATCAGCGTCGCGGCGACGGTGCTGGCACTGGTAACGGCCGTCGCGGGATGGCTGTACCTCGGCGGCAAGAACGCCGAGCTCAACCGCCTCGTCAGCAAAAAGAACTCGCTGATCAAGAAACAGGATTCATTGAAGCGGCTCGTCAAGCGGGTCGAGGCGATCAACGAGTGGCAGAAGGAGGGCATCGACTGGCTCGAGGAGTTCGTGAAGATCAACGCGCTGCTGCCCGGTCCCGAGAGTGTGTACGCCAAGCGTCTCGACAGCGGAAACGGGTATATGAAACTCTCCCTTTACACCGTCGACATAGATGTCTTCAACGAAATCATGCTTACGTTCCAGGA
Source organism: uncultured Planctomycetaceae bacterium (assembly GCA_964557575.1). Classification (GTDB taxonomy): domain Bacteria; phylum Planctomycetota; class Phycisphaerae; order SM23-33; family SM23-33; genus CAZLBC01. Next base: position 31,132 of record CAZLBC010000015.1, read on the forward strand.
GTCCGGATACGACGTCGAGGCCGACAATGTCAACCCGGGAGAAGACGACCCGTTTGGCTACCGGTGCAGCGCGACCATGACCATTTATCTCAACGGCGAGAGTGCTGTCGAGCTCGAACAGATCACTATCCCCCCACGCCCCGCCGACGACGATAGCGAAAAACCGCTCTCCGCCAAAAAGCGGCGATCGAGAAAGGAACGGGAATGACCGGCGACCGGAAGAAACTCATCACCCGGTCCCTGGCCGCGATCGCCGTCCTCGTGGCGCTGTGGTACGTGGTGGATATATTGATTCTTTCTCCCGCCGCCGACAAGGATGCCGACATCCGGCGGCTGAACAAGGAGATCGAAGACCTCAAGTACTACAACAGCCGGGAAGTCACCTACCTGAAGCGGTTGAAAAAATACTACGCAATGACCTTCTCGGACGACCCACTCAAGGGGCGCGAGCTTCTCCGCCAGCGGATCGGCTCGATGATCGAGGCCAGCGGGATGCGCTGCATGGACGACCGCCCCTTTTCGGAAGTCTCCTCGACCAGTTCCAGCAAGGGGTACCACGAGGTTGGCTGGAGTTGCGACCTCGTGGGCTCGCTCGATAATATCGTCAAGATGCTGTACCTGCTGCGGTCCGATCCCTACCTGCACAAGCTGCAAGGACTGACCATCTCCCCGACGCGGGACCGGACCGAAGCGCGGTTATCCTTCCGGTACACCACGCTGATATTCAAGGAGCGTAAGAAAAACTACTTCGATTCGGCCATCAGCGACGAGACGCTGGCCATCGCCTCCCTTGCCGCCAATCCCGAAAACGACATCCACGTCCGGACGGCCTCACGAAACCTGTTCCGGCCATACGTAAAGAAAAAGAAAGTGATTGTCAGCACACCGCCGCCGGAGAAAAAAGAGCGCGTCGTCACCCCGCCGAAAGAACGGCCCCCGGTCTACAGCCGGTTCAAAATCGTGAGCCTGACGCGATGGAACAGCGGGCCGGAAATATCGATAGCCGACACCGCGAGAAACACGGTGCGGAAATTCAAGGTGGGGGATGCCCTCGCCGGGGGCACAATCGTCTGTGTCGACTACCGGCAACTGCCCCTCCCCGATAATCCCGAGATCTTGTCTCCGAGCCGGATAATCATTAAAATCGGGAATGACTACTTCGCGGTTGAGCTTGGTCGAACACTCGGAGACAAGCACCTGATCGACAAAGCGAAACTTCCCCCGGCGATCGCGGAGGAAGTCGGACAATCCGAAACGGCATCCTCTGATCCCCCTGCGGGATAACGAACAGCAACAGGAGACAGGCGCATGGAACGGAAGCTGGGAATCGTGATCACGGCACTACTGGTGCTTACCTGTACGGCCTTCGCCGGAACGGCACCACCAAAGGACCTCCCCCCCCCGCCCGCGGCGAAAAAGGAAGAGACGCCGGCAAACACCGAATCGGCCGCACCTGAAAACAAGGCCGAAGCCGTACCTGAAGAAAAAACCGAATCCGAAAAGAAAGCTGAGCCGGAAAAAAAAGCTGAAACCGCACCCGCGTCCGAAACAAAGGCTGAAACCGAAAAAAAACCTGCAGCGAAACCCGAACCCGAAAAGAAGCCCGCATCACAACCGGAAACAAAGCCCGCGGAGACACCCGCACCGAAAGATGAGAAGGAGGAGGAGGAGGAGGAGGAGAGCATCCTCTTTCAGTTCGACGGCGTGCCGTACACGCAGGTCATTCGCCGATACGCCCAGGAACTGGGCAAGCCCCTGATCGGCGACCTGAGCATCGAGGGCACCCTCACCTTCTTCGACAGCCGGCCGTACACGCTCTCCGACGCGTTCACCATGCTCAACACGATCCTGGCCATGAAGGGATTCATCCTGGTGGAAAAGGACCGGTACCTGCAACTCAAGCCGATCAGCGAGATCCCCGCCGAGACCCGCATCATCCGGGGACTCGAAAAGGCCCGGAACATCCCCCCGGAGGAAATCGTGACCGTGGTCCTGCCGCTGCAGTACGCCGACCCGGAGAAGGCGTCCAAGGCCGTCGTCAGGATGGTCTCTTCGTTCGGCTCCATATCTCCGCTGAAGGAGAGCGGCAGCGTGGTGATCACCGACCGCATGCGGAACATAGAGCGCATCCGGACCATCCTCGGCATACTGGACGAGGGTGAACCGGCCTCAGAGGGGAAGTTCCTGACCGTCACCCTCAAAAATGCCTCCGCGGGCGAGGCCGCCGACATTCTTTCCAAGCTCTTCGGGAAAAGCAAAAGCGCCCGGCGGGTCTACAATCCCAAGCTGAAAAAATACGTCACCATCTCGTCGGGCGGTAAGAGCGACTCGCTGCAGATAGCGTCCGACGAGCGATCGAACATGGTCATCGCCTACGGATCGGCCGCCAAGCTCGCGCTTGCCGAGGAGATCCTCAAGAAACTCGACGTCGCCGAGGCGCGGGCGGCCGGAGACGTGAAGATATTCACGCTCAAGAACGCGCGGGCGACCGAACTCGCCGAGACGATAGAAGACACCCTGAAGACAAAGGCGAAAGGCAAGGGGCGGGCCGGCGTGGTGGCGGATACCGCCACCAACAGAATCATCGTTTCCGGGTCGTCCGATCACATCGCGACCGCCGAAACGCTTCTGAAGGAACTGGACATCTCCCCGGAAGGCGCAACGGAAGGATTCAGGATCATCAAGCTCGAGCACGTCCGGGCCGCCGACGTCTACCGGTCCCTCAGGGCGCTGGCCGCGGGCGGCCGGAGCAGCAAGCGCCGCGGAAGCAGGCTTTCAAAAATCGCCGCCGCCTACGAGATCAATACCAACCGGCTGATTCTCTCGGGCCCCGTCGAGGAACTCGCCGAGACCGAAAAGCTCGTGCAGCAGATCGACGCGAAACCAAAACAACACGAGACCGAGATTCACGTGATCAAGCTGTCTTCCGGCGACGCCGCAGGCGTCGCGCGGTCGGTTGCCAGGCTGTACCGGGAAACACACCCGCGGAAACCCGGCACCGCCGAGCCCGCCGTCGTGGTGGAGCCGGAGGTGACGAGTAATGCGCTGATCGTCTCGGCCACCCCGGCACAGTGGCCGGACGTCGAAAAACTCATCGCCAAGCTGCAGCCCGAAGAAGAGGGCATGAAGGCGCCGGCGATGCGGCTCGTTCCCCTCAAGCACGCGAAGGCCGCCGATCTGGCCGACGCGCTCCAGCGGGCGTCGCGCTACCGCCACTACGGTGAGGCGGGGTGGCTGCCCGTGTCCATCGTCGCCGCCGCCGAGAAGACGCTGCTGCTGACCGGTTCCCGGGCCGACCTCGATGAACTCTCGTCGCTGATCGACTCCCTCGACACGGCGCCCCGGCCGCTGGAGGTGCGGACATTCGAGGTCAAAACGGGCACGGCATCTTCCCTCGCCCGGTCACTGCAGGGGCTCCTCACCAAGGACGAGCCGGCCTATTCCCGGTGGCGGAAACGGACATCCGGCACGGGTAAAGGGCCGAAGATCATGGCCGACGATACCACGAACCGCCTGATGATCGCCGCCGAGCCCGAGCAGTGGCCCCGGATAGAACAACTGGTTGAAACGCTGCAGAAAGGCATCTCGGATGCGAAGGACACGACCACCAGGCTGGTGCAGTTGAAACACGCCGACGCCCGCACACTCGCCACGGTGCTGCAGACATCCTCGCGGCACCGCCACTACGGCGAGGAGGGATGGAACCCCGTCTCGGTGGTCGCCGCCTCGGAGAAGGCCTTGATTATCACGGCCGCCAAGTCGGACGTCGATGAACTCTCTTCCCTCGTCGAGTCGCTCGACAAGGAACCGGAACCGGTTGAAATCCGCACCTTCACCATTACGACCGGCCGGGCCTCGGCCGCGGCCGCCGCGCTGCAGGCGCTTCTCCAGAAAGAGCCGGCGGGCAGGTATTCCCGGTCCCGGACGCCGGCGAAGGCGGGTGAACCGCGAATCACCGCCGACGATTCGACCAACCGCCTGATCATCGCCGCCGCGCCCGCGCAGTGGCCCCGGATCGAAGCGATGGTCAAAAAACTCAAGGAAGGCGTGGAAGAATCCCGGGCACCCGCCATGAAGCTGGTGATGCTCGAACACGCGAAGGCATCGAAACTGGCCGGTGTCCTCCAGCAGGCCGCGCGGTACCGCCACTACGGCCAGCAGGGATGGATGCCCGTATCCATCGTCGCCACCTCGGAACAGTCGCTCCTGATAACCGCATCCCGCGCGGATATCGAGGAACTCTCGGCGCTGGTCGCCTCCCTGGACAAGGAACCGGAGCCGATGGAAATCAGGACGTTCACCATAAAAACCGGCAGGGCCTCGGCCGCGGCCGCCGCGCTGCAGGCGCTTCTCCAGAAAGAGCCGGCGGGCAGGTATTCCCGGTCCCGGACGCCGGCGAAGGCGGGTGAACCGCGAATCACCGCCGACGATTCGACCAACCGCCTGATCATCGCCGCCGCGCCCGCGCAGTGGCCCCGGCTGGAAACAATGGTCGAGAAGCTCAAAGAAGGCGTGGAGGAATCCCGGGCACCCGCCATGAAACTGGTGAAACTCAAGCATGCCGCGGCGTCGAACATCGCCGAGTCCCTCCAGCAGGCGGCGCGGTTCCGGCACCACGGCGAGGAAGGGTGGGTGCCGGCATCCATCGTCGCGTCGTCTGAAAAGTCGCTCCTGATAACCGCGTCCCGGGCCGACATAGAGGAACTGTCCTCCATGATCGAGGCACTTGACGTCAAGAAAGATCCGCTGGAAATACGGACCTACAAGATCACGGCCGGAAAGGCCGCCGACGTGGCCCGATCGCTTGAGGGCCTTTTCGCGAAGGAATCGAAGGCCCCGGCCTGGTCGCGGTATTCCCGCGGAAAGGCCGACAAGCCGGCATCCCCGAAATTCGAGTCGGACACCGCGACAAACCAGATTATCGTCGCGGCCACGCCCGACGAATTTCCGGCGATCGAGAAACTCATCGAAAAACTCCAGGCCAAGAGCGAACTCGCCGTCCAGACGAAGACCTTCACTCTCAAGTTCGTCGAGGCGCGGGAAATGGTCGAGATGCTGGAAGAGGTCACGGGCTCTGAGGGGGGGCGCAGCCGCTACTGGTGGCGGCGGAGTTCCGGCGGCGAGGAGAATCGCCTGCGCATCGCCTCCCTGCCCAGCGCAAACGGCGTCGTCGTCCAAGGACCGGCCGAGCAGGTGCAGATGGTCGAGGAACTGATCAGGACATTCGACACGGACAAGGAAGCCGCCAGGATCGTCCTCCGTCACGTACGCCTCGAAAACGCAAACGCGGAAACGCTGGCGTCGTCGGTAAACAACGTGCTGGAAGCGGCCGGCGGCGGGCGCAGCTACCGGGGCAGGCGGACGTCCAGTTACAAGCGGCTCCTCTCCGACCTCCAGGGAGAAAAGGATCTCGACCAGGTGAGCATCATCGCAGAACAAAACTCCAACAGCCTGCTGGTCCGCGGTCCGTCGACCGCGGTCGAGTCGATCGTGACGCTCATCGGCGATCTCGACAAGCAGAGCATTTCCGACGAGGTGCAGGTGCGTATCTTCCCGCTGAAAAACAGCGACGCCGGCCAGCTCGCCGACGACCTCGAGGACATGTTCAACGCGCTGCTCAGGCAGAGCCGGTATTCCCGGAGCGGCAGCCGGAAAACCTCACCCTTCAGCGTCGCGGCCAATAAGAGAACAAACAGCCTGATCGTCTCCACGACCCCGGCCAATTTCCAGGTCGTGGAAAAGATGCTCGCCGACCTCGACGGCGAGGAGAAATCCCGGCGGGAGGTAGAGTACGTCTTCCTCGAAAACGCCGACGCCTTCGATGTCTACCTGCAGCTCGACGAACTGTTCACCGACCGGCCGTGGGGCGAGCGGCCGTCCGTCACCACGGACAGCGAGGCGAACGCCCTGACCATGATCGGGACCGAGTCTGACCTCAAGCTCATGAAGGAGGTCGTCACCAAGCTCGACGCCCAGGCGGCGAAATCCTCCGTCCGGGTACGGGTCATCACGCTGTCCGACGTCAGCGCCGAACGCATGGCGAACATGATTCAGCGGCTGTACGCCCCGCGGACCGACAAGAAGATCATCGTGACCGATAATCCCGAGGAGGGGGCCGCGACCGAACCCGCCGACAAGAAGAAAGCGGCGCCCGCCGTGTCCCCGGCCACCAGTTCGCCGTCGGCGGCCCCCGCGGCGGAGACCGGCACGGAGAAGAAAGAGGAAAAAGAATCCGCCCCCTCGCCGATCACCATCGCGGTGGACAAAAAGGCCAACGCGCTGCTCCTCAGCGGCCCCAGGCGGGAACTGGAGGAAATCGAGGCCCTCGTCAGCGAGTTGTCGTACTCCGCGTCGCCGGAGGCGGAATTCCGCACGTTTGAAGTGGAGAATGCCGACCCGACCCAGGTGGCCGAGACGCTCGAGGAGATCTTCAATCCCAAGGTCGAGCGGGTCAGGGGTAAGCTGGTGAAGGCCCGGCCGAAAATCACCGCCGTGGCGATAGAGCGGCTCCGACGGATTATCGTGCGGGGCAAACCGCTGGACCTCGAGATGGTCCGGCCCCTCGTCGAGCAACTCGACAAGGGCATGGACGTATCGTGCGCGGTCAAGGTGTTCACGCTCAAGAACGCCACCGCGTCCGCCGTCGCCGCCAACCTGGAGAATATCCTGGCGGGTGCCGCCGGGACGAAGAAGGCCACATCACGCCGCAGCCCGGTGGGGCGGAGGATCGAGCGGATGCGCCGGGTGCTTGTCCACGAAGCCGGCGAGGGAAAGCCGGTCGAAATCGCCGGCGAGGTGACTGTAGACGCCAACGATGAAACCAACTCAATCGTGGCGTCGGCGCCGGCGGAGGTCATGGCGCTGATCGGCTCGCTGATCCGGGAACTCGACCAGTCCGCGGCCGAGGCCGCCACGCCGGTGGTCCGTTTCTACCGGCTCGAGAACGCCGAGGTTCCGGACGCGGTTGCCGATCTGAAGGAACTGTTCTCCGAGACCGCCCGCACGAAGAAAACCAGGGCCGCCGCGTTCGAGCCGCCCGTCGTGATCACCGGGGACGAATCGGGCGGCGTCGTGATCGTCTCGGCGTCGCAGCAGAAGCAGGAACTGATAAGCGAAGTCGTCAAGCAGATCGACAGCATCCGCGCCGCCGAACAGTTCGCGGTCAAGATATACACGCTGAAAAACGCGGAGGCGATCTACGCCGCCCGGGCCCTGAGCCAGTCTTTCAGCGACGCGACCGTCAAGGGCAAGCGGGTACGCACAGGTGAATCCGGGCTCCGTATCAGCGCAGATCCCTCCAGCAACGCGCTGATCGTGCGTGCCCGTACGGAAGATCATGAAAAGATCGCCGCGCTGGTCGAAAAACTGGACGTCTCACGGACCGCCGACGCGAGCGTCAGGATGATCCCCCTCAGCAGCGCCGACCCCGTCCCCCTCGCCCGGGTGCTCACGAACCTCTTCGTCACCGGCAAGCGGGACACCGTGGCCATCGAGGCCAACACGTCCGCCCAGGCCCTCATGGTGCGTGCCGACGACGAAACCTTCGACAAGATCAGGGCGATGGTCGAACAGCTCGATACCGGGGCGTCCGGCAAGGAACGGACCCGGTCGCTGATCAAGCTCACCCACGCCGAGGCCTCGCCCGTTGCCCTCGCGCTCCAGCGGTCATTCGCCCCCGCACCGGGCACGCGGACCGGCCCGGAGGAACTGGTGGAGGTGGTCGCGGAACCCGGCTCCAACAGCCTGGTCGTCACGGCCTCCGCGGAGAACCTCAAAAAGGTCACGGCCCTCGTCGCGGAACTGGATTCCGAGGAGATCAGCGGCGTCAAGACCAAGTTCATGGTGCTCAAGAACGCGCGGGCCGCGGACATCGCCGGCATCCTCTCGAAGATAGCGGAATCCACGGCCGCTCCCGCCTACGGAAGACGGCGGACGGCCGCCACGCGAAGCGTCGCGATCTCCCCGGAAGCCACGAGTAACGCCGTGGTCGTCAGCGGGCCGGCGGCAAAGGTCGCCGAAATGATGCAGATGGCCGGGGATCTCGACCAGGCCGCAACGGTGTCGTCGACCGGCGTGTACATCATCCCCCTCGAAAAGGGCGACGCCGAGAGCGTCGCGAACATGCTCAGCACGCTGCATTACCAGCAGCTCCAGGCGGCCCGGCGGGAGGGCACATCCATGGAGGCAATGGCCGTCTCGGCGGACCCGCGGGCCAATGCCGTGGTCGTGGCCACTACCAAGCAGATGTACGAGCGGGTCAAGACCTGGATCGCGCAGCTCGAGGAGATGAAACCCCAGCGGGATTCGATCAGGATCATCACGGTCGAGTCGGCGGCCCCGGAAGACGTCAAGCGCGCCATCGAACAGATGTTCGACCAGGGCGAACCGGGCACCCGGGGCCGGCGCGGCCGCGCCGGCGGCGGGCGATCGGGAAAGGGACAGGTCGACGTCAGCGTCATCGAAAAGCCGCGGGGCGTGATTATCAGCGCCGACGAGCGCGATTTCGAGGCGATACGCGAACTGGTTAAGGGCCTCGAGGCCGCGGCTGAAAAGGGCAAGCGGCTGCGAAAGATCTTCAAGCTTGCCAACGTGACGAACCAGCGTGTCGTGCAGGCCCTGGCGCGGCTCTACCCGGTCCGTCGCGGCGTCGACGAAGATGACCAGGTGACGATAACGGCGGTCTCGGGCACCCGGGCCGTGATCGTCGTCGCGCCGCGGAAGGAAATGGACGAGATCGAGCACCTCGTCCAACAGCTCGACATGAAGGAGATCTCCCCGAAGCTGGAGTTCAGGGTCTTCCGGCTCGAAAACGCCGACCCGGCCGAGATACTGCCGACCCTGCGGTCGATGCTGCTGCAGCTCCGGCAGGCCTACGGGGACACGGCATTCGACGTCAGGGCCGACACCAGGACCAAGAGTATCATCGTCACCGCACGCGGGGACTACTTCGAAAAGATCGAGCCCCTGATAAAGACGCTGGACGAGAAACCCGAATACGCCACGGCCGACATGGCGGTCATCAGGCTCGAACGCGCCGATGCCGAGGCCCTCGCCGACGTCATAAAGGAGATGCTTTCGGTGCGGGGCGACAGGCAGATGACCCCCGAGGCGCGGACGCTCCAGGAACAGTTGCGGTTGCTGCGGGTGCGCGGCGGACTGAAGAAGAAACTGCCTGACCTCGATCTCTCCAAGCCGATCAAGATCATTCCCGATCCGGCCGAACCGCAGGGCAGCAATTCGCTGGTTATCATTTCGACCGCGGAAAACATCGCGGCCCTCAGGGAAGTGGTGGCCATCCTGGACACGGTTCCCGTCGCGGAGGGCGTCGCGGTGAAGATTATTCACCTCAAGAACGCCGACGCCGACAGTGTTGCCGACATCCTCGACGATATCTTTGACGAGGGCAAAAAGCTGGCGGGCAAACCGGACAGCTCGGTTGAAGAAAAGGCCGAGCCGGAATCCATGGCCGGCAAAGCCCTTGCCAGCGAGATCAGCATCGCCTACGACGACCGGACCAACGCGGTCATCATGGCGGGGGCCACGGTCGTGATAGCGCTTGCCGAAACGCTGGTCAAGGACCTCGACCGCGAGCAGGACAAACTCCTGACGGACGTGAAGCTCTTCAGGCTCAAGCACGCAGACGCCGAGCGGCTCGCCCCGATACTGATCAGCGTATTCGAAGAGGCCGAGGACGATCCGGAACTGACCGGCCTGCGAACGCACGTGACGCGCCTGCGCACGCACCTGGCGAACCCGGACGGCAACAAGAAACCCGCCGCGGGCGATGGTGAAAAGACGACGCGGCGGCCCCGCCCGCGGCAGCCGCTCGTGATAGAAGCCGACGCCACGACCAACATCCTCATCGTTTCCGCCCGCAGCGACCTGATGCCCCTGATCGCCGACGTGATCGACAAGATGGACGTGGCGGGCGCCGGATCGCTGCGGACCGTCAGGATCATACCCCTCGAAAACGCCGACGTGACCCGCGTCGGGCAGATGATCGAGGAACTCTATGCCGGCCCCAACCGCCAGCTCATCCGCGAGGAGGACCGGCCGACGATCACCGCCGACACCCGGACGAATTCGCTGGTCGTCTCCGCCAGCGACAAGACGTTCACGGTCCTCTCCACGGTGGTCGAGAGCCTCGACCGGAAAACCCCGGTCGAGCTCCGCGACCTGCGGCTGCTCACGCTGGAAAACGCCGAAGCGACCGTCATCGCCCCGACGCTGCAGGAAATGATGGACGCGCGGGTCGAGCGGCAGGAATCGCTCGGCGTCGCGGACGCCGCGGCGCTGCGGGTCGTCATCACCGCCGACCCGCGGAGCAACTCCCTGATCGTCGGCGGCTCACCGGAGAGCTACCAGATCATCAGGGACCTCGCCCGGAAGCTGGATACGGCCAGCCCCGCCCTGGCGGGGCAGGTCCAGATCTACCCCGTCGTCGAGGGGACAGCCTCCTCGATCGCCAGGACCCTTTCCAGCTTCTTCGACGACCGCTACCGGGCGGCCCGCACCCGGGACGTCGAGCGGCGCCGGCCGGTGATCATCGCCGATGTCCGCACCAACAGCCTGATCGTCTCCGCCGTCAAGGACGACACGAAGGTACTCCAGGGGCTGCTGAAAAAGCTCGACGTGAAGCTGGCCCACCCCTCGGTGCGGCTGGAGGTCATCTGCCTGAAACACAACGATTCCGGGACGGTTTCACAGACTCTCGAGGAGATCTTTTCCGCCCGGCTGGAATCAATGACGCCGCGGGGCGAGGAACCGGAGCCCCAGGACCGGGTGGACATCACCGCGGACCCGCTGAGCAACGCGCTGATCGTTTCCGCCAGCAAGGAAAACCTCGACCTCCTCCGCGGGCTGCTGGAGAAGGTCGACATCGAGCCGCCGGACGAAACCGGCATCGTCAAGATGTACCGGCTGGAGAATTCCGATGCCAGCCGCATAGCTGAAATGCTGGATAACCTGGTCAGCCAGGGCTTCTACAAGCCCGGCCTCGTCACGGCGGCCGGCAACGACGCAATCCGGGCGCGGGAAAAGGTGTCGATCACCGTCGACACCCGGACCAACGTCATTATCGTCTCGGCGAGCAAGGAAAACTTCGCTATCATCGACGAGATTATTCGCACGGTGGACAAGACCGAGGATTTCGGCACATTCGGCGACGTGCGGATATTCATCCTCAAGCACGCGAACGCCACCAAGCTCGGCCCGACGCTGCAGGAATTCTTCGACGAAAAACTGCAGGCCGAGCAATCGACCGGCGCAAGCCAGCGGACGCTGCCGGTGGTCATCGTGCCGGACGCGCGGACCAATGCCATCCTGGTAGCGGGCAGCCGGGAAAGCTTCAACGACGTTTCCTCGATGATCGACCGGCTGGACACCGCGACCGCCGTCCCGGAAACGACGTTCGATATCTTCACGCTCCGGCACGCGACGGCCGACAAGCTGCGCGCGACTATCCAGAGCCTCTTCGATCAGCGAACCACCCGCGACCCGGATCAGCCCAACGTGACCGTTCTGTCCGATCCCCGGGAGAACTCCCTGATCGTCGGGGCCGCCAAGGAAGACATCGAGATCGTCCGCTCACTGATACAGAAACTCGACACGGCGCAGAAAGGCGACGACAAGACGATCAAGGTGTTTCCCCTCTCCAAGGCCAATGCCGCCGAGGTGGCCGACACGGTCGAGCGGCTGTATGAATCCGAGGGCGGCGAGCCCGGCGGCATCTCCGTCAGCACCGACGAGCGTATGAACGCCCTCGTGGTCTCCGGCGGCGCGGCCGACCTGGACCGGGTTTCCCGGATCGTCAAGCAACTCGACCGGAAGGAAGTCACCAGTGTCACCGAGATCAAGGTCGTCCCCCTGGAAAGCGCGGATGCCGAGGAACTCGCCGCCCTGCTGACCGACGTCCTGAACCGGAAACCGGAAGCCCTGCCCGGGGAGAACCCGAACCGGCAGACGCTTCTGCGATTTACCAACCTGAACACCGACGGCCGCAAAAAGATATCCGACGCGCTCCAGCAGGGCCTGCTGATAAACCCCGACAAGCGGACCAACTCGCTGGTCGTGTCGGCCCCCATGGAATACATGCCCATGCTTGAAGAGATGATTACGGCCCTGGACCGGACATCCCCTCGGGAGGCGGAGATCAGGATATTCCGACTGAAAAACGCCGACGCCACGGGCATGGCGGACGTCCTCCAGCAGCTCTTCCGCACCGAGGACGCGACCGGGGCGAACCGCAACGCCCCCGAGATCATGTACACGATGAACGGCAAGAGTGCCGACGGGGCGAAACCCGAGCAGCCGGCGAAAAAGCCCGGCGAAAAGGATGTGTCCGCGGCCACGGGCTCAGCCGACCAGACGACACTGAACATCACCGTGGACATGCGGACCAACAGCCTGCTTATCGGCGGCACGCCGCGCCAGCTCGAGATGGCGGCGGAGGTGATCAACGCCCTCGATTCCTGCCCCGCCCAGGAGCGGGTTACCCGGGTCTACCATCCCCGGACGACGAACGCCGCGCAGATGGTGGCGACCATACGGGAATTCCTCGACCAGGAACGGGACCGGATTCTCCAGACCCTCGGGGAAGACCGGGTCGGGGCCGCCCAGCGCCTGCTCGACCGTGAAGTCGCCGTGGTCGCGGAAGAGGAGACGAACACGGTGATGATCTCCGCCAGTCCGCGGTACCTCGATACGCTGGCGAGCATGCTGGAGGAACTGGACCAGGAACCGCCGCAGGTCCTCGTGCAGGTGCTCCTCGCCGAGGTTGACCTGAACGACGACACGACGCTGGGCATCGACTGGTCCTGGCAGGTAGGCAGCGAAAGCACCGTCGGCACCGACTTCAATATTTCAGCGGGTATTGTGGCCGGCAACCCCGCGGGCTTTAACGTCTCGGTCACCGGCGGCGACCTGAGCTTCTTCCTCCGGGCCCTCCAGCAGCAGAACCGGCTGCAGGTCCTGAGCCGCCCGCAGTTGCTGGCGGTCGAAAACGTCACCTCCACGCTCAATATCGGCGAGCGGGTGCCGCTGATCACCAACAGCCGGGTCACCGACGAGAACACGACCATCAACACCATCAGCTACGAGGACGTCGGCATTCAGCTCGAGGTGACCCCGCACATCGGGTCCGACGGGACGATACGCATGGAACTGAACCCGGAGGTCTCCTCGGTGGGGACGTCCACGACGGCCATCTCCGAAAACGCCGAGGCTCCCTTCATCAACAACCGCTCGGCGAACACGACGGTCACCTGCTACAACGGCCAGACGATCATTCTCGGGGGCCTGATCTCCACCCGCGATTCGTACCGGGAAAACAAGGTCCCCCTCCTCGGCGACATCCCCGTCCTCGGCCTGCTCTTTCGCTCCACGACGCGGGAAGAGCGGCGGAACGAACTACTGATATTCGTGACGCCGACGATCGTCAGGAATGCCGATACCGCCCGGCGGATCCTGGAACGGCAGGTCAAGGGCAACGAGACGCTGACGGGGACCCGGATCGACCACTCCTTCAAGGACCGTCTCCTGAAGACGATCCGGGGCAAGGGCATGCAGGAAGCGATCCGGCAGCCGTCGGAATCCCTGCCGGAAAACCCCGCCGAGCTACGGCGTCAAACACTGGAAAAGACGTTGAAAAACCTGGAACTCGTGCCGGTCGTGCCCGACGAAGAAACGCCTCCCCACGATCGCGCGATCGAATCCGAGGTGGATTGATGCGCGGTGTTTTTGTTCTGGTATCGGCGGTATTCGTCTTCGCCGGCTGCGACCAGCCGATGAAGGTGTCTGCTATCGACCACATGGATATCCAGACCCCCCCCGTCTGCCGCAGCTTCGACGCCGACACGACCCCCGACGGCCTGCAGGCCAGGGTCTTCTTCTACGGCCGGTCCCTGGACAAAAAGGTCGTGACGGTATCTCCCGAGGGCACGTTGACGATTATGCTCTTCGACGGGAACCGCAAGCACGCCGACCTCAACGCGCTTCAACCGTTGAAGGTGTGGGAATTCGACGACATGCGGCTCGAAAACCACCGGTCCCGCTGGATGGGGCTCTGGTGTTACCTGTTCAACCTGCACTGGGGAGACGCCCGTCCACGGGAGGGCATGGTCACGGTGCGCATCAACTTCACGGAAAAAACGGGGCGAACGATCTTCTCGGAGCCGCAGACCATCCTCTCGGGCCTGTGACCGGTGTTCCCCCGCCGCATGGCGGCGGCGTCCGGCGGTTACTCCCCGATCGCGTAGAGCCGCTTCTTCGTCCTCAGATAGAGACGTCCCCGGCAGACGACCGGATCGGCAACCACGCCGGACGGGAGGGCATTTTTCGCGAGCAGGCGCCCCTTCCGCCCCGCCGCAAGCACGTAGCCGCCCCCCTCCCGGTCGAACTGGTAGAGCCGCCCTGCGGCCAGGACCGGGGATGAATAGCAGTCAGCAGCGAGATCCTCCTCCCACAGGACCGCACCCGATACGGCCGCGTAGCACCGGAACAGACCGCTGTCGTTTACGGCGTACAGCAGGCCCTCGTGGCAGAGCGGGGACGGCACGTAACCGGCCTTGTCGTCGCTCTTCCACGCGATCCGCGCCCGCCGGCCCGAGACCCTGATCCCCTGCAGGACCCGCTCGGGGTACCCCCCCGTCGCGAACACCATCTCGTCGTTGAAGGCGATCGTGGCGGCGCAGTACTTCGCCGGTCCCGGACAGCTCCAGATCTCCGCGCCCGTATTCGGGTCGTAACACCAGGTCCGCCGGGGTCCGACCGTAAAGAGCCCCCACCGCCCGGCGACCTTCGCGACCAGCGGCGAGACGTAACACTCCTGGTCGATCGACCGCTTGGTCCGCCAGGCCACGTCCCCGCTGCCGCGGTCCAGGGCCGTGATGTAGTTGCCGCCGCCGTCGGTGACGACGATCACCGTCGACCGGTAGAGGGCGGGTGACGCCGAATAGCCCCGGGTCGATCGAAAGGGGGCGACCTTCCGGTTCCAGGCGATGGTGCCGTCGAATTCGAGGGCGGCCAATCGAACGTCCTTCAGCGCCTGGTAGGAAAAAAAGATCCGTTCTCCGTCCGACGCCGGCGTCGCCGAGGCATGGGAATTATGCTCGTGGATCTCCGCGAGCGTGCCGCGGTAGACCTCCGTCTTCCACAACCGCTTCCCGGAATCCCGCGCGAAGCAGGCCACCCATATCGACCCGGTGTCCTCGTCGGCGGCCGGGATGAACAGGCGATCCCCCACGATGCACGGCGTCGCGTTGCCCCTGCCCGCCGGCGTCGCCTTCCAGACGATATTCTGTTCCGGTCCCCACTTCAGCGGCGGGACCGTATCGGTGACCGCGACATTGTTGCGCGCCGGCCCCCGCCAGCAGGGCCAGTCTTTGCGGTTGAAAACGAGCGGCGGAAGTTCGTCGGGTTTTGCCCCGACACCGCTTCCGCCGCCGTCCGTACCTGCGCTACCCTCCTGTGCCTCGGTTCGCCGCTCGACGGTTTCCCGGAAACCCTCCCATCCCTCCGGCTTGTCGTCGTCGCCGCAGGAAACGAAACACAGCGACGATACCAGGCACATTCCCGACAGTGTTCTTCGCATGACCGGCTCCTTTTCGCGCTATTTGAGCGGAACCGGCCCTTCTTGTCAATCATCGACCACCGCGGGAAGGGCACCGCTCCTCAGATCACCTCAAGAGCGATGAAAAGACACCGGAGATACTGATGCCGATCCCGCTGCGCCGGCGTGGATAGCAGTGGGAACGGTGCCGGTGGTGATAGCCGTGGTGCCGGCGACAGCGATGCCGGGGGGAAGAGTACCGCGACGGATAATCATAGTGATAACCGCGACGATACGAGTAGGGGCGATACCGGTACCGGCTGGAGGACGGGCGGTATCTCGAAGAGTACCCGTCATAGGACGTGATATGGGTCACGTACGGTTTGCGCCCATAGTAGCCGGATACGGCGTACCTGCTGCGGGGGCTGTACACGGTAATGCCGGTCCCGCGGGGCCGGTGGTAATAACCGCGGGAACGATGCCTGCGGGAACCGAAAGAGCGGTACCGGCGACCGTCGGCATCGGCCTCCCGGGCCGACAGGAGGATGGCCGCCGCGGCCGCGAGTACCATGACTGACGCGATTCTTCGACTGTGCATTGCTACATCCTTTCATGACTGTTGTACAAACATTGACACCTGCCGAACGATCGTTCGCCCCCTATGTGCCTCACCTGCCATGAAAGGTTACACCCCGCGCCCGGAAATAATCACAAAAGGCAGAGCCCCCCGGCTGATATGCCTCCCCCTATTCTTGTGCCGCCGTCACCCGGTACGCGAAAACGCCCGCGGCCGTCTCGAAGGTCAGGAGTCCGTCTTTCACGGTATGCGGCACGGTCCCGGTCGCCGTCCCCTCTGCGTCCATGGCCGCCACCCGCGCGACATCCTCGATTCGGCCGCCCGGCAGGCGGTCGAGGCGGAGGGCGACGGTGAAGGCATCGAGCCCCGGCAGCGGGGTGACCACCACGGTACCGCCCTTCCGTTCACAGCGGAACGCGCCGCTCGTGATCGCCGCGCCGAAATCGACGGGTTTACCCGCGACGTTCCAGCGGGGCTCTTCGTCGTCGCCGGTTTTCAGGGCGACGGCCCTGATATCCGCAATCGTCCCCCCGGTCCCTTCAACGACCAGCGTCCCGAGGCGGCAGCGCCCGCTCCGGTCGGCCGGTCCCGGCAGCGCCTGCCGCTTCCCGCCGTCGGGGTCGTAGAGACCGGCGGTTATCGTGTACTCGCCGGGACCGTGTTGCGCGGGGATCGTGATGACGCGGCCGGTACCGGTGGTGACCCTGCCCTGCCACGCCCCCGTCGGCAGCCGGGGGGTGTGGTCGCCCTGGAAGGCTATCCGGTCCCGGCCTTCAATACGGTCACTGTCGAAATGCAGGAATATCCGCAGGTCCTTCGGGGCCGGGCGGGCGGCCTCCCACTCGATCTCCAGGCGGAATTTCCGATCCCCCAGGTACCGCACCCCCTTCAGGCGCGGGCGGATCGGCAGCGAGGTATCCTGGCCGAACCCCCGCCCGTTGACGTACAAACCGCCGGGCCGGGATGACCGCTCGACGATGACGCCGTCGATCCGCTCGATACTCGACGCGATCTTCCCGCTGCGGGCCGCGTAGCCGTACCGCGGCAGGACGACACCGCCGGTCTTCCAGTCCGTTGTTCCCCGGTTGACGCGGACCACGGCGCCCGATTCCCACCGGACGACCTGTCGGTGGATGTCGCCGCCGTCGCAGGTGACGGCGGCGATCCGGTCGGTGGCGATGCTGCGAATAAACGGCTGCGACAGCCAGTACTTCCTGACCGCCCCCCGCCCCATACCCCGCCGGTCGATCATCGCCGGGTGCCCCGCGAGCATCTCGGCCGAGATGTAGTCGTCGCTCTCGATGCCGTGGGCACGCCGGCTCCGCCCCCCCTGGTACCGCCCGGAGTAGCCGACGCCGTGGAGGCTGAACCGGTCGTGGAGCACGGCGTCGAACCAGGGCGTCCGCTCCCAGTCCTCGCACGGGAGCGTGATGCAGAAACGCCGGCCGCGGGGAACCAGGCGGAGGTGCTGGCAGTCGGCGCCGTCGAGGTGGCCGACAAGGTGGTCGTGTCCCGCCTCGGAGATCATCGGCGCGTTGCCGCCGAGGTAGTCCCGGATCCAGTCGAACGCCCCGCCCCAGTGCTTCCGGGTCTCCAGCATGGAATGGAACCGGCCCGCGCGGTCGTAGAAGTCGATGCAGGGAATCGCCGAAAAGACGTCGATGAAATAGGCGGTCGGCCCGAGGTTCGGCTTGATGAGCCGGAGGTTCCGCTTGTAGAACGGCGCGATGCGGTCCGGCCGCCAGCGGAAACTGCGGGCCTGCCGGCCCTTGTTCAGCCACGCCTTCACCGGCCGGCCGTCGGCGGCGAAGCATATCCGGTCGTAGGTGTAGCCCTTCGCGTCCGGGTAGAAATCGATGTAGTTGTCGTGGAGGGCCCAGGGAATGTCGTTCTTCCCGCAGACGGCCGCGATCCGCCGCACGTCGGCGACGGTGCCCAGGTCCGGGTTCGGGGGGTAGATGTCCGGCAGCCGGTAGTCGTAACCCCACCGCTGCCAGGCGTGGACGACCAGCAGCGCGTCCGTCAGTCCGTAGGCGGCCATCGCGGCCATGTCGTCGGCGATGTCCGCGTAGCGCCCGCCCCAGATGTCGAAGACGAAACGGCCGGCCTTGCGGCCGAACCCGGCGGACGAGCGGCGGCCGTACAGCCCCCGGTATTTCACCGCGCAGTCGATGGCCCCCGCCGGGGAGGGAACGAACGTGAACACGGTATTCATCGCGGTGTGCAGTGAATAGATACTGGCGGCGGGATCGACCCGCAGCTTCTTCGGCGGGTTGTCGGTCGCCGCCAGCACCGACAGCCCCCCGTCGAAATCGAATCCGACGTGGCTGGTCGAGAGGCGGTGCCCCCCCGCCCGCAGGCTGAAGGCCTCCGGGCGATCCACGCAGTAGCCGTGGCCGAAGTAAACGCGGCGGGCCCGCCGGTCGGCCGGGCCGGTCGTGATATCGGTGATCCGGGCGTCGCACGAGACCTGTATTCTCAGGCCGGGCCCCGCCGCGCGGACGGCCGCGAGAAGTTCGCGGCGTTCGCCGCCGAGCTGGAATCCGTGGCTGACGACCGCCCCGGACGCATCCTTCCGCATCCGGCAGTTGCGCATCGCGGCCAGGGACGGGATACCGGCCAGGCGGCTGTCCTCCACGGAGACGTCCATGCCGCCGAAGACAACCGTCCCTTCGCCCCCCGCGAAGGCGATCGCCCCGTCGAGGATACCGTAATTGCCGCAGACCACCGCCGCCCGGCACGGCCCGTCGAGATCGAACCGCGCCTCCCCGTCGCCCGGGGACACCCGCCCGGCGAGGAGCGCCGCCGCGCGGGCGGCCGTCTTCGCCGGGTCGGCCCGGTCCGGTCCCGCGCCCGCGGCAACCACCGGCGCGCCCCAGAACGAGCTGTCGCAGGTCGTGCTGCGGCGGGGCCCGGGATGGCTCTCGATGCGGAGCAGGATCTCCCCGCCGGCGAACCGGGAGAGGTCCACGCGCGATTCGACCCATTGCTTCGCGTCCGTGTGTTTCTCGAAGAGCTTCTCTTCGCCGACCCACACGCGAAAGGTCACCCCGTCGCTCGCCGGTTCGTTCTCACGGCTGTCGCGTATCGCGTTGGCGAAGGTCAGTTCAGCCGGCGCATCCTTCGGCAGGCGAAGGCGGTACGCGGCGAATATCGTCCCGCCCCCGCCCTTCCACGGCGGATGCATCTGCAGCGACCGGCGGAGGTCGCCGCGACTGGTGCTGCCGACACGGAACGACGCCCGAGAATCCGGGGCCGATCCCCGCCAGCCGACCGGCAGGTAGACGGTGTTCCCCTCGTATCGCCGCCACGCGACCCGGGCGTCCAGGGAGGCGAGCCCCACCGATCCGCCGCGGGGAACGGCCACCGCCGGCAGTGTTTCCGGCCGCGGCGAGGAGCCGGCGGCATCCGCGAACCGGGTTTCGACGATGCGGACGGCGTGGGCGGTGCGGTCCCGCCCGTTGATCGCAAAATCGGCGTAGACGTGGACCGGATAGAGCGCCGCGTGGGCCCCCGTTCCGACGGCGACGCCGAAGCGCGCGGCGGCGCTGGTGCCGGGAGATACGGTAACCGTCTTTTCGGCCGCGCCGGCGACGCGCCACTCGTCGACGAGATCGTCGACCCGGACCCGGGCCGCAATCGGCGCGTCGCCGGTGTTTCGGAGCGCCACGCGGACGGCGACCGGCTCGTCGAACCGGGTGACGGGGCCGATCGCGGCGATACTGACCTCGAGGGGCCCGGCCGTGACGGTGTGGCCGTCGTAGGCGGGGGCGGCGGAAAGGGTGAATACAAGCAGCACGGCAACCGGGAGCGCGATGTTTTTCGATGACATAGTGGCGGCATTATACCGCGGTAAAACGCCCGCCGCGAGTCTTTCCCGCATCCCCTTCGCCGCCACCGGCCGCTGTCACATCGTCCAGGGTTTCCGCAGGGGGCGGTCGAGCATCCCGGCCGCCTCGCTGTCCCCGATGATCTGCTCTTTTTCCGGGTCCCAGCGGATCTCCCGGCCGGTGTGTACCGCGATATCGGACAGGTGGCTGATCGTATCGCCGCGGATGGCCGACTCGAACGGGTTGACCGTGGGCTTCCGGCTCCTTATCGAATCGATGAAGTTCCGGCCGTGGTGCGTGCTGCGGCATACCGACGCCTTCTCCTTCTCGCCGACCTCTTTCCACAACTGCGCGTAGTTGACCATCTTCCCGCCCTTGCTGACGTAGCAGGCCCCGCGGGAGATGCTGATCCAGCCGTCCTCGCCGAAGAAGGTGGTCCCGTTGCTTCGCCACCGCGGGTTGTATGTCGTCACCACCGCCTTCGCGATATCCTCGCTCATAAACCGCACCGGCACGCCGTTGGGATACTCGAGCTGCACGTCCCACCGGCAGAGGGTATCGGAGAGCGTGTTCTCCGGGGGGAACGTCCCCGTGCCCTTGTACCGGACGGGGCTCGTGCCGTCGGCGTCCATCCCCCACTGCATGATGTCCAGCGGGTGGGCCCCCCAGCCCGCGATGAAGCCGAGGGCGTAATCGTAGATATGCCACGCCCCGTTGTTGGTGACGCGATCAGGGGTATACGGTTTCAGGGGGGCGGGGCCGAGCCAGCGGTCGTAGTCGAACCCGTCCGGCACCGCCGCCTTCTTGAACCGGCCGTACCCGTTGTCCCCCAGGGACGGCGACCAGATGTCGATGCGCTTGATCTTACCCACGTATCCGCCGCGGACAAGGACCACGCCCCGGTAACACGCGGTGCTCGACCGCTGCTGGGTACCGTACTGGAAGATGACCTTGTTCTGTTCCACGGCCTCGCGGAGCTTGATCGCCCAGGCCATGGCGACACCGAGCGGTTTCTCGACGTACAGGTCCTTCCCGGCGACCGCCGCGTGGCAGGCGATCGGGACGTGCCAGTGGTCGGGTGTGCTCACGACCACCCCGTCGATGTCTTTCCGCGCGAGGACCTTCTCGAAGGCGTTGAAGGGCTCGCAGACCTTTTTCCCGTACTTCTTGTTGCACATCGCCGCGAACCGCTCGCGCCGCGCCGTGAAGGGGTCGACCGCGGCGACTATCCTGACATCCTTCTGCGACAGGAAGGCGCCCCGGCAGTTTCCGCTGCCGCGGCTCCCCGTGCCGATGGCGGCGAGGGTGACCTTCTCGCTCGGCGCGCCGGCACCGAAAACGCTCGACGGAACCACCGCGGGGACGGCGACGGCGGACGCGGCCTTGACGAATGCACGGCGGGACATTTCCGGTTTCGACATGGTTATTCTCCGGCAAAAGTGACAACGGCGAATGGATGCGTGTTCAGGAACCGACTATAACCGACCATGCGCCCCCGCGTCTTCAATTATTCATTACTGGCGGATTTTGAACATTATGCGGTCATTCGGTTCAATCAGCCGTCCTATTTCTCCAGGCGGAGGAGCTGGGTGTCGTGGTTGTAGGCGTGCCGGTTCGAGGTGTGGTTGAACGCCGCGCAGCCGAAAGAATAGGTCCCTCCCGGTTTCATCGCGCAGTCGCGGTCGCTGCCGGTGTCGAGAGGGCGGCTGATCCACAGCCACCAGCGGCCGTGCTCGTGCCGGGACCGGCACCGGACGTCACCGCGGTCTCCCCGTGCGGGCGCGGTCACTATGCCGGGAACGATCGTCCCCGGCGCGATTGCCGCCGCCCGCCCGGGTGTCAGCGGGACCGCCCCGTCGGCGAGAATCCCCCCCTTCAGCACCGCGCCGGGATTCGCCGGCAGGAACCGCGGCGCCGTCTCGTCGTCATTGTTGTTTTTCGTGTACCCGCCGCCGTCCTTCGGATCGCCGTGGCGGGCCCCTGCGGGATCATCGTCCCAGTACTTGTCGTCCACCTGCCCGACCGGGTCGGTCCGCGTGGCCTTCCAGTGCCAGACGTCGATCACCGTCGGCGTGTTCTTGATCCCGTAGGGAGTACCGCCACCCGCATGGCAGGAGGCCGCGCAGCCAAGATGGTCGAATACCGGGCATTTCTCGACCGGAAAGACCATGGCGAACTTATCCTCGTAGTAGACATTCGGATCGTCCACGCTGGTCTTCAGGTGTTTCCACCCCCCGGCGGTCCGCTCCCAGGGGTGGTAGCGGCGGTCCGGAGCGGGATCGTCCCATTGTGCCTCGACGTATATGTTCTTTCCGTCGTGCAGGGCCCGCAGCCGGACATCGGTGACGCCGCCCGCGTAGCCGAGGCCGTTGGACAGCGAGACGTGGAGAGAACGGGCCCGGTCCCACGGCAGCGTGTCCGGGGGCGTGTCGCCCGGCGGCTCGATACGGGCGGCGAGAAGCGTGTCCCCGTCGCCGATCGCGGCGGGAACGTCGTTGAGGATCGCGGCGGCCGCGAAAACCAGGGCCGCGGCGACCCACAGCAGTTGCAGCGGGCGCGCACCGCGGACGACACTGAAGGCCGGCGCCAGCAGCCGCCGGTAGACGGTCACCGCGGTTATCCCGTGCAGGATGAAAACCAGCGGCAGGATCGCCAGCCCGAACGCGGCGTGAATAAAACGGGCCGCGGTCTGAATGCCGGCCCCGCCGCACACGTTCAGGAGCATCAGGCCGGTGAACGCCGACACCGCGCCGCCGCCCAGCAGCGGCAGGTGCGGGACCCGCCCCCGAAACCAGCGCCGCGTGCGGATCCAGGTGCGCAGGTAGACGACCAGCGTCGGCACCAGCGACGCGGTGAAAATGATGGCGATAATGCGGTGCCACATGAGCATCCGGCACGTCGGCAGCCACGCCGGGTACGCCGGAAACAGCGACCATTCCGGGCGGGCCATCGCGTGGAGGCCGAGACCCGTGAATATCATCAGGGGGAGCGTTATCGCCAGCGGCCAGTGGAGCAGCCTGATCAGAAAGGGCAGCCGCCCGGGACCGGCGCGATGCACGCCTTCGCGATATTTCAATCCGGGTATCGTATCAGGCACTGCTCGAATCCTCCTCGTAGCAATGGGGTAAACGGTGCGACGCGTTGTTTTTGCTACTACGTCTGTAAAGCCGCGACGGGACAGCAATCTACCGCATTCCGGAAATAAATCAATTCCGCGGTGTGCCCCCCGAACCCCCGACGCCTCCCGGGTACCCCCCATCCCAGCGCTACTCGTCCAGGGGTTTCGCGGTACTCACCGCCCGCTCGGTAAGGAGCATGACCTTCGTCGCGAGGGCCTGTCCCGACACGGGGGGCGCAACCATGACCGCCCACCGCATTCCCGAGTGACTTGGGGCGGAATCGCAGATCACCATGATTTCTTCGCGCCCCGGCACCGTCATCCCTCCGGGCATATAGCGGTACGGCTTACCGGAGGCCGGGCAGGTCAGCGGCGGCAGGTCGCCCATCCCTGATTCCTTCAGGTCATTCAGCGAGTCCGGCAGTCTCTTGTTGATACTGTGATACATGAGCAGGTGACCGCAGAGGTCGTGGAGCCGTTCTGCGCAGGGATCGGACTCGACGCTCGGCCGCGCCGCCTGCGGCACGCGGCGTTCCTCGAATCGGCACGACGCCGAAAACGCGCACAGCGTCCCCAGCACGACTGCGATATTACGGCTGTGCATCACTGTTCTCTCCCGTGTCTTCCCGAGGGTCGGCGGCATCCGGGTTCTTTCCCCGCTGCATTCCGTCCATGTGGTCCCGGAATGCGCCCTCACCGCCAACGTCTTCGAGTATCTTGCTGCCTTCCTTCTCGTTTTCGGACATGCCCGTCAGGTCCCGCGACTCCTTCGCCACGTGGGGCGTCAGGAAGATGAGCAGCTCGGTCTTGACCTTCTCCTTGACGGTGCGATTGAACAGGTCGCCGAGCAGCGGGATGTCGCCGAGCATGGGGACCTTCCGCTCGGTGTCGGTAATGCGATCCTCCATCAAACCGCCGATGACGATGGTCTGCCCGTTGAGAATGGCCACCCGGGTCCGGGCGGACCGCTTGGAGTAGACGGTGGCGTTGGCCGACTCGGAGATCGGTACCGTGGTGTCCGTGATGCTCGATATCTCCGGCTCGACGGTCATGATCACCTTTCCCTCGGGGTTGATCTGCGGAGTAACCGTCAAAATGATGCCCACGTCCTCGTACTCGATCGTGTTCACGGTCTGGCCGGTGTCGGTCGTGCGACTGTTTCGCACGAAGGGCACTTCCTGGCCGACCGTGATGGTCGCCTCCTGGTTGTCACTGGTGAGGATATAGGGACGCGACAGTACGTCGACCCGGCCCACCCGCTTCAGGGCGTTGTATGTCGCCGAAAAACCGGCGTTGATCGTCGTCGATATGAGCCCGCCGCTTCGGTTGTCGGTGGTCCCGCCGAGATCGGTGGTGATGTCGGCGGTGGAAGATGCCGAGAGGTTCAGCACCGAGTACTCGCCGCCGTAGTCGAACTGGTCGTCGTGGATCACCTCGGCGATGAGCACCTTGATCAGAACCTGGGGAATCTCCCGGTCGAGTTCGGCGAGCATCTCCTTGACCGTGTCGAAGTGCTTCGACGGCGCCCGCACCAGCAGGGAATTGGTATCCTCGTCGGCCACCGCGTAGACCTGCCCGACCAAGTCTCCCGATTCGGCGGCGACGCGCTGGGCCGCCGCCGTCATGTTCGGGGACCTGAAGCGGGAACTGCCCCGCCCCGGCGCTCCCGCGGTCCCCGCCGTCCTGCCGGCGGTGTAGGTGTCGGAAAAGATCGAGTTCAGGACGGTCTCCAGGTTCGCGGCCTGCGCGTTCTTCAGCGAGTAGATGAAGACCGACTGCTCCTCGCTCGGGTTCGCGTCGAGCTCCTTTATAATGCCCCCGATGACCTCCAGCAGGTCGGGCGGCGCGCTGACGACCACCGTGTTCGTGCGGGTGTCGGCGGAGGCAACGACACGCTGTTCCCGCGGCGACGTCGAACCGCCGCCGTCGCGGCTGGAAGAATCCCTCCCCCGGCCCCGGAAGAATCGCATGAACGGCGGCCCGCCCGACTGGCGGCGGGAGGACTGCTGCTGCTCCTGCTTGAACAGGTCCGTTATCAGGCTCGCCGTGCTCGACGCGTCCGCGTAGGTCAGGGGATATACCGTGACCTCGGTCACGCCCGACATGTGCTGGTCGAGGGCCTGGATGACCTCCGCGATCCGGCGTATGTGCGCCTGAGTGTCGATCAAAATCAGGGAGTTGCTCGCCGCGTTCACCGACACCGTGGCCTCTGAGGAAATCAGCGGCGACAGCTCGCTCTTGAGCCGGGTTGCGTCGGCGTACTTTATGGGAATGATCTGGGTGACCAGCTTGTCGGCTATCGGGATCTTCTCGGGATCCCCGCCGGTGTGCACCGGTATGTTTTCCTTGGAGGCATGGCTGAAGGGAACGATCTTCAGGTTCCGCCCCACGCGCACGGCCGCGTAGCCCTTTTCCTTGAGCACGGTATCGAGGAGGGCGATCGCCTCCTCGGTGTTGATGGGCCGGCGGCTGGTGACGGTTATCCGCCCCGTGACGCGCGTCTCCTGGACGATGACCAGGCCCGTGGCGTCGGAGAGGTAATCGAGGACCGCGTCGACGGACGCGTCCTTGAAATTCAACAGGATCGGCTTGTCCTTCGCGGCCTGCGGCCGGGTTTCGGGTTTCGCCGCAAGCGGGTTTTCCCCGGCGACGAGCACACCGGCACCGATCGCGAACAGGCATGCCGCCGTGAGGGCGACGCGGCCGTACAATCGTGCACCGATACCCTCCGGCGCGTTTCGTATCGTGTTCATTTTCCCAACTCCTGTTGACGTCTTTTTCGCATGCGTTCGAGTATGTCCGCGATTCCCGCGCCGCCGCCCCCGGGTTCAGCGGGGCGCGACGAGGGTTCCCCGGCCGCCGGCGCGGATGCCGGTGCCGCCGGCACCACCGCGTATCCGTTCGTCGCGGGTACCGCCGTCGAACCGGAAAGCGTGCTGCCGACCTCGATGTCACCGATCTTCCCGTCTCGCTCGTATTGTATACCATCGAGCGTGATGGCGGTCACCTTTCCTTTTCCGGCCGCCCCCCCCACCCGGACCACCAGTGTCTTCTTCGAGCGGCCGTCTTCAAGAAACGCCACGCGCTCATCGCCCCGCACGGCCGTTCCGGTCAGCGTGATGTACCGATCGGGATCGGGCGGGGGCGCGGGTTTGCGGGGCGCGGGCGCGACGACTTTTTTCTGCGGGCGCCTTCGGTAGCGGAGGAAAATGTTGCGCTCCGACAATAGCCGGTACTTGTCCGCGGTTGACGGTCCCGGTCGACCCGACTCGGCACACAGGATGGAGACCGGCAGGGCGACGAACGCCGCGATCAGTCTCGCGTGCTGTATGGATGTACGCTCTTTCATCGCTTTTCACCTTTCGCGGGCGCGATCGCCGGTTTCGTTTCCGCCGCTGCGGATGCGGGTTTCGTCTCCGCCGGTGCGGATGCGGGTTTCGCCTCTGCCGGTCCGGATGCGGGTTTCTTCTCGGGAGATGCGGCCGCGTTCCCTTTTTCCGCGGCAGCGGGACCGCTTCCCGGCGCGTAGAGCGTCGAAATATTCATGTGAATGTTCAGATCGTCCGTCCCCGACTTGCGGCTCGTGACGCGAACCGTTTTGATCCTGATCGGCATGCGTGCAGCCGCCGCTTTCTGGATAAACCGGTAGACCGACCGCCACGATCCGGCGGCGGTCGCGCGGAATTCGATGATCGGCAGCTCGGTCTTCTCCCGCGACCGGTGGGGCTTGAGGGCGACGAGCGAGAGACCCGTGTCGCGCGACCACGCGCGTACGGCGTGCAGCAACCGGCTCTCCGCGGCGGCAGGATCGCCCGCCATGCCGCCGGCGAGCATGGTCCGCCATCGTCGCCCCTGTATCCGGCTGCGATCCAAGACGCTGCCCGCGTGTATGAGTTCGGATTGCAGTTTTTCTTTTTTCACCTGGATCGCCGCATAGGAATCCAGGAGCGGGGTCAGGGCAAACCGGTCGAGCACGAGCGACGCCAGCACGACAGTCGCTACCACGATAATAACCCGTTCTCTCCTGCTGAACACCATTGCCGGCGGTCACTCCTCGAATCGGCAGCTCATGCCGAAGGATATCTCGCGCCCCCCCTTCTCGGGGCGGCGGAGGTAGAGCGGTTTAACCCCGGTAAAGCGGGGATCGCCCGTCATGCCGTCGAGCAGCGCCAGGACCGTCGATTCCCTGTCGGCCTTGCCCGCAATGACGACCTGCATGTTTTCCTCCAGCGTCAGGGTGGTCACCCATATTCCGCCCGCGGGGGGAAACAGGAGGGTCAGCCGGTACAAACAGTCCATGAACGCGGGGCGCCGATCGTACCAGTTCCGGGCAAAACTCGTCCGATCAATGATCTTCCGGGCCCGTTCGATGTCGGGAGCCATTGCCGCGAGCCGGGACTCCATGTCCGCGGTTTCCCGCAGGTCCGCCCGCCAGTCCATGACTGCGGCAATCAGCGCCGCGAGAAGGGCGACGGCGGTGACCGCCGCCCAGGTGATCTTCCGGAAAAGGGTCGACTCCTTCGGCGGGGCGAGGCGCGAATTGGCGAAATCGACGGCGGGCGAACGGCCGCCCAGCATCCCGGCGGCAACGGCGGCCGCGGCGCTGAACCGGCCCCCGCGATCGCCGCCGACCATGGTGCCGGTGTCGATACCGCGGGGACGATCCCGCAGGCCGACCGTCAAGTCGAGCCGTTCGGCAAGAATAGCCCGCTGCCGTTCCCCGAACGGCACCGCGCTCCAGACCAGCAACCGCCCCGCGCGGGCCGCGGCACTTTCACCCGGGAGGAGGGCTAGGACGCGACGCAGCTCGTCGACCAGGCCGTCGACGCAGCCGTCGACCGGCTCGTCGGCGGATATCGGTACCGGGAGGCGGCGGATCAGGTCCGGCACGCCGTCCGAGACGCCGGCAAGTTCGGCCCCGCCGGGAAAGAGGTGCAGCACCAGGTGCCCGCCCCCGCCCGAGCCGTTTCCCGAACAGGCGAGGGCCACGGTAGACGAGGTGATTCCCCGGACCGACAGCCCGGCGGCTCGCGCCGTCTCTCGCAGGAACACGATCTGCCGCCGGGGCGCGGCGACCAGGAGGATCGACTGACCGGCGTCGGTCGCCGGCATCTCGACGTAATCGAACAGCAGGTCCCCGCGGTCCGAAGCGAATTCCCGCTCGATCGCGATGGCCAGGATATCGCGGAGTGAACCGGCCGCGCCGGGCGGCAGCGTTTTCTCGCGTGCCGTGAGCCACGTGGCCTCCATCCCGATCACGCACCGGCGGCTCGAGAACCGTTCGTCTTTCAGGAACGCCCTGAGCCGGTCGCCCAGTGCCGCCGGATCCTCGCGGTCGACGTCCGCGGGTACGACGAACTCGGCCGCCCTGACGGCCCTCCCCCCCCCGTTGGCGGGCACCACCTCGACGGCGGTGACCGACCGCTGCGTGAAGGCCAGCCCGATGATGCCGCGCCTGCCGAGCATCTCAGCGCACCTCCTCGACCGTCGCGGCAAGAACCTCTTCGACGAGCGTTCCCGACCGCAGTGCCGCGAGGATGTCGGGATCGAGCGGCCACCCGAGGTGGGTGAGGTCGCGGCGGTACATAACGCGCGGCGGACTCTCGGTCGCATCCACCACGATCCGGCACCGCTTGAACGTCCGCCCGTCGCCGGAAACGCTGACGATATCCGCCGAAAACTGGTAGGACAGGCCGGTGATGTACGAACCGATGGCCGTCGCCTTCTCGTGCGGCAGGGCCTCGGCCACCCAGGCGATCCCGCTGCCGTCGGCGTCCTCGCCGGATCGCGCCGCAATGAGCGCGGCGGCGTCCGATTCCTCGAGTTCCGGCAGGCAGAGCAGGACCTCTTTGGGGGCGGTGTTGACATTGACCAGGCCGGTGGTGCGCCGACGACTTTGCGTCGTCACCCGCTCGTCGATCTCCTTGAATTCGTCCATTTCGAGCGTCGACCGGTAGTAGAAGCCCATGAGGTTCTTGAACGGCCGCTTGCGGCGGACCTGGTTCATAACGTCCTCCACGCGGCTCTCGTCCATCGACTCGGCCATCAGATCCGCAAGGGCCTTCTCCTGCATGGGATTGTTGACGTTCACCAGCCCGGTCTTTCCCGTGTCGGCTGACTCGTAGGTATAGACGGTCACCATGTTGAAGATCCCGCGATCGAGCCGGCCGTCCCGGTTGTCGGGCGGATCGGTCTCGGCGGCGTCGTCCTCGTTCGGATCCAGTATCACGTTCCGGTTGGCGTCTTCACCGTAGAGCAGATCCCGGGTGCCGTCCCTGACCATGAGCAGTTCCTCAATCGTTTCCAGCGGCGCGTTTTTGCACTGGTAGGGCTCGGGCATGAGCATGTAATACTCGGTCTCCGCCCCGCCCGGCGTGACCTCGTCGTCTTCATCGCGCCAGTCGACGATGGCGGGCGCCATGCCCGCCGTGATAATCTCGAGCCGGGATATCATCTCCTCGGATGCCGCATTCAGGTTCAGTTTCGAAGCCTCGTCCACCAGCCCGTACGCCCGTACCCGCTCGTCGTCGCGGTTCGGCCGGATAACCCAGAACGCCCCCCCGCCGACCCGGAGGCCGTCGCACCGCATCTCCTCCTCGTCGGGCCGCTGCCCGTCGAGCCCGTCGAGATTCGCCAGCACGTACTGCAGGGCGCCGTGTTCGACGGCCCGCGCCTGCTCGGCCGACGCGTAATTCGCGGAACTCACTCCCTCGATCCGCATCGACCGGGCCAGCACGAGCACGAACCCGGTCACCACGATCATGATCCACATGGTCGCGATCAGCACCGTCCCGCCCGCCCGGCATGCACCCGTCGTATTATGAGAACCGGTTCTAACGCTCACTGTCATGTTCCCGTCTCAAAACATCAGCATGTCCGCATCGGATCCCTGGCCCGGAACAATGGTGCTGCAGGGCAGCAGGAATACGCGCGACATGAGATACCCCTCACTGTCCGCGTCCGCATCAACCGCGCCGTTCCCCGAAAGCAGTATGGTCACCTCGACCGCCGACGGCAGCGTGTTGTCCCGGCTGCCCGAGTCCCAGTAATCCAGCCAGTCAACGCCGTCGTAGTATCGCAGTCCGAACACCCTGACGTTGCGGCACAGGACCTCGTCAACCGGGTCGACGTCGGTTGCGGCGAGCGTGTTCGTGGTCACCCGCCGCATCAGCACCATGTCCTGTCCGTCCTCGTCGTATTCGCAGATGATCTCGACCATCCTGAGGTCCCCCGCGCAGCCGCTCCGGTCGACGGGCGAAGCCGTGCAGTGCAGCAGGAGGGCATCCGCCTCGCGGCCCGCCTCGTTGACGTCATCCTCGCCGATAAAGGCCCCGGCCAGCACCCCCCTGGGCACCGCGGCCGAGGCCATGTCGGCCCGGAGGAGTTCCATGGCGATAAGTACTTTCCGGGGATCCTCGATCGATTCGGCGGCACGATCACGGGCCCGGAAGACGACGTACAGAGTGGCGTACAGCGACCCGGCCAGGGTCGCGATCATCCCGGTCGCCACCAGGAGTTCGAGAAGCGTAAAGGCCCGTCCGCGTCGCCTATTCACTGTTCGCTCCCGTGTAGACGAGGGTGGCCAGCTGGACGCGGTACTCCCTGTCGCGGCGGGTCCAGAAAACGCCGACGCTCAACTGATTGAGCCGGTCGTCCTCCGGCCAGTTGTCGAGGACCGACATCCAGCGATACGCCGGCCATTCCTCGCCGAAATCGCCCTCCATCTCCGATTCTCCTATGTCGCCGGCGGCGAGAATCTCCGCCATCCTGGTCTGCGCGAGCTGCGCCGCCTCGGCCTGCTGCCGGGCGTGGACCGACGCGGCCATGGAAACCAGGACGCCGTCCACGGCGACGGGCAGCACGATGCCGGCCAGTACGAGTGTCGCCAGCACCTCGACGATGGTAAAACTGTTTTTCGATGCGCGGGACATTACCACCGTTTCTCCGTGTTCCGCACCACGCGGAATCGCTCGGTCGGCGAGAGGCATTCCACCAGGAACACGCCGCCGTCCCGCTCCGCCAGCTCGATCGCCGCCTCGTCGCTCCGGCCGTCCGGGTAGAACTGAATGAACGACACCTGCCCCTCGTCGACGTTGCCGCCCGGCAGGTCGAATTCGACCGACACGTCGTCCGGGAGGTAAAATATCCGTCCGTGTTCTTCCGCCAGCGCGGCGAAGATCCCCTCCTGCTGTGCCGTGAGGTAATAGGAACCCTCATCGGTATCGATATTCAGGCGGTAGAGACGGGCCTCGGTCACCGCGCGGATGCGGGCGAGGTTCGTCAGGGCCAGGATATTCCCCGCCGCGTCGGCCGTCCGCCTGCCGCGGGCGAACCCGCTCAGTGACGGCGCGGCCATCGCCAGCAC
Source organism: uncultured Planctomycetaceae bacterium (assembly GCA_964557575.1). Taxonomy (GTDB): domain Bacteria; phylum Planctomycetota; class Phycisphaerae; order SM23-33; family SM23-33; genus CAZLBC01. The sequence continues at coordinate 62,569 of CAZLBC010000015.1, forward strand.
CGTGCATACCAGCAGCATGACGGCGACGAGCTCCAACAGCGTAAACGCGCAGCCGCTCCGGTTACCGGGGTGACCAGTTGTCGATATCATCGTCACCACCTTCCTGCCCGTCGGGCCCCATCGAGTAGAGATCGTATCCGCTCGTGTTGTAGCGGCCGGGATAGGTATACACGTAAGGAGTGCCCCACGGATCGTTCGGCACCCCGCGCTTGATGTAGGGCCCCCGCCATTCGTCGAGATCGGGCGGGGCCTCAACCAGCGCGGCGATCCCCTCCTCGGTGGTCGGGTACCGGCCGTTGTCGACTTCGAAGGCATCCAGCGCGGTCTCCAGGTGAGCGATATCGGTCTGCGCGGCGGTTACCCTGGCCTGCTCGGACCGGCCCGTGAGTTTCGGAACGACGATTACCGCCAGCGACGCCAGGATCACGAGCACCAGCAGCAGTTCAACCAGCGTGAAGCCCCTCTTGACCGATACCGCTGTTCTTGTATGAGCCACGTGTTATCTCTCCTAACGAATATGTTCCTGCAGCGTAAAGATCGGCAACAGCATCCCGACGACGATCGTGCCGACAATGACGGCCATGAGAAACAGGAGTGCCGGTTCCACGAGGGCGACCAGCAGCCGGAGCCGGCGGTCGAGTTCTTCCTCGTACACGCCCGCGAGCCGCTTGAGTTCAGTATCGAGCCTGCCGCTTTCCTCGGACACCGCGATCATCTCGATGACCGAGCCCGGGAAGAGCCGGCGGCACGAAGCCAGGCTGCGAGCCAGGGAGGTTCCCTGCCGCACCTGCTCGATGGAACGGTCCATCGCCGCGGCCAGCGTCCGGTTTCCCAGCGACTCCTTCGCCACCCTGAGCGAGGCGACGAGGGGAACGCCCGATCCCAGCAGGGTACCGAGCATGCGGCAGAACCGTACCAGTGCGAAGCGCGCGAGAACCGGACCGAGCCCCGGAACCCTGAGCAGAAAGCGCTCCCAGGCGAGCCGGCCCGCGTCGGCGGCCAGGATGCGCCGCGCGAGCAGCGCGATGATGACAACGCCGACGACAGCAAAAAGACCGTACGCGGTCATGCCCTCGCTGACCGCGATGATCGCGCGGGTGAGGTCCGGCAGGGCGGCGCCGAAGTCGTCGAACAGTTTCGAAAAGCGCGGAATGAAATACACCATGAGAAATATCAACACGGCAACCGCCAGCACGGCGAGGATCACCGGGTACACCAGGGCGCTCCACACCTTCGACTTGAGGCCGTGTTCCCGGGCGCGGAAATCCGCGATCTGCATGAGAACGACGTCGAGGAATCCTCCCGTTTCCCCGGCGCGGACCATGGCCGTGTAGACGGCGGGAAACGACCGGGGGAACCGGCTCAACGCATCGGCCAGCGCGGTCCCTCCCGAGACGTCGTCGTGTATGGCCGACCACTGTTTCTTCGCGGCCTGGTTCGACGCTTGGTCGCGCAGGATACCCAGGGCGCGGTTCATGGGAACGCCGGCGGCAAGCAGGTTCGCCAGTTCCCGGCTGAACGACTCGACGGCCGCCGCGGAAACCCGGCCGGCCGGCCGCGCGGCGGCACGATCTTCTTCTGAAGCCCCGCGGCCTTCGACAAGGGCAACCGGGGTCAGCCCCCTGCCGGCGACCTCGTCCAGCGCCGCGGCCCGGCTCCGGGCGGTCACGGTCCCCGAGGCCTTCACGCCCTCGGTATCGATAGCGGTGTAGGTAAATTGAGGCATCGTTCAATTACGCAACTATTCCTTCATTGCCGCCGGCGCGCCGTTCCCGTTGCTGTTGATACGCTCGTCCTTGGCAACCCGGAGTACTTCCGAGATCGTGGTCCTGCCGTCCTGCACGAGCCGCCAGCCGTCCTGCCTGAGCGTATTCATGCCGTTTTCAATGGCCTCCCGGCGGATCTCGCCGATCGAGCCGTGCTCCAGGAGCATCATGCGGATCTCCTCGTTGACGACCATCATCTCGAAGATGCCGGTCCTGTCGCGGTAGCCGCTTCCCTGGCAGGTGCGGCAGCCGGCGCCCCGGTACAGCGCCGCGGGGGCCTCGTCGCCGAACTCCGCCCGGACCGCGGCCATGTCCTCGGGGGAGTACTCTTCCCGGCAGTCGGGGCAGATGAGCCTGACGAGGCGCTGCGCCATGACCATTTCCAGCGAAGACGCGACGAGGTAGGGCTCGATGCCCATATCCACCAGGCGCGTCAGCGCACCGGGCGCGTCGTTCGTGTGAAGCGTAGAGAACACCAGGTGTCCTGTCAAGGAGGCCTGGATCGCGATTTCCGCCGTCTCGCGGTCGCGGATCTCGCCGACCAGGATGACGTCCGGGTCGTGCCGCAGGATCGATCGCAACCCCCGGCTGAAGGTCAGTCCGGCCTTGGTGGACACCTGGATCTGGTTGATCCCCCTGAGGTGGTATTCGATGGGATCCTCGATCGTCACGATCTTTCGCTCGACGTCGTTGATGTTCGACAGACCCGCGTACAGGGTGGTCGTCTTTCCGCTGCCCGTCGGCCCGGTGACCAGGACGATGCCGTGCGGCAGGTCGAGCACGCGTTCGAACGTCTTCCGGTCGGCTTCCGACATGCCGAGGTTTTCCATCCCGAGCAGGGTGGCGCCGCGATCCAGGAGGCGGAGGACCACCGCCTCGCCGTACAGCATGGGTATCACCGACACCCGCACGTCGATTTCGCGGCCGGCGATCTTCAGCTTGATCCGCCCGTCCTGGGGAAGCCGCTTCTCGGCGATATCGAGACGGCTGAGTATCTTTACCCGCGAAACGATGGCCGGCTGAAACCGCTGCACGTCCGGCGGAATGCTGGCCTCCTGGAGGACGCCGTCCACGCGGTACCGCACCCGGAGCGAATCCTCGTACGGTTCGAAATGCACGTCCGTCGCCCGCCGCTCGATGGCCTCGGTGAGAATCTGGTTGACGAACCTGATGATGGAGGCATCCTGCGCCGCATCCTCGAGATCCACGCCCCCCTCGTCCTCGCCGTTGACGACCTCCACCCCGTCCTCGGCGGCCGCCGACACCAGCGACTGCATCGTGTCGGCCCCGACGCCCAGCAGTTCGTTGACGCGACGGGAGATATCGGACGAGGCGGCCAGCACCAGCTTCAGTTCCAGCCCGCAGGCCATGCGCAGCTCGTCGAGCCCTGTGGTGTCGAACAGGCGGTTCGACGCCACGGTCACCACGCCGTTGTCCTGGGCGAGCGGCAGGATGTGGTGGGAGAGGAGGATCCGCGCCGGGAACCGGGACAGGAACTCCTTGTCGGGGGGATGAGAATCGAGATCCACGTACTCCACGTGGAACTCCTCGGAGAGGTAGCGCAGCAACCGCTCCTCTTCCATCCCGCCGGCAGACAGGAGGGCCTCGTCCATGGGGGTGCCGGCGGCGACCAGGGCCTCGACGGCCCCGGCCACCGTGTCATCCAGCAGACCCTCCCGCTGCATTTTCAGGAGTATGGCATTCATTACACAATCGCCAGCCTTTCAGCCGGGGCACTCACTCGAGGATGCCCATGAGCACGAGGCGCCCTTCCTGTTTCAGCGAGCAGACCTCCCGCAGTTCCTTGCGGGCCGCCGCGAGTTCGTCGGCCCGTTTCTGCCGGGCTTTGCGCAGATCGTCCAGGGCGGTCTTCACCGAGACGGTCTTGGCAGTCTCGTCGTCGAGCAGTTTCTCCAGTTTTTCCTTGGCCTGCTGCTCCGGCGACAGCTCGCGCTCGGGCCGTTCGGGCCGATCACGGTCACTCCGGTCACGCCGGTCTCCGCCGCGGTCCCTGCCCCGCCGGCTCCACCGGGAAAACATGCCGCGCATCCTGCCGCGCATACCGCTGCGCTGCAGGCTCTGGACCTTCTCGATGCGGGGCTTGAGAACCAGCCACTCCTCCTCGGTCGCGCCGAGCTGCTCCCGGGTGCGGTCTTCGCGTCGCTTGCGCCACTCGGCGATCCGCTCTTGCATCTCCTCGGGCGTCGGCCAGTTGCGGATAACCTCACTGGCCATGCGCTCCATGTCGCCCTCGGGCTTGGCCCCGCCTTCCGCGCCCCCGCCGCCATCCTGAGAGATGACCTGCCCGGCCGGCAATACCATCACCAGCCCGGCGATAATGCACAGCACTACCACATTTCCTCGTACCATGTGTTGTTCCTTTCCATGGGTATTGGGAAATACCGTTTCCTGAAAAAAACCGCATGTTCTCTTACTGTAAATATGGAAAAGGATTACGAAAGGTAACCGATAAAATACAATTATTTGAATAAATGTTTCCGCGGCGGGGTGTTTCTTGTCCCCTGTTTTTTCAAAAATGCAGGAAAGTCAGTGAACATACCGGCACTCCCGGCACCATTTTGCCCCGTGCGACAATGTCCTCCCGGAAACCCCCTCTCACCACCGGTACCGCATACCCACCTCGTATGTCGGCTCGCCGTCGTACCGCAGCAGCACGTCGTCGAGGGCCTCGATCTCGTGGCCGAGGATATTGTGGACGTTGCAGTATACTTCCATGGAATCCCGGTAATCGAATGAAATCCCCGCGCTGAGGTTCTGGTAGTCGTCCAGCTCGGTCGTCGGCCCCGTCGTGCCCGGCTTCCAGCTCCAGGCGGTCCGCTGGAACTCGCCCTTCAATCCGACGTAGCCGCGGCAGCGGAGATCGTCGGTGATGTTCGCCTGGGCCACCGCCTTGACGTAAAAGTTGGAACCGGGCTCGTACGGCAATTGCTGGTCCTGGTTCGACGCCTTCTGGCAGGTGTAGGTATACCCGCCCTCGATACGGAGGTGCTTGGAAATCCGGTAACGCAGTTCGATCTCGGTGCCGTAGACGCCTACCTCGTCCACGTTGTGGCGCCGCCAGACGTTTTTTCGCGGATTTACGGCCCACGGCCCCTCGTAGAGGGGAACGATCATGTCCTCGATCTCGCTGTAGTAGTTGTAGAGCATGACCTCGAACCGCTCCCCCGGAAACAGCTCGATACCCAGGCCGTAGGTGGTGCTGTATTCGGGATCGAGGTTCCTGTTCCCGAACCGCAGGTGCGGCCCGCCGTGACCCGCCGCCACCTCGCTCAGTTCCTGGGGCGTGGGGGCGTGGAATCCCCGTGATATCGACCCCCTGATCCGCAGGGGCAGGTCCGGGGCCCAGAGCATGGAGACCTTCGGGGAGAACACCGTCTCGATGTCCTGGACCCGGTCGGCCCGCAGCGCCCCCGACAGGGTCAGTTCGTCGGTGACGGCCCAGTCGTCCTTGATGAAGGCACCGGAGATGGATTGGGTCTGCGCGCTGTCGACGGCGTTCCGCATGAATTCACGGTACTTGTAGTCGATCCCTCCCATGATCGTGTGATCATCGAGCCCGTCCCAGCTCAGCCACAACTCGGGCTGGAACAGTTCGTGGCGTTCATTGGCGACATCCGAGTCCCACACGGAGAAGGCGAACCGGCCGTGCAGCTTCATCGACGAACACAGTTGCTGGTCCCAGCCGGTGGCCGTGGTCAGCAGGTACCCGTCCTCCTCGGCCTCGAACCAGTCCATCTTGTTGTCCGCCCAGTTCAACCAGGTGTAGACCTGCGAGTCTTCCGAGAACCGGTACTCGATGCGGGTAAGCAGGTTGTTCTCCTCGAATCCCATCCTCTCCACCCGGTGGGCGGGCGCCTCGATATCCCGGCCGTGGCTCTGCTCCCGCCCGGCGATCACCGACAGCCGCCACCGCTCGCCGACGGGCTGGAACCAGCGAATGCCCCCCTTGTAGGTGTCGTCGTTGCCGGCCGCGGCACTGACCGAACCCTCGGGCTTGTCCCCGCACTTCCGGAGTATGATGTTGACCACGCCGCCGATGGCGTCTCCGCCGTACTGGGCTGCCGCGGCCCCCCGCATGATCTCTATCCGCTCGATGCTGTCGGGCGGGATGTGCTCGATGTTCCGGCCGGTGTGGACGTGCTCGCTCAGCAGCCGCACGCCGTCGATCAGCACGAGCGTGCGATTCGGCGGCAGGCCGTTGAGGCCGATCACGCTGCGGTTGGGGAAACCGCTCCCGGTGCCGGTCTTCACGTCGATACCGGTCGTGTACTCCAGCAGTTCCCCGACAGTGGCGGGGTTGAGTTCCTCTATTTCCTCGCGGGTAACGACCTGCATGACCTCCGTGGTGTTGCTCAGGAGCGTCTTCTGCCGGCTTGCGGTGACCACGATATCCTTCATCTTCCCGGTTTCAATCGTCTCAGGCTCCTCCCCGTTCGATTCCCGCGACGCGTTGTCGGCCGCCGGGGTTTCGTCGTCGGCCGACCCCTCGCCGGCAAGACCATAGTGCAGTGATGTGAGCAGGATGGTGACAACACCAATTGAAAATCGCTTCATGGAGAGCAACCTTTCGTTAAGAAAATCATTAAGGCCCGCATAATCTATTTCATTTACGTTCACTCCCACTCGTTCGGGACATGTTTTCGAATCTTTTACCCGCTGACAACGATTTAGAGAAAAACTGAAAAACGAACTCATGCACAGATATTGTGCAGCCGGGACTTGATCTGCTGTATGTAAGTGCAGAATAGACGCAAATCCCCGCAAATAGTTCCATGGCATGGTATTTGCTTAGAATTCCTTAACGATTTCTGAAAGGAATGTTAATGAGGCTGAAAAAAGCTCTTTTCCCGTTGTTGCTGTTGCCGATCGCGACGGCGGTATTACTCCACGGACAACCCGCCCGCGCCGCCGATGAAGAGGAACGTCCTGCCGACGATCAGCCCGCCGCCGAACAGCCGGCGCGAGACCCCCTCGCCGAAACCGACAGCTTTCTCGGCAAGATCGTGGTCACCGCCAAGCGGGTGCCGGAGCGGTCGTTCGACACCCCGTACATCGTCGACACCGTGGAGATGAACGACTTCGCCGCCATGAAACAGTACCGCACCCCCGCCGAGGCACTCCGCGACGTGCCGGGCGTCATGGTCCAGAAGACCGGCTACGCCCAGGGGTCGCCGTACATTCGAGGGCTGACCAGCTACCACAACGTGCACATGATCGACGGGATCCGGCTGAACAACTCGATATGGCGACCGGGCCCGAACCAGTGGTTCAACCACATCGACAACTGGACCGTCGATCGCTACGAGGTCGTCAAGGGGCCGGCCTCCGTCCTCTACGGCAGCGACGCCGTCGGCGGGGCGATCAACGCCGTCACCCGGAAGCGGGAGAAATGGACCGACGGCTTCAACTGGCACCGGACGCTCTACTACCGCTTTTCGTCGGCGGAACGCAGCAACGCGGGCCGCATGGAAGTCAGCGGCAACTACGGCAAGACCCTGGGCATCACCGTCGGGGGCTCCGTCAAAGGCTTCGGGGACCTCGACGGCGGCGGCGGGATCGGGGTGATGGACAAGACCGGGTACAACACCTACAACGGCGATCTCAAGATCGAGTACTTTCTCTCTCCGGACAAAAAGGTCACGTTCGCCCACTACACCGTCGCCAAGCGGGACGCGTGGCGCACTCACAAAACACGGTACGGCTTTTCCTGGGAAGGCAGCGCGGTCGGCAGCGAGGACAAGCGGGTCCTGGACGAGTGCCACAATCTCACCTACCTGAAATACGATGAAAAGAACATCGGCTCAGGCATCGACGAACTCCATCTCTCCTTCAGTTGGCAGCGGCTGACGGCCGAGCAGCACCGGGTCAGGTGGGGCCGGGGGCGGCCGATCGACGACCAGGGGACGCTGGTGGACACCGTCGGTCTCGACGTGCAGATGGTCTCGAAGACCCCGATCGGCAGGCTCACCTACGGCGTGGACTGGTACCACGACAACGTCAGTTCCTGGAAGCGGGAATATTTCGCCAACGGCGCACTCGCCCGGAAGCGCATACAGGGCCCCGTGGGCGACAACGGCCGGTACGACATCGTCGGAATATACCTCCAGGACGAGATTCCCGTCGGGGAGCGGGGCACCCTGACGCTCGGCGGGCGGTTTACCCACGTGGAGGCGGACGTCAACAACGTGCAGGCCCCGGGCAACTGGCGGCGGAAGATCAGTATCCACGACAACTGGGACGCGGCGGTCGGCAACGCGCGGTTCAACTACATCCTGGACGAACAGGAGCACTGGAACGCCTTTGCCGGCGTCAGCCAGGCGTTCCGGGCGCCGAACCTCGCGGACCTCTCCCGGCTGGATTCGGCCCGTTCCGGCGAGATTGAGACGCCGGTGACGAACCTCGACCCGGAGTGGTTCATCACCTACGAGGCGGGCCTGAAATCCAGCTACGAAAACGTCGAGGGCCAGCTCGCCTGGTTCTACACCGACATCAACGACATGATCATCCGGGCGGCGACCGGAAACATCGTCGACGGAGACCGCGAGGTGACGAAGAAAAACGTCGGTTTCGGATACCTGACCGGCCTGGAGCTGTCCACCCGCTGGCGGTTCCTGCCGCAGTGGACCGCCTTCGGCTCGTTCGCCTGGCACTACGGCTCGGTGGTCCAGTATCCCTCCAGCGCCCCGATCAAGGAGCGCGAACCGCTCAGCCGGCTGATGCCGGCGACCGGGCAGTTCGGCGTCCGCTGGGACCGCCCCGACAGGAAACTGTGGTTCGAGCTGGGCTGCACCGCCGCCGGGCACCAGGACCACTTCCCCACCCGCGACGCCCTCGATTCCCAGCGGATCCCGCCCGGCGGTACGCCGGGCTACGTCACGGTCGACCTCAGGGGCGGCTGGCGCCCGGTCGAGGGGCTGGAACTCTGGGCGGCCGTCGAGAACGTGACCAACGAGGCCTACCGCATCGTCGGTTCCGGCGTCAACGAGCCGGGGATCAACTTCATCGCCGGCGCAAAGTGGGAGTTCTGACGGTCGGAACAGCGCCTCAGGGGACCGGAAACGAAGCGCGCCGCTTATTTCGCCGGCCGGATCGGGCCGATGTACTCCCCGGCGACGACGATGTTGTCGAACCACACGCGGCTGACGTGTCCCTTCGGCGCCTTTGTAATGTAAAGGTACGCCCAGACGTAGTTTACGGCGAGCTTCCGCGTCGACCGCCACCGGAACCCCTCGAACGGCTTTCCCTTTTCGGCGTCCGGCCGCCACCAGCCGCCCGTCCACCGTCCCCGCGGGAACCCCTTCCCGATGCGGCTTATCACCTGTCCGTCCGCCCGCCAGAGCCGGCCGTCGATCCAGAAGGCCTGCTCGCCGTTCGACGCGGAGACCGGGTCGTTCATCGTGAGCATCATCTCCACGCAGATCCAGGTATTCTTCTCGACCGCCTTCTTCTTCGCGCCGACCATGAACGGCGTCCCCCAGTACCGCCCGTCGCCGTGGACGTGCATCCCCTGCCAGTAGGTGTAGAAATCCCAGTGCCAGTGCTTCCCGTACGGCTCGACGCCGGAGGTGAACCGCTTGCTGCCGGCGGGCCGCTCGCCCGCGCCGCCCTGCGGCCAGGGCGTGGAGGGGTTGAACCCGCCGAGGTGCGTCCCGAAGTGGTGGATCGGCGCGCAGTCCTCGTGGAACTTCACGTAGAACCGGGCGAAGACCCGCTCCCGGCCCGGCCGCAGGCGGCGGTAGAGGTGCGCGCCGGTGCTCTCGCCGCCGACGTGCGTGATCAGCAGGCTGCTGCCGTCGGCGCTGCCGGGAGCCGCGTCTTCCGAGAGCGACATGATCCCGCGGTTCTTGACGTTCTCCCACCGCATGCAGACCGCGTCGAGCGATCCGGCGTCGAACCGCTCGACGAAGATCACCCGGGGGTCCTTCTCGATGCCCCGGTCGCCGGGGTAGCGGGCGGCGATGCCCGTATTCCCCTCCGGGAGGGGATCGCCGGGCTTCGCGGCGTCCCGGCCGCCGGCCGCGGCGAGGGTATAGAGCAGCATCCCGATCGTGCCGATCGTCATACCGTTTCGCATCATCATTCCGCTCCTTTCACTGCCGCGCGGCGCGGTAGCCCCGGGCCGTATTCGAAACGGTTACATTGTATCAACCGCATTGATGACATCCTGGTACTCCCGAACCGTTTCAATAAGCTCTTCAAACGGAGGAACGCTGTCAAAGAAAAACACGTCGCGCATTTTTTCGTAATCCGCCTTCCATTCATTCAGTGCCGCCTGCGGCCGCACAAGTCGAATATTTCCGGGCGTCATCCTGTCATAGTCAACCCAACTGACCGGGTAGTAGAAACAGCGATGCTCCCGTATCCGCTTGAAAAGGCCGGGAACTGAAACCGCTCGATGACCGACGCCGGCGCGAATCATGCAATACAAATCGTAGTAGTGCCGAGCCATGCGCGGCTTGCGGGGCCGTCTCACGGGACGAAAGGTGTCTTCGTGAAGCAGCATCGCTTTTTCCAGGAAGGTGCGTTCCGCGTCCAAAACCTTCACGGGAACACTCCATCGGGGAATACCAAAGAGCTTTTCCAGACACCAGCAAACCCAAAAATCTTTTTCTACCGCCGCAGCCGGCAAGTTGAGTTCGGCAGATGCCTGCTGGTAATACAGTCTTTTCTCATCGGCCGATAATAGATATGGTTTTTCCAGTCGCAAGAGCCGACTGGAAAAACCGGTTGGAC
>CAZLBC010000016.1:0-69809 GCA_964557575.1 uncultured Planctomycetaceae bacterium
AAGCGACGGGAGAACAGGGCACGTCGATCCTCGGCGCGAATGCAACCGGCAGGCCTAAAGCACTGTCTGTTGCGTACACGGTTGAAGGGGTATTCGTTAACGAAGAGGGGGGAGGGGAAGGTGAGGTCAAAACCTGGAAGGCGGAGTATGATGCTCCAAAATTGATAATAACAAAGGTTCCACAATATGTCTATGCGAACGCGGGGGATGATGCATATTTCCCGATCAGTTTTACGATACAAAAAGCGGGAGAAAAAGTGAAAATAGGCAAACTGTTGTGGATAGAATTCCATTCATTTGATAAAGCGGAATACAATGCGATACACACCTTTGCCGCGGGAGACGGATTGGGAAAGGTGGGAAACGGGACCACAAACACCTACACTGCATGGATGCCTGTTAAGAAATTTAAATCCATATCAGTGCCCGAGTCTAAGGGGTACGTCGACGATCATACATGGTTCAGAATGACAATTACTATCGACAGCGCGGATAAAGACATAGAGGATCTGACGCTCAAAAGCGAATTCGACAGGTTGAGTTGTTTTAAGCCTGTAGGCGAACGGCCGCCCTACTGCCCCATACTATTCGGAGACACGAATATTAGGGTTGTGCCATGTCAACCGCCCGAGAAAGGGACGGATGTATCGTGGTCTGCACTTGATACTGCAACCCTTCAAACTGCTATGAATCATGGACCCAAGTGCGCAGCGTTTCATCACAATCCCCCAGAAATCCCTTTGACCAAACAGGCAGATAATTGTCCTGGAGGTTATAAGATCGGCATGTGTAAAGGCCTGCCCTCGAAAAAAAAGGATGCAAAAAGGATCAGGGGTACCCTCACCAAGCTTGAAGGAGATATGACCCTTGGTTACCAGGGCTGGTTTCATGAAAAAAGAGCATATGGAACAACCGTTGGCGGGTATTTTGGCGTATCGTATGGTTTTCACGACGAAGTAAAAGTTTTGACAAAGAAAAAACACGGTATTAACTTATCCAAGAATACGATGAGTGTTACCGGGGCGTTCGGCGACATTCCCGAGAACCGTGCCGTGTTATTACTCAATGCGAACACAAATGTAGACGGTGACGGCAATGACGGCAATCTGATGTTCGATATTGTAACAACGGCCTTTTCAATAGGGGGGGCTTTTGCAACGGGAGGCCTTTCTACAGGGGTCAGTGTCGCTCTAGAATTAGCGAAATTGGCATATAAAGCAACAAAAGAGTATTCGGCAGGCCTTCCAAAACATGGCGGTGCACTTGCCCGTGGGTGGGGTTGGGCCATAGAAGTGCCGCCGAAGCATCGATGGGTAGACATGAATGAGGACGGCACGATTACCGAGTCGGAAAATGAAAACAGGCATGGATGCTGGGACGAAAGAAATGATCATGGCGAAACTCGATACAATGAACGAAAACGAGTACAATTCAGTGGTGACATCGTTGTTGGTTATACATATAATTTATATACTGCACTCAGTTCCGATTGTGTTTTATGGGCCAAGCGCGGGGCAACTTCGGAGGCCAGAGCAACATATGGCTGGGGCAAGGGGAAAGGATTTGCGTCAAACAAGTCCATGAGGGTAATATATAGAGTGGAAACTTCGGAGTAAAAGCATCAATGGAGATTTAAGATCATATCATGAGGATACATATTCAAGCAACGGTAGTATTCATACAACTATTTACTTCAGTTTTTTGGCTCAATACGGCGTGCTGTGCCGCGGACCACGACGACGGAGACGAAAAGCCAAAGGTGGGAAGAGTTGCGATACTGCCTATATTGCCATCCAAAAAGATAGACCGCATCTCTCATGTTGTAATCTTCCATAAGAATAAGGCAGTAAAGGAGGATTACGTTCATTTTGATGAGCCGACTATCCTTGATAGGGTGCCGGCAGGGAAGCATAACATTGCTATATTCCCGGTATCATCAGATGTCTCAAACTGCACATACAGCAAAGCTGGATTAACGTATGAGTCATGCATCGAGGTCAAAGCTGGAGAATTACTAAAAATATATGCGAAAATGAAAATTGTGACACCGAAAGTAATATCGGTCACTATGGTTGATTCGGAAGATACGCCCCTTACACATAAAAGAAAAATAGATGGCGAGTTAAAAGATAACAAAGTTTGGCTGAGGAGCAGCAGAAATAACTATATTATAGATAAGGTTCGTTTACTTATCAATCAGCAAGGCAAAGCCAGCTTTTATGCATTTCCCGGGCGGAAATACCAACTCAGATATGTATGTCGAATCGATCATCGATTTCCCTGGACTGCCAAGATGTCTCCTGTATATACCATTGCCGATGCCGGCAAACCGATCAAATGGGCGATACATCACAATGCCAAGCTTATAATACGATTCTTCAAAAAAAATAATGGAAACTGGGATTTGTTTGAGGATTTGCCACGCATCCAAATGATCCCGGTGCTACCACCTGGAAAAGATGTTGAGTATGATACGCCGGCGGACAAAAAGGGGGAAACCTGTTACTATCGTCCCGGCGGCCTTAATCGAACATCTATGCAGTTATATTCTCAGCACGATTCGCCGGAAAAACGATTCAGGGGTATACTGTATCTCGAAAAAAAAACCGAATGGTGGAATATGGACTTCTATAATGTCGGAAAGATACGGTTTAAAATGCCTTTGAAATATTATAGACGTGGCTACCGCGTTGTGGGAAAGAGCGTCTTTGATATAAGCAGTGACGAGGATCAGACTATTGATATCCGAATAGAAAAAGTAGAGGTTCAAAATAATGATTAAGCGGCATCGCAATATCTAATGTCTTTGGAAAAAGAAGATGCAATATACTGCAACGTTACATAGAGAATTGGTTTTATGTGTATGTGCTATAGGTTTAGCGTCTAGCCAAGCTTTTCTGGCAGCAGAAACTCCAGGCGATAGTATTCAGATATCGGTGCCGTACAAGTCCTTTATCGGTATTGACAAAATTACTAATGAAGGATACAAAGAATTTAAACCAACAAGGCTGCTGTTGGAGGCTTTTCTTAAAAAAAATGGTCTCGGCGTCAAGGAAACAATTAATTATTATTCCGACGGCGATTTTCAAATTAAAAACCTGGTTTCCGGCGAATGCGATATGATCGCATTAAAGGATCATTTAGTGCTTCAGGACCAGTTGATGCTGGAATGGAAACACAAACTAACCGGCTGGAAACCTGATAAGTTTTATATTGGCCAGAGAAAAGTGGCTGTTTTAGTTAATGCAGCCAATCCCGTTAACATCATTGATTTGAAATCCATACATATGATATTGCTTATGTATGACAGGCGACCCTTGATGGATCTGGCTCCGGCAGGTCACAAAGAATTATTTAAAGGCAAAGAATGCTTGTCATGGAAAATGATAGCGGCTTATCTTGGTAGGGATACAAAGGATTTTACCGGCGAGTATCCTGTTAATGCTTATATATGTACGGAAGATACACCCGCTCATAACATAGTAAAACACATCTGTGCTAAACTGCCACTGTATTCACCATGGAATTCCAGATCATGGATTGGGATTGGATATGGTAAAAAGGGTTACAAAAGTTATTGTACGTTATGTGAAAATGCTGAAAAGGTTATTTCCAACGTCAAAAATAACACCAACGCTATAGGCTTCGTTATGGAAAACGAATTGCCCACATCAATGAAGGGCATCAAACTATTGAAAGTATCCAGAAGAGGTCCCAAGTCCCCCATATCATTACCGCGTGGATTTGAAATAGATAAAGATTATCCACTCGCTGAAAATTACAGACTTTTACTCAGCCCGAGCGCTCCTGACTTGGCCAGGAGATTCGGTGAATTCTGCATATCCAAAGCAGGCGCTGAAGTTGTTGAGAAATGCGGTGTCATCACCCCCTGGCATGAAAAACAACACCACGCCGACCGGCGGGTAAAGGCCATGAAGGCGGGGAAGGGCAAACACATCCGCATGATCGGGGACGCGCTGTTCGCCGAGGCCGCGCAGGACCTGGCGGTGGCCTACGTACGGGCGAAAAAGCCGATTCAACTGCACTACGTGCCGCATGAGCCCGGTATAGACGCCGGTTACGTCCGGCGCTTCGTCACTGCCGCGAAACGGAAGCCGGACTACCGGATGCCGCTGTTTCTCTGCCGCGGACCGCTTGCCCCCGGCGGCGAAAAGGACCTTCCCGGCCTGAAGCAGTACCGGCTCGCGGCCGACGCGCCGGTCGTGGTGGTCAACGCGGCCAACGATATTCCATCCCTGACCCCCGACGCGGTGGCGAAGATATTCACCGGCCGGGTCACCCGATGGGGCGCGGTATCGGCTTCAACAGGCCGCATCGCCGCCTGCGTACTGAAAAAGGATTCCGCCGTCGGCCGGTATGTCAGCCGGCACCGGGTCGGCGGCATCCCGCCCGCGATTCATCGTTGCGGTGACCGCCGGGCACTCTTCGGGCGTATTGCCTCCGACGTGAAGGCGATTGGCCTGGTCGGCGCCGCGCACCTGGCCGGCGGCCGGGACCGCCTGCCCGGGGGCGTGCGGGTCGTGCCGATGGCGGGCCGGGAGGGGCCGGTGATGCCGGGCGGGAAGACCATTATGTCGGGGGCCTACCCGCTGTCGGCGGGGATGCATGCGTGTGTCGCCGGGGATGTCGGCGAAGCCGCCGCGGACCTCGTGGCGTTTTTGCGATCCAGGGATGCGCAGGCGGCCTTCGAGGCGTGCGGAATGATCACCGCTGCGAGCCGGCTGTCTATTCCCGGTGACGGCGATGCCGCGGCGCCGGACATGCCGGCCGGCGACGGTGCCGTCCGGGAGCAAGGCGAATCGGGGCAGGATACGAAAAGAGAAGAACAGAAAATACCCGAACCTGTGGAGGGTGACGGCGTCGGGGGCCTGCCGTTCGATTAGGCGTGGATTTTGGCGGGGAATCGCGATAGGGTAGTTTCGTCGGAACCGCATCTGTTCCTTATCGCGCAGCGACGGACGATTCCCGGGTGTTTCCATGAACGACGACCGCCACACGCCCGAACTGATGGCCCCGGCCGGGGACATGAACGCGGCGATGGCCGCCTTCGACGCCGGCGCGGACGCGGTGTACGCGGGACTGCCCGCCTTCAACGCACGGCAGCGGGCGGTGAATTTCGAACCGCCACAGCTTGCGGGACTCGCGGCCTGGGCGCGGCAGCACGGCCGAAAGGTCTACGTGACATTCAACACGCTGATCAAGGAAACCGAGCTGGCCGCGGCCGCCGATGTCCTTGGCCAGATCGACAACATCTGTCCGCACGCCGTGATCGTCCAGGACCTCGGGGCGATGCGGATCATGCGGCACTTTTTCCCGCACATCCCGGTCCACGCCTCCACGCAGGCCGGGTGCCACAACAGTGCCGGTGTCGAAATGCTGAGTGCCCTGGGGGCGAAACGGGTGATCCTCGAGCGGCAGGTGACGCTCGACGAACTGGCCGCCATTCGGCGCCGCACGTCTCTGGAACTGGAGGTCTTCGTCCACGGCGCGCTGTGCTGCAGCCTCTCGGGCAGGTGCCTGCTGTCGTCGTGGATGGGCGGCTGGAGCGGCAACCGGGGCCGGTGCAAGCAGCCCTGCCGCCGGCGGTTCTTCGCGGAGGGGGGCAACGGTTTTTTCTTTTCCACGCGGGATCTCTATGCGCTGGACGTGCTGGATCGCCTCGCGGCGATGGGGATCGACGCCCTGAAAATCGAGGGGCGGCTGCGGGAGCCGGCATACGTCGCCGGAACCGTGCGGGCCTGCCGCATGGTCCTGGACGCGGCGACCGGTGAGCGGGAGGCGGCGATCCGGGAGGCGCGGGGGTTGCTCGGCCGCACGGGGGGCAGGAAGTGGTCGCCGGGGTTCCGGCGGCGGGAGGATTTCGCGACGGTGGTCGATCACCGCGTGCCCGGCGGATCCGGCGCGTTGTGCGGGAAGGTTCAGCGGGTCGCGTCCAACGGGTTTTATATTCGTCCGTCGCGGGCGATCCGCGCGGGCGACACGATACGCCTGCAGCCGCCGTCGGCGGAGGCCGGTCCGTCCCTGGTGGTGACGATGATTTCGGCCGACGGCGGCACGCGACTGGCGCGGCTGCCGAAATCGACCCGCGGTTTTATACACTGCGACAAGGACGTGGAACCCGGCAGCGCGGTCTATATCACCGCCCGCAAATCGGGGGATTACGCGGAACGGGCCGCCGCTGTTCCGGCGGTGGCGAAGACGCTCGCCCTCGACGTGGCGGTGGACGCCGGGGGGATCGCCGTCCGACTGCTGAACGTTCCCGGGGCACTGTCCTGGAGAAAAGACATGGCGATACCGCCGGCCCGGAAGGTATCACTGTCGCCGGAGAAGGTCGCGAAGGAATTCAGGAAAATCGTCGCGGGAGACCGGCGGGCGGCGGCGGTGGCGGTGGCTGTGGGGGAGGGACTGTTTCTGCAGGACAAGCTGCTCAGGCAGGCGCGACAGGCATACGCCGCCTGGCTGAAGGAGCAGGGGGTCTTCGGCGACGGGAACCTCGATTCGCCCGGCCGGATCGCGCTGCTGGATGACCTGGAACGCCCGGAGAAGGACGAGCATCGGTCCGGCGAGATTCAGCGGACCGTCAGAAGGAACGGCGGTTCCGACGGACACGGCTCCGGCGCGGTGACGGCCGTGGACATGGCGTCAGATGTCGCCGGCGCGGACGAAGTCATACTGCCGGCGTTCTGCGCGGAGCCGGACGGTGCGGGTATGACGGACCGGGTCCGGGAACTGCGCGATGCCGGTGTTACGCGGTTCCGCATGACGTCCCTCTGGCAGTTCGGCCTCTTTACCGGGCGCTGCCGGGAGCGCGTGCGGATCGCGGCGTCGTTTCCCCTCCCGGCGTGCAACCGCTACGCGGTGCGGGAACTGCTGGAGCTCGGCGCGGAGAAGGTCATGCTCTGGCCCGAGCTGGACCGGGCGGCCTTTGCGTCGCTCGCCCGGCGCTTCGGCGGGACGGTCGAGGTGTTCACGTCGGGCAGGCTGCCCCTGCTGGCCACCCGGGCGGCACTGGCCGTTGCCGGGCAGATCGCGGGGGGGCGGGGACAGAAATTCACCGTGGCGCGGGAAGGAGACCTGGCGCTGCTGTACCCGGAAACGGCCCTGTCGATACCGCCGCAGCCCGGCGCGGCGGTCTACCGGGACGCAACCGGTCCGGCGGCGGCGGGGAGTTCCGACTTCAATTACGGCCGGGAGTGGCTGTGAAGCGGGGTTTTCGGTCAACCTTAAGATTAACCCAACCTTAAATAATACTTAGCTTTATACAAACAGGGGCACCGTACCATCACCCGTGGCGGAAGGACCGCATCTGGGAAGATGGAACTTCCGGCGACGGAAAAAGGAGAACTCATGTGTAAAGCGGACCTGCATGTACACTCATCGTATTCCAAGCATCCATCGGAATGGTTTCTGCAGCGGATCGGGACCAGGGAATCGTACACGGACGTCGATACCGCATACCGCTTGGCGAAAAGCCGGGGCATGGATTTTGTCACCCTGACCGATCACAACACGATAGACGGCGCCCTCCTGCTGAAGGAAAACTACCCGGAGGATACGTTCATCAGCATGGAAGCCACGACCTACTTTCCCGAGGACGGCTGCAAGATCCACGTCCTGGTCTACGATATCGACGAGCGTCAGGCCCGTGAGATAAACGAGCAGCGGAACGATATCTACCGTCTGCGCGACTATCTGAAGACGAACGACATCGTGCATTCCGTCGCGCACGCCACGTACAGCGTGAACGACCGGCTGACCGTCGAGCATCTGGAAAAACTGGTCCTCCTCTTCGACGTTTTCGAGGCGATCAACGGCGGGCGACACGGCGCGTCGAACCGTGCCTGGGCCGGTTTTCTCAAGGCGATAACGCCGAAGGTGATCTCAACCCTGTATTCGAAACACCGTATAGAACCCTTCGGCGATACCCCGTGGATCAAGGGGGTCACGGGCGGTTCCGACGACCACGCCGGCCTGTACATCGGAAAGACCTACACCGAACACGACGGTTCTTCACTGCGGGATTTTCTCAACGCGGTTGCGAAGGGGACGTCACGGGCCGGGGGGATGCACAGCGATCATAATTCGTTCGTCATGGCTATCTACAAGGTCGCGTACGAATTTTCAAAAGACCGGGGCTCGCATACCAACGGCGGATTCTGGAACCTCATCAACAGCGCGCTGTTCGGCGAACGGACATCGGGCTTCAAGTCGTGGCTGACCCGGCAGCGAATCAGGAAGAACGCCGACAACACCTCGTTCCTGCGATTTTACGAGTCGCTTACGAGCAGCCGCTTCCGGGGCGATGACGAAAACGGCGGCGATAACGTCGACCGGTTATGCGGGGAACTGTCCCGGCTCGCCGACGATTACTTCGGGATGATCCTGCAGTCCCTGGAGAGGGACCTGAAGCAGGGGGAAACGGGGAGGCTGATCAAGAGCATCTCGGCCGCCTTCCCGGCATTGTTCCTCTCGGCACCGTTTTTCTCAACAATCAAGTACCAGAGCAAAAACAGGGATCTCGTTGCCGACCTGTACAAGTCGGTCGACATTGCCGAGACGCCGCGGGAGAAAAAGGTGCTGTGGCTGTCGGATACGGTGGCGGAACTGAACGGCGTCGCGGTGACCATGCGAAACATGGCCTGGGTCGCGCACCGCAGCGAGCGGGCGATGAAACTGGTGACGACCCTGCCGGAAGACGAATTCCAAAAACTCGACCTTCCCCCGAACGTCATAAACATCCCGTGCATATACGACCTCACGCCCGATTTCTACTCGGCGTTTACGCTGCGGGCCCCGTCCGTGCTGGGCGGTCTCGACCTGATAGCGCGGGAATATCCCGACGAGTTGATCATCTCGACGCCGGGTCCCGTCGGCGTCCTGGGGTTGATCATGGGAAAACTGATGGGTATCAGGTGTACGGGTGTGTACCACACCGACCTGACGAAACAGTCGCAGTTATTTATCGGCGATCCGTGGGTCGCCAACGTCATCGAGGGATACACCAGGTGGTTTTATTCCAACATGGACGAACTGCGGGTACCGACAAACCGGTACATGCGGATGCTGAGCGGCCGCGGGCTGGAAATCAAGCGCATGCGGCTGTTCCGGCGGGGAATCGATCCCGGCTTCGTCGTGGACGATCCGGAGAAGAGAAACCACATACGAAAGCAGCTTGGCCTGAAAGACGGCACGACGCTGATGTTCTCGGGCCGGCTCGGCAAGGAAAAGAACCTCGATATGTTGAAACGCGTCTACGACCGGATCGCCGAGTTGCGCGGCAGCGTCAACCTCCTCGTGGCGGGGGACGGTCCCGAGTACGACGACCTGGTTGCCTGGGCGGACAACCGACCCCGGATTTTCCTGCCGGGGCGACTCGACCGCAGCGAACTGTCCCACTACTACACGCTCTCCGACGTCTTCGTCTTTCCGAGCACCACCGACACGTTCGGCATGGTCGTGCTCGAAGCGCAGGCCTGCGGCCTGCCGGCAGTGGTGTCCGACGAGGGGGGGCCGCAGGAAATCGTCAGGGACGGCAAAACCGGCTACGTCGTCGCGGCGGACCATCTCGACGGATGGGTCGAGAAAATTCTGGAGCTTATAGATCTCAAAGAATCACGGGCTCACGAGTACGAACGGATGCGGAAGGCGATCAGCCGCCTGTTCGGCGCGCGGCACGGGTGGGAACATATCCTGGCCGAGCTCATCGGTCCCAAGCCGACGGAATCGCAGCGCGAGATGATCGACATCCCGCGCGAGCATCGAACGCCCGCGCTGGTGTGAATCCGCCGCCGGTCACGCGCGACATTGCCCGGTGACGGCGATCCCCGCATCAGTACTTCCACGAGGTCGAACACATGTCCCCCGAAGAGAGAGCAGGCGAACCGGACGGCATGAGCATATTCATGATCGATGCCGTGGGCCCGTTTTTCAAGGGATATCGCCGGCGAAGATACAACTGGTCGAAGGTGCCGTTTGACAACATCGAGACCCCGGACGGCGGGCTTGACGGCGAGAAGATGGACGCCATCGAGCAGGACTTCGAGCGTTTTGCGAAGACGGTCTCCCGGCTTGGATTCAACGCCGTCAGTGTCGATGATGTCGCGCACCTGGTGACGCATCACGGATATTCGCCGAAAACCCGCCGCCGGATCAAGCAGTACCGGCGGTGGTACCGGCGGCTGTTTGATATCGCCGCCGCGGAAGGTCTTGCGGTGTACCTGAACATGGACGTCATGTTTTTCAACGACGAACTGGCACGCGCCCTGGGGAACAACCACACGGCGATCATATCCTTCCTGAAGGGCTGCTTCCGTTCCGTCTTCACCCGCTACCTCCCGATCAAGGGTATCGTCATCAGGATCGGGGAGTGCGATGCCCCGGATGTCCGGGGAGAGTTTCGCAGCCGCCTTGTCATCAGGACGCCGCGGGTCGCGCGGCGGTACCTCGGGCAGCTCCTCGCGGTGTGTGAAGAGTGCGGAAAACTACTGATTTTCAGGACGTGGACCGTCGGCGCCTACCGGATCGGAGATCTCATCTGGAACCGCTATACGTTCGCGCACGTCTTTTCAGATCTGCACAGCGAATCGCTCGTTATTTCCCTGAAGTACGGGGAAACGGATTTCTTCCGCTACCTGCCGCTGAACCGGCATTTCTACCGCACCGATCACAAGAAGATTATCGAGTTGCAGACCCGGCGGGAGTACGAGGGATTCGGCGAGTATCCTTCGTTCACGGGCTGGGATTACGAGTCGTACCGCGATCAGCTCGAAGGAGCCGACAATATTATTGGTGCCAGCATCTGGTGCCAGACGGGCGGGTGGTCGCCCTTTTTCAATCGGACCTATCTCGATGAATCGTCAATCTGGAACGAGATCAACACGTACGTCACGCTGAAGCTGTTCAAGGGCCGGTTGTCTGCGGAGGAAGCGATCCGGGAGTACTGCCGGGAATACATGGCCGAAGGCGATTATCCTGCGATGAGAGAGCTGCTGGCCCTCTCCGACCAGGTCGTCAAGGAACTGCTGTACATAGACGAACTCGCGGAGCGGAAGATCTTTTTCCGCCGACTCCGCATGCCGCCGCTGATATCGGTGTTCTGGGACCACGTCATCGTCAACCACTCCATGCGCAAACTGCTTCGCTGCCTCGTGACCGACTGGCAGGGCACGATACGCCAGGGCTTCGCCGCGCTCGACAAGATCGAGCGGATGAAGCAGCTCGCCCGCCGGCTGGATCTGCCCGGCGCGGGGCTGGATTTCCAGTACGACACGTTCGAGATACTGGCCGCGGCCCGCATGTACTACTTCGGTGAATTCAACGGGGAGATTGTCGAGCGGATAACCCGCCTCCGTGACGACTACCGCCGACGGTATCCCGACAGCCGGTACAGCATGCTGCTGGATTTCAGCCGGTTCCGGGTGCCGCGAACAAGCATCAAAATGTTCATGGAGATCTGTTTGCGTCGGCAGCGGGGGTACCGGCTGATCGACCGGGTGTTCACCGTGCGGCTTCTGTCCTGGATCATTCCCGTATTCAAGCTCTTTTACCGGGGGAAGGTGTCCCGCTTTGCCGCGCAGCAGGCGATGGGTATCGACGTGGTATTCAAGTGATTCGGCCGCTTGCTCGCGTCACGTCACCCAACCCTTTACGAACTATTAGTGAAAGCTGAATACGACCTTAACAGTTTTTATATACAAGTATCCGCGGTTTAATGTCGGTTGTACCAATCGGCAACTGTTTTCGTTACACATATCGGGCCCTGGTTAAGATTCCGTTAAGCCCGCTGCAGTTTCGATAAACAACACTTTTCAGAAGGAGACGATAATGCGTTCAACCTTTTACTGCTTCGCGATCCTGGCGGTGTGCTCGCTGGTACTGTCCGGCTGTCCCGGGGGAAAGTTCATGGGCGGCAGCCCTTCCTGCACTCACACCTATACGCTGAAGGCCGGTGAGAACTGTTACGGCACCGTGGCGAAAAAGGTCTACGGTAACTGGGAATGCTGGGAGATGCTCGAGAAGGCGAATCCGGACATTCCGGCCGGGAAGCTGAAGCCCGGCGTGACGGTGAAGGTGCCGCCCGTCAAGGGATGCTCGATTTCAAGCGCGTGTACACCGATGAAATAGCAGCAGCGGCGGGACTAAGAGGGGGGAGACCAGCCCTGTGTGATCGGGCCGGCGTGCGTGCGGCAGGCCGGCCCGATTTGTGGTGTGCCGTTTCCGGTCAGCGGATGTCTTTTCCGAAATGTTCCCGGCACCATTTCCAGAAGTTCTCGAGAATGCACCGCGGGATGCGCTCGTCGACCACGGCGGCCAGTGCCGGCGGCGAAAGCCACCGTCGCTCCCGCATGTCGTCCTCCGGCCACGCGTCGAGGACGCCCGTGACTTCCAGGGGAACAACGACGACACGGCATGTCCCGCCCCATTTTCGGTAGGTGTATTCTCCCAGCCGCACGTCCAGCGCCCGGCCTCTGGTGCCGGCCTCCTCGAAGGCCTCTTTCTCGACGGTCTCCAGGAGTGTACAGCCCTCGTCGATCAGGCCCTTGGGGACGATCCACCGGTTGCCGCTCCTGTTGGTGACCACCAGGATCTCGATTGCGCCCCTGCGGAACCGGAAGGGAATGCCGGCCGCCTGGGAGAATACTTCGGTATCTCCTGGTTTGTCGGTAGTCATGTGCACGGCCGAAAGTCGGACGGTAGCGTTGAGGCCGGGTCAATCCCCGCCCGGTGAAATCACGGTACCGTCTCTCGGGGTATAACGCAAGCCCCGTTTGCCGAATGAGCAGGCGAGAACTATAATTGCTGTTGCGATGAGGGATCTTAGCGCAACCTTAATATTCTTTGGCGTGGACTATCCGGCGGGATCATGAATAATGAAATGCACGGTGGCCGTGATATGAACGGTGAAGAGGGAAAAACAGCAGAAGAGGTCAATGCCGGAAATGTGCTGGCGGCGATCGACATCGGCTCCAATTCCATCAGGATGTCGATCGGGCAGGTGCTGCCCGACGGCCGGCTCGAGGTGCTCGAACAGGCACAGCGCGCGGTGCACCTGGGCCAGGACACGTTTCGACGGTCGCGCCTGGGGCGGGCGACGATTCACGCGGCCGTATCGATCCTGAAGGATTTCAAGGGCAGGATAGAGACCTATGCCGCCGACCGGGTGTGGACGGTGGCCACCAGCGCGGTCAGGGAGGCCCGCAATTCCGACGTGTTCGTGGACCGGGTCAAGATGGCGGCGGAGCTTGATGTCGACATTATCAGCTCGTCCCAGGAAGGCAGACTCGCCGTCCTCGCGGTGCGCAACACGCTCGGGAAGAACCGGGATATGCTCGGCGGCGCCGCGATGATATCGGAAGTCGGGGGCGGCAGCACCATCGTCACCCTGTTGCGCGACGGCCGCATTACCGCCGCCCAGAACCTGCGGATGGGTTCGATCCGCCTCCAGGAGGAACTCCATACCATGGGGGTGCCCGTCGAGCGGACGGTGGAACTGATCCACAACGAGGTCGACTCGGTACTGGACCCGGTAAAAGAAATGATGCCGCTGGGCAAGGTGAAGGCGTATTTCGCGATGGGGGCAGACGCCCGCTTCGCGGCCGCCCGGATCGGGACCCCCTGCGAGAATTCCTCGTTCACGACGATGCCCCGGAAGAAGTTCGACGAACTGGTGGATACCCTGGCGCATCGGTCTCCGGATGAACTGTCCGCCGCACATGATATCCCCTTCGAGGACGCGGAGACGCTCGTTCCCGCCCTCATGATGTGCCAGGCCCTCCTCCATCGCACCCGCGCGAAGCAGCTTGTCGTCCCCGCCGTGTCGATGCGAGACGGCCTGCTGCTGGAGCTCGCCGACCAGTTGTCGGGCGAGGGAGAAGAGATGTACGCCGACGAGGTGATCCAGTCGGCCTCGGCCATCGCCGAAAAGTACCGCGTGAACATGGAGAACGCACGGCACATCGCCGACTGCGCACTCTGGCTGTTCGACCGGCTGTCCGCGGAGCACGGCCTGGGGCTGCGGGAGCGGGCGTACCTGGAATCGGCCGCCCTGCTCCACGAGGCCGGTATGTTCGTCTCGCCGCGCGGCTATCACAAGCACACCTACTACGTCGTCTCCAGTTCGGAGATATTCGGACTCACGCGCAAGGAAGTGGAGGTCGTCGCCCACGTCGCCCGCTATCATCGCCGCAGCGCGCCGAAGCCGTCTCACGCCGACTACATGAGCCTCGACCGGGAGAATCGCATCTTGGTCAACCGGCTTTCCGCCGTCCTCCGGCTCGCGAAGGCCCTCGACGTAGCCGGTCTCAGCGACGTGGAAAAGCTGGACTGCAGCCTCGACGACGACGAGTTCGTGATCATCGCCCGGGAGATGTCCGAGCGTTCTCTGCGGACGCGATCGTTCGAGATACGCAGCGACCAGTTTGAAGATGTCTTCGGTTTGAAAATACGTTTGACCGGGGGGTAGTCGACAGCGTTGATTCTATTACCAGGTGATGCCGATCATGCCCCGAGACAAGAAAGAGACGTTTGATGCGCCCGAACTGTTCGTCAATCGCGAGCTCAGTTGGCTCGAATTCAACCGGCGGGTCCTCCGGCAGGGCTTCAATGAACATCTGCCGGCCCTCGAGCGGTTGAAGTTTTTCGCCATATTCTCCGCGAACCTCGACGAGTTTTTCATGGTCAGGGTCGCGGGACTGATGCAGCAGCGGGCCGCCGGCGTGCGCCGGAAGGACAAGAGCGGTATGACGCCCCGCCGTCAACTTGGGGAGATCGGACGGATCGCACACGAATTGGTCCGGGAATGCGACCGGGGTATCCGTGAACTGCTCGACGAACTGCGAGAGAGCGGGTTGTTGATCCTGAAGAGAACCGAGTGGAATCGGGAGCAACGGGCCTACCTGCGACGGTTGTTCAGAAACGAGATTTTGCCGATTCTCACCCCCATGGGGATGAGCGAACTGTCCCCGAAGCCGCTGATTCCCAGTCTGCAGTTGAACATGGCGTTCACGCTGGCCGGCGGGGGTGACGCGGATGCGGAGGACGACCGGATCATGGTGGTGCCGGTTCCGGGTCTGTTCGGGCGATTCCTGCCGCTGCCACCCGGCGAACAGGCCGCGCTGGCGACCGTGGAGGATGTTATCGCCGACAATATCGACCTCCTGTGCCCGGAAGAAACGATTCGTTCCGTTGATCTTTTTCGTGTGACGCGTGATGCCGACGTGGAAGTGCAGGAGGACGAGGCGGGAGACCTCCTCGGTTCGATGGAGGAGGCGGTGCTCCAGCGCCGCCGGCGGGCGGCGGTCAGGCTGGAACTCTCAGCAGGCCCGTCACGAAAGCTGAAAAGCTGGCTGGTCGACGAGCTTGGGCTCTCCCCGGTGGATATCTACCGGACGGAGGGGATTATCGATCCCGGTTGCCTGTGGGAAATCGTCGGCCAGCGGGGGTTCGAGGATCTGAAGGTTTCCGAGTGGTCGCCCGCGGAACCCCGTGATCTCGCCGGGTTCGATTCCGTGTGGGAGGCCGTCGCCGATCACGACGTGATGCTCTTTCATCCCTACGAGAGTTTCGAGCCGGTCGTCAGGCTTCTGCAGGAAGCGGCCGACGATCCCGGCGTTCTCGCGATCAAGCAGACGCTGTACCGCACGAGCGGCGATTCGCCGATCATCGCCGCTTTGGAGCGGGCCGCGCGCAACGGCAAGGAAGTCACGGTGCTGGTCGAACTCAAGGCCCGGTTCGACGAGGCCCGGAATATACAGTGGGCCCGGCGGCTCGAGGACGCCGGCTGCCACGTCATCTACGGCGTGGTGGGGCTGAAGACCCACGCCAAGGCCCTGATGATCGTCCGGCGCGAGGAAAACCTGATCCGGCGCTACGTGCACCTGGGCACCGGCAACTACAACGACAAGACCGCCCGGATCTATTCGGATATCGGTATCATGACGTGCGATAACGAGATCGGCAGGGATGTGTCATCCTTTTTCAACCTGCTGACGGGGTTGTCGGAATCGGTCGGCTGGTCGCGACTGACCATCGCTCCCACCGGTCTTCGCAAGCGATTCGTCGAACTCATCGACCGGGAGATCAGGGCGTCCACGCCCGACCGCCCGGGACTCATCATCGCGAAGGTCAATTCCCTCGAGGATCGGGGAATGTGTACGGCGCTCTACCGCGCCGCGGGGCAGGGGGTCAACGTGCGTCTCAATGTCCGCGGGATATGCTGCCTGCGGCCGGGGATCGAGGGTGTTTCCGACAACATCGAGGTGATCTCCATACTCGACCGCTTTCTGGAGCACGCGCGGATATTCTATTTCAACAACGGCGGCCACCCCGAGGTCTACCTCGGCAGCGCCGACTGGATGGGCAGAAACCTCGATAAGCGGTTGGAGATTCTGTTCCCGGTGGTATCCGGCACCCTGGTGCAGCGCGTACGCGAGATACTCGACACCTTTATGGCCGACAACGTGCAGGCGTGGGTGATGCAATCCGACGGCACCTGGGAGCCGCGGCGCGGCGGCACCGAACGGATACGGGCACAGGAGCTGTTCCACCGCCGTGCGGAGTCCGGGGCCGCCGACTCGCGGCGGGCGAGCGGTCGTTTCAGGCCGATCACCCATCCCCGCGAGGAGTGACGGGGAAAAGGGGACGGGAGTCTTTTTTGATAACGACATGTCTTGAACAACGTCCTGGTCGGGCAAAAAAAGACTCCCGTCCCCTTTTCCGTATTTAACCCAATCCGAACGTAATCTTAATCGGATTCGGGTAGATTTTCCGATATATGTATGTGCCGTCCGTCTGTTGATATGTCCGGAGGAACGTGCCCATATGGATGAGCTGCTGAGTTCATTGCTTCTTGCCCTGATACAGACCGCAACGGAATTTCTGCCGATATCGTCATCCGGGCACCTGGCCATCGCGTCGAACATCATCAGCAAACCGGACCTGTTCCTGATTACCGCGCTGCACCTCGCGTCGCTCTTCGCCGTGCTCATATACACCAGGAGAGAACTACGGGATATCCTGACATTGAAAACGGAATCCCGGAAGTTGATACTCTTCCTGGTGGTCGCAACGATCCCCGCGGCCCTGGCGGGGCTCCTGCTGAAGCCCCTGGTCGAGGAACTGCTGACCTCGACCGTGGTGATCGGGATATCATTCCTCTTCACCGGGTGCGTTCTCACGGCGACGCGGTTTGTGCGGCGGGGAGATTCCGCGGAAGACCTGAACGCGAAAAATTCCCTGATGATCGGACTGTTTCAGGTCCTCGCCCTGCTTCCGGGCATATCCCGGAGCGGCATGACGATTTCCTCGGGCATGATACTCGGGGTGCCCCGGGAAAAGGCGGCGAAGTTTTCGTTCCTGCTGTTTATACCCCTGTCGTGCGGCGCATTCGTCCTGGAGACGGGCAACTTCTACATTTCGCTGCCGCTGGTCGTCTCGTTCGTCGTGTGCATGGTTCTCAGCCTGCTGTTCCTCTCCGTCCTGTTTCGGCTGATCAGGAACAACCGCTTCTATCTCTTCGGGATATACTGCTTTGTCGCGGGCATCGTGACCCTCGCGACGACGCTGTAGGGAGCGGTACCCCCGCTCTCGCTGTCAGCCGTTTTTCTTCCAGCGGGTGAACCACTTTTCTATCCGGTTGCAGACCGCCCCCGGCTTTTCGGCGTAGAGCCGCTCCCCCAGTTTCCCGGCGTCCCCGGCCAACTCATCCCGGCGAACCCGGATTAATTCATCCAGCATTTCGCGATCGTAATCGCTGCCGAACCGATCGGTGTCGGCGGCTATGGCTTCCCGCAGGACGTCGAGGTCGTGATTATCCCCGAGGTAGTCGGCAAGCTGCTTGAACCGGCTGCAATACTGTTTCATCGTCTTTTCCCATACCGGCGAGAGCAGGTGGGCGTGGTACCAGTGGTACTTGACCCGCTTGCGCCACTCGTGAAAGTGTTCCGCCGAGGGTTCGTCATAGGCCGCGGCCATCGCGTTCCGCCCCCGCTTGTAGGTTTTCTTCAGCCCGGGCCGCACGGCGTCGAAGCCCTTTTTCTTCAGCGGCCACGAACCGATCCGGGTTCGCGCGTCCCGCAGACGGGAGGCGGTTCCGGAGAACAGTTCTTTCACCGAGATGCCCTTTTCGATGAATGCCTCCCGCTTATCTTCCAGGCGCCTCCTCGTCTCCCGGAGCAGGGCCGTCTTGTCTTTGTCCTCACTGAAACGATCGATCAGCATATCGACCGTTTCGAGGATCGCCCCGGTGTCCCGCAGGAAGGAGAGGTCTCGGGCGATATCCCTGAAAAACGCGTTTTCCCGTTGATAGGTCTCTTCGATCTCGCCCCGGACGAGGCGCAGGAGGGCCCGCATCTTCTTCATCCGCTTTCTGACCTGGTGGACCAGCTCGTTGACGTCCATCTTCTCGTCGCTGAGTTCTCCCAGGCCTTTGTCTATCTGCTCGCGCCCGATCCTCCTGACGGCCGCCGGTATGCTTTCCTTTCTCCTGATCCGGTAGGCCATGTCAGTTGTCCCGGTTCGCATGCCCATCGAACAGTTCGCCGCGCCAGGTTTCCGCGCGGGGTGTCTCTTCTCCCCTCAGCAGCGCGACGAACGCGCGCAGTGCCCGGCGGGCGTCCCCGAGGGGATGGTAGAAGGCGTCCCAGTTCTCGCTGTCTTCCCCGTCGTGGTTGACCAGCACGTAATCGAACGACGGTGCCAGGCGCATCTCGTCGTACGCGCTGTTCGCCCGCGTCTCGATGTCCTCCAGGTCGGCGGCGGACATCTCTCCTTTCTGTCGCCGCGTCCTCCTGAGCAGCTTTCTGCGCATCATTTCCGTCACCAGCGACGGCAGATCGACGTTTCTTTCGGGATCGGAGAGGTGCCGGATCTCCTCTGAGGACAGGGGTGACATGAATATGCTGAGTTTCGGTACGTCCGCCAGTCCCGCGTTATCGAGGATCGCTTTGCCCACGAAGGGATTCCCCTCGTAGAATAGGTCGCCGTTTTGCAATCCGTCCTGAAGTTCTTCACGGTCCAGGGCCTGGAGGTCTTCCCGGGCCTCGATGACGACGTACCGGTCATCCCCGCGAAGGGACTCGACCTCATCCCGCCTGCGGAAGTGGTAGTCGACGCCGTCCTCCTCACCGGGCCGGGGCGCCCTGCTGTTATACAGAACGACCGGGCCGAGTGTCCGCGCCAGGTCGGGGTATATTCGCTTCAGGGCCTTTTCCAGTGGACTCTTGCCTACACAGGAAGGCCCCGCGAGCACGATAAGCCTGTTGCTTGCAGCCATGTTTTTTTTCTCCCTGTATTCTCTTATCATAAGACTTATCATAAGACTATTCGGCCGAATAAAGGGACTTATTGGGAAAAAAGCGTATGTTTTCCGGGAGCGGCTGAATTGTATGACGGGTTCATGCGCCCTCAACCGCCGGTAACAATCTTACTATTTCACGCGTAGCGTGATAGGATGCCCGGCAGCACCTTGTTTCCCGCGGTTCTGCGGCCCGATGTCGATTTCTCGATTGGCGGAGAACGATATGAGATATGTTCCTGTGTGTTGTTTCGGTTGTGCCGTCGTACTGTCTCTTGCTTCCTGCACGCCGCCGGAAGCAGGGCAGGTGCTCTGGTACAAAAAACCGGCCGCGAGCTGGACCGAGGCCCTCCCCGTCGGCAACGGCCGGCTGGGGGCGATGGTGTTCGGCGGGATCGATGAAGAGCTGCTGGAACTCAACGAGGATACCCTCTATGCCGGGGCGCCGTCGGCCTGCGGAAAGGCCCGGATACGGGAGCACGTCGACCGGGTATTCGGCATGATACAGGCCGGCCGCTACGCCGAGGCGGACCGGTTCGTGACCGAACACATGCTGGGCAGAAACCACCAGACCTATACCACCCTCGGAAAACTCCGGCTGCTGTTTCAGCATCGTGGCGGCGGGGAGGTCGAAGAGTATCGCCGGCAGCTTGACCTGTCGCGCGCCGTGGTCTCCTGCCGGTACCGTAGCGGGGGCGCCCGGTACAGCCGCGAGGTCTTCGCGACGGCGCCGGACGACGTGATTGTAATCAGGCTGTCCTGCACACGGGCGGCGTCGATTTCCTTTACGGCGTGGTTCGAGACGCCGCACCGGCACGCGAAGATGGCTCCCGCCGGGGGAGATGGGCTCGCGCTGTCGGCGAAACTCCCGATGCACGCCTGCAACCGGACTATCGGCCAGATCAGGAACATGGGGGATGCCGGCAAGTATCCGTGGCTGTTCGACGAAGACGGCACACTCCTGGCCGACGCCGGCGACGAGGACCGGGTTGTGTATGCCGCCCACCCGCAGGGGCGCGGCATGGACTTCCGGGTCGCCCTTCGCGCCCTGGTCGACGGCGGGCGCGTGTCGTCCGGGGCCGACGGATTGATAGTCAGTGATGCCGATCGAGTGACCCTGGTGCTCGCCGCAGACAGCACGTTCGCCGGTTTCGACACGCCGCCGGACCGCGGCGGTGTCGACCCCGCCGAGATGTGTGCCCGGCGCCTGGCACGGGCGGCGAAACTGGGTTATGGGAGGCTCTACCGGCGGCATCGTGACGATTACCGGCGCCTCTACGGGCGGGTCAA
The DNA here is from genome assembly GCA_964557575.1 of uncultured Planctomycetaceae bacterium. Classification (GTDB taxonomy): domain Bacteria; phylum Planctomycetota; class Phycisphaerae; order SM23-33; family SM23-33; genus CAZLBC01. The sequence goes on from CAZLBC010000016.1 coordinate 20,603, forward strand.
ACTCGATCTCGGGGGAACCGACGGGAAGGAGGTCGACACCGCGAAGGCGATCGACGATTTTGCGACAACGGATGATCCCGATCTCGTCGAGCGGTATTTTCGGTACGGCCGGTACCTGATGATAGCCTCCAGCCGCCCGGGGACCCAGCCGGCCAACCTCCAGGGGATCTGGAACGACGAGGTTCACGCCCCCTGGAACGGCGGATACACCACGAACATCAACGCGGAGATGAACTACTGGCCGGCCGAGGTCGGCAACCTGCCGGAATGCCATCTGCCGCTCCTTAAACTCACGGAGGAGTGCGCGGTCAACGGACGGATGACGGCGGAGAAAAGCTACGGGTGCCCGGGGTGGGTATGTCACCACAACGTCTCCCTCTGGCGGGTGACCGATCCCATCGACAGGCAGGCCCGTTTTTCGTTCTGGCCGATGGCCGGCGGATGGCTCTGCCGGCACCTCTGGGAGCACTACGCCAGGGGCGGCGACGAGGACTACCTCCGCCAGCGCGCCTACCCGCTCATGGCGGACGCCTGCCGGTTTTACCTGGCATGGCTGCGCGAAGACGCGGACGGACACCTGGTGACGCCGATCTCGACATCGCCCGAAAACCGGTTCAAAACCGACGCGGGGGTAACGGCCGCGGTGAGCATGGCATCGACGATGGATATGTCCATCATCCGGGACCTGTTCGCCAACACGATCGACGCCGCGCAGATCCTGGACATCGACGAGACGTTCAGGAAACAACTCGAGCACACGATTCCGCGGCTCTACCCGTTCAAGATCGGGCGGCACGGGCAGCTCCAGGAGTGGTACCGGGACTGGGACCGCACCGACGATCACCACCGCCACCTTTCCGGCCTCTACTGCGTCTACCCGGCGCGGCTGGTAACGCCCGGGGACACGCCCGCACTTGCCGCCGCTGCGGCGAAATCCCTTCAGATGCGGGGGCCCGGCTCCGTGGGTTTCAGCCGGGCGTGGGCCGCCTGCATCTGGGCGCGGCTCGGTTTCCCGGAGCGGGCCTACGACCGGATCCGGGCCATGCTTGCCGACGGCAGCAGCCCGAACCTGTTTACGCAGTGTTACGCGGGAAAGCCGCGGCCCTTCTCTATCGAGGCGAACTTCGGGGGGGCGGCCGCGATCGCCGAGATGCTCCTGCAGAGCCGGCTTTCGGTCGAGGAGGGCGAGGTCACGGGGACGGTGCGGCTCCTGCCCGCCCTCCCGAAGGCGTGGCCGCAGGGATCGGTTGCCGGCCTGGTCGCCGAGGGCGGATTCGTCGTCGCCATGGACTGGAAGGACGGCGCGCCGACGAAGGCATCGATACGCTCACGCGTCGGGAACCGGTGCGTCCTGTTCGCGGGTCTGCCGGTGGTCATCAGGAGCGAAGGGCGGGAGATCGAAACCGAGCGGGCCGGAGGCGGCCTTGCCTTCCCGACCGCGGCCGAAAAAGTGTACGATGTCGTGGTGAAACAAAAGGACGGCAAAAAGAAGAACGCCGAGAAAAACAAAAAGAAGAACACCGATAATAAGCAGTAACAAAGGCTACTTTTTTTTGCCCGGTATCGGCGGGGGCGGCGGGGGGATCTTCAGTTCCTTGACCGGCACGTTCCTGGCCAGTTCGATCCACTCCGGGTCGCCGTAGACGCCCGCCTTCGTGTAGTCGAACGGCGTGAACCCGATACCGGCGGCCGGGGAGCCGGGTTTCAGGCGGAAGTCGCCGTTTTTCGGATCGCGGAAACCGGGGTCCGCGATGATCGAGTGCTGGTCCCGTCCGAGCTTCTTCCACTCAGCGAAGCTCATGCCCTTAAAGTCGATTTTCCGCCCCCGCGTTTTGTAGTAGCAGTTGTTGTCCATGGCGACCTTGATTTTTTTCCAGCGGCCGTGGAGCAGCACGCCCTCGTCGTAGTAGACGATGTTGTTCTTGAAGGTGAACGACCGGTGTTTCTCGACCCGGGTCGCCTGCACCTGGTAGAGCTTGCTGTAGGCCAGGATGTTGTTGCGTATGACGTTTTCCTTCCCGTAGTGCTGGTGGAACCCGCCCGTCTTCACGCGGTAGACCAGGTTGTTGGCCATCTCGATGCCGCTGCTTCCCTCGTCGGTATACAGTCCCCAGCCCCCGTACGAGTAGGCGTAGGCGTCGTGGATGCGGTTGTTGTTGACCGTGGTGCCGTCAGAGGGCCCGAGCGTGTAGACGCCCCCCATGTCGCTGAGCACGCCGTACCCGATGTGGTGGAGATGGTTGAAATCCACGTGATTGTTTTTCGCCAAACTGTTTGAGTAACCCCACCGCCAGCCGACCGAGACGGCCGTGTAGTACAGGTCGGCGACGTCGTTGTGCGTGACCCGGTTCTCGCCGCTCTGGCCGATCCATATCCCGACCGCGCAGGGGTAGATGTGTCCGAGGGAGTGGATGATATTGTTGTCGACCGTGATATTCCCGGTCTGCTCTTTCTCGTTTTTACGAATGCCCGTCTCGCCGATGCGGACGCCCCCGGCGCCCAGATCGTGGACGCGGCTGCGGACGAGGCGGCAGTTCCGGCAGCCCCGGCGAAACCAGATCCCGTAGATCCCGGCGCGGGCGACGGTACAATTTTTCAGGACGACGTTCTCGGCGCCGTCGACGGTCACCGCCGCGCCGACGGGAGAGGCTGCCTGGGAGGCCTCGAATTCGCCGCCGGGCATGTGGCAGCGGCCGTGTTCGAATGCCAGCCCGTCGATGACCAGGTCCCGGACCACTGTTCCCTTCGCGCTGTCGCCCGCGACCGTGACGAAGGTATCGATCATCGGGGCTACCGTGACCGCCGTGTTCATGTCCTGGCCGGGGAGGGGCTTGTAGAAGAGCCGCTTGTCGCGGGAGAGAAACCATTCGCCGGGTTCATCCAGGGCCGCACGGAAGTTTTCGAGGATGAAACGCGTATTTTTGCGCCAGGGGTTCCACGATTTCATGCCTCGCCCCCCGGTCCTGATCAGGTTATCCTTCGTGTCGATCTCGTCGATCAGGCGCCGGGTGTTGTCCCACTTGTGGAATATCATCATGTTCACGTCATGCAGGGCCTTCTCGTCGAGGTTCGCCAGGATCCTCGTGACCTGCGGGCGCACCGTCACCGTCTGAACGGCCTTCTTGGGCATCCGCCCCGAGCCCTCCAGCGCCTCCTGGCGGACCGCGATCATGTAGTAGTAGAACTCGTTGGGCGCGCGGGCGCGGACGGCGCGTTTCCCGTCCACGAAGAGCTGCATGAACCGGCTGGTTTCGTTTTTCGCCCACGGGACCGCGGTCTCGTATATCCCGTCCTTTCCTTTCTTCCAGCCCGTTATCCTTCTTCCGCCGGAGAAGGCGGGGCGGGCCCCCGCCGCCGCCCGGTAGGTGGTGCAACTGTCCCGGTGGTCGAGTTGCAGCGGTTCGGCAAGGGGGTATGTCCCGTCGCACACGACGACAACGGCCTTTTTGTCGGCCTCGTTTCCCTCCCGTACTTTTCGAATGGCGTCCCGCGCGGCCGCGAGGGTCGCCAGGGGGCCGTCGGTCCCGCCCGCCTTCGGTTCTTCGAGCCTGCCGGACCAGGAATCTTTGCCGTCGGGGGACACATACAACGTGAGGGCATCCGCGCTGCGGGCGGCGAGCGAGACAGAGATGAGGGTGCTGAAAATGGCCGCGCGTACCGGTGTATTCATAGCTTCTCCTTTTGCTGCATTATTATGTCCCGGCGGTCGCCGTTATTCAAACACTTCTCCGGGACCCAGCGGTCTTTTCAATGTTCGCCGTTTCTGATATAGTGTCCGCCCTATGTTCGAGACGCTCACGGGAAAATTCAACGAGGCGATCAGGCAGCTTTCAGGCCGGGGCCGGATCAGCGAGGATAATGTCCGCGAGGCGATGAAGGAGGTCCGCACCGCGCTGCTGGAGGCGGACGTCCACTACGACGTCGCGAACCAATTCTGCGAGGACGTGGTGCAGGAGGCGGTCGGCCGGGAGGTCCTCAAGACGCTCCAGCCCGGCCAGCTTATCCAGGCCATTTGTCACCAGAAACTCACCGAGTTGATGGGCCCCGCGGACAGCCAGATCTATTACGTGTCGCCCGGACCGACGATAATCATGATGGCCGGCCTGCAGGGAAGCGGTAAAACGACCACCTGCGGAAAACTGGCGGCGTACCTGAAAAAGCGGGAGAAGCGGAGCCTCCTGGTGGCCTGTGACCTCCAGCGCCCCGCGGCGGTCGACCAGCTCGAGATCGTGGCCGGGGACGCGGGCGCGGCGTTCTTCCGCCTGGAAGGCGAGACCAATCCCGTCAAGGTGGCCCGCAAGGCCGTGATCCACGGCCAGAGCACCGGCATGGACGTGGTGGTTATCGATACCGCCGGCCGGTTGCACATCGACGAGGACATGATGAAGCAGGCCGCGGATATCGCCGGGGCCGTCAACCCGCACCAGATTTACCTCGTCTGCGATTCGATGATCGGGCAGGACGCCGTCAACTCGGCCAAGGAGTTCAACGAACGGCTTGAACTCGACGGGCTGATCCTGACGAAGTTCGATTCAGACGCCCGGGGCGGGGCGGCCCTCTCGGCGAAGGCGGTGACGGGCAAGCCGGTGAAGTTTCTCGGCGTCGGCGAGAAGATGGACGCCCTCGAGGAGTTCCACCCCGAGCGGATGGCCGGACGGATCCTGGGGATGGGCGACGTCGCCCAACTGGTGGAGAAGGCCCAAGAGGCCTTCGACGCCGAGCAGGCGGAGGCGATGCAGACCAAGATGGCCGAGGGCAAGTTCACCCTCGAAGACTTCGCGGCCCAGATGAAGCAGGTAAAGAAGATGGGGCCGATGAAGCAGATCCTCAAGCTCATGCCGGGCATGAGCCAGAACATGGACATGATGGACCAGATCAAGGGGGACGAGATCGCCAGGATGGAGGCGGTCATCAGTTCCATGACCCCGGAAGAGCGGGAAAAGCCGGACATGATCGAGGCGTCCCGCCGCCGCCGCATCGCCCGGGGGTCGGGAACCGAGACCAGCGACGTCTCGGGGCTGGTCAAGAGCTTCAACCAGGCGTCGGGCATGATGCAGCAGATGGCGGGAATGGGGTTCCGCGACCGGATGCGGTACGCCAAGCACATGGCCGAGGGGGGGATGTACAACGCCATGCAGGGCGGGAAGATCAAGCAGCGTTCCAAGCGGCTCTCGAAGGATCGGAAGCGGAAGGGAAAGGGCAAGAATAAAGTCAAAAAGGGGCGGGCGGCGCGGAAGAGGCGGCGCTAGGGGGGACATTTTCGTCGGGAGGCGTCCCGGCGGGGGTTCATACGGTGTTGACGCGCGGTGTCTTTTCGATACACTATGCTGCCGTTGTCGTTTCGGCGGCGCGAAGGGCTTGTAGCTCAGCCGGTTAGAGCGCACCCCTGATAAGGGTGAGGTCGCTGGTTCGAATCCAGCCAGGCCCATGTTTCATTTCTTGGGGGTCTCGTGCGAGGCTCGTTTTGCGCGACAGAAAACTTTGTCGTCAGATTCTTACCATTCATGTTCCCTTTTGCTGTAGACTGTTGCCTGAGTGAAAGGGCATTTGTATGAAAATACGTGCGTACGTTTTGTTACTTCTGATCTCGAGCGCCGCGATTGCGGCCGACAAACCCAACATCATATTCATCATGGCCGACGACCACACCTTCCAGGCCGTCGGGGCGTACGGAAGCCGTCTCGCGAAGCTGAATCCCACTCCGCATATCGATTCTCTGGCGAAAAACGGCATGCGCTTCGACCGGGTTTTCTGCAACAACTCCATATGCACGCCAAGCCGCGCCAGCATCATCACGGGCCAGTATTCGCAGACCAACGGGGTCCTTGATCTCGGCGGCAACATCCCCCCCGAGAGGCAGTACCTGCCTGTCGAGATGAAAAAGGCCGGTTATCAGACCGCGATGGTCGGCAAGTGGCACTTGAAGAAAGAGCCCGCGGCGTTCGACTACTACTGCGTACTTCCCGGGCAGGGAAAGTATTTCAATCCCGTTTTCCGCGTGCGGGGCGAGAAGCCCTGGCCGAAGAACACGATTGTGAAAAATGACATGCACTCCAGCGATGCGATCGCCGACATATGTCTCGAATGGCTTAAGAACGGCAGAAAGAAGGACAAACCCTTTTTCCTGATGTTCCACTTCAAGGCACCGCACGACATGTTCCGGAACGCCAAACGCTATGACACCTGGCTCCGGGGCGTGAACATTCCCGAGCCGGATAACCTCTTCGATCCGCCGTCCGGATCGAAGGGGTCACAGGGCCTGGGATCGGGCGTGGGAAGAACCCATGCGCCGTGGAAGCTTGCGCAAAAGCTCGGCATTTCCGAAGACCTGGACGACCGTGCCTATGCAAAGGCCGCATATCAGAAGTATCTCAAGCGTTACCTGCGCTGCGTAAAGGGCGTGGATGACAACGTCGGCCGGCTGATCGCCCGCCTCAGGGAAGCGGATCTCCTTGACAGCACGGTGATCATGTACACCGGCGACCAGGGGTTCTTCCTCGGCGAGCACGACCTGATGGATAAGCGGTGGATGTACGAGGAGGCGTTCCGCATGCCCTTTATCGTCCACTTCCCGGGGATGGTAAAGGCCGGCTCGACCAACGACTGGCTGATCAACAACACGGACTTCGCCCCGACGATACTCGCGCTGGCCGGGGCCGGGACACCCGGCTACATGCAGGGCAGGAGTTTCGCTTCGGCGCTGAAGGGCGAGCAGAAACCCGAAGATTGGAGAATGTACACCTACTACCGCTACTGGATGCACATGGCACACCAACTCGCGGTGCCCGCGCATTTCGGTGTTCGCGGCGAACGATACAAGCTGATCTTCTTCTACGGCTGCAACTACCGGGGGGGCGACAACACGCCGGTCGCGTGGGAATTCTACGACCTTCAAAAGGATCCGTTCGAGATGAAGAACCTGTACGCCAACCCGGAGCATAAAAAAATAATTTCTGAAATGAAAATCGAGCTTAAGAACACCAGAAAGAAACTGAACGAGACCGACGAGCAATTTCCCGCTATTCAGAAGATAATAGACGCGAACTGGTAATGTAGGCCGGTTTGCGCAGCAGGCCCTGATCAACTTCATAGTATCATCTGTTAAGAACGGCATTTTTCCCGAGACGCCGGAATACACCGAAACGGATTGGAACAATACAGCAGAGAGGATATGGCCCATGGTTCCCGTTTTCGCACCCGGTCGACTGCCGCTGGTCCGGCGGGCGCTGTTCGCACTGCCGCTGTTGCTCTGCACCTGTACCGAGCAGCGCGACGGCGCCGGCGAAGACGCGGATACCGTCTTCACCGACCCGGCGGGGTACCGGCTCCGCGTGCCGGACGGCTGGCGGGTGTCGGACCGCACGAAACGGGACGAGCTTATCCGGGCCGACATCGACCGCGGCAGGGAGATGGGAATCCAGGTCCGGCTCGCGCCCGTCTCGCCCGGCCGGTTTTCGGCGGCGGTGACGTCGATGCTGGACGACTACCGCCGCGACATGACCGGCCGCTGGGGCGGGGATATGACCGAAACCGGGCGCTGCAGCCCGGACGCGGGTGAGGAGGCCCTCACCGTCCGCTTTCGGGCACGGCGCAAGGACGGTAAAGAGTGGTACCTCCAGGAGAGCTTCGTCCGCGCCGGCGAGAAGCTCCTCGTCCTCCAGGGCGGCTGCCCGTGGCCGCGGCGGGAGGAGGCGACGCGTGCGTTCGACGCTGTCGTGGAGAGCGTTGTGTTCAGCGGCAATGCCGGGGGATGAAGGGGGATCAGGCCGGGGGGTTGTTGATTGACGAAACCCCCTTTTCCACGAATTTGCCGCTTGCCGTTGCCTTGACCGTTCTCTCCTGCAGTATTTGTGCTTCCAGGACGTGGATGGGAGGTGTTTGACGCGTAACATGAGCCCGGACCGTCATGGGAACGCGGGTGTGGATGGCGTGGCGGAAGCGGACGTTCAGTTCGGCGGTGAACGCGTTGAGCCCCCGGGCGAACAGGCAGTTGGTCATCGCCCCGTCCAGCATGGACGAGATCACCCCGCCGTGGAGTATATCCTCGTATCCCTCGAAGGTGTCGGGGCAGGAAATCTCGGCCTCGACGCCGCCGTCCGGCAGGAGCCGGAATTTCAGTCCCAGGCCGCACTCGTTTTTGCGGCCGCAGACGATGCAGCGGGGGTGCCTCGATTCACGGGTGTTTTCGAGAAGGCGCGCACTCGGCTCAGTGGTCGCAGACATTGTCGCCGGTCTCCAGTGTTTCCTGCAGGTAGGATTCGGCTATCGCTTCCGGGGTTTCCGCCGCCGCGCCGACGATGACGTCTATGCCGTTCTCGTTGAAGATCGCCTGTGCGCGCCGTCCCATGCCTCCCGCGATGACCACGCTCGCCCCCTGCTCTTTCAGCCACCGGGGCAGGGCCCCGGGTTCGTGGGCGGGAGGGGAGCGGTAGTTGGTGTCGAGTACTCGTTTTTCCGTATCGTCCACGTCGACGAGGGCGAATTGCTGACAGTGGCCGAAATGCATGCACAGTTTGCCGTCGGCGGTCGGGATCGCTATTCTCATTGCCGCATTCTCCAGTCTTTTCTCTTATGTTCCATTCAGCAAGGCATTGGTGATTTTTTCGAATTCCCGCGCGCTCCTGGATGCCGGTTCGTGGCTGACAAAGGGCCTGCCGCGATCGCCTGAGGTGACTACCGCCGGGTCCAGAGGGAGGCGCCCGAGAAAGGGTATGTTGAACTCCGCAGCCAGTTTTTCTCCCCCGCCCGACGAAAATAACCGAATCTCGCGGCCGCAGTGCGGGCAGTCGAGTCCGCTCATATTTTCAACCACCCCGGCCATGGGTAGCGAGAGTGAGTTGCAGAAGGATATCGACTTGCGCACATCGGCGAGGGCAACGTCTTGCGGTGTGGTCACGATCACCGCGGCCGCCGGCCCGACCAGTTGCGCGACGGAGAGCGGTTCATCTCCCGTTCCCGGCGGCGCATCGATGACGAGGCAGTCAAGCGTTCCCCAGGAAACCTCCTCGAGAAACTGGCGGATGACCTTGTACTTCATGGGGCCACGCCAGATCACCGCGTCATCTTTGTTCTGCAGGAGGAGTCCGATTGACGCGCATTTCAGGTTTTCTCCGCAGGTCATAGGGGCGATGCCTCCCGCCGGGTCCGGGCCCATGCGGGCTGACTGCAGTCCCAGGAGCACCGTGGCTGACGGGCCGTGGAGGTCGATATCGAGGAGTCCCGTTTTCATCCCCCGCGCGGCCAGGGAGACGGCCAGATTGACGGCGACGGTCGACTTGCCGACTCCGCCCTTGCCGGAAAGGACGATATATTTACTGCCGATCCGCGCCATCGCAGCGGTGAGGATCTCGTCGTTCGGTTGGTCCGCTGAAGTGTCTTTCACGGCAGTGCATTCCTTCCGTTGTTTCGGGCAATAACGTGGGCGCCCTCGTCGAACCCGCTGCGTCGGGCAACCAGGGGGCACTTGACCTTGAAGAGAAAGAATAGCGGTCGTCCGTCCGTATTGTTGAGGGTCTCGAAGTTGCCCTGTCCCTTGGCGATAATAAGATCAGCCCGGTTGAATCGCTCTCTGAATTCACTGCTGCATTCTTCGAGGATCGTTCCGGGGATATCCGTTCCGTTGTCGATGACGTCGGCGATGTCGTGGATGCCGGATGCGTCGGCGTCTTCAATCGTCGCATCGTTGATGACGGGGGCGCCGCGCACGGCAACGGTGACCGCCCCGCGGGGCAACCGTTCAATGAGCAGCCGGTCGAAGACGATTTCTCCGGCATTGTCGGCGATATAGAGGATGTCCGACGCGGATTCCACGGCGGACCGCAGTTCCTCGATGTCGCCGGTGAGGGGGACATCGGCGGCTGTCAACATGAACGTGCGGGCCGCATCTTCCGTCAGATCGCTGTTGGGGCCGAGGTCGATGACGTTGCCGGCTATAGCGTACCGAACGGCGAGTTCGAACGGATCATCGGAGCCATCAAGGCGGGCTTCGCATGCGGGAAGGATATCCAGGGCAAGCCGGGTAAAACGCCCCTTCGATTCGCGATACGGATCGTCGCTGTCGGCGAGTTCGCGCAGGCGGCGATGTATGCGCTGTCCCATGGACGGGGGTGGCTGCCGGAGGTCAATATCCGCGGCGAAACGGAGGACATCGCGGATGACCTGCTCGTGCATGATCCCGTCATCCGAGACGTGGCGTGCCGCGGATAAGGCCTGGGCGACGAAGCAGGGGATACAGTCGAGATACGTCTTCATGAGGTCCAGTGCCCCTCGACATCGGCGGAGTCAGTTTCCTGCAGCGCGCAGCCGTGATACTGTTCCATCGCGTCGGCTACCGTTCCCGACGCCCCGATGAAGATCCTGACGTTTGCGGCCCCGAGCGTCGCCGCGGCCTTTGGTCCCACGTGGCCCGTAATGATCGCCGCTGCGCCCGCGTCAATTACCGTTGTTGCCGCCTGGATACCCGCACCCTGAGCGGCATTCATGTTTGTACGGTTATCGACCCGTTCATGCTCGCCGCTGTCGGTATCGAAAAGGACAAAACACGGCGCCCTGCCGAAACGGGGATCGACGCTCGCGCCGAGCCCCTCTCCCTTGGACGAAATCGCTACTTTCATTGTTTCTCCGCTTCTTTTGAAGACAACACGTGATCACAATATCCGTACGGCATACCACGTGCAAAACAGATGCCGGAAATGTCCACGAACAAGTGTGTTTTGATTAAGGCTAGATTTAATAACTGGTTATGGAGACACTTTGGTTTCAGATATCGAGGGTGGAATCACATAGTGTTGCATTGTGCGCTGTTGGGAATGAAGCGCCACGTGAACAGCGTCCTTATTTCCGGTCGCTTCTGCCGTCGGTATCCGGGGTGGGAATATCGAGGGCCTTGATTTTTCGATACAGCGTGCTCGTGTTTATGCCGAGCTCTTCGGCGGCCCGTTTACGACTGCCGTGGTGCCGTTGCAGGGCATCGACGATCATGGCCTTTTCCATTGACGACAGCGTCCGTGCGGCGCCGGAAGCGGCGGCGGTGCCGTTGCCCCGCAGTTCCCGCGGCAGGTGATGCAGCTCGATAAGCCCCCCGCGGCAGAGCACGAATGCCTGCTCTATGATATTTTCCAGCTCGCGAACGTTGCCGGGATAGTCGTGTTCCATGATGGCGGCCATCGCGTCGGGGGAAACGCCTTCGATCTCTTTTCCCTGCCTGCGGTTGAACCGGGACACGAAGTGATCGACGAGGAGCGGCAGGTCTTCACGCCGTTCGGCCAGGGTCGGCAGTTCCAGGTCGACTACCCGTATGCGGTAGTAGAGATCTTCCCGAAAGGTACCGGACGCGACGAGATCGGACAGCGATTTGTTTGTCGCCGCGATTACGCGGACGTCGACCGGAATCGGTTCCACGGATCCGAGGGGTTCGACGCGGCGATCCTGGAGCACCCGCAGCAGCCGGGCCTGCATCGCGGCGGATATATCACCGATTTCATCGAGAAAGATGGTACCGCCGTCGGCGACGGTGAAACGACCGGGCTTGTCCCGGCGGGCGTCGGTAAAAGCGCCCGCCGTGTGCCCGAACAACTCGGATTCCAGGAGCGTGTCGGGAAGGGCGGCGCAGTTGACCGCGACGAACGGCTTGTCTTTGCGGGCCGAGAGATTGTGTATGGCTCGTGCGAACAGCTCCTTGCCGGTCCCGCTCGCCCCTTCGATGAGGACCGTGCTCTCGCTTTCCGAGATCTGCGGGATCAAGTCAAAGAGGCGTGTTATGGACCGGCTGTGGCCGACGATGTCCTCGAAGGTATACCGGGACTCGAGTTCCTTGCGGAGTTGTTCGACCTGGCTGAGATCCTGGAATGTTTCCACACCGCCGACAACGTTGCCGGCCGCATCCCGCAGGAGTGCGGTTGAAATGCGTATGGGGACCCGGCGGCCGTCGCCGGTATAGATATGTGCGCGGGCGTTGACGACCGGATTGCCGGTATCGAGGGTGTTGCGCAGCGGACAGTTTCCCTCGCAGATGTCGGCTCGAAAGACGTCGCAGCAGGTTCTGCCGACCGCTTCGTCGCGGTGTACGCCGGTGAGTGTCTCCGCGGCCAGGTTGAAGGAGGTTATGTGCCAGTCCTTGTCCACGGTGAAGACACCTTCGTTTATTGAATCCAGAATTATTTCCTTGTCTGTCATGCTCACTACCACAGTGTATGCAGCATTATGGCAAAATGCAATTATATAACACCCTTTTGCATTGCAATATGCATTATATGCTGTACTTCTTCGGGTTGCATCAATCTGTATCTTCGGGAAAAAACTGTTTTATTTCCCGTGAATCAAAGCATCCTGTGGAATTTGTTTGTGCAATCTCCACGCCGCAGCTCAGGTAAAGCGATTATGGTATGAAAATTGAGAAAAGAACATGGATGCGAATCGGCATATCAGTATGGCGTGGGCGAATTTCACCCGTGATGGATACGGCGGGGGCGTTGATGGTCGTGGATATCGATGAGCGGGTTGAAACGCAGAGGCACCGGCAGCAGCTCAGCGCAGATGATTCCGTTCGAAAGGCTGCGGAAATCAGCGGATTGGGGATCGATATTCTTCTCTGCGGGGCCATATCACGACGGATGGAATCGGCGTTGACCGTTGCGGGCGTCCATGCCATTCCCCGCCTGTGCGGCGACGTCGAACACGTACTGGCTGCTTTTTTCGACGACCGCCTCGCGGACGATGAGTTCCAGATGCCCGGGTGCGGGGGCAGGGGTATGCGGCGGCGGTTCTGCGGTCGTGGTGGTGGCGCGGGGCGTCGTGGTCGCGCGGGGCGCGGCGGGGGGATGGGGCCGTGCGGTGGAATCGGGTCCCGGCCTTGATCGACCGGTGGTTGCGTTCGGTTTGGCACGGGAATTGATGGATGATACGTGATGAACGTATGAGAGTGATCATGTCTTGACGAAAGGAGAATGACAATGCCCGGTGGAGACGGAACAGGACCGATGGGACAGGGGCCGATGACGGGACGGGCCGCGGGATACTGCGCGGGGTACCCGGTTCCCGGGTACATGAATTTCGCACCGGGAGGCGGATTACGCGGTCGCGGCGGCGGATGGTTTCGACGGGGGACCGGCAGAGGATGGCGTAACCGTTACTATGCCACCGGTATGACCGGGTACCAGCCGGCCGCCGCCGGCGTGCCCGTACCGGAAGCGTATCCTGCGTGGAATCGTCCGACGCCGGAACAGCAGGCAGAAGACCTGAAGGCGGAAGCGGGGTATCTCGAGCAGGCCCTTGCACAGGTAAAACAGCGACTGGAAGAACTCGATAAAGAGTCGGACGCGAAATAATGCACATCGCGGTTACCAGCGGGAAGGGGGGAACGGGCAAGACCACGGTCGCCGCGGCGCTGGCTTCGATTGCAGCCGACGAGGGGATGTCCGCGGCGTATGTTGACTGTGACGTTGAGGAGCCGAACGGCCACCTGTTTTTGAAGCCACGGATACGGGATCGTGCCGATGTCTGCCGTCCCGTTCCCGCGGTGGATGAAAGCCGGTGTACCTATTGCGGTGCATGCGCGGCATTTTGCGCCTACAACGCCATTGCATGCGCCGGGCAGAGCCTGATGGTTTTTCCCGAACTCTGCCACGGGTGCGGGGGGTGCAGGCTCCTGTGCCCCGCACAGGCGATCACTGAAACCAGGCGGAAGATCGGCTGCGTAGAAATCGGCACTGCCGGTGCGATCGGGTTTGTACACGGCATTCTCGATGTCGGGGAGGCGATGAGCCCGCCCCTGATACGATCGGTCAAGGAATACGCGCCCCGCGCCGCCGTTACGGTTCTCGACTCTCCCCCCGGCACGTCGTGTCCGGTTATTGAAAGTGTTCGGGACTGTGATTATGCCGTGCTGGTCACGGAACCGACGCCGTTCGGCCTCAGCGATTTGAAGCTTGCGGTTGACATGGTTCGCGCCCTCGGCATTCCCCATGGTGTGGTATTGAATCGATCGGGCGGGGGCGACGGCGATACGCGTGCGTACCTCGCTGAATGGGGTATCGATGTCCTGGCTGCCATACCCGATGATCGCAGGATTGCGGAGGCCTATTCTCGCGGTGAAGTGATCACGGCCTTGTCGGAAGACATCCGGACCATTTTTCGCGGGCTGTTGCGCGCGGTGACGAAACCTGCCGTGAATGTGAACGCTGTTCGTGGAGATGGCGCAATACCATGAAAGAACTGGCGATCGTAAGCGGGAAGGGGGGCACGGGCAAGACGTCGATCGCTGCGTCATTCGCGGCACTGTCCGGCGCGAGCGTCCTGGCCGACTGCGACGTGGATGCCGCCGATCTCTACCTCGTAACGGATCCGGTCGTCATCAGCCGGCACGAATTCTCCGGCGGCAAGCGGGCCGAGATTATACCCGCACGGTGCACCGACTGCGGCGTGTGCCGGGAACTCTGCCGCTTTGATGCGGTGCGCCGCGACGGTGAAACCGGGAATCTGTTCGTGGATCCGATAGGGTGTGAGGGATGCGGCGTCTGTCACCGGTTTTGCGATGAGGGGGCGGTTTCATTCACGGACGCCGTGAACGGGGAATGGTTTGTTTCGCAAACCCGTTTCGGGCCGATGGTGCACGCGAGACTGGGTATCGCCGAGGAGAACTCGGGAAAGCTGGTCACGACCGTGCGCAACGCCGCCCGTGACATCGCGGATAGCAACGGCAGTGATATGGTGATCATCGACGGTTCGCCCGGTATCGGCTGCCCGGTGATCGCCTCCGTCGCGGGAGTCGACTGCGCGCTGATAATCACCGAGCCGACATTGAGCGGCGAGCACGACCTCCGCCGGGTTGCCGATCTCAGTGACCATTTCTCCATCCCCACAGTGGTTTGCGTGAATAAATGGGATATCAATGCTGAGATGACCGGGCGCATAGAATCCACGGCGGCGGAACGGGGGATACCCGTGGTGGGGAAAATATCGTACGATCCTGTGGTTACCGAGGCCCAGGTGATGAAAAAGGCGGTTCCGGAACTGCCGGATGGAAAATGCGCGGCGGAATTGCGAGAATGCTGGAAGGCGATTACCGAGCGATTTTTCTGAGCGGTAGAGAGACGGCAGGCGGCACGATGGAAACAACGATAACGGTTCTGGTTGAAGACGAGGCCGGCGATGATGGATTGCGTGCGGAACATGGTCTCTGTTTCCACATTGAACGCGGTGGTCGGCGTATGCTTTTCGACACCGGCCAGGGCGGCGTACTTGCGGACAACGCCCGGCGGATGGAGATCTCCCTGGATGATACGGACATCGTTGTCCTGAGTCACGGACATTACGACCACACCGGTGGCCTGGGGGTTGTTCTGAATGCCGCCGGTGAGATCCCGGTGTATGCCCATCCCGCCGCATTCGAGCCGAAATATTCCCGCAGCGACAGCGGGAACATTCGGGAAATCGGAATGCCCTTTGGTGCGAAGGATATCGGTCGGCGGGCCGATATCGTGTATGTCGAAGGGCCGATCGAGATTGCCGACGGTTGCCGGGCAACCGGTCCCGTTCCGCGGGAGACCGATTTTGAGGATACCGGCGGCCCTTTTTTCGTGGATGCGGAATGCCGTAACGCGGATGATCTTGTCGACGACCAGGCCGTCTTTTTCGCGGGAGCGCGGGGGACGGTCGTGATACTCGGATGCGCTCATGCGGGGGTCGTGAATACGCTTCGTTACGTAAGGGCATTGACGGGGGGAAGGAAGATCGACACCGTTATCGGGGGTATGCATTTACTGCGGGCCGGCGAGGAACGGCTGGGACGGACGATCGATACGTTCCGCCGTCTGGCTGTCAGGCGACTGGCCCCCGCGCACTGTACGGGTAGGGCGGCGCAGATGCGCATTCGGGAAGCGTTTCCCGAATGCTGGTTCTCGTGTCCGGCGGGAACGGTCGTGCGCATTCCGTAGCTCGTGTAGCGATCGGACACGATCCGGTTTTTAATTTGTTCATTGTACTGTTGATCGGCGAAACCGTGTTTTTCCTTTCAGAAACACTGCCGCTGGTTACGATAAAGAAACAGAATGCACCGTCAGACAATGCAGGTAGAACCTTGACACCGGCATGTATTCTTGTCTAATATTCGTAACTGTAACTTTTGGCAGATATTAAAGGAATGTTATTATGCGCGGATTTCTTTCGTTTCCCATCCCGGCCTTGTTGGCGGTTTTCGCTGTTACCACCGGGGTCATCGAGGTTGCAGGCGGGGAGAAGCAGGAACCCCCATCGCCGAACATCAGTTTTCCGTTGCCGTCGAGCGGCTTACTGCGCGATCAGAAAAAACAGGTGGACGACAGGATCGGATGGCTCTACCGGAGCTTCCTCGACGCCGAGACCGAAGAGGGGGTTATCACGCTCTACCGGAAGCTCCTGGAGGACTATCGGCGCTACAGTGATCTGACCTACCAGACGTATGTTGCGGAAAGCTGCAATCGCTTCTTTGCGCCGCTGATGGCGAACCGGGCCGTACCGAAGGTGAAGAATATGCGGCGGGTGGTGCGTGTCAGTGCCGCCAAGGCCCTGTCCGGCATGAAACGCATGGCATTGGTACCGTGTTACTCTCTGATGGTCCGCGATGACAACCAGGCGGTCAGGTACATGGGCTGGAAGGCGTTTTACGACGTCCGTAAAAAGATCCTCCGGTCATCTGCGAAGAACGTGGAGGCCTTCTTCAAGCTCATAGCGGACGCCCTCGCCGGCGAGGATAACGCCCTGGTGATCGATCCGGCTCTCGCGATTATCGATTTCAACAGCGAAGAAAACCAGGATATACGAGGGCGTTTTACGGTCGATGTCCGCAGAGGATTATTGAAAGCGATCGCCGGTTCCTGGAAACGGAGGCGGTTGCACCTCATGTCGCTGGATCTCGAAATGGCGCATCATTTGAAAATATTTCCCCCTCTTGTCGATACGATTGTAACGCTCTGCAAATCGTTCGGCGGAGACAAGGCGATCAGGCGGGGAGGTTTGCAGACGATCCTTGATATTGCAGGCAGTGCGTCACGAAAGTGGCGGGCGTGCGCAGAGGCCGGGCAGATCAAAGAGGATTCGGTTTTACTGTCGGGCCTCGCCGGCGTGATTCAGAGTGCCGAGAAACAGATCGGTGATATCACCGGCACCAACAAAGCATTTTTCGGGGACTTGATGAAAAAGAGGGATATCCCCCACTGGTCCGAGGCCCAGGAAGCGATACTCGTTAAGTGGCCTCAACAACTGAAGAAAGAGGGGGTCGTCAGACCTGCCGAGGTAAAACCCCCGGCGCCCGAGCCGGCGGAGAAACCTGCCGAGAAGCCGGCGGAGAAACCTGCCGAGAAGCCGGCGGAGAAACCTGCCGAGAAGCCGGCGAAGAAACCTGCCGAGAAGCCGGCGGAGAAGCCGGCACCTTCCGCGACCGTAGAGGAATAACGGCCGGCCGAGCAATGTTTATACGGGGTCAGGAGTGTTTGTTATTCCAGTATGTCCGTTATGAGGTATTGGTGCTTGTACTGTTCGGTCCTGCCTCTCTTCTCACGGATTTTCCGTTCCTCTTCTTGTGAGAACGTCCCGGGAGGAAGGAGTACCGGCCGTATCCCGCCGAGTCGCCGGCTTTTCCGCTTGGCATCATACTCGATATTCAGTTCCCGGAGAATGCGGTCCATCAATTCACAGAGTCGCTGCGCCTTCTCCGCGTCACTCATTTCGACCCGGAGTTCATAGTACGGGGGGGCGGAGAAGCGGCCCTGCATTTCGAAGAGATCGATGTGTTCGATGCCGGCGACGGTCCTGGCCGATTCCATTGCGCATACGACCTGGGCTTCGGTAATTTTCTCGCCCGTCATACTCGACGTTTGGACACCGCGCGCACAGAATTCGAACAGTGGGGTCTCGCCGTAAAACCCGGTTACCCGTATACGATCGTCTATGTTGTACCGAAACAAACCCGTGTTGTTGCTGAAAACCAGGAAGTATTCCTCGCCCGTTTCCAGTTCGTGCGATCTCAGAACCGGCGGGTCGGCCGCGTCACGCTCGCCGGCGGGAATAAACTCGAGGAAGTTTGATGTGATTTCCGCCACGCCGGCAGCGGTCCCTTCTTCGAGGGGGATCGAAAAACGCCCTTCGCTGGCGAGAAGCCCGATATCGAAAATCGGGATGTTGCCGAACAACTCGCGCAGACGTTTCAGGTACAGCCGCAGGGTCCCTCCCGTCCAGTTTGTCAGGAAGCTAAGGTTCCAGACGTGTCGGGGCATCAGGCAGCCGTCCGCTTTCACCAGGCCTTCCAGTCGCCCGGCAAGCGCCGGGTTCGGCTTGAACCGGCCTTCCCTCGCGCCGGCGGGGATGCGGCCGCCGGGGGGGTGAAAGGTGCCGTCGCGGATATCCCGCAGCAGGCGATCGCAGTATCGTTGCATGGTTTCAGCCAGCTTGATGGTGCTTGAAGGATTCGCGGTAGTGATAAAGGCAACATCCTTCACGGCGGCGTGGCGGGCGAGCGTATAAAAACGGTCGTCGGGATCATCGAGTTCGCCGGTCCACAGGGGGGCGACATACATCCTCCTGACGATGCGTTTCTGGGCCGAGGCGAGCAGGCCGCTTATGGCGCCGCACGGCAGGCCCGTCGGGCTTGATTCTTCTTTCGTGGAGGACGAAATCTGGAGGATATGCCGCATGATCGCCCCGGGTTTTCGACTGAGTACATTGAGTCCGAAGATGTTCCAGCCGCGGCGCAGATCGGCGAGGAAGGCGCGCGTAACCGGGATGTATTTCGGCGATCCCGTCGTCCCGCTCGTCATCGAAAACATCAGCGGCGGTTCGGCGCCGGGCAGCAGCGCGCCGAAATCACCTTCCAGTACCCTGGTGACGTAATCGCGACGGTCCTCGTAACGGCCGACGGGAACGGTCCTGCTGAAATCCTCGTAGTTATGTATCCGGCGGAATCCGTGCTCCCGTCCGAATGACGTGCCGCGGTGCCGGTGCACCAGTGACGCGAGGAGTTCATCCTGGACACGGCGCGATGCGGCGTGGGCGGCGAGAAAACGCCGTAACTGTTTTCCCGCCTGCCACATGCCGATTTTCGCGATCGGTCTGAGCAGTAGTTGGCCCGTGTTCATGCCGTCACTGTATATTGTTAAACAGAGTATAACAAAGGGAAAATCGGGCTGTCATTCCGGAGTTTTCAAGCGACGCCGGATTCGGCGGGATCAGCACGTATTGATTCCCGGGACACGTCCAGGTTGGCGAGGTATTTGTCGAAAAAGGCCGTGGTCCTGGCGGCGTATGCGGCGGGAGTCGTGATAACCGCCTGGTTATGTTTGGCATTCTCGACGACCCACAAAAATTTCGGCGCGGGTGCAATCTGATGCAGGAGCCTGGTTTGATCGACCCTGATGTAGCTGTCTCGCTGGCCGTGAATGAAAAAGACGGGATCGGTCACCATGTCGCGAAGGGTGTTGCGGACCGAGGGAAAGCGGCGGCCCAGTTTCGGCTGCGCAGCGCGCATCATGATCCACAGTAGCATTTTCCAGTAGAATTCCGGGTTGTTTTCGTAGGTGAGTTTGATATTTGAAAATATGTGTGCCCATCGTTTCATCAGAGCGATGAGTGTTTCTTCGGTACTGAACGCGCCGTCGCAGAGAATCGCCTTGATGTTGGGGTCGCTTCCGGCGGCGAGGATCGCCGTTCCGGCTCCCCGGCTTATGCCGAATATCCCGATATCACCCGGTTTTCCTTCGGATTCCAGTTTTGCCTGGATAAAAGCACACGCCCCGATTGCGTCACTCACTTCCTTGTCGCTCGGCCACTGCAACGGCTTGTAATTGTCCGCATGGCTGGACTCGCCGTGTGACCGGAAATCGAAGGTGAAAATATCGTAACCGGCATTCAGCAGGCCTCGGGTGTAACGGGCGCACGAATACATGTCGGAGCCGTACTCATGGCAAAAGACGATGGATCCCCGGTACTCGGTTCCGCCGGTATGGTTCAGTATCATACCCTGCAGGCTGGTTCCGTCGAAGGATCGGAACCGGACTTTTTCGCCCTCGAGTGGAATAAAGTCGACCGGATTCATCGACATCGGCGGGGGAGTGTCGCAAAAAATCCTGAGGCAGATTCGCACATAATACGCGAAGAGCCACACGGCCGCTATAAGCAATGACATCACGGTAGCCGTAATGGCCAGCATGGCCCAGTGCTGGGCTATCCACCTTTCCACGCTGTTTGCGAAAAACACCATTGTTACAGGTAATCCCGTGTTCCATGTAGATCAAAGCGACGCGGTTGTACCGTGACGGTGAGGCCGTCCGGATATATATATCGAAGATTGCCGGAGAAAGATAATAGCGAAAATGCGGAATTTATAAAACAGCTTTTTTCGAGCGTGCAGACTATTCGCGAAAACGCGCGCTCAGGCGGTGATGATCAGTGTGTTGTTCTGGCCGCCGAACCCCATCGAGTTTGACATGCAGATGTTAACCGCGGCTTTCCGGGGCTCGTTGGGGATATAATCAAGATCGCATTCGGGATCGGGCGTGTTGAGATTGTTTGTCGGCGGGAGTATTTGATCCCGCAGCGCCAGGACGCACGTTATCAACTCGGTCGCGCCCGCGGCCCCAATCAGGTGGCCGAGCATGCTTTTCACCGATGAAACCGGGACGGTCGCCTCTTCGCCGAACACTCTCTTTACGGCCAGGGTTTCAACCTTGTCGTTTTGTGTTGTGCCGGTGCCGTGGGCGGACAGATAATCGATGTCCGCGGGTGTCAGGGACGCGTCCTCTATTGCGGCGTTCATGCTTGCCGCCGCACCGCGTCCGTCCGGGTCCTGGTCGGTCACCCGGAAGGCGTCGGCCGATGCGCCGTACCCGATTATCTCCGCCAGAATCTTCGCGCCCCGGCCAACAGCGTGTTCCCGCTCCTCGATGATCAGTATGCTGGCTCCTTCACCGAGTACGAAGCCGTCGCGGGTCATGTCGAAGGGGCGGGAGGACGTTTCAATGTCGTCGTTTCGCTGCGAGAGAGCGGTCAGGCGGTTAAAGCCGGTAAGACCGAGGGGGTGTATCATGCTGTGTGCGCCGCCCGAAATGATCAGGTCCGCCATGCCGTACCTGATCTGCATGGTTGCTTCCCCGATGGCCTGGGTGCTTGCCGCGCACGCGGTCAGGTCGTTAAACGCGGGCCCTTCAACCCCGAATTCGGCAGCGAGATGCGCGAGCACCATGTTCGATTCCTGTTCGACTTCCCGGTAAAGATCCATCCGTTCATGGGCGAGCACGGGCCAGACATCCGTGTCGATGGCGCCGTCTTTCCACGAGTCGATGATGACGCCGGAGAAGTTGTCGAAATCCAAACTGCCCTCTCCACTGCCGAGATAAATACCGATGCTGTCGGGATCGGGTTTTTGCCCCTCTCCGTACAGTCCGGCCTGTTGCCAGGCCTGGACCGCAGCGGCCAGGGCGAACTTGCAGTGCCGTCCGGCGGAGACGTGTTGTCGCACGCGATCAGCATCCATGTGGTCTGAAAGATCGAATCCCTTGACCTGTGACGCGAACGTACTGGGGAACGTCGAGGCGTCGAACAATTCATTTTTCGACGGAGAGTTCTTCGTCTCGAGAATGGCCTTCCAGGTATCTTCGACCGTGTGCCCGAGGGGGTTTATGGTTCCCATGCCGGTTATCACGACTCTGCGATCACGCATCTTGCCTCTCCACCCTGCGCAACACACAGGCACCGCTCTGTCCCCCGACCGTGTACGTTCCCGCGATGACGTTCTTCAGTTCGATGTCTCGACGCTCGGGAGTACATCCCAGTCGGCAGTTTTCCGCCGGTGTGTCATAATTGACCGTGGGGGGAAGTGCCTGTTCGGACACCGCCTTGGCGGCGACGGCGAGCTGGAAACCGGAGTGTCCGGCGAACAGGGAGCCGACGGCGCCGGTCAGGGCGACGGCCGGTATCTCTTCACATCGCTCAGGAAAGACTTTTTTCCACTCGGCCGCTTCCGCCCTGTCTTCACCGGGCACACCCGTTCCGTAGGCAAAGATGGCGTCGATGTCCGCGGGGGTTATGCCCGCGTTCGCGATCGCCTTTGTCGCCGCGGCGGCGAGATTGCCGGCCGTCGGCCTTGATATTTCGATGCCGCGGGGATCGCATGCGGCGCCGAATCCTACTACCTCGGCGTACACCCGCGCTCCCCGCTGCTGTGCCCTGGACAGTTCTTCCGCTATCAACATCCCCCCGCCTTCTCCGATAACGAGGCCCGCGTGCCCGGCATCAAAGGGGCGGACGGCGGAGTGCGGGGACTCGTTCATCTCGACATTGAGCCTCCCGAGAAGATTCTGTCGAAGGAGGCCCATGGGATTTAATTTACTTTCGGTCCCGCCGACGATGACGGCATCAGCCGCACCTCTTCCGATGTTTATGCACGATTCCCCCATCGCCAGATGCCCTGCCGCATCGCCGCAGGTTATGCAGTTACTCGGCCCCTCGGCACCGTGGATGATCGTGACGTGACAGGAAAGCATGTTGGGAAGATATTTCAGCAACCACAGCGGTGTCAGGTTCTCTATGCCGTGGCTGCCCCATTTTCGCATGTCAAACGCGCCCTTTTCGGTTGCGGTGACGAATGCCTCTCCCAGTTCGTTCAAGTCGGCGCAGATGAGGCCGGCGGCGATATTGCAGCCAAGCCGGCGGGGATCTATGTTCATGTTCTCGGCCGTGGCGCGGGTTTCGATCCCGCTGTGACGGAACGCCAGGTCGCTCGCCGCCACGGCAAGTTCGATATCCCTGGCCATGATCTTGACGGACTTGCGATATTTCTTGGGGACGAAATGCCTGGCCGAAAAATCGTCCATCTGCGCCGCGATCGAGCAGGGAAATGCACCGGGCGGAAACACGGTGATATCAGACACAAAGGAACGGCCCGACATCAGTGCTTCCCATGTTTCATCGATGCCGATACCGGCGGCTGAAACGATGCCGAGACCCGTAATAACAACCCGCCGGGGATCAGCCATCGCCCTTCTCCAGGAAGGGTTCAACCAATCGGCGGAATGAACAGGTGAAGACGAAATGCGGCGGGAGATCAAGTTTCTGTATCGCGTTATTGGCGTGGGAAAAAATGATGTTCGCCGTTCCGAACGGCTCTCCGTTTTTTAAAATCCTGTTTTCGGTTGACGCGGCCTGTTCCGAGGCGTTGACCAGAGCGGCTTCGTAGATGAGCTGATCGCCCGGCAGCACGATACCGTCGAATGTGGCCCTGGAGATCTTCGCGAGGATAACATCATGCTCAAAGTTGTTTATTTCCCCCGCCAGAAGACCGGCGGTCTGTGCGACGCCCTCGATGATGAGGGAGTGCGGCATTGTCGGGTATGCTTCCCAGTGATCGTGGAGATGCTCCTCGGCGAGGGTTACATTCTTAACCGCAACGGCGCGACGGCCCGGTTCAAATGCAACGAAGCGATCTATCCAAATCCAGCGCATGTTCATTTACCCGGTGCATCACTTGCAATGCCCGTCGACGGTCGAAAACGTGCCGGTCTGACGGCGTTCCTCGATGGACGGGTGAGGGTACATTCAGCCGCCGATCTTATCCTTGACGTAATTCACGATGGTTTGAACCTTGAACAGTTCGGCCATCTTGTTGATGTCGGGATTCTGCTCAAATTCGCTGAAGTCGGCGTGAGGCATGCGCTCCTTGAGCTGGGTGAGTCCGGTTTGGGTAAGCTTGCCGTCCTGAACAAACTCGGGGTTGTTCAATATGTTATCCGGAAAAAGCTCGCCCCGGGGAATCTTGATATCGAATGCTTTTTCAAGCTGGAATACGATGTCGAGAAAATCGATGGATTCCGCCCCCAAGTCGCCGGTGAGGGTCGCTTCAGGCGTCACTTCCTCGTCCTCGAGGCCGAGCGCCTCTACCAGCGTATCTTTTACCTTGTCAAAGATTTCCTGTTCACTTAATGCCATATGCCTGTTCTCCTGTGTACATCATCCGGTCTCTGCCGGACCGACCATATCAAATTTTGCCACTCTATATAATTAAATTATCCTGTAAAGTCAACGGTTTCTCTTACGGCTTTCTGTCTAATTCGATTCCCCTTCGGGACCCGTTAGCAGAGCATAGGTTTTTTTCAGCGAATTCCTGAGTTCTTCATCCACCTTGTTCCCGTGGCTTCCTTCGCTCGAAAGGCTTTTCCAGCCAAGTTCCAGGGTGGCGGAAACGGCTTTGGTTTCGCCGCAGAGTCCGGTTCCCTTGAATGTTGCGGAGGTTTCGTCGATGCCTGATAGTTTCACCGTGTAGCGCATCGTGTTTCCCGGCCTGAGAAAGTAAGAATACCGGACGTTACGTACTGATTTCAGATATATCACGGTGTTCGCGTAGTCCTGCATTTCGCGAAGAAGCCACGCGCCCGACTGTGTCATGGCTTCAAGCATTAACACGCCGGGAATAATCGGAAACGATGGGAAATGGTCGCCAAGATACTCCTCGGCCAGCGTCAGGGATTTGCTGGTGACTATACTCTCACCGGGCTCTATACTATCAATTTTGTCAATCAGTATGAATTTCATGGTCCGCTATGTTTTTAAGCTGGACGTTTATATTGTTTATTTACTATCTTGCAAGCTTTTTTCAGAGAAAACAGCCGACGGTCAATATCTTTCGCAGGACGAGTATGCGGCGGTACCGGTACCTCCGTTATACCATTGATCTCAGTATTTCCAGACCGGCTGCGAGTTGATCATCGCTCGTGGCGTAGGAAAGACGGAAGTGGGAATCTTTCTCGGAAAAAACGTTTCCGGGAATAATCAAAACATTGTTCCGAATGGCTTTTTCAACGAATGCGGTCGCCGAACCGCCGGGCGCGGGCACGAACGCGTAGAAGGCGCCGCCCTGTTTGACCAGGCCGAACTTATCGGCAAGGGCGTCGCAGACCATATCCCGCTTGCGACGGTAGTTGGCAACCTGTTCGGACATGTCCGTCTTGAGAGCCCTGACCGCTGCCGCCTGGACCATGCTCGGGGCGCAGACGAAGCTGTACTGCTGGAGCATGGTCATCTTTTCTATGATCGACGTCGGCCCCGTGATCCATCCTATCCGCCAGCCCGTCATTGCGTAACTCTTGCTGAAACCCCGCAGCAGCAGTGTGTTTTCGTACAGGGCGGCTATCGACGTGAAGGGTTCGTCGTAACAGAAGAAGTCGTAAATCTCGTCGGAGACAACCAGGAGGTCCCGCTCGGCGCACAGTTCGGCTATTGCGGCGAGTTCTTCCCGGCTTGATACCATGCCGGTCGGATTCGATGGACTGTTGAGCAGGACGAGGCGGGTTTTATCGGTAATCGCCGATTCGAGCCGGTCCGCCGTCAGGCGAAAATCGGGATAGGTGTCGACGCCAACCGGCACCCCGCCGGTGAGGTTGATCAGGTGCGGGTACATGACAAAGTACGGATCCGCGAATACCACCTCGTCCCCGGGATTTACGAGACACTGAGAGATCAGCACCAGCGCGCCGCTGACGCCGGACGTGACGAGATAGGAACGGGAATCAGCGTCTTTCCAGTCGAACTCATCGCGACAGTGTTCGGCGAGGGCCTCCCGGAGCTTGAGCATGCCCTGTGTCTGCGTGTATTTGTTGAAACCGCTTTGAATAGCCTTCACGGCCATCGACTTGACGGGGTCGGGGACGTCGAAGTCGGGCTGTCCGATCGAGAGATTGATCGGATCGCTCATTTCGGCGGCGAGGTCGAAGACCTTTCGTATGCCTGAGGCATCGAGCATGGCCATCCGCTCGGCGATTTTATGGCTGGGACGCGTCATTGGCTGTAGTGAAAGAAAAAGAGGAACGTTATTCTTCGGGCGAGGATGCGTCCCCCTTGGTATCTGCGGCAGCCTCTGCGCCTTCGGCGTCGAGAAGTTCTTCCTGCTCGACTTTTTCCTCTTTTTTCTTGGCGCCCGCCTTCGTTTGTACTACGCGGTATTTGGGCAGACCGAAGGGGCTGTCGCTTTCAGGGTCGAACGTTCCTTCTTCCCGCATCTTGAAAACGCGTTCTGCGCGACTGAGCACGTTTCTTCGGCCGCTGAGCTTATTGCTGTTTTTCAGCGAAGGATCAATTGACATCGAAACTATTCTCCTCGTATCGGGTAACGGTTACAGGTTCTTGTTCATTTAACGTTATATCAGATTTTTCCTTTT
This sequence comes from uncultured Planctomycetaceae bacterium, assembly GCA_964557575.1. GTDB lineage: Bacteria > Planctomycetota > Phycisphaerae > SM23-33 > SM23-33 > CAZLBC01. The sequence continues at coordinate 46,777 of CAZLBC010000016.1, forward strand.
CGGAAATACGGTCCGTTGAATTTATACGTCTGGTATTTTGCGAAGTATTCACTGCCGAGTTTTTCTATCTTTTCCGCAAACTTCTCGGTTGCGGCACTTTCCCGCGACGCGAAGCCACGGAGTGACCAGACGACCATCCTGCCCTTGTTTTTATACTTGGCATCGGCGTACAGGCCCCGTGATCGCAAAAATGCTATGATCCGCTGCGCCTCATTCTTGTCCTGCTCACTGTCCCCCTGAAGAATCTGTATGATGGGGTAGTAGCGGTCGGCATCCCGGCGGCTGTCTTTCGCTACCAGACCGGTCTCTACCGGCTCGGCGTCGTCGCCGTTTTTGGCCGGTTGGGGGGGTGCGGGCTTGTGTCCTCCGGCGGGAAGGGGGGGTTTTGCCGCGGCGGTTTCCACGGTATCGGCTGTGTCTTCACCACCGGGGGCGACCCACCAGCCGATCAGGAATGCGAACACGGGAATGGTCAGCAGCAGGCCGAGCGCAACCATCGCCCCCAGGAAATCTATCGCTATTTCAATACGCTCGCCCCTGCGGCGGAAGGTGGGCAGCAGGGCAGAGATGAATCCCGCGATGTTTTTCTTTTGTTGATATTTCGCAGGCAGGCCCGTGTCGAGTTTCTTGCGCTCGATGGTAAGGGGAATGGCCCGAACCGTTGTGTCGGCGGTATCATCTTCGGCGATACCGTTGTCTTCGTTGCCGGGAGCCTCCGTTTCAGGAGCCTCGGCGTCAGGAGCGGGGGCGGCCGTTTCCGTGTCCCGTTCTTCTTCTTCCTCTTCCTCTTCTTCTTCTATCTCTTCATCGGCATACTCTTCCTCTGCGGGGGCAGCGGTGTCAGGGGCGTCATACGGGGATTCAGGCTCCCCCGCGGCCGGAATATCGGTCTCCGGCTCATCCCGTAACGTGATTTCATCGAAGAGATGCGCGGTCGTGTCGGCCGGCTGGTCCTCCGCCGGTTCAGGGGCCGTCTCGACGCTGTCGTGATCACCGGTAACAGCTTCTTTTTCAACCGTTTTCGTCGGGGAATCCACGGCAGGTTCCGGCGGGGAAGGGGCGGTAATTTCCAGGATGGCGACTTCCTCTTCCGAGGATTCTTCTTCCGGCTCCGGACCGTGTATTTCAGAAGCGGCAGGCTGTTTTTCCTCTCCATCTTCGTCGGCGGTTTGCCCGGGGCGAATCCACTCGGGTATATCCAGGCGCGATGTGGTCTTTTGTGAAAGCACCTCGTACAGTGATTTTTTGCTTTTTTTCTTAGCCACGGCAGCATTCCTTTCCCCCGCCCCACGATTCAGGCATGGAATACGGGAGACGAACGAAGGATAGTATTATCCGATGTCCTGTCAAGCCTGTTATATGAATTCGGGGCGGTATCACCCCGCGGTGGTGTTGTTTCAGGCCGCCGCTGCGGCGGTGCATTCACAAAACACGGTCCGGAAAAGCGGTGTTGTCCGGATAATTTTTATAGTCAAACTGACCGATTCGGCCTCACCTATGATAGTGCTACTGTATATGCGGCGCCGAAAAGCAGGGACGGTCCCTGAAGGGACAGTCCCTGTTTTTCGGCTTACCTCTTTATGCATATGCAGTTGCAATTTCCAATCGGTCAGTTTGAGTTTTATATAACCTGAATATTCATTGAGTATTATCGACAATATGCCTGATTTAAAACACGGTGAATGCATAAAATCTCATTGACAGGCTGCGGAGGTGCCGATAACCTGATTCGCTCTTGGAAAATGCTTTGCGGAGTTGTCCTCCGGTACGCATCGCGAAATCGCGTATGTTCGTGGTGTTTGCATCCTTCATGAGACAGTATAAGGAGAATAATCGATGGCAGTAACGGTTGGGATTAACGGATTCGGACGTATCGGCAGGCTTGTTTTTCGCGTCATGTGCGAGGAGCCGGAACGGTTCGACGTGGTTGCGATCAATGACCTTGCCGACTCGGATATGCTTGCATATCTCGCAAAATACGATTCCACCCAGGGTGCCTTTCCCGGTAAGATCGTCGCGAAGCAGGATGCCCTGATTGTCAACGGCAAGGAGATCAAAATCCTGGGTGTCAAGGATCCGGCCTCGCTTCCGTGGAGCGACATGGGCGTGGACGTGGTCATCGAAGGAACCGGTATCTTCAGGGACAACAAGACCGACGACAAGCCCGGATACGACAGCCACCTGGACGCCGGTGCCAAGAAAGTCATTATTACCGCGCCGGCCAAGGGCACGGCCAGGACCGTGGTGCTCGGCTGCAACGACGACACCCTCACCGCCGACGATCACTGCATTTCCAATGCCTCGTGTACGACAAACAGCCTTGCCCCGGTGGTCAAGGTGCTCCACGAAACGTTCGGTGTCGACCGGGGGCTGATGACGACGGTTCACGGCTACACCGCCGACCAGAACATACAGGACCAGATACACAAGAAAGACAAGCGGCGCGCGCGTGCGGCCGCCCTGAATATCATTCCCACCAGTACGGGTGCGGCGGTTGCCGTCGGCAAGGTGCTGCCGGAACTGGACGGGAAACTCGACGGATACGCTCTCCGCGTGCCGGTGCCGGTGGGCTCGATTACCGACCTGACCGTCGACCTCAAGAAGGAAACCAACGTGGAAGAGGTCAACGAGGCCGTGAAATCCGCGGCCGACGGCGTCTTCAAGAATATCATTGAGTACGTTTCCGATCCCATCGTTTCCACCGATATCATCCATAATCCGGCCAGTTCGATATTCGATGCCGGCAATACGAGGGTTATCGAGGGAACCATGGTCAAGTGCACGATGTGGTACGACAACGAGTGGGGCTATTCGAACCGGACCGCGGACCTCGCCGAGAAGCTGATGAGTATTTGAGTGTGCGGCGGGCCGAACGCCCGGTATTCCGAAAACAGGAAACGCCCGCGACCGCGTGTCGCGGGCGTTTTTTTTGTGATGGGGACCGTTACCGCGGATTGGTCATTTGGCGTTGCCGTCGCGAGAATATTCATGAAATATGCCGGGCAGAGATTATACTGAATTCTCCCATGTACAAGCGAAGACTCATAATACTGCTGTGTTTTTTTGCCGCCGGGGTGGTTGCCCTTGTCGCGCGGCTGGGCTGGATGCAACTGGTAAGGGGGGATTATTACCGCGGCGAGGCGGAAAAGTCCCTGCGGTCGGTCGAGCTGCTCGATTCATCGCGCGGGCGGATCCTCGACCGGACGGGGCGGGTGCTCGCCGTTGACGAGGCCTGTTTCGACTTCTGCCTTGACTACCGCTTGATCTCCGGCAATGCCCGATGGCGGCGGTCCCGCATCCGGCAGATGCAAAGGGAAAGAGAGAAGGGCGGCGACGATTCCGGCGAGACGGCCGAAGAGGTTTTCGGGCGTCGGGTCGATTATACCCTCAACATTGCGCGACGGCTTGCCGCGGAGTTCGGGGGAGACGTCGACCGGCGGATTGAGCGTATTATCCGGAAGGTCGGCCTGATTCGCCGCACGGTCGGCAGGGCGGTGCGGGAAGAACGTATTCGGCACGTCGTGGTCGCCGGCCTGGACGAACAGACCGCGGGGGCTCTCCGGGAACTCATGGCGGGCGGGAAAACCGTTGGTGCCCGGCTCAGGCCCAGTCACCGCCGCACCTACCCCTGCCGCGATGCGGCCTGCCACATCATCGGGGTGACCGGCCCGGTGTACCGGGAAGACGCGGAGAGACATAACCTGCGGGCCGACGAGGCGTCATGGCTGCGCCGCTCGATGGCCAATTACCTGCCGGGCGATACGATCGGGCGGACCGGGATCGAGCGGGCCGCCGAGCGCCGCCTGCGGCCGAAGCGGGGATATATCTCCTACAGCGCCCCCGGTGTTGTTGCCGAAACCGTCGCGGCCCGCGAGGGAGACGACGTGCAGTTGAGCATCGATGTTCTTTTGCAGCGCCGGCTGCAGCAGGTGTTTGACGGGACCGGTCATACCGGCGCGATCGTGGTGCTCGATGTCGCGACCGGTGAAATTCTGGCCATGGTGTCGCGGCCCGGCTACGACCTCAACGCATACTGGCAGCAGTACCGGGAACTTTCCCGCGATCGCCGCAACCTCCCGCTCGTGCCGCGCGCGGTATCGGCCGCCTATGCGCCGGGCTCTACGCTGAAGCCGATTACCGCGCTGGCCGCCCTGGGGGAGGGCGCTATCGATCTCAATACGCTGATTCATTGCGACGGCTCCAATCCCCGCTCGTCGCAGGGGATACCGCACTGCTGGATTCACGAATACAACGTCGGGCACGGCAGTCTGAATGTTGTCGAGGCTCTCTGTCACAGTTGCAACGTATTTTTCGTGGAAGCCGCGCACCGGCTCGGGGCGGCGTCGCTGAGCAAGTGGTTTCGCTTCTTCGGCTTCGGGGTCACCCCCCACACGGGGCTCCCGTCCGAGAAGAGCGGGGGCGCCGGCGGCGAGGCCTGGATGAGAAACCATTTCGGCCGCGGATACGTGCCCAGCGACGCGTGGTTCATGGCGATCGGCCAGGGTGCGGTCCACGCGACCTGCCTCCAGGTCGGCGCGGCGATGGGGGCGATAGCGCGTGACGGTGTGTATATCTCTCCCCGTCTCTTTTTGAACGGCGGCCCCGCTCCCGTGGTTCGACGACTCCAGCTTGCCGAGTCGCACCTGAAGGCCGTCAGGAAGGGGATGTACCAGGTTGTCAACGACAGCCGGGGGACCGCCTACAAGTCGTGGAGAACCGGCCCCTCGCTGTCGGTTGTCGTGTGCGGGAAAACGGGAACCGCCGAGGTGCCGCCGATGCGGGTCGATTCCGACGGTGACGGCCGGGTGACTTCGGCGGACCGGATCGTCAAGGAAGGCGCTCATGCCTGGTTTGCCGGTTTCGCGCCGTACCGGCATCCGCGGATATCGTTTGCGGTGCTCGTGGAGTACGCCGGCAGCGGCGGCAAAAACGCCGCACCCGTGGCCAAGGAAACGGTGCGGTGGTGCGGGAGGATGGGGTACCTTTCGGGGAGCGGCGGGTGAACGAGAACGGCAAAAACCCCCCCCGCTTCGCGGCGGTCTTCATCGTTGCGGCGGCAATCGCCCTGATGGCGGTCGGGTGCCTGGCGATAGCGGTCTGCCAGATGGCGGAGGGGACCAGCGGTTACGCCCTCCGGCAGTTGATCTACTGCATTGTCGGCCTCGCGGCAATGGCCGTTTTTTCGCTGCTGCCGTACCAGCGAATCGGCCGGTATGCCTATGTCCTCTACGGGGTTACCCTGCTCCTTCTTGTCCTGGTCTTTTTCCTGCCCGCGGTGCGCGGCAGCCACCGCTGGATAAACCTCGGCCTGGTGAAGCTTCAACCCTCGGAGATCGCCAAGCTTTCGCTGGTCATTCTGCTGGCGTGGTACCTCAGGCTCGGCGACCACTACCGGAAACTCCTCGGGCTTCTGCCGCCGTTCGTCATGACGCTCGTGCCGCTGGGACTGATCCTGCTCGAACCGGACCTCGGAACGGCCCTGCTGTTTCTTCCCACGCTGTACATCATGCTGTTCATGGCGGGCGCGAAGCTTGTTCATCTGCTCGGTATCATCGTTGTCGCCACCGCCCTGGTGGCAATCCCGGTGACACGAAGCGAACGGGGGATGTCGCGGCCGGAAACGGCGGTTCGAGAGTCGCTGTGTTACTGGACTTATACCAAGGGTGACGAAACACGCGTGGTGTCTCCCGCGATCCTGGCGTTCATGGAATATCACCAGCTCCAGCGGATCGACGGGTGGCTGCGCCAGGGGGACAGCGATATCATCCGCGGCAAGGGATATCACCTCTACCACTCGAAGACCGTTTTGGGCTCGGGGAAATTCCTGGGGCGGGGGGACTGGGAGACGGCCGAACTCTACTTCCGCTCGCTCCCGGACGATCACACCGATTTTATTTTCAGTATCATCGGGGGGCAGTGGGGATTCGCCTGCTGCATGCTGGTTCTTGTTCTCTACGGCGTTATCGTGGTTCTGGGCGTTGAAATAGCCGCCACCACCCACGAACCGTTCGGCCGGCTCCTGGCGATCGGACTGATCGGGTTTCTCATCTGCCAGGTGTTCATCAACGTGGGGATGACCATCGGCCTGCTTCCCATAACGGGTATGACCCTCCCGTTCGTCAGTTACGGCGGCTCTTCTCTCCTGGTGAACTGCGCGGCGATGGGACTGCTGATCAATATCGGCCATAATCGGCCGATCCTCTATTCCCGCCGGCCGTTCGAACACAAGGAAGACACCCGGCCGGTACCGTCGCACCCGCTGGAGCAGAAGAACGGCGTGCCCGGCGGCGCAGCGGCGAAGCGGGGGGATGAGGCATGAATCGGCCCCTGCCGCCCCCGGCCCTCATGCCGCCGGCCGACCGCCAGCCGCAGCGGCGATCTCTCGTGCTCTCCGATGGGTATGAAACCAGTGTCTACCGGCACCGTCCGCCGGCCGGGGTCGCCGAGCGATCAACGCCGGTCCTGTTCCTGCACGGCATACAGTCCCACCCCGGGTGGTTTTACGGCACGGCCATGGCCCTCGCCCGGGCCGGGTTCACGGTCTACCAGGTCACCCGGCGGGGCAGCGGCGATAACGAGGCCGACCGGGGGCACGCCGAATCCTCCCGGCAGCTTCTGGAGGATGTCGACACGGCGGCCGCATACGCCGCCGCGGATGCGGGCGGCGACGGCGTGCACCTTCTGGGCGTCAGTTGGGGAGGAAAGCTGCTCGCGGCGTACGCGACGTGGGGCGGACGCGGCGTCCGCGCGGCGTCCCTGACGCTCGCTGCCCCGGGGATCGCGGCGAAGGTTTCCCCGGGGTTGCTCGTGAAGTGCGGGGTCGCGTTCTCTCTGCTGTTTAATTCCCGCCGGCAGTACCGGATACCGCTGTCGGATCCCGCGCTCTTCACCGGCAACGCGCACCTCCAGGACTATATCGCCAAAGACAGCTATTCACTGCGCAGGGCCACGGCCGGATTCCTCTTTATCAGCCGGACACTCGATCAGCGGATAGAACGGGCGCCGGACGGCGGCATCGGCATCCCCGTCACGCTCATCCTGGCCACCGGCGACCGCATTATTGATAACGAGGGTTGCGAACGTGAAGTGCGAAGACTGGCGGGGGCCGACATCCACGTGGCCGTCATTGAGGGTGCCCACACCCTCGAATTCGAACCGGACCCGTCGCCGCTCTACCGGGCGGTCGTAGAGGCCGCCCTCAGGGGGGATTGAGGGGATGGGGACGATGGTTAACCATCGTCCTGTTTTGTATACATGGTGTCTCGGCACGTCGCGCCGGTCTGCAGGCGGCGCACCCTGCCGGCCGGCGACCGCTCGCTCCGGGTTATGTGCTCACGACACAAGAGATTCAAAATATGCCGGGATTCAACGGGCAGAGATCTTATTGACGGCGATGCGATCACTTCACGCACATAACCAGCTCCGCGAGCGCCGTAGTACGTACCGGATTGAAGCGTTAGAATCGATTTTAAGGGGATCAAAATCGCTTCTAAGGGCCGTATATTGACTGATTTTCGATATAAGATATTTTTAAATAGTTAGTTATTGTGGTCCGACCCCGTATCGTATCTTTCCGTTCCCCCTTGTCACCCGGACGGTGTTTCTGGTACCCTTGGGAATACCGAAAAACGGTCAACCAATCCGAGTGGAGAACAGAACATGGTTACGAGACGCGCATTTTTGAAGACGGCGGGGGCCGGAGCACTTGTTGCGGGAACGCCCGTATCGTGGGGCGCCGGCGGCACGGCCCCGGCGAAGAAGCCGAATATCATCATGATTCTCGCCGATGACATGGGGTGGTCGGACATTGGCTGTTACGGCGGCGAGATCGACACGCCGAATCTCGACGGACTCGCGAAACGGGGGCTGCGGCTGACTCAGATGCACAACACCTCGAAATGCTTTCCGTCCCGCGCCTGCCTGCTGACGGGCGTCTATGCCCAGCAGTGCAACATGGGCCGGCGCCACGGTTCCATCGAGAACGCACTGACCCTCGGCGAGGTGCTCAGGCCGGCGGGATACCGGACGCTGGCGGCCGGGAAGCACCACGGGACGGAAAACCTGTACCACCGGGGCTTCGATCGGTATTTCGGTCTCCGGGACGGCTGCTGCAATTACTTCAATCCCGGCGACCAGCGGCCGGGGGAACCCGCCCCCGCCCGCAAGCGAGCCCGGCACTGGTGCATCGACGAGAAGACCTATCATCCCTACACGCCTCCGCAGAAGGACTTCTACACGGTTGATTATTTCACCAATTATGCCGTCGATTACCTTGAGGAGTACAAGGACGAAAACAAGCCGTTCCTGCTCTACCTGGCATACAAGGCGCCGCACGATCCGCTGCAGGCATGGCCGAAGGACATCGAGAAATACCGCGGGAAATACATGGCCGGTTACGCGGCTGTGCGGCAGGCCCGGTACGAGCGGCAGAAAAAGCTGGGGGTGGTCGACGAGTCGATGCCCCTCTCGGAAAGCGAGTTCAAGGACTGGCAGAAACTGAGCGAAGAGGGGCGGACGGACCAGGATCTGCGGATGGCTACCTACGCGGCCATGATCGACTGCATGGACCGGAATATCGGCCGCCTCATCAAGAAGCTCGAGGAACTGGGCGAACTGGAAAACACCCTGATCATGTTCGCCTCGGACAACGGTTGTTCCGCCGAGTTCGCCGAGGGGTCTTTTAATAAAAAGTACAAGGAAAAGCAGGATAAATACCCCATCGGCCACATGGCGCGGTTTACCTCTCTCGGCAGGGACTGGGCGAACGTGTCCGACACCCCCTTCAGGAAGTACAAGAATTACAGTTACGAGGGCGGAATCTGCACCCCGTTCATCGCCTTCTGGCCCGGGGTTATCAAAGACGGCGGGATTTCCGACGCGCCCGCCCATTTTATCGACGTCATGGCCACCCTGGTCGATATCACCGGCGCCGATTATCCCGAACGATTCAAGGGGAAAACGATCGTTCCGCTGCAGGGACAGAGCCTGCTGCCCCTGTTCCGAGGCGAGGAGTTCGCGCGGAAAAAGCCGCTCTTCTGGGAGTGGCGGTCGCAGGAGGCGGTGCACTGGGAAGGGTGGAAGGCGATCAGGAGCAAGAAGAAAGCGTGGCAGTTGTACAGCATGAAAAAGGACAAGACCGAAACCCGCGACGTCGCGGGAAAACACCCGGATGTCGTCGCCCGGCTCGACAGGCTGTACACGGCGTGGAAGAAGGGGTGGAAGGGCTGATGCGCGCGGCCGAACAGAAGCGGGTTATACGAGTCCCCAGCGTTTTCGCAGCGTCCATTCGGTGCAAAGCAGCAAGATGATGAAGATGATCAGCGGCCACCGCCAGCCGGCCAGCAGGTCTTCGGTCGTGTAGATCCTCTTTACGTTCGGTTCGGTCCTGCTGTCGAGTTCATGAAGCAGTTCTTCCAGTTGCGCGAGGGGAACGAACCGGCCCCGCCCGGTATCGGCCATTTTTCTGAGCAGGTCGAAATCCGCGAGCAGGTCCCTGGATTCGAGGTTGCGGTACTGCAGCACGAAGACCTGCTTTGCGTTCATCGACCTGCCGCCGACGTCGGCCGCCGCGTCGATCGTGTACGTGCCGGGTTTTTCGGGCGGTGGGAGAGATGCGGTAAATCTCCTGTTTTTTCGGTCTGTTTTCACCGGGATCGCCGTGGTTGTTTTGTCCGGCACGGTGAGGGTCAGTTGCGGTTGTGTGCCCATAACGGGTATCCCGCGGGCATCTTCGATTCCCGCCGCGATGTCGATCGTCCGCCGCTCCTTTCTGAGGCGGGTCAGGTCGTATTCGATCCGGTCGGTTTGCACCCAGAGATTACCCCGGGGCGCCGCGAGGAATTCCGCGACCTGCCGCCAGAATCGCCGCAGGACCGCGGCCCCGTCGACGCCACCCGGTGTTTCGGGGGGCGGACTGAGCGCCCAGCGCCACGTGGTGTCGAACGCGATCGCGAGTGACCGTCCCGTGCCGACCTGCTGCGAGACGATCATCGGCGCGCTTTGGCACTCGGCCAGGATTGTGGCGGCCGGCTTGACCCCCGCGAGCCGGTTCGCGCCCGGCAGGGGGCGCAGGGCGTTCCAGGCGTCCCGCGGGTCACCGTCACCCGGTGCGGTCTGCATGATGGATGAGCGGCGTCCCTCGGCGGTGGGCAGCGGTTTGATCGGGCCGTCCAGATCGCCGGTACTCGCGGCGCAGTCGACCGGAATCACGTCGGCGAGCGGCGTCTCCTGCCAGCCCCCGTTCCCGAAGCTGTGTGTTCCCCCGATCATGCAGAGCCCCTTTCCGTAGTCCAGGACCAGCGTTCTGATGATCTCGATCTGGCGCGGGGAAAATGCCCCCGGGGCGATGTCGCCCAGAATCACGGCGTGGTATCGCAGCCAATCGTCGATATCGTCTCCGAACAGCGCCGCCGCACCGCCGGCCGCCGGACCGGCGGGCGTGACGCGATGGATCGAGTATTTTTTTTCGGTGCCGATCGCGCGGGTTATGAATTTCGACTCGTACCGGTATTTTCCCTCTATGTAGAGTATACGCGTTTCCCGGTCGGTCACATGTACCAGCGTTGCCGCCTGTGGATTGCCCGCGAGCTGCTCGGGTTTCTGACCCGCGAGTTCCGCCGTGATCGCGAGTCGGTGGAACCCCGCGTCGAGCGGTACGTGTTCAAACCGCACGGCGGGCGTCGCCGTCGCGCCCGCTATCTGCAGTTCCCCGGTCCCGACGGTTTCGTCGCCGAACGTACAGGTGACCTTCAGCCGGCGTCCGTCCAGGCCGATTACCCTGATGCGGGGCGTGATCGTTATGCGCCTGAATGCACTTGCCGTTTCGGGGGCACCGGTATCCAGGATGGTGATGGCCCGCGCGGCAGTCGTTGCCGTGTCGCTGCCGACCCCCACGGTGTGCACGGCGATGCCGCGCCGGTCCATGCGGCGGGCGAATGCGACCGGGCCGATGTTCTCGATCGTGTTGTTGCAGCCGTCGGAAAACAGCACGATGCCGCGGACGTCGGCGTCGTCCGCCGCCGGCGGGTCGATTGCCGCCGCCGCCGCATCGCCGATGGCGGTCGCCGATCCCGGCGGCCCCTTCAGCAGTCCGGCCCATTCCATGCCATCCGAAGCGGTGTGCACGGTGCGGGAGAAGCTGAACGCGCGAAAACCGGTTTCTCGCTCGGTCATTGCCTTGAAAACAGACCCGGCCGACTCGAGGGCGCCGATCAGCGCATTCGTGCGGCTGATTCGCTCTCCTGCCGTTTCCGCCGCGCCGGCGGGCAGCATCTCGGCGGTCATGTCCCGCCGCCGCATCGACTCGGAGTGATCGAGCCCCAGGATGAAAACGGGCGGGATATGTTCCCGCGTCACGTGCTGCAGAACCGGTTGCATGATCCACGCCGTCGCCGCGAGGACGGCCGTCATGCGCAGCGACAGCAGGAATGCTTTCCGCCCCCGGGACAGCGGCCGCGTGGTCTGCCCGTAGGAACGCAGGGACCACGCCGCGGCCGATGCCGCTATGGCCAGGACGCCGCCGCCGGTCGGCCAGGACCAGACGAGTACCGCCAGGGCCGCCAGGGCCGTGCCCCGCAGCCCCACTACGACGGCCGCGGCACCCCGCGTCCTGCCCGTGGACGCGGTCGTCGCCACGAGCATCAGACCCGCCGTCGCGAGCAGGGGGCCGGCGAACAGGCCGGCGGCGGTCAGGAACAGCTCGCCCGCGGCCGAGCCGCCGCGCTGGCACCACAGGGCGAGCATGATGACCTCGACGAGAATCAGGACAGCCGCGGCGCCGACGAGCAGTTCCGGCCATGACGGTGGGTTCCAGATCAGGCTTGATGCTGGATTTATGTACATGGCGGTATTGTACCGGCAGGGACGGCACCGCAACAGGCAAACCCGCATCATATTTCGACGGGCACCTCGTTTGTGCGATTGAAATGCAATCTTTTTCGGGCTACGATACGGGGTTCGTACGACATGGCAAAAGGCAACCGGACAAAACGGAAGAAATCAGCAGGCCGCGTGGCGGCGAACACGGGCGGGGCCGGCGCGAAGTACATCACCGTACTCGGGGCCGCCGAGCATAACCTGCGCGATATTGACGTGCGCATTCCCCGGGATCAACTGGTGGTGATAACCGGCATATCGGGTTCGGGCAAGAGTTCCCTGGCGTTCGATACGATCTACGCCGAGGGGCAGCGGAAGTACGTTGAAAGCCTGTCGGTGTACGCCCGTCAGTTTCTCCAGCAGCTCGCCAAGCCGCACGTCGAGCATATCGAGGGGCTGCCGCCGACCATTGCCATCCAGCAGAGAACCGGGGGGTCGAATCCGCGATCCACCGTCGCTACCACGACCGAGATATACGATTACCTGCGGCTGCTGTTCGCCCGGGTCGGCACCCCGCACTGCTGGAAGTGCGAGCGGGAGATCACCAGCCAGACGGTCAGCCAGATGGTCGACGCGATCGGCGAGTTGCCCGCGGGCACCCGGTTCATGGTCCTGTCGCCGGTTGTCAGGGACCGGAAGGGGCGCCACGAGCAGCTCTTTTCCCGCCTGCAGCAAGAAGGCTTCGTGCGGGCCCGGATCGACGGCGCGCTCCACGAGCTGAAAGATCCCCCGAAGCTCCGGAAAAACACCCGGCACACCGTGGAGGTCGTCGTCGATCGTCTGGTACTCAGGGATTCGGTCCGTGACCGGCTCGCCGACAGTATCCAGACCGCGGTCGATCTCTCGGGGGGGCTGGTGGTGATCAATCACGAGAACCCCGACACGAAGGGCGCGGGGGAGGGCGGGAAGATCGACTACGGTTCGTGGGAAGACCGCCTCTTTTCGGCCACCTATGCCTGCCCGTTCCACCCGGAAGTCAACCTGCCGGCCCTTGCCCCCCGGATGTTCAGTTTCAACAGCCCGTACGGTGCCTGTCCCGGCTGCGACGGCCTGGGAACGACCCTCGAGTTCGATCCCGAACTGGTGGTGCCCGATCCCGCGCTGTCGCTCACCGAAGGTGCCATCGACGCCTGGCGCCGCGGCGGCAAGCGGATGAATATCTACTATAACCGGCAACTCCGGCGTTTTTGCCGCATGACCGGTATCAGCCCGGCGATGGCGTTCGAGGACATTCCCGTCGCAACCCGGGATATCCTGATGTACGGCGACCCGGACCGGGACTGGGAGGGGGTCATCCCCAATCTCGATCGCCGGTGGCGCAAGACCGACAGCGAGTACGTCAAGGCCCGCCTGCACGGCTACATGGCCGCCCAGTCGTGCGACGAATGCGGTGGTATGCGGCTGCGCCCGGAGAGTCGGGCGGTCCTTGTCGGCGGCAGGAACATCTGCGACGTGGTGAAGATGACAATCAGCGACGCCCTGGCGTTTTTCCGCGGACTGAAGCTGGGGGCGGAGAAAAAGCGGATCGCGGAGATGATCTTGCGGGAGATCGTCGAGCGGCTGACGTTCCTCGACGACGTCGGGCTCGCCTACCTGTCTCTCGGCCGCAACAGCGCTTCCCTGTCGGGGGGGGAGTCGCAGCGGATACGCCTGGCTACGCAGGTCGGCAGCGGCCTGGTGGGCGTCTGTTACGTCCTTGACGAGCCCACGATCGGGCTGCACCAGCGGGACAACCGGCGGCTGATCGACACCCTGGCGAAACTGCGGGATACCGGAAACACCGTTCTCGTCGTGGAGCACGACGAGGAGATTATCCGCGCGGCCGACCTGATCGTCGACATGGGACCCGGCGCCGGTGCCCACGGGGGAGAGGTCGTGGTTCAGGGAGACGTGAAAACGGTGAGCCGGTGCCGCCGGTCGCTGACCGGCAGCTACCTCTCCGGCGGCCTGCGGATACAAACTCCCGAACAGCGCCGCGACGTCGACCTTGAAGGGGGGGTGCGCATCACCGGCTGCCGGGGAAACAACCTCAAGGACCTCGACGTCACGGTGCCGCTCGGGGGCATCGTCTGTGTCACGGGGGTCAGCGGCTCCGGCAAGAGCACGCTCGTGAACGAAACCCTCCTGAAGGCCCTGAAGCGGCGGCTCAACCGGTCGGGCCCCAAGCCGCTGTCATTCGGCGCGCTGAAGGGGAGCCGGGGGGTCGACAAGGTGATCGAGATAGACCAGTCCCCCATCGGCAGGACGCCCCGGAGCAACCCGGCCACCTACACCGGCCTGTTCGACCACGTGCGCCGGCTCTTCGCCGAGACCCGGGAGGCCAAGATACGCGGTTACAAGCCCGGCCGGTTCAGCTTCAACGTCAAGGGCGGACGGTGCGAGGCGTGCCAGGGCCAGGGGCGCAAGCGGATCGAGATGCATTTCCTTCCCGACGTCTTCGTGGAGTGCCAGGAGTGCGGCGGCGCCCGGTACAACCGGGAGACGCTCCAGGTCCGGTTCAAGGGACTGAACATCGCCGACGTCCTGGACATGCGGGTCTCCGACGGGTTGAAGTATTTCGGTAATTTTCCCAACATCCACCGCCTCCTCAAGCGGCTCGCGAGCGTCGGGCTGGGGTATATCAAGCTCGGCCAGAGTTCCACCACCCTGTCGGGGGGCGAAGCCCAGCGGGTGAAGCTGGCGTCCGAACTGGGAAAGAAGGCGACCGGCCACACCTTTTACGTCCTCGACGAACCCACCACCGGCCTGCATTTCGCGGATATCCACAAGCTCATGGACGTCCTCGACCGGCTCGCGGACATGGGGAACACGATCGTGATCATCGAGCACCACATGGACGTGATCAAGTGCGCCGACTGGATTATCGACCTCGGGCCCGAAGGCGGCGAGGCCGGGGGGCGGATCGTCGCCGAGGGACGGCCGGCGACCGTTGTCGACTGCCCCGACAGTTACACCGGCCACTACCTGCGGAAACATCTTGAAACGGCTTGAAACGGGGTCGGACCACAGTAACTAATTGTAATTAAATGTTTTATGCAGAAAAAGGGGCTGTATATGGGCCTTAGAGGCGATTTTGCCCCCCGAAAATCGACGCTAACGCTTCAATCCATGTATACCCGCCAACAAACGGACCTCCTGCGCTACCCTGCTTTTCGAACCCGTTTGTCTCCCTGCACCCTGTAACGAAGCGGCCGGTAAGTCCGGCGGCTTACAGGCCGGCGCGCCGTGACGAGCCACCATCGTTTTCTAAACAGGGGGTGAGTATGGGATGACCGTTGTTTTTTGATCAGTACCGAGCGGTATTACTGCGAATCGTGTTCATCCCCCGGAATACGGAATTTCCGGTTTCAGGAATTAGGTATGGTGTCCCCGGAATTCGCGTTACTCGTCCGCGGGCTCTCCGAGGATACCCTTCAGCTCGTCGAGTTTTTCCCGGAGCATCTCGTCGTCGGCGGCTTCCAGATTCAGCCTGAGCAGGGGTTCGGTGTTTGATGGGCGGAGGTTGAACCACCAGTCCCGGAACTGGCAGGTTACCCCGTCGAGGTGGTCTGATTCGGCGCCCTGCTCGGTGTAAATCCGCTCCGCCCGCCGCATCATCTCCTCCTTGTCCTCAACCGTGAAATTGATCTCCCCCGACTGGCTGTACCGCGCAACGAGCGGGGCCACCATCTCGCTGAGTGGCTTCTCGGCGGCGGCAATGATGCTGGCCGCTGTCGCGAATGCGATCGCACCGCTGTCGGCGTGGTAGTTGTCCCGGAAATAGTTGTGTCCCGACAGCTCGCCGCCGAACACGGCGTGGGTGTCCGCCATCGCCTTTTTGATAAAGGAATGGCCGACGCGCTCACGGCGGGGGATGCCGCCCGCCTCGCGTATCGCCTCCACCAGCGCACGGGAACTGCGGAGATCGTAGACAATCGTTGACCCCGGGCTTTTCTGGAGAAAATGCCGCGCCATGATCGCGTTCATGATATCGCAGCGCACCGACGCGCCCTTCTCATCCACGAGCATGCACCGGTCGGCGTCGCCGTCCAAGCATATGCCGAAGTCGGCCCCCTGTTCGACGACGGCCTCCTTGACCCACCGGAGGTTCTGTTCGATCAGAGGGTTGGGCGGATGGACGAATGTCCCGTCCATCTCGAAGTGCAGGGGAACGAGGTTGAGCGTGTCGACCGCGCCGAAAATTTCCGGGAGCATCTTGCCGCCCGCGCCGTTCGACGCGTCGGCGACTACCGTGACCTCCCTTTTCAGGTCGAGGAACGCGAGGCAATGTTCGCGGTAGTCGTTCCACAGATCCACCTGTCGGGAGGGGGTCAGCGATGCCGAGGCCGGCATCCTCCTGAGGCCTGAAACCAGTCGCTTGATTTCGTCCAAACCGCTCTTCTCGCCCACCGGCTTCGCCCGGTGCCCGCATATCTTGAAACCGTTGTACTCAATGGGATTGTGCGACGCGGTCACCTGGATGCCGCCGCAGGCCCCGAGGTGGTTGACCGCGAAGTAGATCATCGGGGTGTCGCACAACCCGATATCGATTGCGGTGACGCCCGAGGCGCTTATGCCGTCGGCCAACGCGGCCGTGAGTGATTCGCTGTGGGGCCGCATATCCCGTCCGATCGCGATCTTGTTGATCGCCTGCTGTCCGCGCTCGTAGCCGGAGAGCGACGAGCGAAGATACTGGCTCGCCGCGTGGCCGATTCGCCAGGCGAGATCCTCGTCAATCTGCTCGCCGTAAAGACCCCTGATGTCGTATGCCTTAAATACCCTGTCTGGTATATTCATGTTCGATAGTTCCCGGTTTTGGTGTTTCGTATCGACCTGCCCGCGGCGCGGGACCCTATTGTCTCAGAATATACCCAGTGGACAAGTATAATCGCCGGGCCGAAATGATTAAATGCATAAACGGTAAAATCGAGACTGGACAACGGGCCGAGAGGAATTTAATCTACCCTCATCGTTCCGGCCGCGCCGCGGTACCGAAGGAGCGGATATTCCGGTTGATGGAGCGGGAGTGAGTACCTGATGAATGACAGCTGGTTGAATCGGATCCCCGGTGCGGTTCTCTGCGCCTATGCTCTCGTCTTTTGTGCCACCGGATGCGCATATCTTCCCGGCGTGAACGTCGACGATGTGTATCGCCTCCAGGAATCACTCGTCAGGCAGGGGCCCCAGGACCGCGGAGACGAGGACCTTGCCCTTCTGCAGACACCGGAAAAGGATATATCCCCGCTGCCGATCGAACAGGACCCGGAGACCGGCAACCGCGTCATCAGGCTCAAGCTCCGGGATGCCGTGGTGCGAGCCCTGGCCTACAACACCGATATCGGGGTGGCGTCATACGAACCCGCGATCGCCGAACAGGGTGTCGTCCGGGCGGCCGGCGCGTTCGACCCCGTCCTGTCGGCCGCGATCGGTTACAACACCAGCGACAATCCAATCAACCTCACCGGGAGAGTGCCGGGTCGCAAGACGCGTGAACTGGAAGTCGGGATCTCTCAGCGGCTGGTAACGGGCGCTCAGTGGGAACTGGCGAACACCGTCTCCCGGATCTGGAACGACGGCCTGGCGGATTCGGTCGGCCGTTTCTACCTGAACGACCTGGAGTTCCAGATCGTCCAGCCCCTCCTGCGGAACGCGGGAACCGCGGTAAATCTCGCCGAACTCCGCGTCGCCCGGCTGGATCACAACACCAGCCTCAGCCGGTTCCGCGAGCAGGTCGAGGAAACGATTTTCAGGGTATCCCAAGCCTACTACCGCCTCCTGCAGGCCCGGGGCACCGTGGCAATCGCCGAGCGGCTCCTGAAATACGCCCGCCGCACGCACGAGCGGGTAAAGCAGCGGGCACCGCTCGACGCGACGGTCGTCACCATAAAGCAGGCCGAGGCCGCCGTCGACCAGCGGCAGGCGGCGCTGACGGAGGCCCGCAAATCCCTCGGCGACGTCAGGGACACCCTCGCCCGGTTGATCCCCGGTTCGCAGTTGAACCTGGTCGACGACTACGAACTCGTCCCCGCGGACGAGCTGAGCGACATGGTGGTGAACGTCGATCTCACCGACCGGATCCTCACGGCGCTGGCCCACAACCCCTCGATGGAACAGGTGAGAATCGCCCTGAAGCGGTCGGATATCTCGATCATGGTGGCAAAAAACCAGGTCCTGCCGTCCCTGAACATCGCCGCCGGCACCACGATCCACGGCGGCGACCAGAGCCGGAACGATGTCTGGGAGGATTTCTCCAAGGGCCGCTACGCCAGCTACTTCGCCCAGATGAGCTTCGAGTATCCCCTCGGCAACCGGGCCGCCGAGTCGCGCCTCGCCGAGAGCCGCTACCGTAAGCTCCAGAACGTCACGCAACTCCAGGATATCGCCGACAAGGTCACCCAGGCGGTCAAGGAGGCCGTGCGCAGGGTGTACTCGGCATACGAGCGGTACCAGGCCCAGAGCAGGGCGGTCGATTCGTACGAGAAGGAACTGGAGGGGCTCGAGGAACTCGAGGACAAGCGGGCCAGCCTGACCCCGGAATTCCTGAACCTGAAGCTCCAGACGCAGGAGGAGTTGGCGCGGGCCCAGATATCCGCGTTGCAGGCGAAGACCGATTACAACACGGCGCTGGTCGACCTCGATCGCATCTGCGGCGTCCTCCTCAAGCGGTACCACGTGAAGCTGGCACTGCCCATGATGAACACGCCGGGGCCGAACGGGCGGCCGCGGGGCGCGGGGGCCGACCTCCTGCCCGGCGGCGACGAGGACGAGGACACCCCCTGATGCGGGCGGTCCTCCAGCGGGTCGCCGGTGCGACGGTCATCGTCGACGGAGACGCCCGCGGCAGCATCGGTCCGGGACTCCTTATCTATGTGGGCGTCGCGTCCGGCGACGCGCCCGGCACCGCCGAGAAGACCGCCGCGAAGATCGCCTCCCTGCGGATCTTCAACGACGACGCGGGCCGGCTCAACCGCTCCCTCGTCGACACCGGCGGAGAGGCCCTGGCGATCCCGAATTTCACCCTCATGGGCGACGCCGCGAAGGGCCGGCGGCCCGCCTACACCGACGCGGCCCCCCCGGCCGATGCCGAAGCCCTGTTCGACGATTTCGTCGCGGCGCTCGCCGCCCGCGCCGCGCGGGTTGAGAAGGGGGTCTTCGGGGCGGACATGACGATCGAATCGACGGCCCGGGGGCCGGTGAACATCATCGTCGACATCCCGCCGCCGGCGTCCTGAACCGGTGTCGATACGCGGAGAGGGGGAAACCCCGAAAACGGATTGAGAAGGGGTTACTTTTTGCCTCGCGGCCGCGTTTCTCCGCTTGACCGTTTCGGCCGTTTCATATACAGTACCCTGCTTGAAAACGGTAGCGTGGCCGAGTGGATAAAGGCATCAGACTGTAAATCTGACGGCGTATAGCCTACGCAGGTTCGAATCCTGCCGCTACCATGCGCCGGGCGGTCCGGCCGGCGGCCGCCGTTTCCCGCGGGCGTAACTCAATGGCTAGAGTGTCAGCCTTCCAAGCTGAATGTTGTGGGTTCGACTCCCATCGCCCGCTGTGCTGCACGGGGTGCTCATGAGACGCGCCCGCCGGACAGCGGCGGCCGCCGGGACCTTTCTCCATCACAATCCTCGCCGGGTCCCGCTCGGCTCAGCCCGTCCGAACCGCGCATTCCGGCGATGGAGTATTGTGCTGATTCCGCTTTTTTTCTTTTTTCCCCGGATCCTGCGAAAAAAAATTAAAAAAAAAATGTTGACGCCGTGTCACGGATTTACTAGGAAATTCAAGCTTGCTTCACACAATGGAATTAATGAGATGATAAATTGTCTCAATTGATTGTGGTGCTTTACCGGGATTAGAGAGGGAATCCCGAATAACAGTTTCGCCGTTCGATGCACTGATAGCATCGAGGTGACGAAAGTACCCGGGTGTGTGCCTTAAAAGAGGGACGGCATACCTGATTGCAGAGGGAATTTTCGCGGGCGAACCGGCAAGGCAGCGTTCGGTTTCAAGTTGCCCCTGATAAAGGGAACGCGCTTTGAACAAAAATAAAAGCGGGTCACGCAGACAGGTCAACGTCGAAGGAGTACCGATATGCGCTTAGGGTCCAATGCCTACAAGATGCTGTGCCGTCTCTACCGTTCCGTTCTCCGCAACCAGCGTTTCGCCGAGGCGATCGCCGCCATCCCGGCCTGGCGGAAGCGCCGGCGCAAGCCGGCGACGCCGACCCTGGAGATGCTCGAGCCGAAGCTCATGCTCGACGGCGCCCTGTTCGGTCCCGAGAACAGTCTGTGCAACGCGGTGACCGACCCGGCGGCGGTGTATGCGGCCGACCTCAACGGCGACGGGCACGCCGACGTCCTGTCGGCTTCCGGCGGCGACGACACGATCGCCTGGTACGCCAACGACGGCAGCGGCGCCATCGGTTCGCAGCAGGTCATCGACGGCAGCGCCGACGGCGCGGTCGACGTCTACGCGGCGGACCTCGACGGCGACGGCGATCTCGACGTCCTCGCCGCCTCCTCCAATGACGGCACGATCGCATGGTATGTCAACGACGGTAGCGGCGGCTTCGGCGCCGCGCAGGTGATCGACAGCGCGGTCAGCGGACCCAACACCATCCACGCGGCGGACCTGGACGGCGACGGCGATCTCGATGTCCTCGCGGGATCGGAATATGCAACTTCGTACGGTTACGGCTCGACGGTATTCTGGTACGCCAACGACGGCACCGGCGCGTTCGGCGCCGCCCAGGACATCGGCAGCGAGAGCTGCGCCACGAACGACGTCTACGCGGCTGACCTGGACGGCGACGGCAACCTCGACGTCGTCAACGGTACGGACGCCGACAGCTACGGTTCCAGCGTGTCATGGTATGCGAATAGCGGCGGCGGTACCTTCGGCGCCGAGCAGGAAATCGGCAGCGAGAGCTACACCACGAACGCCGTGTACGCGGCGGACCTGGACGGCGACGGCAGCCTCGATGTCCTCACCGGCACGGATTCTGAAGCCTATGGGTATGGTTCAACGGTTTCATGGTATGCCAATGACGGGGCCGGGTCGTTCGGCGCCGAACAGGAGATCGGCAGCGAGAACAGCGACACGTATGCGGTTTATGCGGCCGACCTGGACGGCGACACCGACCTGGAGGTCATTGCCGGTTCAAAAAACTCGAATTACGCCTCGACCGTCTCGTGGTACGAAAACCAGGGCGGCGGCGCGTTCGGCAGCGAGCAGGCGGTCGGCAGTTCCGGGTACAACGACAGTGCGACTTCCGTCTATACCGCCGACCTGGACGCGGACGGCGACCTCGACGTCATCTCGTCGATAAACGGGTACCACTCCTATGCAAACCCGGACGCGATCCGGTGGCACGAGAACACAGTTGTCCAGGATGTTACACTTGAAACAAAGCATACCCTGACCGATCAGGCCGACGGGGCGAGTGCCGTGCACGCGGCCGACCTGAACGGCGACGGGCACACGGACGTCCTCTTCTCTGCGTCCGACAATGATACGGTCGGATGGTTTGCCGGCAACGGCGACGGGACGTTCGGGGCGCTGCAGGTCATCAGCAGCAGCGTCGACGGCGCCAACGATGTTTACGCGGCGGACCTGGACGGCGACGGCGATCTCGACGTCCTCGCCGGTGCCGAGAACGCATACGGCTACGGGTCGACCGTGATATGGTTTGCAAACGACGGCAGCGGCGGCTTCGGCGCGCAGCAGGACATTGGCAGTGAGAGCTACGCCACGAATTCAGTCCATGCGGCAGACATCGACGGCGACGGCGACGTCGATGTCGTTACGGGAACGGCCGGTACATACGGCTACTATACTTCCACCGTATCGTGGTATGAAAACGACGGCAGCGGCGGGTTCGGTTCGGAACAGGATATCGGCAGCGAGAGTTACGCCACGAATGCCGTCTACGCGGCGGACCTGGACGGCGACGGCAATGTCGACGTCCTGGCTGGCACTGAATACGGCTACAGCTCCACTGTTTCGTGGTATGCCAATGACGGGACCGGCGGGTTCGGATCTGAACAGGAGATCGGCAGTGAGTACTACGCCACGAATTCAGTTCATGCGGCCGACATTGACGGCGACGGCGATCTCGACGTTCTGACCGGCACGGAAAGTTTTTCAGGTTACTATGGCTATGGTTCCACCGTCTCGTGGTATGCCAATAATGGGACCGGCGGGTTCGGAATAGAGCAGGAGATTGGCAGCGAGTACTACGCCACCAATTCCGTCTATGCGGCGGACCTGGACAGTGACGGTGATCTCGATGTCGTCAACGGTTCGGACCAGTACAGCGGTTATTATTCTTCAACCATTTCCTGGTATGAAAACCAGGGAAACGGCTCGTTCGGCGAGGAACAGGCAATCGGGCGTGAAAACTATACTGCAAATGCCGTCTATGCTGCGGATCTCGATGCGGACGGCGATCTCGATGTTCTTTCCGCCGTAAGCGGTTACAGTTACAGTTACGGCAACCAGGGTATTATCCAGTGGCACGAGAACGACAGCGGTTCCATAGCACTCGACACGGAACACCCGATAAGCCGCGTGGTTGACGGGCCGAGCGCCGTATACGCGGGCGACCTGAATGGCGACGGGCACGCGGACGTTCTCTACGCCGCCTCGTACGACGACACGGTCGGGTGGTTCGCCGGCAACGGGGACGGAACGTTCGGCTCGCTGCAGGTCATCAGCAGCAGCGTCGACGGTGCCAACGATGTCTACGCGGCTGACCTGGACGGCGACGGCGACCTCGATGTCATTGCCGGTGCCGAAAATACATACGGTTACGGGTCGACCGTGATGTGGTTCGCCAACGACGGCAGCGGCGGGTTCGGCGCGCAGCAGGACATCGGCAGCGAGAGCTACGCCACGAATTCAGTCCATGCGGCCGACCTGGACGGCGACGGCGATCTCGACGTCATTACGGGTACGGATGACATCTACGGTTCAAGTGTATCGTGGTATGTGAACAATGGCGGCGGAACCTTCGGTGTCGAACAGGATATCGGCAGCGAGAGCAGCAATGCGAATGCCGTCTACGCGGCGGACTTGGACGGCGACGGCGATGTCGATGTCCTGGCCGGCACAGAATACGGCTACAGCTCCACTGTCTCGTGGTATGAAAACGACGGAATTGGAGGTTTCGGATCCGAGCA
>CAZLBC010000017.1:0-68781 GCA_964557575.1 uncultured Planctomycetaceae bacterium
TAATGTATCGGCAGAATAACCCAATGCTCTACAGTATTTTAAGCGAGCACCCCTTTCGCACTGAAGCCGTCACCCGGAATCCAGGAGATCAGTCATGGATATCAAAAAAGCGATTGTATTCTTCGTGTCGCTATCTGCCGTCGCCGTTGTCGCCCGCGCCGATAAGACTCCCGGCGAGATACTCGAAGCCACCGGTGTCCGCGGCGGGCTGGTCGTCAAGATCGGCTGCGGCGACGGCATACCGGCGGCGGCGCTCAGAAAAAACGACAGCTTTCTCGTGCTCGCCGTTGACGCCGACCCCGCAAAGGTCGCCGCCGCCCGGAAATCAATCCGGCCGGCCGGTGCGTACGGACCGGTCACCGCCGAACGGTTCGACGGCGAACACCTGCCCTGCGAGGACGACATGGCCGCCCTCGTCGTCTCCGCGAATCCCGGCGGAGTGACCGCCGCGGAAATCATGCGGGTCCTGCGGCCCGGCGGGAAGGCGTATATCGCGAAAGGCAAAGAGTGGCATCTCGAGACCAAGCCCCGGCCCGGCGAGATAGACGAGTGGACCCACTACCTGCACGACGCCTCCAACGACGGCACGGCCGCCGACGTCCGCGTCGCCCCCCCCGCCCGCATGCGGTGGAAGTGCGGCCCGATGTGGTCGCGGAGCCACGAATATACATCGAGCCTGATCGCGATGGTAACGGCCGCCGGCCGGATATTCTACATTTTCGACGAGGGCCTGACGGGGGTAACCCCGAAGTTCCTCCCGGAAAAATGGATGCTGACCGCCCGGGACGCCTTCAGCGGCGTCCTGCTCTGGAAAAAGCGGCTCGAGAGCTTCCGGGGCGGCCGCTGGAACAACCGCTCGCTGCGGGGCGTGCCCCCCTGGGTCCGCCGCCTGCTGGTCGCCGAGGGCGACCGGGTCTTCCTGACCCCGGGACTCGACGAGCCGGTGGCCGTTCTCGACGGGGCCACCGGCAACACCCTCGCCACATGCGCGGGCACGGGCGGGGCCCGGGAACTGCGGTGCTCTGACGGCGTGCTCCTGGTGCACATGGGCGGCAAGGGAATCCGGGCTTTCGACGTCGCGTCGGGCAAAAAAAGATGGCGGCACGACGGCCGACCCGCAGAGAAGACGCTCGCCGCGCAAGACGGAAGGGTGTATTACCTCCAGGGGGCCGCGGCAGTATGCCTCGACCTGAAAACGGGAAAGCAGGTCTGGAAGTCGGCCATCAGCAAACAGCAGGATACCGGGAAGAAGAAAAAGAAGGGTCGCGGCGGTGCCTCGCTGCTTATCGCCTGCGGGGACGTCATCCTCGCGGCGACCGGGGGACAGATCGTCGCACTCAACGCGAGCGACGGCGAGAAAACATGGTCGACCCGCGCCCGTCTCGGCGGCCGCGGCGAGCTGTTCGTCACCGGCGGGAAGGCGTGGCGGTGGGAGGGGAACACCTTCGCGGCGCACGACCTCGCGACCGGAAAGGTCGCCGCAACGGTCGATCCCGCGGAGGTCTTCACGCCGGGCCACCACCTCCGCTGCTACCAGGGCAAGGCGACGACAAACTACATCATCACCCCGTACCGGGGAATCGAATTCGTGGGTATCACCGGCAAGCAGCACTTTCAGAACGACTGGGTCCGCGGCCCCTGCACCTACGGCATCATGCCCGCCAACGGCCTGCTCTACGCGCCCCCCCACCCCTGTTTCTGCTACCCCGGTGCCAAGCTCTACGGGTTCAATGCCCTCGCCCCCGCAGCGGCGGGAGACCGCTACCGGAGCACATCCGAACGGCTCGAAAAAGGCCCGGCCTACGCGGAGGCGGCAACACTGGCGGAAGCGACGACAGCCGCGGACGACTGGCCCATGTACCGCCACGATCATCGCCGGTCCGGGGCCACGGCGGCCGCGGTGCCGGCGGACATCGCGGCGGCATGGAACGTCGAACTGAAGGGCGAACTGACGCCCCCGGTCGCCGCCGGCGGGCGGGTCTACATCGCGCAGAAGGATACGAACACCCTCTTCGCCCTCGACGCCGCAGACGGCGCGCCGGCATGGCACTTCATCGCCGGCGGGCGGCTCGATTCGCCGCCCACCGTCCTGGGGGGACTGGTGCTCTTCGGGGCCGCCGACGGGCACATCTACTGCCTGCGTGCCGCCGACGGCGCGCCGGCGTGGCGATTCAGGGCCGCCCCCTCCGACCGCCGCATCGTCGACGAGAACCGCCTCGCATCGCCCTGGCCCGCCCACGGCAGCGTCCTGCCCTACCAGGGAATGATCTACTGCACCGCGGGGCGGTCGACCTTTCTCGACGGCGGGATCCGTGTCTTCGGCCTCGATCCGAAGACCGGCGCGGTCCGCCACGAGACCGTACTCGACACCCGGGAGCGGACCAGGGAAGACGCGAAGGACAAGCCTTTCGTCCCCGCCTACCACATGGAGGGCAGCCTCTCGGACATCCTGGTCTGCGAAAACGACCACCTCTACCTCTGCCAGCATAAGCTCGACACGGCGCTGCGGCCGCAGCCCTGTCCCTACGTCATTCCGAAAGAGGGCGACGAAAAAGTGAAAACCATGGACCTCGCCGGCGAGCCGTACATCCTGGAGGACATGAAGAAGGTACAGAAACTGGAGGTCCACCAGCGCAAGTGGCTGGAGAACGCGGCGAAGCAGACGGTGGCTGAACTGCGAAAACAGCACGGCGCGTTCAATATCGGCCACCGCCGGATGGGCCGGCACGTCCTGGCGAACTTCGGCCTCCTCGACGACTCGTGGTTCAACCGCACGTTCTGGATGTACGCGGAGACCTGGCCGGGCTTCTACATCTCCCACGTCGCGGCCAAGACGGGCCAGATCCTCGTCGTGGGGCCGGAGAAGACCTACGCGGTGCAGGCCTATCCCTACCGCAACATGCAGAGTCCCCTCTTCACCCCGGGCGAGAAGGGCTACCTCCTCCTGGCCGACGACAACGACAACGAGCCGGCCCTCCAGGACCAGACGCGGGAGACGACCAAGGGGTGGGGCTTCACGCGAAAGGCCCCGCCGGTATGGCACCGCTGGGCGTCGGTGCTGATCCGGTCGATGGCCCTGGCCGGCGACCGGCTGTTCGTGGCCGGGCCGCCCGACGTCGTCGTCGACGGCGACCCGATGGCTTCCTACGAGGGGCGCGCGGGCGGCGTCCTGATGGCGGTCTCGGCCGCAGACGGGAAACCTCTTTCCGAACTGAAACTCAAGAGCATGCCCGTCTTCGACGGCCTCATCGCCGCCGGTGGTTCGCTCTACCTGTCGACGACCGACGGCCGGGTCATCAAGTTCGGGAAGAAGTAGCCGACTGCGGGGTCGGACCACAGCAAAACCTTTTTATGCAAAAGTTTATATAAATATTTGCCTCGTATATGGCCCTTACAGCCGATTTTGACCCCTGAAAATCGCTTGTAAGGGCCGGATCTTTCCATACGCTGATCCGGCCGATAACAGCGCGCCGCCGGCGCCACTCTGCTTCCCAACGTCCGTACTTCTCAATACACACGTTAGCAAACCGGCCTTACCGGCCGGCTCCGGCACGGTGCTCGCGGAGCACCGGGTGACGGCTATGGGACTCGTGACAATATAACAGGGACGCGACGGTAAATTCCATTCATGTCCCCGGAATTCCCCTTGCTTTTTTGCATACCGGTCAGTATGTTAAGAATAATCCAGTGCCTGTCGAACCGGCGCTGCAGGCCACATTACTTTTTGATCGAGAGGGTACCATGCACATCGGATTCCACACCGACGCGTTCAATTCCGCTCACTTCAGTTTCGAGGCCGCCCTGCAGTGGGCGTCGAAAAACGGGGTGAAATACATCGAGTGCGGCCTCATCGACGGCGACAGCTGGCTGCAGGGCCTCGGGTACCTGCCGCACTGCGCGCTGACTGACGACCCGGTCCTGCTGAAAAAGAAGATGGACGGCTACGGCGTGCGGTTCTCGCAGGTCGACGCCGCGTTTCCGCTCAGCGGCCCGGATGGCGTCACCCGCGGCGTGCAGTACGCCCGCAACTGTATCCGCTGGGCGAAGCTCACCGGCTGCGAATTCGTGGACACCACCGACGGCATGAACCCGCCCGAGGGCATGGATGACGAACGCGCCATGGACCTGATGAAATTCGCTTACGAGCAGATCATGGAAGTCGCCGACGCCTACGAGATCACCGTGAATATCGAACCGCACGGGCATTTCACGACGAACCCCGATTACATGGAGCGGATGCTGAACTTCACCGGCTCGCCGCGCCTGAAGATGAACATGGACACCGGCAACACCTTTATCGCGGGCAGGGATCCCGTCGACTTCCTGAAGCAATTTGTCGGCGCGGTCTCCCACGTCCACCTCAAGGACGTCAGCGAATCGCTGGCCGCCGCGGCGCGGGGCGAAGACACCGGCATCGCCCTCAGCGAATGTGCGGTCGGCGACGGCGTCAACGCCGGCGCCATCAAAACGTGCCTGGAAATCCTCCGGGACGACGGCTATGACGGCGCCGTCAGCGTCGAGTGCGAGGGCGCGGGCGGTCCCCTGCTCGAGCGATCCATCGAGTGGGTCCGCACAACGTTCAAGGAACTCGGGATTCCCGAATCCTGAGGGAGAACCGCGTCCCGCCGCCGGGCGCCGGGCGGCAGGAAAGCGTCCCCCCGTTCTTCTTCGCGATCCGGCGACAGAGGGCGAGCCCCAGCCCCGCCCCGCCGCGGGTCCCGGCCTCGTCGCGCCGGGCCTTGCAGAACGGGCGGAAGATCCGCTTGCGGTCGGCGGCGTCTATCCCGGGGCCGTGATCGCGAACCCCGAACTCGATTCCGCCGCCGGTCCGGAAAACGATGAAATGTATGCGTTTGTCGTCGGCGCCGGCGGCGTACTTGCACGCGTTGTCGACGAGGTTCAGGACGACCTGCTCGACGCCCGTAACGTGCACGTGCATGCGGGCGGACGACGCTTCGCTGTCGACCTCGACCGACAACACCATGCCCGCCCCGGCAACGCGTTCCTCTATGCGCGGCAGGAGCCGCTGAACGAAGTCGCCGACCGTCACGTCTTCCTTTTGTCCCGCGCCGTCTTTCGATTCCATCCGGCCGAACGCCAGGACGTTCTCGACCATGTCGCAGAGGCGGAGGGTCTCGCCGTGCAGCGTCGCGAGGTACGCGCGCCGCTTCTCGTCGTCGACCATGCCCGCGGCCATCATCTCCGTGTACATCCGCATGGACGTCAGCGGCGTTCGCAGCTCGTGGGGGACGGCCGTCGCGAACGTCGAACGCCGCTCGCCGAGGGCGATGACGCTGCCCAGCAGCACGGCAACCGATACGCCGGCAACCAGCACGCCGGCCCACGCGATACCGAGCGGAAGAAAGACGGCGCCGGCGTCGAGGCCGACGGTCGGTTCGACGCGGCCGGGCACCAGCCGGACCGGCAGTGCCGCCAGGCGTCCCGGGACCTCCGCCCCGTCGCCGTCCGCGGCGGGCCGCAGTGCGGCGTCGGGCAGGAGATCGGCGATCATCTTCAGCAGCCACGACCGTATCGCCGGCCAGTCGAGCAGGCACCCGGCGACGTACTCGGTATTGTTCTGCACCACCCGCCGCGCGATAAAGAGTTTCCCCGCCGCCCAGAATGCCCGGGCGTCGCCTTCGCGCGTGGGATTGACCAGGTCCCGGTTGTAGCGACCCAGGCTCTGGAAACGGCTGACCTGGGCGTTCGCCGTCATCCGCGACTGCAGTTCATTGATGTTCATCCCCTGCTGGCCGCTATCGCGATTCCGCGCCGTGTTGCGGGCTACCAGGAGTTCACCGGACACCGATTCCGCCTCGGCCGGCACCGCCGGCAGCCGGGACACCAGGGCGTCGGCCTCGTTGATCCTCGCAATCTCGTCGATCAGCGCACCCCGGTCGTTCACCAGCGGTTTCGCCGGGCGGGACCGCGGTTCCGGACGCGGGGCCGGCTTCATGTCGTCGTAGGGAACCGTTATGTCCCCGCCGGGGCCGATGCGGAAGTGCAGCGTGACCAGGGGCACCTCCTCGTCCCGGAGGGGCGAGGGCAGGTACATGGTCTGCGGCCGCGGGGCCCCCTCCGGCTGCCAGGTCACCAGGTGCTCGGGCTGGTACTGCTCGAAGGGCCGGGTCGACTCCATCGACACCGGGGGAATGAGGGCGGCGTCCATCCGCCACAGGGCCAGCCGCACCAGTTCCTCCCGCTCGTCGGCCTGCAGGGATGCCCGGCGGCGCCGGTCCTGTTCCCAGGCCACGTAACTGACGTACGCCACGGCCGCCAGGACCACCCCGAAACTCAGCGCGAAGACTGTCCAGGCCCGGCGTTTCACGGCGGTGTCTCCCCGGCCGCGAACAGGTAGCCGGTGCCCCGAACGGTCCTGATCACACCCGTATCGGCCGACGGCGCATTGAGCTTTTCCCGGAGGCGGGCGACGTGCATATCCACGGTCCGGGTCTCGATACCCTCGGGCCGCGTTCCCCAGACGTGCAGGAGGATCTCGTCCCGGGAAACCGGCCGCCCCGGATTGGCCGCCAGGTACCGCAGGAGCTGGGTCTCCCGGTCGCCGAGCGCGACGGTGCCGCCGTCGTCGAAACGGATTTCGCCGATCCTGAGGTCGGCCGCGCCGCCCGGGATCGGGAACACCGGGTTCTCCTCCTGCCGTCCGGGGCTTCGGCGGAGCACCGCCTCGATCCGTGCCAGCAGCTCGCGGACGCTGAACGGCTTGACGACGTAGTCGTCGGCGCCGAGCTTCAGTCCCTGCACCCGGTCCGCCTCGCGGCCCCGGGCGGTCAGGATGATCACCGGGAGCACCGGCCGGGAGGGGCGGAGTTCGCGCAGCACGTCCAGGCCTTCCTTCACCGGCAGCATGAGATCGAGCAGGACCAGGTCGACCGGTTCGGCAAGGGCCGCTTCGAGCCCCGCCCCGCCGTCGGCGGCCTCGATAGTCCCGCAGCCGTCGGCCGCGAGGGCGTCGCGGATGCCGCGGCGGATCGGCTCGTCGTCTTCGATGACCAGGATGCGCGTCTTTTTTCTCATGTCTGCCGTGACTCTCTGTATATTATTACGTCCGCACCGGGCCGATCACAAGGATCAGCCCGACGGCACGTACCGCTCGTAGACGTAGGTCAGCTTCCGTGATGCACCCGGCTCGACCGCTATCGTCCAGGTAATCGTGCCTTCCCGTTTCTGGAGCTGCAGTTTTTCCGTGTTGACGGTGATCTCTCCTTCCCGGTCCGCCTCCGTCGGTTTTCCCGGGACGGTCGTCGTGACGACCACCGTGATCTTCTCCGTCTCGAAATTGCGGACCTGTATCATCCCCCTGAGCGTCACCAGGTCGAGGTGGACATCGCGCCGCGGCGAAAAGGCCTTCAGCTTGCGATCGATCTCGGTTTCCCCGACCTTCGTGGCGACGTTGACCGCCGTCGTCACCGGCAATTCCCCCGCGCCGCCGCGGGGCACGTATTTCAGGAGGTCCTCGCTCAGCGGCCGGCCGTCGGACAGCGCCAGGCAGGGCCCCGTGGTCCACGCCGTCGGCGTGGCGTTGTGCAGCACGAGCAGGTGCCGGATGTCGCCGGGCGGGTTCCACCGGTATATGTGGGAATATTTGATCGTGCGCTTGAAGAGCGTGACGATCGCCTTCTCGCCGCGGCGGATCGTCATGTCCTTTTTCGTGTAGACCGTGTAGTCGGTCCCGCCCGGACCGGCGAGGCTGGGAAGATTGCCCGTGGCCTCCTTCAGGTCGCCGCCCGCCACCGCGACGGGCTTGTCGACGACGGCCGGGTCCCGGTTCGTGTTCCGGACGACGGCCATCCGGTTGGCGATCTGGCTCCTGATCTGTTGGGGCGCCGTCGCCGTACCGATCGTCCGGATCACCTGCCCGACGGCGATGGGGGCCATGTACTGCGTGTGCACGAAGTGAGGGACGCCGACCACGAAATTGACGTCGCAGTGGATCAGGTCCTCCGCCTCGTTGATCAGGGTGCCGCGCAGGGTCAGCTCGGCGGTGTCGTCGTCGAGAATCTTCATCGTGTACTCCGGTATCCAGGTAATGCCCTTCCGCAGATACGCCATGCCCAGGTCGGCCATCCGGGGCGACTGCCGCTCGTTTTCGACATCGCGCAGGTGAATGCGCAGGGGCAGGTCGAGTATTTTCATCCGCGCGATCGCGGCGATCGGCACGGCCATGGTGCCCGTCTTCGCCTTGAGGATCGCGTACCGCGGACCCACCGACATGAGCGTGCCGGCCACCGACAGGTCGGAATCGTCCCGCCGGTATGTCAACTCGATGTTGAGATTGACGTTCGTATCGAGTCGGCGGCGGCGGGCCGCCTCGGTGTCGGGCGCGTCCACGCCGTCGAACGCCGTCACGCTGCCGGTGCCGGATCCGACGACGTCGACCATGTTTTCGTCGTCGCAGGAAAAGATCGCCAGCGTGCCGAATGCCGCCGGCGGCACCTGCCCCGATACGCACCAGCCGTCATCGAGTCCCGTCGCGCCCCGGCGGATAAAGAACCCCATGCCGTTCTTGAACACCGACACGCTCCTGACCCGCGGTTTCCAGAGGTGGGGGTTTTCGTTGTTCGCCGCCGGCTTGTCCGCGGCTTCCTCCGCCCCGTAACACCCCGCCGCGATCCACGCCGCGGCCACTATCGCAATGCCGACCGTCTTGTATGCCGTTCGCATCATCGTTCGCTCCTTTCGACTCTTCTTTCCCGCGGGAGAGGAGGCCTTCTCCTCCCCTGTTCATTAGAGGCGAAAACGGCCGCGGGAGATGTAACATCCGTGTAACAAACGGGGAAACGCATGAGACGCCGTCGGCCGTTGGTGCCCACGGAAGTCAAAACGATTGAAACGCCGGCGCCAGGCGATATGATATCGGTGCGGGGGGAGAGGAAACGGTGCGCGGCACATGAACGATGCAGGTCACATCCGGCCGGGGACGCTCGCCCTGGTATCCCTGTGCCTGGCCGCCCCCCTCACGGCCGGCGTCAGGGGAAAATACGTCCACATCTTCATCCCCGGAAACGGCAAGACACTCACGCTCGCCGAGGTGGAGGTCTTCAGCAGCGATACAAACGTCGCGAAGGGCTGCCGGACCTCCCAGTCGAGCACGGCACACGGGGGCGCACCGCGCAAGGCGGTGGATGGGAACACAAGCGACAACTATGAAAGCGGGTCGCAAACTCACACGAACAAAGAAAAAAATCCCTGGTGGGAGGTCGAGCTGAAAAAAGAGACGACGATCGATCGCATCGCCGTGTGGAACCGGGGCGAAAACCTCGGCTCGCGGCTCAACGGCTTCCACGTCTGCATCCTCGACGCCGATCACCGGGTCGCCTGGGAGGAATCGAAAGACAGACCCGGCCGGACGACGCGGTTCGAAGTCACCGGCGCGGGCCGGGGAGGGCTGGTCGGAAAGATTTTGCCCCGGGGTACGGGCGGCGTGAAATCCGGCGGTGCGCAGGGTCCGGTGGTCGACGCGGTAACACTGAAAAAGCTCAACGACGACATCGAAAAGGCGATCGCGGACATCCGGCAATACCTCCTTGCCAAGCAGAATGCCGACGGCAGTTTCGGCGGGACGACGGGATTGCCCCACCTCTACGAACGGGACGAGAAGACCGGGGCGGTCACGTTCAAGAGCCCCAATTCCAACCGGTGGAAAAACAAGCAGATTCGCGCGAAATTGATGGGCGTCAAGCGGCTGCCCGTCGAACCGCAGCGGGACCGGATCTTCGTCACTGCCGCCGTAGTCCACGCCCTGCTCGCCGCCGGAACGGACCTGCGAGATAAGAAAATACAGGCCGCGCTGAAATACCTGCAGCGTTTCGACACCCACGGCGTGCACGGTATCGCGATGCGCTGTATCGCCCTGTCCGCGGCGGACCGGCGCAGCCGTCCCGCCGGCCGGCACGGCCCCTGGATCATCCACGACGCCACGCGCCTGGTGCTCGCCTTCGGCAGCAACGGCCTGGGAACGACGGTATGGCACGAAGACAGGAACAACTGCAGCAACCGGCTCTCCGCCATGGGCACGACCGCACTGCAGCGGTTCTCGCAGAACCCCGGCGGGTCGCTGCCCGCCGGCGCGTGGAAAACCATCAGGGACTTCTGGGAGCGGGGGCAGCTCGACTGCGGGGGATGGGGGCGGCGCGTCGGCGTTCCCAAGGACAGGGGCCACGAGCAACGGGGCGTGATAACAACCGCGGCGATAGCCGCCCTGTACACCTGTCTCGACGCCGTCTCTCCCCCGGCATACCTCGAGTGCGGCAACGGCACCCTGCCTGAATCCATCAGGAAGGGACACGCCTTCCTCGGCGGAACGTTCGCCGGAATGGTCCAAAAAAACAACCCGAAGTTCGCCGACCACGGCAAGGATTTCGGCCGCTTCCTGTGGCGCGTCGCGCTGCTGGGGAACACGTCGGGATACGGCAGGTTCGCAAAGAGGGACTGGTACCGGTTCTGCGTTGAAAAACTGTTCGAAAAGTATCCCGGCGGCATCAACAGCGAGGGCCTGCCGGCGACTGCCTTCAGCCTGCTGTTCCTCGTTGAAGGCCGACGGCCCGTTCTGTTCGGCAAGCTCAGGTTCACGGGGGACTGGAACAACCGCCCCCGGGACATCGCCCACCTCACCGCGTGGATGGGAAACAACACCGACTGGCGGTGCGCCTGGCGGATCCTGGGCATCGAGGACGGCCCGGTTGCCTGGCGCGACACCCCCGTGCTCTACCTGTCCGGATCGAAGGACCCCGGCTTCACCGACGCCCACATCAAAAAGATCCGCGCCCATGTCTGCCGGGGCGGCATCATTTTCAGCGTCACGGAAGGGAAAGACGGCGGCTTCGACGAGGCGATGCGCCGCGTGTACGAGAAGGCCTTCCCGCGATATCCGCTGACAAAAATACCGCCCGGCCACCCGGTCTACGCCCGGCCCAACAAGATGATGGGCAAACCGCCCCTGGAGACGGCAACCAACGGCGTGCGCCCCCTGGTCGTGCACGCCGCCGAAGACATCGCGAATATCTGGCAGGAGCGCACACTGCCGGCACAGAAACGCCTCTTCATGTTCGGCGAAAACCTCGCGGCCCTGGCGGCCGGCGCGCCCGGCCGCCTCCTGCCCCGCCCCCTGCCGTACGGGCCGCCGTCCGCGAACACCGGTAACGCGAAAAAGGTGACCGTCCTGCGAGTCAAGCATAGCGGCAACTACGATCCCGAACCGCTCGCCTGGACGGCGGCCGCCGACCGCCTCGCGCGGGACGAGAAGATCGACCTGCGGCCCTGCCTGATCCCCATCGAGCGGATGGGCAGCGAGCGGGCGCGGCTGGCCGTGATGACCGGAACCGGCACGGTCGAGCTGTCCGGGGAGGAATTGAAGGCGCTGAAGAAGTATATTTCAGGCGGCGGAACGCTCCTGGTGGACGCGGCGGGCGGCTGCGAGGAGTTTTACCAATCCATCTCCGCCGTACTGTCGACCGCCCTCGGGAACCCCGAACCGATCGGCACCGACGCGCCGGTCATCACCCGCCCGGAAAACCCCATCGACGACGCGGGGTACCGCCCGGCGGCCGAAAAACGACACAAGCTGAAACGAGGCGGCACCGGCGGGTCGAAGGCCGCGGTTCTCATGCTCGAGGTCATCCGGTCCGGGGACCGGCCGGCCGTCTACCTCAGCCGGGAGGACATCACCT
This sequence comes from uncultured Planctomycetaceae bacterium, assembly GCA_964557575.1. Classification (GTDB taxonomy): domain Bacteria; phylum Planctomycetota; class Phycisphaerae; order SM23-33; family SM23-33; genus CAZLBC01. The sequence continues at coordinate 11,688 of CAZLBC010000017.1, forward strand.
TCGGGCTCCTCGGATTCCCCGGGGGATGGATGATCGACGGGTACGAAAACGAGACCGCGTACGATATCGTCCGAAACATCGTCATGATCCACGGCGTCGAGTAGAAACAGGTAAAAAGGGCTTTAGCCTACCGTCCGAACTGCTGCGTCCAGTACTTGCCGGCCCGCCCGAGGCCGATCCGCCTGAATCCCCTGTTCATCATGTTTTTGTGGTGCCCCGGACTGTACCACCACTGCTTGAGGATCACGTCCGCGCCGCGCGTGCTGCCCATCGCGATATTTTCGCCGGAGACGCCGTCGCCGAGCCTCATATGCTTGAACTCGCCGCTGGTTTTCATCCGTGCCGACCACCCCCGCGCCCGCGCGTTTATCCGCAGGTCGAGCCGCAGCGGCAGGAGCCCGAAGAGCGTCCGCCTGACGTTCAGCGTGAATATCCCCGCGTATTCCTCGGGATCGATCTTGTCGCGCCGCTGGAAGTTGTACTGAAACACCTGCTTGGCCACCGGCGGCATGGGTATCGCGGTGGCGGCGCTGATTTCTTCCATCGCGACCAGTTCCCGCGCCGCCTCGTCCACCGACGACAGCCGCTGGTTCGGCGGTATAGTATCCGCCGGAAGCTTCGCGTGCGCCCGGTTCCAGAATGCGACAATAGCGGTGAGCCGCTCGCGCCGCGGGGGGAGTTTCTCGTCGGCCTCCAGGACGGCGGCCCGGTCGATGGTCAGCAGGGATGCCAGTTCGGCCGCGATGGGATCGAGTTTTTCGGTAATCGTGTTCTTGGTCAGTTCGCCGGCCCCGTACACGTCGCCGGCCTGCTTCCGGAGCTTCCGCACCGTACCGCCGACCGTTTGCATGTCGACGCTCTTCCTGAGCTGCCGGGAGGCGGCAGCGGAAAACATCGTCACATACCGCATCCGGACGCCCCGGTGAAGGCCGAACAACGACCGCGCCAGTTGCTCGGCCCCGTACACACCCGCATCGACCAGCGCCTCTGCCGCCGCCGTCCACTCATCGCCCGAAATCCCCGGTTTCCTGATCTTCGCGATCAGCCCCTGGACGCGGCGCTTTTCGGCAATGACGGATTCCCGGTCCGCCGTCGGTTCGTTCCCGTCCCCCGCCGAATCCGCCCCGGCCACCGGCGGCGGCAGGAACAGCAGTCCGCTCAGCAGCACACCTGTCGTGGAGTAAAGCGCGATATAATGCCGTGGCCGGATCATGGGAAGTGATACTGAGGATAGATGAACGGGGGGCGCCGTTTAAAAGAAATAGAAAAAGGGGCTGATTCTCCGTGTCACGAGTTATCGGTTTCCGGCTTCAAATAGCTGCCCGACTCCGCTTCCTTCGTTTGATCGTTACCCGCCGACGGCGGGCTGCTTCCGGTAAAGGGTGAAGGCGGCGGGGGTGGCGTGGTTTCAACAGGGCCGCCGGAGGCCCCCATCTGCCGGGCATGTTCCTGTTCGTCCACGGCGGTGTAGAGCCTGATGCCCTTGTACAGAAAGTAAATCGCCAGGACCATGAAAAGGGCGACAAAAGTCATGCTCCGTGGTCCGGCCGCGTTTATCATGCCGATCGTGTAACAGACCGTCGCAACCACGGCCATTATCGCGCATAAAAAGGCCAGGGCCTTCCTTTTTGCGGCGCTCCTGATATTCCCTCCCTGGTCGGAACCTGCTTCGTCCTGCATTGCCAACTCCTTGATTTGCACTATCTTCCAGACACCCTGCACACACCGGGTATAGAATACTGCTGCATATAAACATTTACCGTTATTATAAGCATTTATCGGCAACTTTAACCACACTTCTTTCTTATTTTTACTAAACACAAAACAGCAGAATAATCTTATATACTGCCGGTATTCACGTCGCAGCAGCACGATACACACCACAAACCCCGGAAAATACCTTGCAATGTGAATCCGTATATGGTTTCATTTCGTACGCATCAGGAATTTCCGGCACGCACTGAGGCCGGGATGCCAACCGGGGGCGGAGATCCCACGGTGGCAGGAGCGACGGTGCAGACGCCGCTCGATGTGCGAGGTAAACGCCTCGAACAAGAATCTCCGCGAACGATCCGTCGCATTCCTGGTGCGGCGGTTTTTTTATGTCGTCGCCCGGGCCGCGGATACCCGGGCGCGTGTCGCAACGTACAGGAGAACGGACGATGATGATGAAGCAGCCCGACCCCCTCACCCCCTACGGCAACCGGCCGATGGTCACGCCCATCGTGAACGCGGTCAACTACGAGTACCTCGACTTCGACGTGCTCAAGCAGATCACCGACGGGGAGGTGGAGGGGTACACCTACCACCGGGACGACAACCCCACGGTCCGGGCCGTGGAGCGGGTCCTGGCCGGCATGGAGGACGCCGAGGACTGCGTGCTGTGCACGACGGGCATGGCCGCGTGCACGATGGTCTACCTGACTTATCTCTCGGCCGGGGACCACGTGGTGCTCTTCCACGACATCTACGGCGCGCACTACAAGGTGTCGCTCATACTCGAGCGGCTGGGCGTGGAGATCACCTGGCTCGACGCCTCCGCGGCCGACACGCTCGATGAATACGTGAAACCGAACACCCGGATGATATTCATCGAGACGCCGACCAACCCGCTGTGCAAGATGATCGACATCGCCGCGACGCGGAAGACGGCCGACAGCGTCGGCGCCATGCTGATCGTGGACAACACCTTCGCGACCCCCCTGCATCAGAAACCGCTGCACCGGGGCGCCGACCTGGTAGTCCACAGCGCCACCAAGTGCCTCGGCGGCCACAACGACCTCATGGCGGGCGCCGTCGCCGGGTCGAAGGAGGACTACGAGAAGCTCTGGTTTACCCGCCAGGCGATCGGGACCACCCTCAGCGCGTACTCCGCGTCCCTGCTCGAGCGGGGACTGAAGACCTTCAGGCTGCGGAGCGAGAAGATCTCGCACAACGGGCAGGCCATGGCCGAATTCCTGGCCGGGCACCCGAAGATATCCAACCTCCGCTACCCCGGCCTCCCGTCCGATCCCGGCCACGAGATCGCGCGGCGGCAGATGACCGACGGCTACGGGGGCATGCTGGCCTTCGACGTCGGCGAAACGATAGACGACGCGAAGGAATTCATCGACCGGCTGAAGGTGATCTACCACGCCGTCAGCCTCGGCGCGACCGAATCGCTGATCTGCATCCCCTACCTGACCACGATGCTCTACCTGCCCGAGGAGATGCGGACCACCTTCGGGGTCAGCCTGAACACCGTGCGGCTCTCGGCGGGCATCGAGGACACCGACGAGCTGATCGATGATCTCCGCCGGGCGCTGGCGTAGCGCCTCATTCGTGAATGGCATCCCAGAGGGCCGCGTCGAACGGCGCCTTGCGGTCGCGGCAGACCGCCCGGCGGCAGAGACGGCAACTCTCGAAATCCATCGCGGTCGGAAAGCGAATGCCCGAGAGCGATTTTTTCGGCAGCATCAGGCAGGAATCCGTCAACCGGACCCCGACGAGGCCCGCGACGTCGCCGAGCAGCCCGAACAGTTCCCGCTGCTGCTCGATGGGCCACAGGGAGACGTCCCCGGAACCGGGGCTCATCGAGGAACTGCCGGCGAGGCCGTATCGGCGCTCGATCAGGGATTTCAGGCCGGCGGCCGCGGATTTCAGCAGTAATTCCCGCAGCGCGTCGAGCCGGAACTGCGCGAGTATATCGCCGCTCTCCGCCCCGAACGCGTCCGCCGCGGCGCCGCAGGTGACCACGTAGGGGAAGACGCGGTTGATCCCCTCGATGTTCCGCCGCAGCGCCCGGCTCCTGAAGACCGCGCCGCCGATTTCGACCCGGTCCTCGCCCCTGTCCTCGACGTAGCAGACGCGGTAGAGGGCCCGCGGCCGGGCCGCCGCCGTGAATGCGGCCAGGACCTTTTCGAACGCCGCCTCGTCGGGAGTGCCGGCCCGTACGCCGGCCCGCTTCATCGCCGCGCCGCGGTCAAGGGAGAAAGCGATATCGTCGATCACGACAGGGCCGTCATCGTCTTGTTTCGCCTGCGATGTCATCATGTCACCCGGTATTTGTTTTGGCGATCCTGCGCAATACAGCCGTTTATTTATTTGAAGATACCATCACGTCGTTGTAAAATCGATGTTAAAGGCGATCATCCCGTATCGAGACATCGGCATGGTTACTTCACCATTTGAGAAATGCAGTTTTTTTCAGATCGTCCTCGCCGCTCTTCTTGCGGCCGCGACGGCCACCGCCGCCGAAACGGAGAAGCCCGTCCTGGCGGCGGACTTCGAGAACCCGCGGGCCTGCGCCCGCTTTCTGAAGCACCCGCACCTCGAACGCGCCGCGGGCGCGGGCGTCGGCGGCTCGGCCGCGATGAAGGCCGCGTACGTCGGCTATCCCCGGGGCAGCAAGCGGATCGTCTTCCGCATCGGCCTGCCCGCGCCGCTGGCGGAGGCCACGCTCAACTACGACGTGAGGTTCGCCGAGGACTTCCAGTTCGTCCGGGGCGGCAAGCTCCACGGGCTCGGGCCGGCCAGGACCATCACCGGCGGCAAACCGATGCGGCCGGACGGCTGGAGCGCCCGGCTGATGTTCAAACGCGGCGGCGGGGTCAACACCTACACGTACTGCCAGAACAAGTCCGGAACATACGGCACCGGCGGTAAAAGAGTGCGGCGATTCGCCTTCCGGAAGGGACGCTACCACGCGGTCTCCCTGCACGTGAAGGTCAACGACCCGGCGAAGGCCGACGGCTTTTCGCATCTCTACATCGACGGCGAGCCGGTGGTGATACACAATGGTGTCCGGTTTCGCGCCGTCGGCGGCGACAAAACACTCATCTGCAAATTCATGTTCAGCACATTTCACGGCGGACACTCGCCCGCCTGGGCACCGAAGGACAAGAACGGCGGCTATGCCACGGTCTATGCCTTCTTCGACAACATAACGGTCTACCCCGGCAAGCACGTGCGAAAGGGGCCCGCAGACCGGCCGCCCCGCCGCAAAAATCCTGCGCCCGTCCTCCCCGGTTTCGCCCGCGGCCGTGGACAGAAATAAAAAGTCGTGTATCCTTTTCTGCATGCCCGATCAACACGCGCCCGGAGGACCGCACCGATGAAAACGCACGCGAGACTCGTTTCGTGCATCCTGTTCGTCGCCGCCGGACCGGCGGCCGCGGCGGGATCGCACGTCGACGGCCTGGTCCGCTCGCAGGAGGCGGGCTGGCCGCAGTGGCGGGGCCCCTGCCGCGACGGCATCAGCGACGAGGAAGGCCTCCTGCAGTCGTGGCCCGCCGGCGGCCCGAAACGGCTCTGGGTCGCCGGTAACATGGGCCGGGGGTACTCCTCGCCGGTCATCTCCGGCGGCCGGCTCTACATTACGGGCGATGTCGGCGGCGAACTGCTGATCATGGCCCTCGACCCGGCCGGAAAAGTCATCTGGAAAACCCCCAACGGGAAGTCCTGGACGAAAAACTTCAAGGGCGCCCGAGCCTGCTGTCTCTACCGCGCCGGCCGCCTCTACCACATGAACGCCCACGGGCGGGTGGCCTGCCTCGACGCAGCCGACGGCCGCGAAATATGGTCCGTCGAGACCCTGGATCGTTTCGACGGCACGGAGATCAGGTGGGGACACAGCGAGTGCCTGGCGAGCATGAACGACACCATCCTGGTCTGTCCCGGCGGCCGCGGCGCCATGGCCGCCGCCCTTGATCCGGCGACCGGGAAGACCGTCCGGCAGACCCGTCCCATACCCGACGACGCCAGCTACGCCTCGCCGGTCCTCTTCACCTTCGGGGGCATGACGCACCTGGTCACCTGCTCGTCGCGGCATGCCTTCGGCGCCGACGCCGAACAGTGCCGGTTGCTCTGGACGAGCCCCCGCCCGACCAAGTACCGGGCGATCTGCTCGACCCCCACCTACTGCGGCGGCGGGCGGGTTTTCGTCGCGAGTCCCGACGGCAGGAAGTCGGAGCTGTTCCGGTTGAAGGTCTCCGGGGCGAATGTCCGGGCGGCCCCCGCCTGGCAGTGCGACCTGAACAACCTCACCGGCGGGACGATATTCCTCGACGGTTTCCTCTACGGCGCCGGATACGGCGGGAAGGACGGCTGGTTCTGTATCGACGTCGAAACCGGCAGGGCACGCTACCACCATACCGGCCTGCACGCCGGTTCGGCGGTCTACGCCGACGGACGGCTGTACTGCTTCTCGGAGCGCGGCGAGGCCGCCCTGGTCGAGCCTTCCCCGGAGCAGTTCGCCGAGAAGGGGCGGTTCCGCCTGGTCGGCGGCGGAAAGCAACGGCTCCGCGATGCCTGGGCCCACCCGGTCGTCTGCGGCGGCCGGCTCTACCTCCGCTACCACGACCGGCTCTTCTGCTTCGACGTGAAACGGTGAGGGAGGCGGGATCGAGCAGCCAAAGCGGCAGTCTTGTTCCCCCCTCAGAACTTCTCCGCCCAGGCACTGGCCCCCTGCATGATCATCTCCACGGAGATCGTCCCGACGAACAGCGCCGAGATCCGCCCCGTGATCTCGATGTAGCGATCGATGAGGGGTTCGTGCCGGGGACGCACGTAGTCGTGCAGGGCCTTGAGGCCGATCATGATCAGGATGGACGTCCCCAGCGCGGTAATCACCGCGGCGCACGCCTCGATGGCAACGAGCCGCTCCCCGACGATGACGCTGGCGCTGATCGTCCCCGGCCCGATAAGGACGGGCATGGCGATGGCCCCGGCGAGGTGTTGCGACTCCCCCCTGAGGATCTTGATGGCCGTCGGCCCCCGAAAGACGAACTGGAGCCCGATGAGCAGGAACACCACGCCCCCGAATATCTGGAACGACGCGAACTCGGCGTGCATCACGCGGGAGAATATCGTGTCTCCCAGGATGGCGAAGGCCCAGAAGACCACGGTCGCTATCATGCCCGCCCGCACCAGCACGCCCGTGAATTGTTTCCGGTCGAGTTTCCGCAGCACGTCGATCAGGTACACGATCACCAGGAACGGGTTCAGGAGTACCAGTATCAGCATTACCGATCTGAAGAACTCAGTCATGTTTCCTCTCGCACATGTTCGTCATTACCGCCGCAACGGCCGGTATCATATCAGATCAGGCGCCGATGGAAAGGCGGCTACTCACTGCGGCGATGGCGCGTGTTTCGCCGGGGACGGCCGTATGGGAGTCGGCGGGGCCGTGCCGACGGATCCCTCATCCGCGTCTCTCATCCGCACCGGCGGTTGTAGGCATGAATCGCCACCTCGAATGTGGCGAGGATCGGATGAGACGTGTTTTTTCGCGGAAATTCTTCCAGGTACAATTCTGTTGCCTCTCGCAGGTTTGCAAGAGCCTGCTCAATCGTTTCACCCTGGCTTGCAGTGCCGATCTCCGGACACTCGGCTACGTACAGGTCTTCTTCCTGATGTATAATCGCGGTAAAGGTCTGGTTCATCATCTATCTCCACGCGGAATAATAACAAAGCCGGTTCCGCATCTACACTGCCATAGAATCGTATATATCATAAGTATTATACGGCCGTGGTGGATTTTTCATACCAATCTCTTTCCCTGAAATTCGACCACCCGAGTAACGTGACAGCCCCCCTACCGCGCGGTCATCTTCCTGATCAAGGCGATCTCGTCCGCCGAGTACGGCGTCCCGTCGATGCGGTAGATATCGTGGAACCAGACCATCGGCTCGGGGAATTTCTCGCCGGGCCTGACCACCGCCCCTGCCGCGCGGAGGGCGTAGACGTCCTTGCCCTTCCGCGAGCTCCACGGCCAGATCGTCCCGGTCTTCCCGGAGACGAAGCCCCAGTTGTAGGCGGCGACGCGGTGCTTCTTGAGAATCGGCAGGGACTTTTTGAAGGTGCTCCGCGGCCGGGCCATGTACTCGGTGCACATCGCCGGCCGCCCGGTCCGCTCGTACGCCTTGATGGTGAGTTCCAGCCGCCGGTCGTCGTAGCAGTGGAAGGAGATCACGTCGGAGTTGGCCCGGGCGATGTTGACGAACACGCGGCCCTTCGAGCCCTCGGCGCTGGAGCAGATCGGCTGGGAGGGCGCGACCTGCCGTGCCCACCGCCAGGCGTCCGTCAGCAGCGGGACGGATTTCTGCCCGGCCGACCGGCCGGGTTCGTTGTAGAGTTCCCACGCCAGGACGCGGCCGTCATCGGCGAACCGGCGCATGGTTTCCTGCACGTACCCCTGCAGGCGCTTTTTCTCGGCGCCGGTGGCCTTCCCGTCGTGGTAGCGGACGAGCAGTTCGGTGGCGGGGCTCTTGACCCAGCCGGAGTTGTGGAACTCCCGCACGGGTAGCGGCTGGGTGCCGAGCTTCGGGTCGGGGCGGTGGCAGTCGTCGAAGAAGACAAAAAGGACGCGTATGCCGCGGGCCGTGCAGATGTCGAGGAAGCGATCCATCCGCCGGTAGAGGCCGTCGGCGTCCTGCCCCCAGAGCAGGTCGTGGAGGTAGACGCGGAGAGTGTTGAACCCGAGGCCCTTCGCCCAGTCGAGTTCCTTTTCGATGGTCGCGGGGTCGAAGGTGTCCGCCTGCCACATTTCGAGCTGGTTGATGGCGGTGGCGGGGATGTAGTTGCAGCCGACGAGCCAGGGCTGCCTGTCGTACCATGTCCGGGCCTTCTCCACCGGCCACCGGCCGGGGATGCCCTCGACCTGCGCCGGCGCGCGGGCCATGAGGGCAAGGAGCGCGAGTGGGGTGAAGGTTGTTGTTTTGTTCATATCGATTTCCTTGAAAAGGCAAGTGAATGAAAATATTCACTTTGAATGACCGGCAAGGCTTTAATCAGTAATACGTCGCGATGTACTTGCACGATCTGCCGCACGTCAGCGCTGAAAGCTCCGAGATTCAATTCATCGCACATATCATAGTTCTGTTATTGCGGTTTTGCCCAACAGCACCACCAAGCATTTTTTGCCAAGAGCCGACAGCTCGCGTGGACTCGTTGCGACGGAGGGTGAGAAGATTGCCACCCTAGTTTCCACCCCAGCATCTGGCCCTGTTCCTCCCGGCGTTTTCACCGACATTCTCACCGATGTCCATGGGGCGCCAACAGGCGTTGCACTGAGGGTCACTGTACGCCAGTTCATGACGACCTTTCATGCTTTTCGTCCAAAAAAGCGCGGCCCTTGGGTGTTAGCCGGTACTTCTGTTTACTGCTACGGGGCTTATCGGGAATTGTCATCTCGATGAATCCCGCATCGAGGGCAGGAACTAGGTATGCCGCGCGGAAGTGATCTTCATGCTTGAGTCCGAGAGCGTCCTGGATAGCCTGTCGTTTCATAGCTCCTTGCAGCACATCCAGAAGCCGAGCAACTTCCCCGGTGACTTCCCCGGTGACTTCCCCGGTAACTTGTGCGGTAACTTGTCCGGTCGCCTCACGATTTCCGGAGACGGTCTTCAGGTACTCCTCTGGAAACGCGAATTCGAGCCAAATCCCCTCCGCTTCACAGCGCACTTTCGGCTTCGCATTTCCGGCCGCTTCGCAGGCCTCCACGATCCGCTCGTAACCGTCTCCCCAGGCCTCGATCATCCCGGCGCGGAAAAAGGCGTTGGCCACGTCCGGGTTGGCGGGGAGAGAGGGGTGCTTCCTGAACAGCCGGGCGGGGCTCAGTTCGGGCGGCAACTGTCCGGGATTCCAGAGCATGATCCTGTCGCGGTAGACGCTGATCTGGATCGGGGTGCCGGAAGCGTAGTCCTTGTGCACCGCCGCATTGTGGACCGCTTCGCGCAGCGCGACTTCGGGAACGGGGTACGTCTCGACCCGCTGCCTTCCCCGGAAGTCGATCGCGGCGGCGGTGTACTTGGTGAGCAGCAGGTCCATGGTACCGTCCACCTGTGTGAACAGGTCCCCGTGGACTTCGTCCTGGTAGCGGATATCGCCGGGGCCGGCGAAAAAGCCGATCTTGATGTACGCGCCGGTGACGAACTCTTCCGGGTCGGAATGGAAAAGCAGCGCAGCGGCGCGCTTGAGCAAGCGCCCCTCCCGAAGCTTCAGCTTGTCGATCAACGCGGTATCACCGACCTTCAGATCCGCGGAGCGCATCCGCTTGCTGTCGGCTGCGCGTTTACGGAAGTCGGCAAGGGTCCGTCGGTTCAGTCCGCTGACCTTCAAGTGTGGAACCGGCACGCCATCCCAGTGCTTGCCCTGCTTTCCGAGGAGGAACCGGTCAAGTGCCGCGCCCTTGAGTTCCTGTGTGGTGCTGCCGCTGCGCTGGTAGTAGCGGCCGTGGTAACTGACGGGGTGTGGATACGCATCGACCACGATCTCCACCGTCTTCCTGCCGGCCGACTTCCTGAGCCTCACCGCCGGCATGATCCCCAGCAGGTCGCGAATCTTGTTGGGCAGTTCCTGCATGAGGCGGTCGGCATTCGACACGCCAACTACCAGCCCCTTGTCATCCTTGCCGATAACAAGGCGTCCGCCTTCAGCGTTGGCGAATCCGCACAGCACCTTAAGGTATTCGTCCCGCCAGGTTTCTTTCCACTCTATGTTCTGGTCTTCCGCCATTAACTCAGTTTCCTTTGGCAACCACCCCGTCGAGCATTTCCACGAGCGCATCCATCTCGGTCCGGAAGTCGCCGCCGTCCGCCTCGAACTCGGCCCACAACTCCTTCAGTTCCATTGCGTCGCCGTCGCCGCCGGGCCGCCCGTTCCGCTTCACCTACCGCGGGATCGAGAGATTCGCGTCGTTTTTCAATACATCCTCCACCGCGTCGGCGGTCTCCTCGTCCCACACGTCACAGATGCGATTGAGGAACAAAAGCGGGAGGATGTACCCCTTCCAGTCGGTCCGATCCACGGCCGAACCGCGCAGGATATTGGCGGCTTCCCAGAGAGTCGATTTTAGGTCCTTGTTACTCGTCGTCATTCGGCTATAGACTACCCGCGATAATCAGAATGAGCTCAATAATACCGGCAGCAATTTTACATATCAAAAGCCTTTTCCGGATTTTACCCTCACCCCACCGCCAGAATCTCCTCGGCGGCCCGCGCGGCGCCGTCCTCCCCGGCGATCGCTTCGCGCACCGCCGCGGCGCGGGTCTCCGCCTCCCCCGCCAGGACCCCCGCCAGTGCCCGCGTCATCGCGCCCCGCCGCGCCCGCAGCCGCGGAACCACCCGCGCGACCCCGAGGACCCGCAGGCGGGGCGGAGCAGGCCGTCGGCCAGGCGGGACAACAGGGGAAACACCGCCCGATACAGCAGCCGGAGCGGGCGGGGGTGAAAGGAGAGGTCCCGGCGGGAGAACAACGACGTCGGGGACAGGTGGATCACCGCCGCGGGCACCCCGGCGCGGGCCGCCGCCCAGGCGCTGCCCGGGCAGAGGGGGTGGGAGACCACGACCGACGGCCGCTCTTCCGCGATCGCCCGGCGGGTCTCCTCGCAGAGCAGCGGGATCAGGGGGATAAACAGCTCCCGGAGTACCAGGGCCGGGCCGCGGACCGACATGTACTGCGGCCGGCGGCGGAGGACGTCGGGGATCTCCATCGGGTCGCCGAGGCTGCGTGCCGCGAGGCCCGCCGCCGCGACCTGCCCGGCGACGGCGGCATTGACGATCAGGACCGGGCGGGCGCCGCGGGCGGCCAGGGCCCTGCCGACGGCGATGAAGGGGTTGATGTCCCCGGCGGAACCGAACGTGGCCATGAGGATCGTCTGCATACGTTCTGGGGGGCGACGGGCTATGCGGCTTACGTCCCTGGATGTGCTATACCATGGTTACGCTACACCAATCAATGCGTCTTCTGTTTTCTTCGGTAATTCTACCGGAACAAAATACTCCTGCGGGTACAAGTAGTCCTCTCCGGACTCATCTATTACTCTTAATTGGTTATGCTTCACGGCATCCGCATCCGGCAGTGCCTCGTAGATTTTTCGTCTCTCCAGTGAAGCAGGATAATCGTCATTGCGAATGCATATGACGAATTGATGTTCGCTCGAACGTCCCATAAACACTACTCCAAATATCGGCTGAAGCCGTGTGTTATAGCAAATTGTCACGTTCAATCCCACGAAGTGAACGCACCAACGATCTGATGTTCTTTCCTGTTTCAATTGCCGATTCTTCTACAGCCCATTTCAGACATGGATTTACACCACATTGTTGTAACTGGAAAAACCGCCGGCGGGGCGGTATCATCTGTGCAACGAACCCGATTATACGCGAAAAAGGCGGAATGACATGAACGGTATCGCGCAGGTCACGATCGTGCTCGCGGCCCTCGGGGCGGGCGGGGAGAATCTCCTGGACAACGGCGGCTTCGAGAAGGGGCTGGCGGGCTGGCACGACGTCTGGTCCCGGAAGAAAGGTGCCGCCGCGGCCGCCGTCGTCACCGCGGACCCCGCCGAGGGCAAGAAGGCCGTCCGCATCGAGCACACCGGGCGGGAAGACTGGAGCCTCGGGCACGGCACCCGCGTTCCCGTGAAGCCGGGGGACATCCTCGAGCTGACCGCCCGGGTCCGGGCGGCGGGCGAGGGCCGGGTCACCCTCTGCGTGGCCACGATCGGCGCCGACAAGAAAACCGCCGACTGGTCGTTCGGGGCCGCCGCGGCGAGCCGCACCGGGGGCTGGCGGACGCTGCGGTCGCGGTTCGTCGTCCCGCCCGGTATCGCGACCGTCTGGCCCCGCCTGATCGGCCGGGGGCCGGCGACGATTCATGCCGACGCGGTCACACTCGTACGGGCCGGGACGCTGGACGACCTGCGGGCCGCGGACCTGCCGGCAACCGTCACGGCGCAAAACGAGCACCTGGCGGTCACGTTCCACGCCGCCGACCCCGCCCTCACGGTCACCGACCGCCGGGCGAAACAGACCTGGAAACAACGGCAGGACGGCGGGCCGATCATCGCCCTCGGGGCGCAGAAGACCGCCGGCGGCCTCGCTGTCCGCCTGCTGGACCCGGGCTCGATGCTGGAGATCGCGGCGACGGTGCAGTTGGATAAGAAGACGCCGGAATGCGTCCTGACCCTGTCGGCGGAGGGCGAGATAAAGAACCCGATCCGGTTTCCGCCGCCGCTGGCCTCCCGGCGGGAGGACTTCCTGATCGCCCCGGTCAACGAGGGGATCGCCTACCCCGCCGCCGACGAGACGCTCAGGCCCATGCGGTACCACCTCTACGGCGGACACGGGTTGTGCATGCCGTGGTACGGCGCGACCGCGGGCGGCGACGGCTGGATGGCCATCGTGGAGACCGCCGACGACGCCGTCGTGGAGATCCCCCGCCGGGAGGGTCTGCTCTGCCTGGCCCCGGCGTGGCGGCCGCAGAAGGGGCGGTTCGGGCCGGCGCGGAAGATACGGTATGCCTTTTTTACGGCGGGCGGCTACACGGCCATGGCGAAGCGCTACCGCCGCTACGCGCAGGAAACCGGCCTGTTCCGGACGCTTGCCGAGAAGCGGAAGGCCAACCCGCACGTGGACCGGCTGGTGGGGGCGGTGAACGCCTGGTGCTGGGACCGGGAGGCCGTCTCGCTGTGCAGGGAGATGCGGGCGGCGGGGATCCGGCGAATCCTCTGGAGCAACCGCCTGCCGCCGGGCCAGTTGAAGGCCCTCAACGATATGGGTGTCCTCACCAGCCGCTACGACATCTACCAGGACGCGATGAACCCGAAGCACTTTCCCCGCCTGCGGTGGAAGCACGGCGACTGGACCAGCGACGCCTGGGCGAACGACGACATCGCCGTCGACGCGCAGGGCCGCCGGCTGCGGGGCTGGCGGGTCGAGGCGAAGGACGGGGAGATGATCCCCTGCGGCGTGCTCTGCGACAGCCGTGCGGTCGAGTACGCGCGGAAACGGATCCCGCCGGAACTGGAAACCCACCCCTACCGGTGCCGGTTTATCGACACCACCACCGCCTCACCGTGGCGGGAGTGCTACCACCCCGACCACCCGATGACCCGCACCGACAGCAAGCGCCACAAGATGCGGCTCCTGGCATACATCAGCAAAGACTGCGGGCTGGTGTGCGGCAGCGAGACCGGCCACGACGCGGCCGTCCCGCATGTCCACTACTTCGAGGGCATGCTGAGCCTCGGGCCCTACCGCGTCCCCGACGCCGGCCGGCAAATGCAGCGGACCTGGGACGAGGTGCCCGAGCGGGTGGCCACATTCCAGACCGGCCACTACTACCGGCTGCCGCTGTGGGAGCTGGTCTACCACGACTGCGTGGTGGCCCAGTGGTACTGGGGCGACTACAACAACAAGCTCCCGGACCTCTGGGACCGCCGCGACCTCTGGAACGCCCTCTACGGCACCCCGCCGATGTTCATGTTCGACCGGAAGAAGTGGCACCGGCTGAAGGACCGCTTCGTCCGCAGCTACCGGACGGCGACGCCCGTCGCCCGCGCGACCGGTTACCGCGAGATGCTCTCCCACGAGTGGCTGACCGCCGACCACGCCGTCCAGCAAACCCGGTTTGCCGGCGGCATCACCGTTACCGTCAACTTCGGCGACGAGCCCTTCACGCTGCCCGACGGCCGGCTGATCGCGGCGCTCGGCTATTGCGTCGAGGGCGTCGATATGAACGTGAAACAGGCCCGGGGACTGTCCCGATTTTTCGCAGAAAAACGGGACCGTCCCCCCCGGTCGCCTGAAAACGGCGGCACTTTTCGGTATAATAATTGAAACGAATTCTTCCCCGGGAGGTACCACGACATGAGCGAAAAGAACAACATCAACCGGCGCGGTTTCGTGAAGGGATCGATCCTCACCCCGGCGACCGCGGCGGCGGCGCTGACCCTGGAGGAGCGGATCCTCGACGCGGCGCAAAAGAAGGGCGCCGCGGCCCCGAAGAACAAGGGCCCGGCCGGCGACATGCCGATGGGAACAATCGCCGGCGTCGCGTTCAGCCGGATGATCTGCGGGGGCAACATCCTCGCCGGGTATGCCCATGCCCGGGACCTGGTATACGTTTCCTCCCTCATGAAAAAATACAACACCGAGGAGCGGGTGATGGACACCCTGCAACTCTGCGAGGAGCACGGCATCAACTCGTTTTTGATCAACCCCACCCAGCGGACGCGGAAGATCGCGAAGCGGTACTGGAAGGAACGGGGCGGGAAGATCAAGTGGATCGTCGACAGCCGCCCGGAACTCAAGGACATCAAGCCCCGCCTGGAGATGGCGATGGAGGCCGGCGCGGCGGCCATCTACGTCAACGGCGGCTGGGCCGAGCGGTGGGTCCGCGAGGGGAAGACGGAGATGCTCGGGAAGGTGGTGGAATTCATCCGGAAGGCCGGGATGCCGGCGGGCATCGGCGGCCACCTGCTGGACGTGCCCGTGGCCTGCCACAAGGCGGGGATCAAGCCCGACTTCTACATGAAGACGCTCCACAGCAGGAAGTACTGGTCGGCGCAGGCCGAGCGGGAGCACGACAACATCTGGTGCCGGAAACCCGCGGAGACCATCGCGTTCATGAAGAAGATCGACGTGCCCTGGATCGCCTACAAGACGCTCGCGGCCGGCGCGATCAACCCCACGGTCGGCTTCAAGTATGCCCTCCGGAACGGGGCCGACTTCCTGTGCGTCGGCATGTTCGACTTCCAGGTCGCCGACGACGTACAGATCTTCAAGGGGCTGATGAAGCGCACCATCAAGCGGGACCGCCCCTGGTACGGCTAAGGGGACTGCCCCGATTTTTTAACAGAATAACGGCACTGTCCCCCGCGGTCCCGCGGACAGCAACCGGAGACATTCCATGAAGCACATCGCGGCCGCGGTCGTTTTCTGCTCACTGATTCCCTGCCGGGCGCAGGACGCCCCGGCGGAAAAGATACTCGACGCCAGCGGCGTCCGCGGCGGCCTGGTCGTGTATATCGGCCCCGACGCCGAACGGGCGGCCGGCCTGCGGGGCGGCGGACGGTGCCTGGTCCAGATGCTCTGCACCGACGCTACCGCTGTCGAAGCGGCCCGGCGGCAATTGCGGGACCGGGGGATCTGCGGACCGGTGTCCGCGACCGCCTTCGACGGGGCCGCGCTGCCCTACGTCGACAA
The DNA here is from genome assembly GCA_964557575.1 of uncultured Planctomycetaceae bacterium. Lineage (GTDB taxonomy): Bacteria > Planctomycetota > Phycisphaerae > SM23-33 > SM23-33 > CAZLBC01. Next base: position 27,657 of record CAZLBC010000017.1, read on the forward strand.
CCTGGTGAACCTGGCGGTCGTCGGCGCGCGGTGCGCCGTCACGGCCGCCGAACTGAACCGGGTCCTGGCGCCCGGCGGGACGGCCATGGTCGCCCCGGGAGTCGACATCGCGGGCCTGCCGGCGGGCGGCGGAAACCGGCTGCCCGGCTGGAAGGGGCTGCGGAAGCCCGTCGACGACGAGCGCGACGAGTGGACTCACTACTACTACGACGCCGGCGGGAATCCCGTCTCCCGGGACACGATCGTCGGGCCGCCCCACCGCCTCCAGTGGGTCGGGAGCCCGCGGTGGGCCCGCCACCACGACCACCTGTCCAGCTTCAACGCGATGGTCTCCGCCGGCGGCAGGATCTTCTACATCTTCGACGAGGGCCCCACGTCGGCGATCCAGCTTCCCCCGGACTGGCGACTGACGGCCCGGGACGCCTACAACGGGACGGTCCTGTGGCGGCGGCGGATCGAGAACTGGAACACCCACGTCTGGCAGCTCAAGAGCGGGCCCGCCCAGTTGCCCCGGCGCCTGGTCGCCGCCGGTGAGCGGGTCTACGTCACCCCGGGGCTCGGGAAGCCGGTGGTCGCGCTGGACGCGGCCACCGGTGAAACGGTGCGGACCTACGCGGGAACGGCCGGGACCGAGGAGATCATTTTCTCGCGGGGCGTCCTGCTGGCGGTGATCGACCCGGCGGCCCCGGCCCGCCCCTGGTCGACGCAAGAGGCGTACGCATCCATTCGCGATGTCCGCCGGGAATCCGAACGCTGGCAGTGGCGGCCCGACGACCGCCGCGTCACGGCGATCGACGCCGAAACGGGCACGCGGCGGTGGCAGGTGGCGACCCCCGTCGCGCCGATGACGCTCGCGGCGGACGCCGAACGGGTGTTTCTCCACGACGGGACGCGCGTCGTCTGCCTCGGCCGCAGCGACGGCGAGACGCGCTGGCAATCGAAGCCCCTGCCCCGCGCCGAGCCGATCCGCTCCTGGTTCGGCCCGCGGCTCCTGGTCGGCGGTGGGGTGGTGGTCTTCGCCGGCGGGGAGAAGATCGTCCGGCACCGGGGCGGGAAAGACACGATGACCGCCCTCGACGCGAAGACCGGGAAGGCGCTCTGGACGGCGCCGCATCCGCCCTCCGGATACGATTCGCCGGAGGACGTCTTCGTCGTCGACGGCCTGGTGTGGACCGCGCCCACCACCAACCGGCGGGACAGCGGCCGGTTCACCGCCCGGAAGCTGCAAACCGGGAAGGTCGTGCGGTCGTTTCCGGCCGACGACGGGAACCACATGCCCCACCACCGCTGCCACAGCGCGCGGGCGACGGAACAATACATCCTCGCCTCGCGGACCGGGATCGAGTACGTGGACCTCGCCGCCGGACACTGGAACCGCAACGACTGGGTGCGGGGCGCGTGCCTCTACGGGATCATGCCGGCCAACGGGCTGACCTACGCCCCCTACCACAGTTGCGCCTGCTACATCCTCGCCAAGCTCAACGGCTTCAACGCCCTGGCAACCCGCCGGGGAGCTCAGCGGATGCCGGTGGAGGTCTCCGACGCCGGCCGCCTGGAGCGGGGCCCCGCCGGCGATGCCATCACGGCCGAAGTCCCCGCCGGGAAGGACGACTGGCCGACGTACCGCCGCGACCCGTCGCGCAGCGGCAGTACGCCCGCCGCGGTGCCCGCCCAACTCGCGCCGGCCTGGAAAAGCGAGATCGGCGGCCGGCTCAGCGCCCTGACCGTCGCCCGGGGGCGGGTCTACGCGGCCGCGGTCGACGTTCACACCCTGCACGCGATCGACGCCGCGTCCGGCGAGACGGCCTGGACCTTCACCGCCGGCGCCCGGATCGACTCACCGCCGACCGTGTGGCGGGGGCGGGTGCTGTTCGGCGCTGCCGACGGCCGGGTCTACTGCCTGCGGGCCGCCGACGGCCGCCCGGCGTGGCGGTTCCGCGCGGCCCCCCGCGATCGGCGCATGACGGCGTGGGAGCAGGTCGAGAGCGCGTGGCCGGTCCACGGCGGCGTCCTGGTCCTGGAAGAGGACGGCGGCGGCACGCCCCGCGGCATCGTGTATGCCGTCGCCGGGCGGTCGCTGTTCCTCGACGGCGGCCTCCGCCTGCTCCGGCTCGACGCCCGCAGCGGCGCGAAGATATCCGAGAACGTCATGACCGACCGCCACCCGGAGACGGGAAAACCGCTGGACGCGAAAATCGCCTGGCCGGACCTGCCGACCGCCCTGCCCGACATCCTCTCCTGCGACGGGACGAACATCTACATGCGGGCCCAGCGGTTCGACCGGGCGGGCAACCGGGTCGCCGTCGCGCCGCCGGGCGACTTCAAAAAGCAGGCCGGCGCGGGGGCCCACCTGTTCTGCCCGACCGGGTTTCTCGACGACGCCTGGTGGCACCGGTCCTACTGGCTATGGGGCAAAAACCCCGGGTCCGCCGCCGGCCGATGGTACGCCGCGGCCTACCACGCCCCCGTCGGCCGGATCATGTCGGTCAGCGGGGACTGCGTCTACGCCTTCGGGCGCACACCGCAGCACTTCCGGCAGACGACCTCCCTGGAGTATCACCTCTTCAGGGCGAAGAAGGAACCGAAGGTCGTGCAGACCGGGAAGCGGCGCAAGCGGTGGCACCCCGACCCCCACCGGCCGGTCTGCGACTGGTCGATCGAGATCCCCCTCCTCGGCCGCGCCCTCCTGGTCGCCGGCGGCCGGGTATTCGTCGCCGGCCCCCCGGACCTGGTCGACACGCGGGTGACGCAACGGAACTGGGGCGACGCCGAAAGCCAAAAACGGCTTGCCGCCCAGGCCGCGGCCCTGGCCGGCAAGAAGGGCGGGCTCCTGAATGTCTACGCCGCCGCGGACGGGACGGCGGTATCGTCGCTGCAACTCGCGTCGCCGCCGGTCTTCGACGGCCTCGCCGCCGCGGGCGGCCGGCTGTACCTCGCCGCCGTGGACGGCAGCGTCGTCTGCCTGCAGAAAAGGTAACAGGCGTCCTGTTTTTTTGCCGACGGCGAGAAACAACAACGGATGGCACCTCTTACGACGCGATTCCATCCCCCGCTTATGCCAGGAAGAACTACGAGCGATGGGGTTGATTGAAACTATGACACAGTGTGACATGATGTATAATCACGCTATAGCAAAAGAAAGGCAGGCTCATGAAAACAGTGCATGGTTTTATTGTGATGCTGTCGGTTGCGGGCACCGCCTCTGCGGCTGCGGGGGCAGAGGCATGTGGCGTTGACGGCGGCATATACGTGCAGATCGGGTGTGATGATCCCGACGCACTGACGGCATTGAAGGCCGACAACTGTATCGTCCAGGGACTGGCGACGGATCAAGTGAAGGTGCTCACGGCACGAAGGGCAATAGCGGCAAAAGGTATGTACGGGCCCGTTTCGGCCGAAGTCTATGACGGCACGGCGCTGCCCTATATATCCGATACCGTAAATCTTCTCGTGGTTGCCTGCGATAAATGCGCTGTCCCGGTGGAAGAGATTCAACGCGTTCTCTGCCCCGGCGGCGTTGCCCTGGTAAAGGGAAAAAAGATCGTCAAACCCGTCCCCGGCAACACGTCCGACTGGGGGCATTTTCTCTACGACGCTTCGGGCAATGCCGTTTCGCCCGATACTGCCGTCGACGTGCCCTACAACATCCAGTGGAAAGGCGGCCCGAAATGGGCACGAAGCCACGATCGCCTGTCATCTCTCTGTTCGCTGGTTTCAAGTGACGGCAAGATCTTCTACATCTTCGACGAAGGCATGACTGAAGATTTCTACTATCCGCCCAGGTGGAACATGATCTGCCGGGACGCGTACAACGGCATAGTCCTGTGGAAACGGGACGTCGGCAAATGGGAAGACCACTGGCGCGCGTTCAGATCCGGCCCGACACAGTTGAACCGGCGCGTCGTCTCTGCCGGCGACAAGGTGTACGCATCGCTCGGTCTCGGTCAGCCGATACAGGTTATAGATGCGGCAAACGGGAAGACCATTCGCACTCTTAAGGGAACCGAGGGTGCCGAGGACATCATAGAAAAAGACGGCGTCCTCTATCTCATCGCCCTTCCCTTCGACGGCGAGCCAGCGGATTACCAGTCGATGTTCAAAGGTCGTTCGCGGCCCGGGCTGCAGAAAAAGATCATGGCGGTCGATACTTCAACGGGCACAATCCTCTGGGCGAAGAACGACAAGGACACCCTCGGCATTCTGCCGGTTACGCTGATAGTGGATAAGAACAATGTCTATTTCCAGTCACGGAACACGGTCATCGCCCTGGACAAGAAGACGGGCAAGCAGAAGTGGAAGACACTGAGGCGTTCGGCCGAGAGCAGACCGTCGAATTTTACGCCGGCACTTCTCGTCTACAAGGATGTCGTTATATCCGTTGACAATCTGCCGGGGTCGGGCAAGGTTAAAAAGAAGGGGAACATGCCCGCTGAAGGCGAACTCAGGGAACAGGAAAATATCCTCTGGTCTTTCAGCGCCGGGGCGACATCGATCAAGGGCGAGCTGGTGGCGATGGACGCGGAAACGGGAAAGAAACTGTGGACGACGGACGCCATGGCCGCCTACGGCGCGCAGATGGACTGCTTCGTAGTGAACGATCTTGTTTACGTAGGCAAAAAGGCCAGGAGACACACGGCGGACTTTGAGCAGGCGCACGATTACCGCACGGGTGAAGTCAGGAACGAGATACAGACGGCCTCTGCTTTCACCAGAACGCATCATCACCGCTGCTGGCGCAACAAGGCCACGTGCAGGTACATCATCATGGGACGGACGGGTATCGAGTTGATCGGTTTCGACGGCACGCTCGCCATGCAGAATGCTTATATAAGGGGCAACTGCGAATACGGTATCATGCCGGCCAACGGCATGATATATGCGCCGCCCCATTCCTGCGGGTGTTATATACAGGTCAAACTGAGCGGCTTCTTTGCGTTCTCGCCAAAGGACAAGAACCCCCTGGCCGGCCAGAAACCGGAGAACAAGCTCGCCAAGGGTCCGGCGTTTGCCCGGGTCTCGGGTCCCGGCAAGAATGCCGCGTCGGACTGGCCGACGTACAGGTGTGACGCCGCAAGGAGCGGAGGGACGGCATCACCGGTCGGTTCCGATCTCAAGCTCATCTGGAAGAAGAAACTGCCGGGAAGGATCACGGCTTCCGTTGTCGCCGGCAATTCGGTCTTTGTGGCGGCGAGAGACAGCCACGTTCTCCATGCCCTGGACCGGGCGAGGGGGAAGACGGAATGGGAGTTCCGTGCCGGGGCGAGGATAGATTCTCCTCCGACGATTATCGGCAATACGCTCTATTTCGGTTCCCGTGACGGCTGGGTCTACGCGCTCATCAAGGACTCGGGCGAACTGGCGTGGAAGTTCAGGGCCGCGAAATCTGATAGAAAAAACAGCGTGTACGGCCAGCTCGAATCCGTCTGGCCGGTTCACGGATCCGTGCTTTTCCTGGACGGTGCGATCTACTTCGCGGCCGGCAGATCGAGCTATCTTGATGACGGCCTGTATATCTACACGCTCGACTGTAAAACAGGCGGGATACTCATGGAAAAAAAGATGTGGTCCAGAAACCCGAAGACGGGCGACCAGGAGCCGAACAAGGGTCACAATCTGCCGGGCGGACTGAACGATATCCTCGCAAGCGACGGAGAGACAATCTTCATGCGCGATTTCCAGATGCACCTCGACAGCATTCCCGAAGGGTACACGATCAAGGGCGTACTGCCTTCGAATCTGAAGCCGCGCATCCACAATACTGCCGGATACCTCGACGACACCTGGGCCCATCGCACGTACTGGCAGTACGGGACGAAGCAGGGATCGGCCTACGGCGGATGGAAGAGACCCGGCACGTCCACCTACTCGGGGCGCATCATGGTGCGCGACGGAGACGATGTCTACGGCTACGGCAGAAGGGGTCTGGACAATGACTTCAGGTCGTCCCCGAAGCTCGGTTTTTACGGAAAACGCGATATCCATCTGTACAGAGCATCCGTAGCGATTCAATCCAAATCGACTCCGACACCGGCACCGGCAAAGAAACCCGCGAAGAAATCAAAGAATAGAAATAAGCGGTCTGGAAAGAAGCGGAACAAACGCATGGACAACTACGCCTGGCAGAACGACTGCCGCCTGCACGTCAGGTCCATGGTGCTGTCGAAAGACAAGGTGCTTGTGGCCGGTACGAAGGACATACTCCGCACGGAAGATATGTCGCGTGAGACCATAGCGAAACAGGAGAAGCTGCTGGGGGGCAACGAGGAGCAGTATTTTGAGATATACTCCAAGGAGGACGGAAAAAAGATCGCCGGTTACACGCTTCCCGGAAAGCCGATTTACGACGGCATGTCGATAGCGCGGGGGTACGTGTTTATTTCCACGGAAGACGATGAAATCCTGTGTTTCGGACCCGGCAAGTGAATGTGAAGCAGCAGGATGGCTGAACAGACCGCAACTTACTCAAACTGACCGATAGAAGATTGCAACTGCAGATGAATAAAGAGGTAAGCCGAAAAAAAAGGAACGGTCCATTCAGGGACCGTCCCTGCTTTTCGGCGCTGCATATACAGTAGCAATATCATAGGTGAGGCCGAATCGGTCAGTTTGGGTAACTTATAGGCGCGAGGTGCAACAGTCATTTTGAGCCTCCGGTGAGGTATGGACGGATGAGAGGATGACAATGAATCGAGTACTGCTGATGTTGCTTGTCGCCGTCATGGCGGTGTCGCCCTGCACACCGGCTGAATCAACAGACCCGGCATCCGGGTTCAAAAACCCGCCGCGCGAGGCGGGCGTGCGCTGCTGGTGGTGGTGGCTCAACAGCAACGTGACGAAGGAAGCCATCACGCGCGACCTCGAGGCGATGCACGATAAGGGCTTCAGCGGCGCGATGATTTTCGACGCCGGCACTGAGCTTCGCTGGGGGCCCGACAGGAACGTTCCCAACGGGCCACGGTACGCGAGTCCGGCATGGACGAAGTTGTATCTGCATGCGTTGAAAGAAGCCAGGCGCCTGGGGCTGAAACTGGGGCTTTCCATCCAGAGCGGCTGGAATCTCGGCGGGCCGATGGTGACCCTCGACGACACGGCGAAGCAGTTGACGTGGTCGGAGATCACGATCACCGGGCCCGCCGCGATCACGCGAAAGCTCCCCGTTCCAAAGCACAATTACAAGTATTACCGCGATATCTGCGTGCTGGCCTATCCGAATAAGCGCGAGGCCCCCCATCAGCCTTTCAAAATACGCGCGAGTTCGTCACAGCGGAATTTCCCCGCGTCCAGGGCGGCGGACGGAGACGGCGACACGTTCTGGGTAAGTGCCGGGAAGAAACCCGGAGAAGGCCCGACCCCCGCATCGCCGGAATGGATCGAGTTTACTCTCGACAAGCCCGCGGTCGTATCCGGGCTGCACCTGGCGGGTCGAAAAGGCTACGGCCCGAAGGCGTGCCGGGTGACGGTGGACGGCGCGCGGAACGGCACGAAGGTGTTTGCCCTCAAGGACGGGGCAAACAGGATTTCCTTCGATCCGGTCGAAGGACAATCATTCCGGGTGCTGTTTGAAGGTGCCTATGATTCCAACTCCCCGGACGCGCCGCGCAACGTGCAACTGGTGACCGTTGGACTGCTGGACACGGACGGAAACAACCTCGTATCGAGAGGGGGCAAAGCCCGAAAGCCGATCAGCCACCTGGCCGCCAAATCCGGGGCGCGTGAACTGGGCGGGTCGGCGCCCGATTGCCGCTTTCTCCTCAACGATCATCCCGCCGTTCCCGGCGAAGAAGACACGCTGCCCAACGACATCGTCGCTATCACGGACACGCTGAGCGAAGACGGCACGCTCACGTGGGACGCGCCGGCGGGACGCTGGACGGTCCTGCGCATCGGTTACACGCCGACACGCGCGCACGTAAAGACCTCGAGCGACAACTGGAAGGGCCACGTGCTCGACTATCTCAGCAAGGACGCCTTCGACCGCTACTGGTATGACGTGGTCGATCCGCTGTTGAAGAAGGCCGGGCCGATGGCCGGGACGGTCCTGACGCAACTGGAGACCGACAGTTGGGAATGCGGCGGCATGAACTGGAGTGCCAATTTCGCGCGGGACTTCACGGCATACTGCGGGTACGACATCCTCAAGTATCTGCCGGTCGTCGCCGGCAAGATCGTCGAGAGCCGCGCCGTCAGCAACGCGTTCCTCGCCGACCTCAGGAAGACGATCGGACACCTGGTATCGGAAAAACATTACCGGACGTTCGCCGAACACGCGGCACGCTACAACATGGGGATTCAGCCGGAGTGTTCCGGCCCGCATGCCGCGCCGCTCGACGGTATCAAGAACTACGCGCACAACGATATCGTCATGAGCGAGTTCTGGATACCGTCTCCGCACCGGCCCGATCCCGAAAACCGCTTCTTTGTCAAGCAGGCGTCGTCGGCCGCGCACATCTACGGCAAGAAGATTGTCGGTGCGGAGTCTTTCACGTCACTGAAAAAACCGCACTGGGCCGTCACGCTGTGGTCCGACCTCAAGCCGGCCATGGATTTCGAATACTGCGAAGGTCTGAACATGATCTTCTTCCATACCTTCACCTGCTCGCCGAAGGAGATGGGCGTGCCGGGCCAGGAATACTTTGCCGGCACCCACGTCAACCCGCAGGTTACCTGGTGGGACTATTCGGACACCTTCATGGATTACATGAACCGTATCCAGCGTGTGGTTCAGCAGGGCACGTTCGTGGCCGACGTGCTGTATTACTACGGCGATCACGTGCCGAACATCGCGGTAAACAAGGGATTCAACCGGGCGGGGGCACTGCCCGGGTATGATTACGACGTCACCAACGAAGATGTCCTCCTGCAGTTGGCGGTCGTCGACGGCGCGGTCGTGGTTCCCGGGGGGATCCACTACCGCGTTCTGGTGCTTCCCGACCACAAGGTGCTTTCCCTGGCGGCACTGGAAAAGGTCCAGGAACTGCTTGAGAAAGGGGCAACGGTCATCGGGCCGAAACCCGCGCGGCTGGTCAGCCTGGTCGGCGGCGCGGCGGCACAGCGAACGTTCCACGCACTGGCCGACGAACTCTGGGGCGAGAACCCCGCCGCAACGGGAACACAAGCAGCGGGCGAAGGGACCCTTGTCTGGGGGCGGACATCACGCGCATTCCTGCAGAGCGACGGTGTCGCCCCCGATTTCGCGGTGGTCGGCGCGAAGAAACAACTGGACTATCAGTACATCCATTACACGGTAGACGGCGCGGACGTGTATTTCGTGTGCAACCAGACCGCGCAGCCAAAACAGGTCACGTGCGCGTTCCGGGTATCCGGCAGGCAGCCGGAACGGTGGGATCCCGTGACCGGGGATATCACCGCGGCGCGAGCCTTCGAGCAGGCGGACGGCAGGACGTTTGTCCCGTTGGCGTTTGATCCCTTCGGCTCCTGCCTGGTGGTGTTCAAGAACGCCGTCCCCGTCACGAAGAACGGCACGGAACGTTCGAACCATCCCGTCCGCGAAACCGCCTGCGCGATCACGGGACCGTGGCAGGTCGGGTTCGACCCTGCATGGGGCGGCCCGGCGTCGGTTGTATTCAAAGAACTGACGGATTGGACACGCCATACCGACACGGGAATCAAATACTACTCCGGCGCGGCAACGTATGCCACCGCGTTTGACATAACGCCGGATACCGGGAAGCGTTACTGGCTGCAACTGAACCGGGTAGCGGATGTCGGCATTGCCGCCGTTACACTCAACGGCAAGGATGCCGGCATCACCTGGACCAGTCCGTTCCGCGTGGACATCACCGATGAACTCACGGCCGGGAAGAACAGGCTCGATGTAACCGTGGTCAATTCCTGGCAGAACCGCCTGATCGGCGACCGCGGCGCGCCGCGGGAGAAGCGTTACACGCAGACGAATATCAAGATCCGCAGCGACTGGAAGCTGCGGCCTTCGGGGCTCCTGGGACCGGTAGTGGTGCTTGCGGAAAAAGCACGGTGATGCGGGTGAGAATGAAGATGAAACGTCCTGCGGTCATGGTGCTCACGCTCGCCGCGATCAGCGGGTTTGCGGAGAGCGACGACGGCGCGGCGCTGGAGACGGCATTCGCCGCCCCGCCGGACGCGGCGCGCCCGTGGGTCTACTGGACCTGCCAGGACGGACACTATTCCATCGAGGGAACCACCGCGGACCTTGAATCGATGAAGAAAGCCGGCATCGGCGGGGTGCTGCGGATGGATTGCGATGTCAACATCCCGTTCGGCGGCACGCCCTACCTCAGCGAGATATGGCGCAGGCAGTTTGTCCACGCCGTTCACGAATGCCGCCCTGGCGACTGCGCGCAGACCGTCCGTCCGGGCCGGTCACCACCACGCTGTACCCCGGGTACGAGACGACCGCGGCCATACTGGCGGAGAGGGGTATTCCCGCGGACTTCCAATCCGACGGGCCGGTGCGCTACAGCCACCGCCGGACCGGCCGCCGGGATATCTATTTCGTGGCCAACACCACGGGCGAAACGGTGAAGGCACGCTGCGATTTCCGCGCGCCCCGGGGCGATCCGCAGCTCTGGGATCCCGTGACGGCCGCGATCAGGGCCCTGCCGCAGTTCGAGCGCCGGGAAAAGGTCACGGCCGTGCCGCTGACTTTCGAGCCGTACCAGAGTTTCTTCGTTGTGTTCCCCCCGCACGGACCCGTCAAGGGAGCCGGCATCCGCGGGTGGCGTGAATTTCCCCGGAACGGTGCCCGTTGCAACGCTGGAAGGCGCCTGGGAAGTCGCTTTTGATCCCGCATGGGGCGGCCCCGAACACCTCACGTTCCCCCGGCTCCAGGACTGGACGAAGCGCGCGGAACCCGGCATCAGGTATTATTCGGGCATGGCCACATACCGCAAGACGTTTGAAGCCCCGAACATACCGGACGGGAGGGCTTACCTCGACCTGGGCACCGTCCATGAGATGGCAGCGGTCTCGCTGAACGGGAAGAAGCTGGGCGTGGTATGGTGTGCCCCCTGGCGGGTCGACATCACGGACGCCCTGAAGGCTAAAGACAACCGGCTGGAGATCACGGTGGCCAACCTCTGGAGAAACCGGCTGCTCGGCGACCGGAAACTGCCCGAAACGAAGCGCTTGACACGAACGGCGTTGCGGTACCGCGCCCGCGGTGAGTTGTTACCCTCCGGTCTCATCGGCCCGGTAGTCATTGAAGCCGGTACGGCAACCGGGCATTCAAGCCGAGGTCCTTGAAAACGATCGGGGAGATCGGAAAATCGTACAGTCATTTCGACCGTGAAATGATCACAAATGTAACACTGACATTAATGGGAGACTATCGATGAGACATTCGACAGCATTCGCTACAATCACACTCGCCCTATCCGTATTCACGTGTGCCGCCGGCGCTGAGCCGTTCAGCCCCACCGCCAAGCTTGAGGGGGCAGGACCTGCTCTGGCGTTCTCGCCTGACGGTTCGCTCCTCGCACGCGCTGGTAACAAGATGATCCGGTTCCTTGACACGAAGACGTGGTCGGTTATTCGAGAGATCGATACAGCTGAGAAAATTGGCGGTTTTGCACATCCGACCCGCCACCGCGACAACCTTGCCTTCTCTCCCGACGGCAAGCTCCTGGCCGCAGTGACGGAGGTCGGCAACCGCACGCGGATATCCAGCGTGAACATCGTGGGTTTCTGGGACATCAAGTCGGGACGGCGAGTTAACGAGGTGTTGGACCAGGAGTTGATCCGTTTGAATAAGGAAAAGAAACTTCCTGAGTACAATCTCTCGTGGGTGGCATTCCATCCAAGCGGCAAGCTGGTCTATGCCGCTAACAGCAGCGGAATGCCGGTCATCGCCTGGAAGACAGGACAGCCCGTAAAATCGGGCAAATTGAAGGACCATACATGGGGAGGCGGTCCCGTCCAGCGAATCGTCATGTCGACCAAGGGTAGCGCCATCGCGTTTGGCTGTACTATGAAGACAATGCTTGTGCGCGTTTCTGGAGGTCGATTGTTGACACCATCGCCCATCCCGGCGACTGGCTCTATCGGCTTCTCCGCAAACGGTAACGTATTGGCAGTAGCTGGTTTTTGCGGCGAATTCAGAAGTCCGTCACCCGGCCGACCGAAGAAAAGACCACCAGGCATGAGACGCAATCCTAAGGTCCCTCCAGCGAGTCGTCATTCACCACCGTCAAGTGCCAAGGATACCGCGACCCTCACGGTGTGGAACGTGAACCCCGGCAAGCTCATTGAAAAATGTGAGCAGTCCATGCCCATGACTGCAGTGGCGGTTTCACCAAAGGGCGATTATGTCGCCGTCGGCGATAAGTCAGGACGCATCAGGCTCTGGTGCGTGTCGGCAAAGCGTGTAGTCGCGGAATCGGACAGCTTCCGTGGCAGTAACGTCCACATTCACACACTCCAGTTCCATCCAAAAGGAAAGTGGCTCGTGTCGTCCGGCTCTCCGAGGATGGCATGCCGCTGGGACGTGTCCCAATGGGTACCATAGAGGTAGGCTTGCTACCGTTCCGCAGCCCGGGGAAGTTCACCATTAAAGCCCCCACCGGAAATAAAAAACGCCGGGAGCAGGCCCGGGCGGACACGAATTGCGAATCCCTCCAGTCTTTTCGCAACTCGTTTTACCGTCCGGCCCGGCCTGCCTGCCCGGCGCCAGAACCCTCCTCTTCTGCATCTTCGTCTGCGTCTCCCTCGTATACTATATGTTGAGCAAACGGTGTGCCAAAACTAACTTAAAACACGTTCGTCGATCGTATAATTTCATATCTAACTGTAATATAAAGTTTTATATTTTATTTCCAACTGCATTTTTCGCCCGATCATTTCGCCGAACCTTGAAAAGTGGGGAAATGTACCCGGTTTTTTTACCCACCTGGGTACATTTCCCACCCCATACCATCGTCGTCATCGTTCAGGCGTTCGATCTTACCTTCCCGCGAATGCGAGTATCCGGGCGGCCGATTCGCAGCCGCCCCGGTCGCTGATCCTGAGGATGACGTTCCCCGACGCCGCCTGGTCGAGGGGAACCCGCCAACTGACGCTTCCACTGCTTGCCGGAAGCACGGCCAGCCGGTTCCAGGTCCGGCCGGTATCCCACGAGACCTCGATAACGACCGTGCGAATATCGGCCGCGGCGTCCCAGCGAACCAGGTAGGTCCCGCCCGGAGCGACCGTCGCGTCCGCGGCCGGCCCGATGATACGGATCCGGTCGGCCGCCGCGGTCGGCGGATCAGGTTCGAGCCGGTCGGGAGCGGGGCGCAGACGCCGGTTGGTATCCTCGATCACCGCGGCCAGCGAGACATCTTCGAATGCCGGATCGCCGACGAGCCGGGCGTAATACGTACCGCTCACCGGCCGTGAAATCGTGACCGCCTGGACGGTGCCGTCGCGGCTCGATGCGTGGTCGTTATCCGCGACGGTCGGCAGGGCCTCGCGGCTGACCAGCAGCCGGCAGTTACCCCTGCCGCCGCGGGTCAGGAAGGCGACCCCGCGGGCGTTGCGGGGAACCTCCACGCGAAAAAAGTCGGTGCACCGGCGGCCGCCGCAGAGGTCGTCGACCCGCCGCCCCGACCGCAGCGTCGTGAGCCTGATACCCCGCGCGTCGAGGCGATCGTCGCGATCGCGGTAACGGTCACGGTAGCGATCATCGTCATCGTCATCATCATCGCCGCCGCCCCGGGAGGCAGCCAGTTCGCAGAGCCCGCCGATAATGGCCGGCGCCGCACGGGCTATCATGTCACCCGCACCGGGACCGCGTGGGACGTTGTACCGGGCGACCAGCCGCGCGCCGGCCCCGTACGCCGTGACCCCCTGGACGAGGATCTGCCAGCGGCCGGGCGCGGGGTTGTGAACACATACCGTCTCGTTGTTTCCCGGGTTCATGCTGGCCGGCCGCCACGGGTGGCCGGCGTGCCTGACGCGCAGGGTCAGGTTGCCGGCGCCGCCGTGCGTCTGGACCTCGAAGTAGTCCGCGCCGCGGGGGACGTCGATGTGTGCCCACCGCGAGCTGCCGGCCGGGCCGTGTATGGCGATCGGCCGATCGTGTCTCAGCCGCACGCCCTGGGACCGGGCGGTTTCAGGGAACAGGGAAACGACGGCTATCGATGCGGCCGCCGCAACGAGAAACAACCCTTTACGCGCTGCAAACATCATTTCCGCACTCATCACACATCTCCTTTCACGTACACACTGCAAATGCCCCCACCTGTTATAAGATTCGCAACGTCCGTGCCAAACGAGCGAGCCCTGCCCAAAATAACTGCGATGCGATAATTAAGTGTATTTATTTAAAGCAATTAAACGATTTCCCCTTTCCCGTTGCGTGATACGATTCCCCCGCAAGAGCGACGTAAAACGGGGTATGTTACCCGCGCGGATTTCCCACCTGGATATTCACCCCCGATTTCTGTACCATAGACAATCCACCCGTACATCGAGGAGATACCAGCAATGAATCGCAGAAAGATATCCGCCGTTGTGCCCCTCTCATACCTGTTTCTCGCTGCCGCGCTGCTGACCGCTCCCCCCGCCGCTCGGGGTGCGGAAAAGGCGACGGTGGCCTCACCCGGCGGGGACGTGACGATCATCTGCGAACTCGCCGACGGCCGTCCCGCGTATTCCGTCAGATACCGCGGCCGCACCGTCGTCGACTCCTCGCCCCTCGGCCTGGCGTTCGGCACGGACGCCCCGGCGTGGACGATGGCGGGACGGGAACCCGGTGACGTCGATTCGCGGTGGGAACCGGTGTTCGGGAAGCGGAGCACGGTCCGCAACCGCTACCGCAGCCTGCGGGTTTCCCTGGCGCGGGCGGCCGGCGAGCCGGCCGCGATGGACATCGTCTTTCGGGCCTACGACGACGGCGCCGCCTTCCGGTATGTCGTCGGACCGCGGGACACCGAACCGGCAACGGTCACCATTGCCGGCGACCGATCGGCGTTCAACCTCCCGGCCGGTTCGACCGGCTGGTGCTACAACCGCGAGCACCGCCCGAAGGGTCCGTTTTCCCTGAAGGACACCGGCGGCGGGCTGCAACTGCCGGTACTCGTCGACGCCGGCGACGGGGCCTGGCTGGCCGTCGCCGAGGCGGCCCTGTACGGCTTTCCCCCCTTCCGGCCGACGACCGCAAAGGGTTCCGCTGCCGTCGGCGTGGAGATAGACACGGCCGCGGTCCAAACCCCCTTCGCCACCCCGTGGCGGGTGGTGATGCTCGGGGACCATCCCGGGCGGCTCGTGGACTCGGACCTCATGGCCAACCTCAATCCCCCCTGCAAAAACGAGGAATTCACCTGGCTGAAATCCGGCGTCTCGTTCTGGGACTGGCGGGCGATCGGCTACAGGGCAGACGACGGCTTCGTGTACGGCCAGGATTTCGAGACCTGGAAGCGGTTCATCGACCTCGGCGCCGAGACCGGGGTACCCTTCCTCCTGATCGACGCCAACTGGTACGGACCGGAGTTCTCCGGTGAATCCGACCCATTCACCGGCGGCAAGTCCGGCCAGGTCCGCCGGGCGATCGACTACGGGAAGAAAAAAGGCGTCGGGCTCGTGCTGTACCTGAACCACGTGGCCGGAAAGAAGTTCGGGACCGAAAAAATCGTCGCCGCCTACGCAAAATGGGGTGCCGCGGGGATCAAGTACGGCTTCATGCGGGGCCTCCGCGGCCGGGACAAGGTCAATTACACCCGGAAGATCATCACCGCCTGCGCGAAGAACCGGCTGTCGGTCAACTTCCACGACGGGCCGGTTCCGCCCAGCGGGGACGAGCGAACCTGGCCGAATTGCCAGACCCGCGAGTACTGCCACGCCCAGTCGGACGCCAAGCGGTCCTTCTCGCCCGGGACCTTCATCCTCCAGGCCTACGTCAACAACCTGATGGGCCCGATCGACATGGACAACGGGATGTTCGACCTGAACAACGCCATGGCCCCGCGGCCCAGGGTCTTCGCGCAGGTGTACTCGACGATCGTCGCCGAGGCCGCCCGCACCCTGATCATCTACTCGGGCCTGACCGTGATTCCCGACGCCGCCGGCTTCTATCGGAAACACGGGGAGCTGTTCGGGTTCATCGCCGCCCAGAAGCAGCCCTGGCGTGAGAGCCGGACGCTCGCCGGGGAAATGGGCGAATACATCGTCACGATGCGGCGGACCGGGGATACGTTCCTGGTCGCCGCGGCCACGGACGAGGAGGCGCGGACGGTCGGGATCCCGCTGGATTTCCTGCCGGACGGGGAGTACGCGACGGTCATCCACCGGGACGCCGCCGACGCCCATTACAAGACCAATCGCGAGGCGTACGAGACCGAGAAGCGCGCGGCCACCGCGAAGGACACGATCGAGGCGGCCATGGCACCGGGCGGCGGCTTCTGCATGACGATCCGGCCGAAGGGGAAATAGGAACAAAAGGGGTACATCGCTCAAATCAATCCACCGAGAGTTGTAGGTTATCTTTTTTTCAACACGGCTACGTAGACGCACATCCCATCGGTACATGGTTCAAAAGCAACCGCATCACGAAAGACACATCCCTGAAAAATCGCTTCCTTCCGGGAACAATACCCTGAGCGCTTCGTCCGGGAAGAATTTCCATTGGGCCGTCGTGAAGCTTGATCTACACAAAGATCCGGGAAAAATCATCGCCAGGTACGATTTCGATACCGACCGGGGTGGCGTGGGAATGTACGGCAAACACGTACTGGCCTGGTCTGAAGGTAAAACCGTGCGCCTTGGACCGGATGGCTTGAAGGTGACTGCCGAACTGAATGGTGTCCCGGCGAGTTCCCGGTCAGCACCTCATGAAGTTGACATAATGGACGATGAAGAATTATTAATGGTGGATTATTCTCAGCGGGAGAAGTACCGGGTCGGATGCGCAAGCGCAGCTACCGGCAAATGTGATTTCGTGGAAATGCCGAAAGGACATCGATTTGTCTGTGCCAGTCATTCTCGGAACCTTGCCGTGTTCCAGGGCGCTGATGACCTCCTCGAAATATGGAAACTGGAGTATGGCAGGAGCAGGATTGTATTTTCGATGGAAATAATGAAGAGCCGTACAGGTCATGCCGAGTTCGGGTTCGGCGGCGACCTGCTGCTGTACGACGGCCGGAATTATTCGATTGTCAGGTACGACCCCTGGGCGAATTGAATTGCGGGCAGTGAAGTACAGCGGTTTTTACCAAGAGTAATCCGCATCCCAAAGCATTACGGCACCGTATTCGGCACCGCAAACTGTTTTATTCTCATAACTACTTTATTAACAATGCACTATAACTTTCCTTTGCCCTTTTGCCAACGAGAATGTCACGAGTTGGGATCTTGGGCAGACATTCAAGTGTTGAAGAAGGCCAGATAATCCAAAAAATGTTTATTTGATGCTTGATAGTTGCAATAAATACAACTATCATGCTTAGTATGAACAACATAGAGTACACGTCTGAGCCGATTGTTGACACACTCCGGATGAAGCAATGGCTGGGGGATATCGGCGACAAGCGCGGGAAGATTGCCCGAATGATACACACCGGGCAGTTGCTTCAACTCCGGCGAGGGCTGTACGCAACGCGGCGCGA
The DNA here is from genome assembly GCA_964557575.1 of uncultured Planctomycetaceae bacterium. GTDB lineage: Bacteria > Planctomycetota > Phycisphaerae > SM23-33 > SM23-33 > CAZLBC01. Next base: position 45,233 of record CAZLBC010000017.1, read on the forward strand.
TATCAATCCCTATTGTCTCGCCGCGAGCATCTACGGCCCTTCGTATATCAGCTTCGAAACCGCCCTTTCTTATCACGGGTTGATTCCCGATGCGGTCTATGAAATTACGTCGGCAACCCTGAAACGGTCGCGCGAGTTTGAAAATGACTTCGGGCGCTATCGATACCGTGCAATCCCGCGAAAGGTGTATCCCCTTGGAATTGAACGCTCAACAGAGGCAAGTATTCCATTCCTGATCGCATCGCCGACCAAGGCGTTGTGCGACCGTATTGCACTTGAGCCCGGAATGCGGTCTATGTCGGATGTGCGACAATGGGCCGAATTGATGCGACTGAATGATGAACACCGGTTCGATCCTGCGGTCCTGAACGCCTGCGCTGAGAACTACAGGCGCCCCGCTGTGCGACTCCTCGGGCGCACCATCGAAAAGTATGGAGGATTGTCATGAACAAGGCGATTGAAGACATGTTGCGTCCTTACGCCCCGGTTACGCCACTGGATTGGATGTATGCTATTCGCGAAATAGTCCAGGAAATCGCCCTTCTCGGTTTCTGGCGCAGCGGGTTCTTCGAGCAAGCCGCCTTCTGCGGCGGAACCGCGTTGAGGATTTTCCACGGGCTGAACCGCTTCTCGGAAGACCTCGATTTCTCACTGGGCAGCGAAGAGGACGAGGCGCGTCTTGAATCCGCCCTTTCGGCACTGGAGGACGAACTGGCGGCCTGGGGCTTTTCATTCGAAGCCGAGCCGAAGTCTTCCGGCGAACGAACCGGAATCGAGTCGGCTTTCTTGAAGGGAAACACCCGTATTAACCTGTTGAACATCGGAGTGCCCGAGGAACTGTGGCGACACTTCCCTCGCAACCGGAAGATCTCGATCAAACTCGAACTGGACACCGCACCACCGCCTTGTGCGTTGACCGAGGTCAAAACCCACCTGTTGCCGACCCCGTTTCAGGTGCGATTGTACGACCTTCCCAGTCTCTTTGCCGGAAAGCTGCACGCCCTGCTCTTTCGAGACTGGAAGAGCCGGGTAAAGGGCCGTGACTTCTTTGATTTTGTCTGGTTTATCGGACGAGGCGTGCCGGTCAACCTGCCGCATCTGGAGGCGAGGATACTGCAGAGCGGAAACCTGAAAACCAAAACACTGGACCTTTCGGGCCTGCAGTCGCTGCTGATCGAGCGATTTGAGAAGGTCGATCTTGCCGCGGCGGCCGGCGAAGTCCGCCCCTATCTTCGTGACGCACGCGAACTTACGCTGTGGTCCGAGAAATTCTTCAGGGACCTGGTCCCCGGGTTGACTGAGGCCCGCCCATAATAGGGTTTGATGACCGGACGCCCGGGAGCGTATTCGGCACCGGTTTGGATCACCGAAACGATCACAAACGCCGTAGGGAAGGCCGGGGAAATGGAGGGGGCACCAGGCTGTCATTCAGTGATTGAAGAAGGGCCACCTGCCGGGCCTGCTCCGGAGTGTTGAGCGAATAGAAATGTCTTTTGCCAGCCGGTACTGGCTGATTGCCATGGGCTTCAGGAAGTCTTCCAGCAGCATTTCTCCAGGATGTATTGGTGTCATTTTTGACAGGTGCACTGCTCCTCAATGGTAATCCCTCCCCTACTTCCATTTTACTTCCGACGGTTCCTTTATGCTGACCTTCTCCGCGTCGGGGAAAGACGGGGGAACCGGAAGGGTGACCGTGCCGGTGGCGACGAACTCGGTGCCGCGGGCGAGGAGGGTCTGGAAACCGACGCACTTGAGGGGGTCGGTGCCGCCGGCGTGGCCGAGGGTGATGTGGCAGACTGTTCCCTTGCCGTACGCGATGACCATCACCATCGGCTCGTCGACCTTCGTCCGCTTGGAATGGGCCGAGGCGAGGACGGTCACGTTCTTGCAGGGACCGCGGAGTGAGTTGTAGAGTTCCTCCTTTGCGTGCATCCAGACGGGGGGCAGGCCCTTCATGATCGGGTGGTCGGGCGCCTCGGTCTTGATCGGAAAGGCCCACTGGGACCCGTGGCTGCCGCTGCGCCCCTTCGGCGCCGGGTCCGGGGTCCACTTCCCGTCCTTTTTCCGCAGGAGGCAGCCGTCCTTGGGCTTTCGGCCGCCCCACCCGCCGACGGCGATCATCTCGTTGTAGGCCGGCCAGTCGGCCGAGGAATTGTCGGCGGCGTGGATGGGCACGAAGCCGCCGCCGCCGGCGACGTACTCCTCGAACTCCTTGCGCCGCGCCGCCGGCCAGCGACATTTACCCTTGTCGTTGTAGTTGCTGACCACGGCCGCGTACCGGGAGAACGCGGGCTTCCACTCGTCCCACTTCTCTTTGGGGTCCTTGTTGGAAGGAAGCTGCGAGACGTCGACGGAAAACCGGCCGGTCGACTCGAGAATCGCCACCGTGACCGGCCGCATCGCCTTCCAGTTGTGGTTGTTCTCCCCGTCGATCAGCAGGATCTTGATCTTGTCGGCGGCCGGTGCGGGGCCCACGATACCAACGAGGACGACGGCGGCTGTCAGCAGCAACAGAATGCGTTTGAACATGATTTTCTCCTTTGTATTACGCGCTTTGGTACTCACGACGTGATACGATTGTACCGTCGCCGGTGAAACAATTCCTTAACGATACCACAACTTACTAGCACTATAGCACATTGGCTTCTTTCACTCCCGAAAACAAAATAAAAAAGGGGCTTGCAATGAACCATACCGGCTGGTATGGTAAACGATCATGCCGACACTCGCGCCCCACATGCCAGAAAAGCTCGCCGAAAGCGCCTTTGCGCTGTTTTCCGAAAAGGGAATCAACAACGTCAACCTCGACGCCGTCGCGGCCAGGGCGGGCGTGACCAAGGGCAGCCTGTATCACCACTACGGCTGCAAGAAAGAACTGGTGATCGCCGCCTGCAACCACTACTACCGCCGGTGGCGGGAGAACATAGACGCCGAGCTGGCCCCCCTTGCCGACCCGCTTGAGCGGCTTGAAAAGGTCGTCGAATCATCCGTGCGATCCTGCATCATGGATCCCCGGAACCGCATTTTCACCACGGAAGTCTGGGCGCTGTCCATCAGCGATGAGGATATCCGCGCCGGGTGGGCGCGGTTTTACGACGCGGTGCGTGAACTCTACATCGGCCTCCTCGAGGCGGTCGCCGACGCCGGCCTGGTCGGCGCCGGCGATCCGCGCCGGGCGGTCAACCTGATGCTCACCGCCCTCGAGGGCGTCAAGCAACGGGCGCTGTTCGAACCGGCGATCTGCAATCCCGCCGACCAGCGGGCGATCATCGAGGACCTGATGCGGATCCTCGGTGCCCCGCCGCCGAAAGGGGTATAGGGACATACCCGTCGGGGAAACGCGAAAATGATGTTTTTTTGAAACGGAACATACCGGTCGGTATGACACGCTGACAACAGCGAACAAGGAGCTGATCATGGCTGAACACGGCGAATCGCGGGCCGGGACAGTAACCCGGCGAACATTCCTGGCGGGGGTCGGCGTCGCCGCCCTCCCCGGTTTCGTCCCTTCCGCGGTCCTGGGCGCGGGCGGCGGAACGCCCCCCAGCGACCGTATCACGATGGGGATCATCGGCGCCGGCAACCGCGGCACCGCCCACGCCCGGGCCTTCATGAACCAGGCCGAAGCGAAGATCGTCGCGGTCTGCGACGCCAACCGGCCCAAGGCCGACCGGATCAAGGCGAAGCTCGACAAGCATTACACGGACACCGCGTGCACGATCCACAGCGACTTCCGCGAGATCATCGACCGGGAGGACATCGACGCGGTGACGATCGCCTCCCCGGAAAACTGGCACGCCCTCCAGGCGTCGATGGCCGCGGCGGCGGGCAAGGACATCTACTGCGAGAAGGCCCTGAGCCTGACCGTCGAGGAAGGACGAAAACTCTGCGACGCCGTCCGCCGCTACGGGGCCGTGCTCCAGGTCGGCACCCAGCAGCGATCGGGGCGGAATTTCCGGTACGCCTGCGAACTGGCCCGCAACGGCTACCTCGGCGCGCTGAAGCGGGTCGAGGTCGGCGTCCCCGGCGGCCGGGCCCTCGGCAACGCCCCCGTCGCCCCCGTTCCCCCGGGACTCGACTACGACCTGTGGCTCGGCCCGGCCCCGCGGACGCCCTACAACACGCTGAAGTGCTCGTTCAACTGGTACTTCATCTACGACTACTGCGCGGGGTGGATCCAGTCCTGGGGCGTCCACCACTGCGACATCGCCCTCTGGGGGGCGCCCGCGCTGCGGGCATCGACGCTCGCGGTCGCGGGCACCGCCACCTTCCCCGCCGACGGGATCGCCAACACCTCCATCACCTGGAACGTCGATTTCACCACCCCCGGCGGGCTGGTCTACAACTTTACGGACAACCGAAAAAACGGGCAGGGCTGCCGGTTCATCGGCGAGAAGGGATGGGTCCACGTCAGGCGGGGCGGCATCACGGCCGATCCGCCGGGCCTGCTGCGTACGCCGATCAGGCCCGGCGACGAGCACCTCTACGAGTCCGGCAGCCACTGGGGCAATTTCCTGGCGTGCGTCCGCAGCCGGCGCGACCCGGTCGCCCCCGTCGAGGCCGGCCACCGCGCCACCACCCTATCCCTGGTGGGCGACATCGCCACCCGCCTGAAACGGAAGCTCGTATGGGACTGGAAGACGGAACGCTTCGTGGACGACGAGGCGGCCAACCGGATGCTGGGGCGCCCGATGCGGTCCCCCTGGACCATGTAATCCCGCGAAGGAGATCGATCGATGAAACACGGCATCATCATTTCATTCCTGTGCGTTATACTGCCGGCCGGGACCCCCGTCCGGGGCGAAGAAAGTAACGATCCGTTCGCGAAGCTCGCCGGGTACGAGTACGGCGAACCCCGGGCGATCCTCAGAATGATCGAGCACGCGGTCGCCCGCAGCACCAACAGCGACACCGAGCGACGGGAGGCCGCAAACAAACTGGCGGCACTGCTCGAATCGCCGGACGCGACGCTCGCCGCCAGGCGGTTCGCCTGCCGCCTGCTCCCGCTGGTGGCGACGGATAAACAGGTTCCCCTTCTCGCGAAGATGCTCCGCGACGACAAGACGGCGGAACCGGCCCGGCGGGCCCTCGAGGCGATCCCCGGCCCGGCTTCCGGGGCGGCCCTCCGCAAGAGCCTGGCATTCCTGAAGGGCCGCGATCGTATCGGCGCGATCAACGCGGCAGGCGTTCGCCGGGACGCGGCGGCAGCCGAAACCCTGGCGAAGCTGGCCGCCGCCGACGACGAGGCCGTGGCCGCCGCCGCAATCCGCGCGCTGGGCAAGATCGGCACGGTTCAGACCGCCGGCATGCTCTCGGGCCTGAAGGTCCCCGCGTCGCTGAAAACCACCCTTCACGACGCCCGTCTCCGGTGCGCCGGCGCGCTGGTCGCCGCCGGCAAAAAGGAAGAAGCCGAAACAATATACATGGCGGTCTTCCCCATCGCAGAATCTCTTCACATCAAACGTGCCTGCCTGGCCGGCCTCGCCGAAACCGGCAGCCCGGCGGCGGTCGAGGCCGTCATGCGGGGTATCGAATCGGACGATCCGCGGCTCGGTACCGCGGCGATGCGGCTCGCCGCCCGCATCCCCGGAAAAGAAACAACCGCCGCACTGGCCGGAAAGCTGGCCGACCTGCCCGACGACCGGCGGGCTATTCTCGCCGGCATCCTGGCCGAGCGGGGAGACCGGTCCGCCGCCCCCGCGGTGGCACAGCTCCTCGAAGACGACGCCGCAACCGTGCGGGTCGCGGCGGCGGCCGCCCTCGGGCGGATCGGCACCGCCGCACACGTCATGCCGCTGGCGGCATGCGCCGCCGGGAACGGCGGCGCGGCGACCGCGGCGCAAAAGGCCCTCGCCCGGCTGTCGGCCGGCGGGACGACGGAGAAGCTGTTCGCGGCCGCGTCCGACGATACGGCGGAGGTGCGCGTCGCGGCGATCAATGCCGTCGCCGCCCGCCGCAGCCCGGGAGCGGAGAACCTCCTCCGCGAACTCGCCGGGTGCGCGGAAGAACCGGTGCGGCTGGCCGCGATCGACGGCCTGAAGAAACTGGGTGGACCGGCGTCGTACGATACACTCATCGCCATGGTGGTTGATCCACCCTCGAAGGCGACGGCCACGGCCGCCCGCCGGGCGGTACAGGTGATCGGGGCACGGATGAAGGACCCCGCCCGGCGGGCCGAGCCGCTGGTAGCCGCGCTGAAAAACGCCGGCCCCGCGGCGCGCCCCCCGCTGCTGGGGCTCCTGGGCGACTGCGGGGGCGAAAAGGCCCTCGATGCGGTCCGCGGCGCCGTGAAATCGAACGACGAGGCGACGACCACCGCGGCGGTCAGGGCCCTCGCCGGGTGGCCCGATCTGTCGGCGGCGGAACCGCTCCTGGAGATCGCTGAAAACAGCACCAACACGGTTCAGAAGACACTCGCCCTTCGCGGCTACATCCGCCTCGCCGGGACGGCGGGCGGAAACCGGGCCATGGAGATGATCGACCGGGCCGAGAAACTGGCGACCACGACCGAGACCCGGCGGGCGCTGCTCGGCGGCCTCTCGGCCGCCCCGTCCGTCGGGGCGATGCGCAAGACCCTCTCCCTGATCGAGGACGATGCCATCGGCACGGAGGCCGCCCTCGCGGCCGTCGATATCGGCGAGCGGATTCTCAAGCAGCACGGCCCGGCAGTCGCGGCCGCCATGGACACCGTCGCCGAAACGATCGACGATGCGAAGATCAAAAAGCGGGCCGCGGCGATGAAGGCACGGGCGACAAAATCGCACAAAAGCCGCGGCGGCTCGAATGCCGGCCTCAAACCCGACCCCGCGCGCAGCGCGGCCAGGAAAAAACAACTGGCCGCCGACGCCCCGGACGGCTTCCGCGTGGCCTGCTACCTCGACTGCGGCCCCGACCGGTCCGACGGCACGAAGCCGTCGCTGAAGGTCGTCAACGGAAAGCCGTATTCGTGGGGCGGCCCCGCGGAAACGATCCGTTTCGCGACGGTGCAGTTCGCCGGCGACGCCGTGTCGTTTGAGGCCGCCGGCCTCGATCCGGAAAAAGCCTACCGGTTCGGCTTTTCCTGGTGGGACTACGACCACAACGACCGCGCCCAGTCGGTCTGGGCGTCGGGGGGAACCCCCTCCCGGCGGATCCGGATACTCGACGCCGCGAAGCTCCCCGCGCGGACCGCGGGCACGGACCCCGAATCCCGGGTCGTCCCGCTGCCGCGGTCCGTCACCGGCGACGGGACGTGCACGATCACGTTCCGCCGGGAGGGCAAGACCAACGTGGTCGTCTCCGAGATGTGGCTGCTGGAGAGCGAAAAGGCCGTTCCGGCCGGCGAGACGGGGCAGGAGAAAACACAAGCGATCCTGCCGAAACCCGGCGACACGGACAAGACCAACGTCCTGATCGTCACGGGGGTCGACTACCCCGGCCACAAGTGGAAGAAGACCGCGCCGGTCCTGGCCGCGGGGATCGCCGAAGACGCGCGTCTCGCGGTCCGCATGGCCCGGGAGCCGGCGGCGCTCCGCGAAGACGGGCTGGACGCCTACGACACGATCGTCATCCACTTCATGGACTGGAAGTGCCCGGACCCGGGGCCGGCGGCCCGAAAGAATCTCAAGGAATTCGTCGCCGGCGGCGGGGGCATGGTCATGGTCCACTTCGCCTGCGGGGCGTTCCAGGAATGGGAAGAATTCGTCACGCTGGCGGGCCGGGTCTGGAACCCGAAGATGCGGGGCCACGATCCCCGCGGCGCGTTCACCGTTACTATCACCGACGAGGATCACCCGATAACGCGGGGGATACCATCATTCACCACCACCGACGAGCTGTACACCTGCCTCGACGGAGAGACGCCGATCACCGTCCTGGCCGCCGCGACGTCGAAGGTCGACAAGAAAGTCTATCCCATCGCCTTCGTCCTCAACTACGGCCGCGGGCGTGTCTTCCACTGTTCGCTGGGACACGACGTGCAGGCCTTTGAAATCCCGGCGGTCCTGCAGCTCTTCCGCCGCGGCGCCGCCTGGACCGCGGGGCTGGAACCGCGGTAGCCGGAAGACCATGTCATCCGCCGAATTTTCCATGCCCCGCTGATGGTCGTCACCGGTATAATGGCCGTTCCGCAACACCTTTTTTACGAAAGAAACGACCATGACAAACAGGCGCGGTTTTATAAAGACATTGGGAACGGGGGCGCTGGCGGCACTCGCGCCGGGCATGCGGGGGGCGGAAAACGGGAAAAAGCCCAACATCCTCTTTATCTTCGCCGACGACCAGTGCTTCGAGACCATCCGGGCACTGGGGTTCGACCAGATCCACACCCCGAACCTCGACCGGCTCGTGAAAAGCGGGACCACCTTTACCCACGCCTACAACCAGGGGTCCTGGAGCGGGGCCGTGTGCATCGCCAGCCGCTGCATGCTGAACACGGGCCGTTTCCTGTGGCACGCACAGAAGGTGTACCGCTCGGCCGAAAAAGAGCGGAAAGCCGGTCGGTTCTGGTCGGAGTACATGAAGGGCGCCGGCTACGAGACCTACATGACGGGCAAGTGGCACGTCAGGGCGGATGCCAAAAAGGCCTTCGACGTGGCGGCCCACGTCCGGGGCGGCATGCCGAACCAGACGAAGGAAGGATACAACCGGCCCATAGAGGGCAAAGAGGACCCGTGGAAGCCCTGGGACAGGAAATTCGGCGGCTACTGGAAAGGCGGCACGCACTGGAGCGAAGTCGTGGGCGACGATGCCGAGGATTTTCTCGGGAAAGCGGCAACAAGCGACGCGCCGTTCTTCATGTACATCGCGTTCAACGCCCCCCACGACCCGCGCCAGTCGCCGAAGAAATACGTCGACCGGTACCCGCCCGAGAAGGTCAGGGTCCCGAAAAACTTTCTTCCGGAGTACCCGTTCAAGGACAAGATCGGGTGCGGCAAAGGTCTCCGCGACGAACGGCTGGCCCCCTTCCCCCGCACGAAATACGCGGTCAAAATAAACCGGCGGGAATACTACGCGATCATCACGCACATGGACGCCCAGATCGGGCGGATACTGGCGGCGCTGGAGAAGTCGGGAAAGGCCGACAACACGTATATCTTCTTTTCGGCGGACCACGGCCTCGCGGTCGGCCACCACGGCCTGATAGGCAAGCAGAACCTCTTCGACCACAGCGTCAGGGTTCCCCTGATGGTATCGGGGCCCGGCGTCGCGCAGGGCAGAAAGATCGCTACGCCGGTGTACCTCCAGGACATCATGCCGTCCACCCTTGAGCTGGCGGGCGTCCGGAAACCCGATCACGTCCAGTTCAGGAGCCTGCTGCCGCTGATGGACGGGCGCAGGGACACCTCCTACGACGCCGTCTACGGGGGGTACTTCAGCTTCCAGCGGATGGTGACGAAGGGCAACTGGAAGCTGCTGCTCTATCCCAGGATCAAGAAAGTGCTGCTGTTCGACCTCGCAAAAGATCCGGCGGAGATGAACGACCGCTCGGGCGACCCCGCCGTGAAACCCGTGATAAAAAAACTATTCGCCGAACTGCTGAAGCTCCAGAAAGAAACCGGCGACACGCTCGATCTCCGGGCCGTCTATCCCGGGCTCTCGTAATCACCAGGAGGCACTGCATCATGAACAGAAGAACCTTCCTCGGATCCATCGCGGTCGTCGCCGGCGGCGCCCGCCTCCCGTTATCGGGCGCCGGCGCACCGAAACAACCGTCCAACATCCTCCTGATAAACGTCGACGACCTCGGCTGGACCGACCTGGGGTGTTTCGGGAGCCGCTACTACGAAACACCCAATATCGACCGGCTCCGCGCGGAAGGGATGAAGTTCACGAATGCCTATGCCGCCTGCGCCGTCTGTTCGCCGACGCGGGCCGCAATCATGACGGGCCGCTACCCCGCGCGCATCGGCATCACCGACTGGGTCCGGGCCCGTTTCCAGGGCGGCCACGTCAAGAACGGGAAAAACCCGTCGGGCACGGTCACGCGGAAGGGACTGGTGCTGCCGAAAAACCACCTCTTCATGGAACACGCGGAAGTCACCATCGCCGAGATGCTCAAGCCGCTCGGGTACGTCTCGTGCCATATCGGCAAGTGGCACCTCGGCCCGGACAACTGGTATCCCGACACGCAGGGCTTCGATTGCAACATCGGCGGGTGCGACCTCGGCCAGCCCCTGAATTACTTCGATCCCTATACCGCCCGGAAACTGAAAAACGGCATCCCCACCCTCAAACCCCGGAAAAAGGGCGAGTACCTGACCGACCGCGAAGCCGACGAGGCGGCGCGGTTCATCAGGGACAACCGGGAGCGACCCTTCTTTCTCCACATGTGCCACTACGCCGTCCATACCCCGATCCAGGCAAAGAAGGACCTGGTCGCCCGGTACACGGCCAAAAAAAAGACCAACCAGAAGAACCCCGTCTACGCGGCCATGGTCCACAGCGTCGACGAGGCGGTCGGCACAATGATGAAGGCCCTCGACGACAGCGGACAGGCGGACAATACCCTCGTGATATTCACCTCAGACAACGGCGGGCTGCTCGGGCCGACGCACAACGCCCCGCTCCGCGCGGGAAAGGGGTATCCCTACGAGGGCGGGATCAGGATCCCGCAGATCGTGCGCTGGCCGGGGAAGGTCGCGGCCGGTTCCGCCTGCGACACCCCCGTCATCAGCGTTGACTTTCTTCCCACGATCGCCGCGGCGGCCGGCGCCCCCCTGCCCGACCGGGACATCGACGGCGAGAGCCTCATGCCCCTGCTTCGCGGCACGGGCGACCTGCAACGGGAATGCATCTTCTGGCACTTCCCTCACTTCCGCGGGAAGATCGCGCCCTACTCGATCGTCCGCTGCGGGCCGTGGAAGCTCCTGAAGCGATACCACGGCACCCCGTTCGAACTCTACAACCTCGCGGAGGATATTTCCGAGACCACCGACCTGGCCGACAAGATGCCGGCGCGGGTAAAGAAACTGAACCGCCGGCTCGAAACATGGCTCAAGGAGGTCGGCGCAACGGTCCCGCGGAAGGCGTGAACCTGCCACATATTGCGCGTGTAATTTTCGCCCTTTATAAAACGGGAAAAACGATACATTTTACACATTTTCTCTTGTGTGCCGGCGGATTGGGCTTCAGGATATCTTATAGTTATGAAGACACTGAGACCGAACCCATTCATTAATTCGACCCCGAACCGCCTACCGAACGGCTGGAACGGCTGACCATGGCTGACACACTCCTGATCGTTGACGACAACCCGGTCGACAGGAAGATCCTGGGGGGCGTGCTCAAAAAGGAGGGATATGACCTGGTCGTCGCCGGGGACGGCGAGGCCGCCCTGGCCGCCGTGGGGAAACAGCGACCCGACCTGATTCTCCTCGACGTCATCATGCCCGGCCTGAGCGGGTACGAGGTGTGCGGCCGGCTCAAGGCGGATGCCGCAACGGCCGACATACCCGTGCTGTTCCTCTCCGGCCTGTCGGAGGCAAAGGACAAGGTAAAGGGACTGAACGCGGGCGGGCTGGACTACATATCCAAGCCGTTCGACACGGAAGAGGTGCTGGCCCGCGTCCGCGCGCACCTGGAACTGCTCCACCTGAATCGCGACCTGCAGCGCGCCAACCGGGAACTGGAGGCCCGGCAAAAGCAGGTGGACAAGGACCTGGCGGCCGCCGCCGAAATTCAGCGGACCCTGCTGCCCCGGCGGAAGGCGTCGATCAGCACTATCGACATGGCCTGGAAATTCCTGCCGTGTGAAACGGTCGGCGGAGACCTGTTCAACGTCCTTCGCCTGGACGAAAATCACTGGGCCGTATACATGATAGACGTTACCGGCCACGGCGTTCCCGCCGCCATGGTTTCCGTGTCGGTCTCCCACCTGATGGACCCGAACAACGGCCAACTGGTCAAAACCGCGATCCACGAGCCCCCCTACTACCGGCTCGCCTCACCCGCGGAAGTGATTACCGGGCTGGACGAAGCCTATTCCCCCGGTCGGCTCGACAAGCTTTTCTCCGTCAGCTACATGGTCCTCAACGTGCGGACCGGAGCACTGCAGTACAGCAACGCCGCGCATCCCTATCCCCTGCTGGTTCGCGCGACGGGAAAGACGGAACTGCTCAGGATCGGCGGCACCATGGTCGGCATGGGAGGCGTCATGGCATTCGAGGAAGGAACGGTTGCGCTGGAACCGGGGGACAAGCTGTTTGTGTACACGGACGGGATAACGGAGCACCGAAACGAAGAAAAGGATTTTTTCGGAGAACAGCGGCTGTACGACGAAATCACCGGGTTGCGGACCAGGCCGGTCGAAAAAATCGTCGAGCGGGTCATGGATGCCGTCATGACATTTTCCCGCCGGAAACCGCGCGACGATGTCAGTCTGCTGGGATTCGAGTATCTCGGCGGGTAACGAAAACATCGGGTGCGGATTTCGATCGTTGCGACGGGTGTTGCCGCCGAGGTGAAGCCGTGAGAATCAAGATCGGTGACAAACTGCTGCTGGTCGCCGCCATAGGAACGGCCGTCACCGCCGTCCTCGGCGCGGGGTCGGTTTATGTCATCGGCGGCTCGTTGCGCAGAGACCGCATCAATGCCCGCCTCTCTTCAATCGCGCAATCAAAGGCCGGCCGCGTCCGGTCGCTGCTCCAGGAATACGCCAACCGCGTCCGCCTCTTCGCCGCATCGGAACTTCTCCGCGCCGACCCGGTCGACGACACGCTCGGCGGGCGGCTGGAATCACTCGCCGCGCCGTTCCCGGATATCGCCGCGCTGACACTCGTCGGCCCGGACGGGACGATCACCGCCTCCACCGAACGCGGGGAGCGGGGAACCGACCGGTCCCGCGATCCCGTCTTCCGCAACGGGCTGACAGCGATCTTCGTCAACGGTATCCACCGGTCGCAAACGACGGGGCACAGGGTCATAACCATAGCGGCGCCGCTGCGCGATCCCGTCACCAAACAAGGGCGGGGTGTACTCACGGCGACGATCCGGACAACGCGGCTCGACGAGATCATGACCGAACACACGGGGCTCCAGGAGACGGGTGAATCCTACCTGGTCAACCGGGACGGCCTGATCCTCACCCCCACGCGGCACGCGGCGAAACCGCCCCTGTCCCTGCACGTCGATTCGAAAAATGTCCGGGAGTGGACAGGACGATCCGGAACGGCGGCGGCCGGCGGAGAGATTCCCGAATACCGGGATTACCGGGGCGTGACCGTCATCGGCACGCATGCGCCCCTTCCCGACAGGGGGTGGTGCGCCTGCGTAAAAATAGATTCGACAGAGGTGTACGAACCGATTGTGCGGCTGACCCGGGCCGTATTTATTCTCACCCTTCTTCTGAGCACGGTGGTCACGTCGTTTGTCAGGTCATTTATGCGCCACATACTCAAACCCATACGCCAGTTGCGGCACGGTTCCCGCCAGATCGGCTCGGGCGACCTGGCGTACCGGCTCGACATACAGACCGGGGACGAGATCGAGGAGCTTGCCCAGGAATTCAACCGCATGGCGGCGCGCCTGTCCGAAGCACGGGAAGGCCTGGAGCGAAAGGTGGCGGAACGAACCAGGGAACTCGAACAGGCCAAGGGCCTGGCCGAGGAGGCGGCACAATCAAAGGCCGATTTCCTCGCGAACATGAGCCACGAAATCCGTACCCCCATGAACGGCGTCATCGGCATGGCGAACCTGCTGCTGTCCGCCGACCTGACCGGAGAGCAGTGCGATTACGTCAAGACGATAAAAAACAGCGCCGAATCCCTCCTGGACATCATCAACGATATCCTCGACATCTCGAAGATCGAGGCCGGACGGCTGGTCCTGGAGTCGGCGGTCTTCGACCCCCGGTCGGTAATCGAGGACATCAACGACCTGCTCGCCCTGCGAGCCCAGGACAAGGGTCTCGAGTACGCCTGCCGGATCGCCCCGGACGTCCCCGCGCAGGTCAGGGGCGACCCCTTTCGGCTGCGACAGGTCCTGATCAACCTCCTCGGCAACGCGATCAAGTTCACCGAGCACGGTGAGGTGGCCCTGCTGGTCTTCCGGGAAAGGGCGCGGGACGGAACGGTCCTGCTGCGATTCGACGTCAGGGATACCGGCATCGGTATCGACGCCGATAAAATAGATTCGCTGTTCGATACCTTCAGCCAGGAAGACGCCTCCACGACGCGCAGGCACGGCGGCACGGGCCTGGGGCTGAGCATAGCAAAAAATATTACGGAGATGATGGGCGGGAGACTCTCCGTCACCAGCAGCAAGGGCGACGGATCGACGTTCTCGTTTACGGCCGCATTCGAGAGCGTGCCCGCCGTTGAGACGGGCCGGCGGCCGCCCGCCTGTCTTCGGGATCTCTGCGTCGCCGTCGTCGAGGAAAACGAGACCAACCGCCTGATGATCCGCGATATGCTTCTGTCCTGGGGCTGTCGCGTCATCGACGTGCCGGACATCGAATCGCTGCTGTCGGACCGCGACAATGCACAAGACCCGATCGGCGTCACGCTTCTCGGCCCTCCCCTGCACGGTGACGAACATCCCGACTGCGGCCGAATCGTACCGATGACGACCATGCGCCGGCGCACCGGCGGCTCCCTCGCCAAGCCGATCAAGCGGGCCGCGCTCCGGGACCTGCTGGTTTCCATCATGAAAGGCGGAGACGCACAACCGACACGGGACGCGCCCGCCGTTTCCGACATTTCATTCGTCGGCAATCGCGTACTGCTGGTCGAAGACAACCCCGTCAACCAGAAGGTCGCGTGTTCCCTGCTGGAACAATTCGGCTGCACCGCCACGCTCGCCGCCACCGGGCGCGAGGCACTGGAAGCCCTCGAATCGGCATCATTCGATTGTGTCCTGATGGACGTGCAGATGCCCGGCATGGACGGCTTCGAAGCGACGCGGCGCATACGCGCATCGGGACAGGCGTACGACGGTGTCCCCATCATCGCCATGACCGCGCACGCCCTGGAGGGCGACCGGGAACGGTGCGCGGCGGCGGGAATGGACGATTACGTCTCGAAACCCGTGAACCCCGCGGTCCTCGCGAAGGTTATGGACAAGTACCTCGATCGGACACCGGGGGGGCTTGACCGGCATGCGATTCTGCAGCGCGTCGGCGGGGACGAGGACCTGATGCGGGAGGTCATCGGCATTTTCCTCGACGACATACCGGGGCGTATCCGAGCGATCGAAAAGGCGGTCGAACGGGGCGACCCGGACACCGTGCAAGCGGAGGCGCATGCCGTAAAGGGATCGGCGGGGAATATCGGCGCGTCCGGTCTTTACGATGCGGCGGGGCGACTGGAAACCGCCGCAAAAGCGGGGGGGGAAACCGCGGCTGCCTTTCTCGCGGTGCGGCAGCAGTTCGAACTGCTGCGGCCGTCGCTCGGGAACATGGTGGAGCCCGCCGGCGAGCGGGAAAACGAATAATCCTGGAGACAGGCGCGGTCGCGCCGTTGTATACTGTTGTCTCTGATAAAAGGAACGCCACTATGAAAACGAATCTCGACCGACGGACATTTCTGAAGGCATCGGCCGCCGTCTCCGCGGCGGCATCATGCCGCATCACCCCGACCCGCGCGGCCGCGCCGGACGCGAAGCCGAACATCCTCTGGATCACGAGCGAGGACAACGGCGTCTCCTGGATCAGTTGCTACGGCGGCGCGAACGCGAAGACCCCGACTATCGACGCCCTGGCCGCAGAGGGCTTCCGCTACCGCTACTGCTTCGACAACGCCGCCGTCTGCGCGCCGACCCGCTCCTGCTGGATCACCGGCATGTACGCCGTCTCCAACGGCACCCAGCCGATGCGGAGCCGCAACCGTATCCCCCACGACAAAATCCCGTACTATCCCGACCTGCTGAAGAAGGCGGGCTACTACACCTCGAATCCCGGCAAGACCGATTACAACATCGGCGGCCGCCCCGACAAGGAATGCTGGGACCACAAGGGCGGCAAGGGATGGGGCTGGCAGAAACGCGCTAAGGGACAGCCCTTTTTCGCCGTGGTCAACATCGGCGACAGCCACGAGAGCCGTGCGCACGGCAGCGTCGAAAAGACGCGGAACGACCCGGCGAAGATGAAACTCTTTTCCTACCATCCCGACCTCCCTGCAATCCGGAAAAATTACGCCAAGTACGCCGATGCCGTGGAAAACATGGACCGCAAGGTCAAGCGCACCATAGACGCCCTGAAGGAGGACGGGCTCTACGAGGACACCGTCATCGTCTACTGCTCGGACCACGGCGGCGTGATGCCCCGCAGCAAGCGCTTCGTCTACGCCAGCGGCATCCACTGCCCGCTGGTGGTCCGCATCCCCGAAAAGTACAAGCACCTCTACCCGGCCGCTAAACCGGGAACGACCGTCGACCGGCTGGTCGGTTTCGTCGACATGCCCAAGACGTGGCTGAGCCTGGCCGGCGCGCCGATCCCCGACACGCTCCAGGGCACCGTCTTCCTCGGCCCGGGCACCGAACCGGAACCGACATACCACTTCGCCTTCCGTGAACGGGCCGACGAGCGGCTCGACTGCGTGCGGGTGATCCGCGACAAGCGATTCGCCTACCACAAGAACTACATGCCGTACGCGCCGGCCGGGCAGTACCTCGCCTACCTCTGGCGGGCCGCCGCGGCCCGGGCGTGGGAAAAGCACCACCGGGAGGGCAAGACCGATGCGATCACGGGCCGGTTCTTCCGCCCGCGGGTCTCCGAGGAGTTCTACGACAACGAGAATGACTTCGACAACGTCCGCAACCTGATCGACAGCGCGGAACACGCCGAGAAGATCGCCGAGCTGAAGAAGGCCCTGCGGGCCAAGCAGCTCGAGCTGCGCGACTCCGGACTGATGCCGGAGAAGATGCGGGTCCGCCGCGCCGCGGAAAACAAGGTCACGATCTACGAGATGGTGCGCGACGAGAAGCTCTACCCGCTTCAGAAGTACCTCGACGCCGCCGACGCGGCCCTCGCCCGGGACCCGGGCAACCGGGCCGCGTTCGTCGCGCAGATGGCGGACGCCGACGAGTGCCTGCGGTGGTGGGCGGTCGTCGGCCTCCACCTGCTCGAAAAGGACGCGGCCCCGGCCGCGGCGGCGCTGGAAAAGGCGCTGGCCGACGACGCGCACGAGGTGCGGATGATGGCGGCGTGGACGCTGGTGACGGTGGGAAAGGCCGAGAAGGGCCTCGCCTGCCTCGACGCGCTGCTGAACGCAAAAACGACCAACAAGAGCATGCTGCACAACATCCTGGACTGGATGGGCGAACCGGCCTTTCCGCTGATCAAGGCGTACGTCAAGAAACAGAGCAAGAAGAAAGGCCGCTACGGCACCAGCATCCTCGGCCACGTCGCGGAACTGCAGGGCTGGTAGGCAAGGGCGACCGCGCGGGCCCCGGCGGTAACGATAAAGTTATACGTTGCAATCCGTTGGTATTAAACGTACTATCGTTGTCTATCGTGACGCATGATCCTGAAACCGTTACGTTTCACCGCCATCTGCAGAAAACTATTTCAATCAATCAATAATAACAAAGGAGCCACAGCATGAAGCAGACACTGAAGAGACGCACGTTCCTGAAAACCGCCGGCGCGGCGTCCGCCGCGGCGACGTTCCATATCGTCCCCTCCTTCGCGGCGCCCCCGAGCGACACGCTCCGCCTCGCGGTAATCGGTGCATCGCACCGGGGCGGCTCGATCGCCCAGTGGTGCGCCCGGGAGAAAGAAACCAGCCTCGTCGCCCTCTGCGACGTTCTTCCCAGCCGCGCCGACCGCGTCAAGAACAAGTACAACAAGAAGGCGCCCGTCTTCGACGACTTCCGGAAGATGTTCGACACGATGGCCGACGACATCGACGCCTGCACCGTCGGCACCCCCGACCACGCCCACTTCCCGATCTGCATGCTCGCGATGTCTCATGGGAAACACATCTACGTGGAGAAACCCCTCGCCCACACCTTCGAAGAGTGCGAGCTGCTGATGAAGGCCGAGGCGAAGTACAAGGTCGCCTGCCAGATGGGCAACCAGGGGCATTCCGGCAACCAGCGCCGCCAGTTCCAGCAGTGGGTCGAGCGGGGCGTCATCAAGAACGTCACGAAAGTCGACGCCTGCATGAACAAGGGCCGCCGCTGGCATCCCTGGGGGAACGTGAAGGGCTACCCCAAGGCTGATCCGATGCCCGAGGGCATGAACTGGGACGTCTGGGCGGGAACCGCGGAGAAGCACGACTACAGCAAGAAGTTCGATCACGGCAACTGGCGCGGCTGGCACATCTACGGCAACGGCGCGTTCGGCGACTGGGGGCCGCACACGCTCGACAGCATTCACCGCTTCCTGAAACTCGGCCTGCCGTTCGAGGTCAGGGCCGACAAGCTCGAGGGCAAAAACGACTACATCTACCCGATGGCCTCCACCATCGCCTTCGAGTTCGCCGCCCGCGGCGACATGCCGGCGATGACGGTCTTCTGGTACGACGGCACCAGGAACAAGCCGCCGAAACCGGAGGGCATCGACACGAAGATACCCGGCTGCGGCAAGTTCATCTACTGCGAGGACCTGGTCATCAAGGGCGGCACGCACTCCGCGACGCACCAGATCATCGGCGGCAAGCGGGCGAAGGACATCGACAAGCAGACCCTGAAACTCACCGGCAAGGCCGAGACCTCGACCGATCACATGAAGAACTTCATCAACGGGGCCCTGGGCAAGGAAGAGTGCAACTCGAAGTTCGCGGTCTCCGCGCCGCTGTGCCAGATGTTCGCGCTCGGCTGTATCGCCCAGCGCCTCGGCGGCACCCTGAAGTTCGATCCCAAGGCCAAGCGGATCACCAACAACAAGCGGGCCGACGAGCTGCTGAGGGTCCCCCCGCGGAAGGGCTGGGAGGAGTTCTACAAGCTGGCGTAGGGCGGGATGAAACAAAAAGTCGGCTTCGCGACGATCGGCGCCCGCCGGCCCCGGATCATCGAGACGGCTACCCGGCATAAGGAGGGCCGGCCGATCGCATGCCGGAACGGCGGCCGCAACCGCCACGACATTGACAACAACCACCCCATGTCCGGCGACACGGTCCGGATTGAGAATTGCACGGATACGACGCGAGAGCATAACACCCGGCCACCGCCGGGGGAATAAGGTGAGCAAGGACGGCGCCCCGGGTACGCGGCAGCCGCTGCCAAGTATGTCGCCGACCTATACAGTACTTTTACGCATACACAACCCCGAAGGAGAGAACGCATGCGAAGACGCGAGTTTCTCCGTGCCGCCGGTGCGGCAGCCGCGGCGGCGACCGTCCCGGCAACGGCCGCGACGACTGAAACACCCAATATCGTCCTGATCATGACCGACGACCAGGGCTGGGGGCAGACCGGCTACTACGACCATCCGCAGCTCAAGACGCCCAACCTCAACGCGATGGCCGCCGCGGGCCTGCGCTGCGATCGCTTCTACGCCGGCGGCCCCGTCTGCTCGCCGACCCGCGCGACCGTCCTGACGGGGCGGTCGCACTGCCGGACCGGCGTCATGGAACACGGCTACGCACTCCGCACACAGGAGAAGACGCTGCCCGCGGCCCTGAAGGCGGCCGGGTACGCCACCGGCCACTTCGGGAAGTGGCACCTCAACGGCCTCCGCGGGCCCGGCGTACCCATCCTCAAAGACGACGATCACGGCCCCGGCGGCTTCGGCTTCGACCGCTGGCTGTCGGTCACCAACTTCTTCGACATGAACCCCGTCATGGGCCGCAGCGACGGCACCGTCGAGGAATTCACCGGCGACTCATCCTCCATCATCGTCTCGGCGGCCCTGACCTTCATCCGGGCGGCGCTGGACAAAAAGAAACCCTTCTTCGCCGTGATCTGGGACGGCTCGCCGCACCGGCCGTTCGTCGCGAGCGCGGCGGACCGGAAACCCTTCAAAAAGTGTCCCGAACACCTCGGCGAAATCCGGGCGTTCGACCGCAGCGTCGGCGTCCTGCGGCGGTCCCTGCGGGAGCTGGGGGTCGCCGACAACACGATCGTATGGTTCTGCAGCGACAACGGCGGGCTGCCCGACGACCCCGCCGCGGTCGGCAACCTGCGGGGCCGCAAGGGCTCGGTCTGGGAAGGCGGTCTCCGCGTCCCGGGGATCATCGAGTGGCCCGCGGTCGTCGCGCCCCGCGTCACGAAGTATCCGGCGGCGACGATGGATATCTTCCCGACGCTGGCCGACATCGTCGGCCTGCCCGCGTCGTTCATGACCGCCCCCGTCGACGGGATCAGCCTCCTGCCGCTGCTGAAAGAGAGCATCGCCGCCCGAAAGAAACCGATCCCCTTCCGGTACCGCGACCGCGGGGCGCTGGTCGACAACCATCACAAGCTGGTCGCGACCGGCATCAAGAAGGAAACATACGCGCTCTACGACCTGGCGGCCGATCCCGGCGAGACGAAGGACATCGCCGGTGAGAAGCCGGCGGTCTTCGCCCGGCTGAAAAAGACGTTCCGGGAGTGGAACGCCGCGGTCGAGGCCAGTATCCGGGGCGAGGATTACCCGGCGGGCAGGGTGCGTGACGGCGAGCCGAAACCCCACTTCTGGTGGGCGGACGAGCGGTACCGGCCCTACCTCGATGAGTGGATCAAACGCCCGGAATACCGCAACCGGCTCAAGAAGCATCTGAAGAAATCGCGGAAACATCGCGCCGATACACAGAAGTAGAACCGGACCGTCCGCACCCCCATTCGATGCGCCGGAACGATGACCCCGAAGCAGGAGTACCACGATGAAATCAGCCGCAAACCGGATACTGCTCGCAAGCCTGGTTACCGCCGCATTCCCCGCCGCGCTTCGCGCCGCGGGCGACCCGTACGACCGCCACGGCCTGGACATCCCCGTCGCCGGTGAGGTCAAACCGGTCCGCGTCGGCGACGTGGGCTGGCCGGAGAATTTCAGACCCGTGGACGACGAGGGCTGGTCGACATTCACCGCAACGCCGGACACCCGCATCCTGTACGTCGCCGCCAAGGGCGACGACGCGACCGCCGTCGTGTACGAACCGGGCGACGACGCCGTGGGATCCGACCCCTTCAACCCCGCCGGGGACATCAAGCCGTTCGCCGATATCAACACCGCCCTCAAGAAGCAGCGGCCCGGAAAGCCGGACTGGATCCTGCTGCGGCGCGGTGATACCTGGCGGGGGCCGATCGCCGAGCAGTCCCTGCCCCCCGGCGCATCCGGGGACGAGCCGCGCCTGATCGGGGCCTGGGGCCCGCTTTCGACGCCCCGCCCGCAGATCACCGGCCGGGGCGCCGGCTTCCGGCTGGGCGGCCCCCACGCGGGGACTCAGCACGTCGCGATCGTGGGCATCGAATTCTACAACAGTTGGAAGGACCCGCAGCACCCGGACTGGAAGGTCGACCTCGAGAAGGTGCACGGTAAGAGCGGCCACGAATACATCAAGGAGCTGCGGGGCAAAAACCGGTCGGGCATTTCCTGGGGAAACGCCGACCGGCGGGGCGACCCCATGGAAAACGTCCTCGTCGAGGACTGCTGCCTGCGGTTCTGCCCGATCTCCGGGACCAACTTCGGGGCGGATATGAAGAACTTCGTGGTCCGCCGCACCGTGGTCGTCGACCACTACCCGCTCCGCGGCCACACCATGGGCTTCTGGAACTCCGGGGGAAGCCTGCGGCTGGAGGAGAACATCGTCGACCACTGCGGGTGGTACAACCAGCGGGGGAAGGAGCCGAATATCGGCTGGGCAAACCCCCTCAGCCACAACCTCTACTACTCGAAGTGCTGGAACACGGCGCTGGTCCGGAACCTGTGGCTGCGCAGCGCGTCGATCGGCAACAAGTTCCGTGGCGACTGCCTGCGGTCCATCGGAAACCTGCTCCTCGACGACAACCTGTTCGTCGACGGCGAGCTGGGCCCCGGCATCAGCGGCAACTACCCCGGCCCCTTCCGCAACGTCAACGTCAACCTGGTCAACAACGTCCTCACGGACATCGGCCGGTCGCGGCCCACGAACCGCCACCTGGCGTGGTACTTTCCCCTCGCCGACTGGGACGGCGGAAACATCGCCAACAACCTCCTGGTCCGCCAGCACCACCCGGACATCACGAACGCCTACGGCATCAAGATGCGGGCGTCCGAGCGGCAGCGCGACAAGAAGACCGGGAAGCCGGTCACCGCGGGCCGGGGCAGCCTTCGGGGCAGGACCCGGAACGTGAACATCTTCGGCAACGTGGTGTACGGCATCAGGATGAACGAGCGGAACGCCGCACTGGTCCTGCTCGGCAACGGCGCGGGGGGATTCGAAAACATCCGGGTCTACGACAACCGGTTCCAGTGCCAGGTGTACCCCTGCACACTGGCCGTGGTGGCGGACCCGGCGGGCCTGTCGTTCGAAAACAACACCTGGTACTCCGCCGCGGAGAGAAAGCCGTTTCGGCTCGGGACCGGAAAAACGGCCCGCGAACTGTCGTTCGCGGAGTGGACGTCCGCCGTCGGCGAAAAGGGCGGGAGATACGAGAAGGTCGACTTTCCCGACCCGCGGCGCAGTATCGAGAACTACCTGCGGACACTCGGTTACGAGGGGACCGACGAGGAACTCTACGCGCGATTCTTCGCGGAGGCCCGCACGATGCGCCGCGGGGCCTGGCGGCGGGAATTCACCGCCCGCGCGATCAACGACTATTTCCGCGCGGGATTCGGCGTGCAGCGCGTGCCGCCGGATACACTGCCCCCCGTCCGGTGCGGGCCGTTTCGGCGGGAGTTCAGCTACCGCAAATTCCTCGACCGCGAAGAAAAGAAAAAGTAACGCGCCGCAGAAACCGGGTACGTTGCGAAACACATGCCCTGTTTCAGCCCCGCGGTGCTTGTCAACACGCCCGGCACGCCCGCGGGCGGCGCGAGTATCACGCTTCGCTGCCGTATCATCATCCACACCGGCCCTGATTCTTTACCATATCACTTCGACGTCATACTGCTGAATAATATCATCCGGCGTCAGCAGCGGAACACCCTCCGCCCGGGCTGTCGCGATAAGCAAGCGGCCAAAGGGATCTCTCGTCCAGGCATAATCGAGCGACTCGCTGATGATCTCGTGCGCCGGTTTGCCGCAGAGCTGCAGACCGATCCTGCCGTTGAGGTAATCGACGATAGTATCGGGCTGGAGGAGCAGGCGCTCTATTTCACACAGGTACTGCAATTCGAGACGAACGGACTCGGAGACGAGCAACCTCTCGACGCCGTCTATCGCGGCGGCCGCCGTCGGTGTCAGCTTTTCGCGTTCCCCGTCGTTGAGCCAGACGACGACATGGGTATCTGGGCCTGCTGAACAAGTCGACCGTCGGCTAGAAAGAGACATGTTTTTCGCACGTCAAGGAAGTCGAAGCAGGCGATTTTATATGAATCGCCGATGGAGACTGACGATGAGGTGCGGAAAAATGTCCTTTCGCAGGCAGGCCCTGAATTGTTCAGCAGCCCGTATATATGTTTCGGCCGCCACTGCATACGTACCCTGCCCTATTTTGCATCCCGAGGCAGAGTGTCAAAAACTCATCTGGACGCGGGCGCCGACGACCGCGGCGTCGGTGTCCCCGGTGTA
>CAZLBC010000018.1:0-1286 GCA_964557575.1 uncultured Planctomycetaceae bacterium
ATACCAAAGGCGCGGTGACCCGTAACGAAGGCACCAATGTAGAGGTCATTCGGATAACATCACCGCCGATATATCCTGGAAGGTTTCCTTTACCGGGAAGCAAAGATGATGCGTACCGGCCCGGCCGATTTCGCTTTCAGCCAGATAATAACGTCCTCGCCTTTGAGCGTCCGTCGATGACCGACACGGAAATCGGGCCCCTGTTCGATCTCCTTTCCGCTGAGGTTCAGGGTCAGTGCCGGGGGCGACCAGCCCGTGATGACAAAGGCAGGGTTGAACACGGGCGATTCTGCCGTCGCGGCAAGGGTCAATGCGAGCGTGCCGTCCCGGCCGGGCTCTGTTTTTGCCAGTTGGTAAGCCCGCTCGGCACGGTCATATCCCCGTGAAGTGAACCCGCCGGTCCCGGTCGTCATTTCGGGCGGACAGGACCAGCTCCTGGCGACGACGACAAGCTCGTCGATGTCCATCTCGGTCATACCGTAGAGACCGTTCCACCACGAGCGACCGTCCTTTTCATGGACCGGCGGGCGCGAAATCGGGAAACCGAGGAAGCTCGTCGGGCGGTCGGCCGCCTGGGCCGACCGTCCGTCGCATGCGCCCTGGCCGACGGGCCAGTGGTTGCACGAACCGGGCGTCTTCATCAGGCCGCGCGACGGCATCTTGAGATCTTTGACGTAACCCATCCTGTTGCCCGGCTCGAAGATGATCGAGGGCTTGTTCTTTGAACGGAAGTTGTGCCGCTGGATGACCAGGTCTTCGGGGACCTCGCGTTTCGCGGGTTTCTCGACATAGGAAAGCTTTTCCGTCTCGCCCGCGAGATTGGCCACGTGGGCAAAGTCGGCAGAGACGACATCGCCGATCATCCGCCCGGGATCGGCAAGAGGAATTGACTCCTGGAACTGGTGCGGACCGCCGAGGGTGCCGGTCTTCCATGTCGGTTTGCGGATACAGAACTGGTCGGGATAGATGTAATAGTATTCGTCGACCCAGCAGGCGCGCGTCGTTTTTTCGTCCTCGCGCCACAGCATGTCACGGGCACAGACCGGCGCGTAACGCCAGTGAACCACGGCCCGGGCGGCGTTGCTTTCAATGATCCGCACGTGCGAATAGCGGCAACGGCGATCCTGCATGTGTTCGTAGCAGCCTTCCGTTTTGTTCCAGGCCTCGACGCTCTGGTCGGCCATCCACAAACCGTTCTCCGAAACCCAGGCGGGCGAATAACGGGTGCCGCGCCAGAAGACCATCCGCACGGGCGACCGGTCAAACCGGACGATGATGTCGGTGTG
>CAZLBC010000018.1:1386-22172 GCA_964557575.1 uncultured Planctomycetaceae bacterium
CGCGGTGGATGTTCGATGGCTTGCGCTTTT
The DNA here is from genome assembly GCA_964557575.1 of uncultured Planctomycetaceae bacterium. Taxonomy (GTDB): domain Bacteria; phylum Planctomycetota; class Phycisphaerae; order SM23-33; family SM23-33; genus CAZLBC01. The sequence goes on from CAZLBC010000018.1 coordinate 1,417, forward strand.
CGTTGTTCATCATCGAGACCATGTCGGCGTCCGTGGCCCAATCGACCGCTCCCGTGAGTTCCAGCTTTCCTGTTTCCTTGCCGTTGACGTAGAGGGCCGCCCCGACGGCCGGGTCGTAAGCCGCGGCGATGTGGGTCCATTCGCGAAGGGGAACGACCATTGGTTCGGAGACGCACTTGTGCCACGTGCCGTCGACGGCCAGTTCGAGCGCCGCGTTGCCGCGGGGGCCGACGGCAAAATAGAACCCCTTGTTCTCACCGTCGTGCCTGGCCAGTATCGGCGCCCAGTTCCAGGGATAAGCCGCCTGGGCGACCCAGGCCTCGACGGTAAAACCGCCGGAGAGCTTCGGGGCGCCGGCCGACGTGCGAACAATCCGGGTGGTGTATCCGTCCGGCTTGATGGCGCTGCCGAAGACGCCGTCCATGTGCCGGCAGTTGCCCTCAACCGCGTCGTCGCTGTCGCTGACGCTCTCCTTGACCGTCCCCTCGCCGGGCGAGTCGAAACTATACCGCAAAACGGGTGCGGCGCCCCGGGCCGCGGAGGCCAGGCAGAGAACGGCTGCCGGTAACATGGTTCTCATGGATAACGAATTCATCCGTCAATACTCCTTCAATCGTACGCGCGGGAAACTGCCGGTAAGCTACGGAAAAATCGCGGCACATGCCAGATCAAAATAATTGATCGAACAGGCCGGTCGCTGCGCCCGAGATCGTGACGTCTGTCTTTACATAATGGTAGTGTATGTTAAAAAGTAACACCGGCAATGGATAGAGAATACATGCCTATCGAGATCCTCGCGCCGCCGGAATTGTGAGGCGTGACATGGCAGAACTGACACAGCAACAGAGAGATGAGTTGTGTGAACAAGTACGTTCCGAATTCCCGAATGATCGGGTAATGCAGGATATACACTTTGTTCGGCTGTCCCATCACGCCCTTTTGCGCGAACAGCCACCGAAGGAGCGACTTGCTTTCTACCGGGCACGGGCCGATACGGCGCTTCGCCGGTCGACACACCCGAGACCGCGCACCCCCTGAAAACGGCTCGAATCACAACCGGCAGCCTGCCGGCGACAGTCAAAAGGAGGAGGCTGCCGCCGGGAATATTCAGGATTCTTCAGCGAATCCCCCCGCCACCCTCAGGCCTTCTCCCAATCCCGGGCCGGGCGGTCCAGGAGCTTCGCGGCCTCCGGGTCGCCGATGATCTTTTCGGCGTCCGGGTCCCACTTCAGCTTCCGGCCGACGCGGATCGCGATGTGGCCGAGGTGCAGCGGGGTAAAGAGCCGGTGCCCGGCCTCGGCGTGGTAGGTGGTCTTCTTCCGCGACTTGATGCAGTCCAGGAAATTGCGCTGCTCCTCCGGGGGGCACGGCCAGAGCTTCGATTCTTCCTGTTTATACTTCGTGCGGAGGATATCGTCGCTGCTCGCCGTGATCCGCCCCCGCCACTTATCGCACCGGACCCAGCCGTCGGTGCCCTCGAACCGGATGCCGGTCCCGCCGCTCCGGTACCGTATCTCGACGCCATTGGCGTAGCGGCAGCGCACATCGAACCGGATGGGGACGTCGGTCATCGCGTCCGCGGGGATGGTCCCCGTGCCCGCGACCTCCACCGGGCCGGTGGTGTCGACCCCCGCCCCGACCTGGGCGGTGTCAACGAGGTGGGCGCCCCAGTCGGTGATCATGCCGCCGGAGTAGTCGAAAATCTCCCGCCAGTGCATCGGCCGCGTGCGGGTGGGGGTGTAGGGAACGAACGGCGCGGGGCCGAGCCAGAGGTTCCAGTCCATGCCCTCGGGGACGGGGACGGGCTTTTCCTTCGGGAGTTTCTTGCCGTTGGGCAGGGTGACGCTGACGCTCTTGAGTGTCCCCAGCGCCCCGTTGAGGGCCCACTCGGCCATCTTGTGGTACTTCAATACCGAGCGGTCCTCGATCCCCCACTGGAAGACGACCTCGTGCTTCTCGACCGCGCTGACCAGCCGGCGCCCCTCGGCGACGGTCAGCGTCGGCTTCTCGGACATCACGTCGTATCCGGCCTCGATGGCGGCCAGCGACAGGGGGACGTGCCAGTGGTCGGGCGTGGATATGCACACCGCGTCGATGTCCTTCAGCGCGAGCAGCTCGCGAAAATCGGTAAACGTCCGGCAGTCCTTGTTCTTGTACCGGCCGTCGACCCGCTGCTTGGCCCGCCGGCGCTGCTGCTGCTGCACGTCGCAGACCGCCGTCACCAGCGCGTCCTTCTGGTGGAGAAAGGTGCCCATGTTGCGGCCGGTGCCCTGGCCGCCCATGCCGATAAATCCGATCGGGATGCGTTCGGAGGGCGGGTTCTTGCCCGTGACCGCGCCGGGAACCACGAGGGGGACCGCGACCGCGGCGGCCCCGGCCATGAAGCCGCGCCGGTTGAGCAGGTTCCGTGTATTCTTCGTCATGGGGAGTCTCCCTGAATTTTGTGATATGTCTGCATTCGATGCCTGCCGCCGGAGGGCGTGCTTCCGCAAAAGGGCATGCTTTTATCCTTGATTCATCAGGATATCATAGTAATACAGCACTCCCCTGTATTGTACGGGATGTGCGTTTATTTGTATAAACTGTACTGCCGAAATACCCGGCTCACCTTACTTTTTACGCACGAAAAGCACCGTTCGCTCGCCGGCCTTGACATCGACCCGGAGACCCGCAGCCAGTTGTTTGCCGGCCAGGTCCCGCTCATCGTCCTCCCCCGCGCGCACCGTGTACCGCCCGCCCGGCTCGACAGTGAACCACTCCGGCATCGTGTTCATGCGGGGCCAGTCCCGCTCGAAACCCATGTACAGGCGGTGGCGGGGGACGTCGAAGACCAGCGTTCCCTTCCAGTCCTCCTTCGCGGTCACCACGACCGCCAGGCCGTCTTCGGCCTCCGCGGCGCCGAGTTCCATGCCGATCCGCCAGGGCCGGGCGATGATCCCCCGGGTGTGCATGAGGGCGTGGATCAGCGTCGTCCGGACGCCGTTGGACTGGAGCTTCATCGTGCCCCAGAGTTTGCATGATTCCAGCGGTTTATCGGCGCGGACCACGTTGGCCGCCATTTCCCGGTCGACCCACGCCAGGCCCTCGGGGACAGGCAGGCGGTTGAGGATGTACAGGGCGCCCTCGATCGAGTCGGCGTAGCCGTCGATCGACCGTCCCTCCCAGGGATAGTTCCGGTACTGCGGCTTCGCCAGCGCCCGGAGGGTCGCGACGATCCGCTCCCGGTAGACCGGCTTGTCGACAACCATGTCGTAGCAGAGGTACGTGACGTAGTTGTAGCCCCAGCCGTCGCTGAGCCGCCCCTTCCCCTTCCCGAGGCGGTCGTACATGATCCCGTCGGCGTTGATGCCGCGGGCGAGGATCTCGTCGAGCATCTTTCGGATCCGTTTTTTATACCCGTCCGCCTTCGGCCGTCCGCGCTGCGATTCGACGCCGAGCAGGAGCCCGAGGCCGCCGATGATCTCGCAGCCGTGGTCCCGCAGCCGCCGCGGGACCCATGTCTCGTCGTGGAGGTAGTAGTCGGCGAGGATTTCGGCCTGCCGGATGTAGTGCTCTTTGCCGGTCATGGTGTAGAGGCGGACCAGCGCCTGTATCTGCTCGCCGTTGACCTCGACGTTCTTCGAAGGAATCGTCCCGAAGGGGGTTTCATATTTTGCGTTCTTCCATATCCCGTCCTGAATCTCCTTCATCCGGTCGAACCACTCGTCCCGCCCGGTGATCTCCACGATGGCGATCAGGCCGTCCTTGACGTACTCGGAGGCCTGGAACATCATCTGGTCGTAGCCGGGGTCGGCTTTCTGTTTCTTTTTCAAATCGTAGGGCACGGGAATACCGTCGCGAAGATTACAGAGTTTCCGCTCGGCGTGCAGGACGGCGCGGACCGGGCCCTCCAGGGCCTCCCGGTCGACGACGTGGGCCGCCCAGACCAGGAAGGGGTAGCAATCGGCGGCCGTGTCGCGGTAATTCCATCGGCCGTCGGCGATGTACAGCCCGGTCTCCGGGTCTATCCGCTTCAGGGCCGTTTCGTGGAGCCACCGCTTGACCTTCGAGAGCGCGTAGCCGGCGATCTTCGCTGATCGTTGGGCCTCCGCGACGGCGGCGTCATCGGCCGCGGCGGGGACACACAGCACGGCAGCAAGGATCATCATCAGTAACAGGCGGTATTTCATCGTCTTTCTCCCGTTTTTCATCATAGCGAAATGACTGTTAACTTCACCATTGTGATGGTATACTAACCGCCGTATATTCTTTTTCTACAGGATTTTTGCGGCATTATCTGGATTATCGTGATGAAATGCCCCTACGCAACGTTCCGGCCCTCCGCGGCCCCCTCCCCCCGCGTGCCGGTGGGCGCCCGCAGCGTCGGCCGCCACACGGTCCCGCCGCGGTGGCACGACTTCGTCTTCGAGGTAAACCACGTGGTCTTCCTGTGGGTGATCGGCGGCGAGGGATTCGTGGTCTTCGAGGACCTCCCCCATCGGCTCACCGCCGGAGACATCGCGGTCTACATGCCCGGGATGACCCAGCGGATCCATACCGCCGGGACGGCCTGGGAGTACTGCTGGTGGACGATGGACGGACCGCAGGCGGTCGGCACGGCCCGGGGGTTCGGATTCGACGCCGGCGTCTACCAGGCCGGGTCGCCGCCGCTCGCGACGATCGCGGAACTCGACGCGGTTATCCGGAAACCGGGCGGAAACAACGAGATCGCGGCCTCGGTCCTGGCATACCGCCTCCTGGCCCGGGCGGCGTCGCTCAGCGCCCCGGCCGGCGGCGAGAAGTACGACGAAAAGCTCGTCCGCGCGGCACTGGACGTCATCCACGATTCCTGGCGGGACCCGGCGTTCGGTATCGCGGCGCTCGCGGACGGGCTCGCCATACACCGGTCGACGCTCTCCCGCCGATTCCGGCGGGTGACCGGGTCGACCCCGGCCGACTACGTGACGGGGCTGCGGATACAGGGGGCCATGGACCTGCTGAAGGAATCGCACCTGCCGGTCGCGGAGATCGCCCGCCGGTGCGGGTACGCGGACCCCAACTACTTCTCCCGCATCATGAAAAAGCGCCTCGGCGTCTCTCCCTCCGGCTTCAGGAAACTGCCGGGGTAGGGAATATATGAGGAATCCGGCCGCGTGATCAATCGGCGACGGCCGGCGTACCCACTGCCCGACCGTAGACGTAGACCGGCGGTTAAAAAGAAGGTAGACTGACAGCCCGTCATCGGTTGATACATTACTTCTCATCTTTTCGGATCATCAGCCTGCACCTCAAGGATCGCAAAAAAAACAAGGGTCCGAACCTGCCGTTCGGCCGGGGCGATACGCCCATTCCGGCGGCACTCCGGTACATGAAGAAGAAGGCGCTGGCCTTCCCGGCCGACATCGAGCTGGAATACAAGATCCCCACGGGCTCGGACGCGGTCAAGGAAGTCGCCGCATGCGTGGCGTTCTGCAAGAAGGCCCTGGTCTGACCAGACGGCGGCCGGTGTGGAGGGCGGACGTGCCGGCGGTACAGCGCGCATTCGTCCGGAAGATCGACAGTAACCGTTCACGGAGAAACATACCGCCGGCGCTGCTTATGAGACGAAGATCAGTACGTATCAACGGCAAAAACCGGGACGGTCCACAGGGGACAGTCCCTGTTTTTCGGCTTACCTTTTTATTCATCTGCAGTTGCAATCTCCTATCGGTCAGTTTGAGTTCTTTCGTTACGCCGGCGGACACGACGGCCCGCACCACGCCGGTACCGCGCCGTCGCCGGTCTGCTCTCCCCGGAGGATCCAGGCGAGGTTGAACCGCGCGACCTTCGACCCGCCGCTTTCAAAGTGGAGGTAGACCCACCCCGCGCTCGGCGTTTCCGGCCGCCCGGCGTCCAGCGACGAATAGGCAAAGCCGCCCGCGAAGACCAGGCGCTTGACCGGCCACGTCTTCCCGCCGTCGAAGCTCGCCCAGACCGTCCCGCGCTTGCGCCCGCGCGGGCTGTCGCAGTTGCTGTAAACCAGGATGTCCCTGCCCGCGACCGGGAGACAAACCAGGCCGCCCATGCAGCCGTAGTCCCTGTCCTGCGGCCCGTCGGGCAAGACCGCGCAGATCGCGGCATGCTTCCAGGTCGCCCCCCCGTCGTCGCTGCGGGCAACCCAGCGCCGCCGCGGGTTCTTACCTTCCGGGGCCCAGTGGCGGCGGGAGTTGTAGTAGAGCGTGCCGTCCGAGAGTTCGGCGATCGCCGCCTCGCCGGTACCCTTTTCCGGGAACGGTCCGCTGGTCCGCCAGGTGTTCCCGCCGTCGTCGCTGTACACGGCGTTCGTGTAGTGCTGCGGCCATTTTGAGCGGTGGTTCTTGCCGGCGTAAAAACGGGACGGGCGTATCAGCCGGCCCGCGTGCGCGCCGCGGCGCAGGGTAATCCCGTGTTCGTTCATGTGCATCGAGGGCCTGTTGCCCTTTGCATCGGGCACGATTTCCACCGCCACGGGTTTCCAGGTCCTGCCGTCGTCGCCGCTTTTGTACACCGCCAGGTCCGCCGGCGGGTGGTGCTCCTCGACGAAGGCGACTATCTCGCCGTTGGCCTCGTTGTGTTATTGTAAAAAGGCCGAATGCAACCATGACCGGCCCGGGGAATGCGGCCGCATCACACTCATGGCTATTCCGTGAATAATCCATTTGAAAAATAATTCCGACACCTCTATTATCTCTTCTTATAGACCTTGCAAACGGGCTGCCGTCGGGATACGCTCTCCGGTCGAAACACGCCGGTACCAGTATAGCAAAAAGGTGCATACCATGACAAAACTGTGTGCAGTATCATTCGCGTTGATAATGTTAATCACCGCCGCGACCCCCGCGGGGGACGCGAAACGGATTCTCTCCGAGACCGGTTTTACCGGCGGCCTGATCGTCCACCTCGGCTGCGGGGACGGTAAACTGACCGCTGCACTGGGAACCGGCGAGGGAAGACTGGTCCACGGGCTCGACGCGAAGAGCGAACACGTCCGGGCGGCCCGCCGGCATATCCGGGATCGCGGCCTCTGCGGAACGGTGTCGGTCGACCTGCTGGAGGGCGGCAGACTGCCCTACGCGGAAAACCTCGTCACCCTCCTCGTGGCCGACGACCCGGGAACCATCAACAAAGACGAGATCATGCGGGTCCTGGCGCCCGGCGGCACCGCCGTCATCGGCGGCTCGAAGACCGTCAAGGCCCGGCCGGACGGGATCGACGACTGGACGCACCCCCTCCACGGTCCCGGCGGCAACCCCGTGGCCGGCGACCGCGTCGTCGGCCCGCCCCGCCGCCTCGCCTGGAAGGCCGGTCCCCGCTGGGCCCGCAGCCACGGGTGGACGCCGAGCGTGACCGCGATGGTGTCGACCGGGGGACGCTTTTTTTACATCTGCGACGTGACGCCGGCGGGCATGAACGAGGCCGTCCCGAGCAAGTGGTTTCTCTTCGGCCGGGACGCCTTCAACGGGGTGCTGCTCTGGAAACGGCGCATACCGCGGTGGGGCTCGGCGCAATTCAGCGGCACGCCCGACAGCGGGGGCGCGGGCGTCACCGGGCGGTTCACCATGCCGCCCAACGCCGCGAAGCGGCTGGCGGCCGTGGGCGACACCGTCTACGTGACCCTCGAGCCAGACGCCCCGGTCAGCGCGATCGACGCCGCCACCGGAAAAACCAAACAGGTGTACGAGAACACAAAGCGGGCCGACGAACTGGTCGTCGTCGACGGTCGCCTGGTCGTCTCTATCAACCCGCCGGAGAAACCCGCGGACCGGAAACCGCAGAAGCAGGTCTGCGCCGTGGACGCGAAGACGGGCGCGCTGCTGTGGCGGGAAGGCCCCTTCACCGGCGTCCGCACCACGAAGATCCAGGATCCCTTCGGCCGGCTCGAACTGGCCGCCGGGAACGGGAAGGTATTTTTCCTGACCGCCGAACACGTGGTATGCCTGGCGCTCGAAACGGGAAAGACGGCCTGGAACATCGACCGTCCGCCCCTGCCGAAAGCGGCGGTGACCAAGCTGGGGTTTTCCGGGATGTACGAGTACAACCTCACCACGATGCTGTACGCCGACGGGAGCGTCCTCCTGGCCCAGCCGGAGCCCAACACCCATCACACCTACCACACCATGCCGGGCGGCCTCTACGCCTTCAATGCCGAAAACGGCGAACAGATGTGGAAGCACGGCTACGGCGGGTGGGGACACCAGACCCAGCCGGACGTGTTCGTGGTCGACGGGACGGTCTGGTCGCACGTGCACGTGGAGACCGCGTACGGGCACTGCTGGGGCGGCGGTCTGCGGGCGAAAAATCCCGCACAGGTCGATTACCGGATACAGGGTATCGACCTGAAGACGGGGTCCGTCAAGAAGGAACTGCCGACAAAGCTGATCTTCAACGTCGGGCACCATCACCGCTGCGCGCGAAACAAGATCACCAGCCGGTTCCTCATGTCCGCCCGGCGCGGCGTGGAGTTCGTCGATCTCTCTTCGGGGGAAAACTACCAGCACCACTGGACGCGGAGCGGCTGCCTGGTCGGGTACCTCCCCTGCAACGGCCTTCTCTACGTCACCCCCCACCCCTGCGACTGTTACATCACCGCCAAGCTGACCGGTTTCAACGCCCTCGCCCCGGCGGCGGCATCCGACGCGAAGCCGATTCCCGCCGACGCCCGGCTGGTCACGGGGCCCGCGTATGGTAAAACGACCGGCGGCGATATTCACGCCGCACAAGACGACTGGCCGACCTACCGCCACGACGGCCTGCGCAGCGGGGCGACCGCGTCCGCCGTCGGCGGGACGTTGTCGGTGCGATGGAAGTCCCGCGTCGGGAACGCGCCGACCGCACCCGTCGTCGCCGGCGGCAGGGTGTACGCGGCCGCGGCGGACGAACACGTGCTTTGTGTCTTCGACGCAACCACCGGCGACAGCGCCTGGCAGTTCACCGCCGGGGGGCGGATCGACGCGCCGCCGACAATCCACGAGGGCGCGGCGATATTCGGTTCCGCCGACGGCCGGGTCTACTGCCTGCGGGCCGCCGACGGCGCGCTCGCGTGGCGTTTCGATGCCGCCCCGCGGCGCCGGCTCGTCGCCGATTGCGGCCGGCTCGAATCGGCGTGGCCGGTGCCGGGATCCGTCCTGATCCGCGAGGGGAAATGCTACTGCGCGGCGGGCCGCTCGTCGTACCTCGACGGGGGCGTCCGGTTCTACGTCCTGGATCCGGATACGGGCGCGGTCCTGGAGGAACGAACGATCTGCAGCCGCGATCCGGAGACGGGAAAGATGAAGCCCACGAGCAGCGCCCGGTCGATGGAGGGCCTGCTGAACGACATCCCCGCGACGGACGGGAAGAACGTGTATATCCGGCAGATGAAGGTGGCGTCGGGCGGGGGCACCGCCGGCGTCCATCTCTACAGCTCGGGCGGGTACCTCGATTCCTCGTGGTTCAACCGCATTTTCCGGCAGGCCGGCAGGGCCCGGACGAGGGGACTCATGGTCCTGGGCAGCGAGGCGGCCTACGGCGTAGAGGTCTATCCCGGCCGGGGCCGGGATACGCTCTTCAAGCCGGGCTCACAGAGTTACCGCCTGATGTGCCTGTCCCTGAAGGCCCGGCCGAACGCGAAGGACAAGCGCCGCAAGCGCCGGGGACCGAAGCCGCTCTGGCAGCAGAAACTCGGCATTCGCGTCACGGCGATGGTGCGAGCCGGAAAGCGGATCTTCGTCGCCGGTGCGCGGGACGTGGTTGACCCCGACGATCCCCACGGCGCGTGGGAAGGCCGGAAAAACGGCGTTCTTGCAGTATGTTCTACCGATGACGGTGAAAAGCTGTCTGAATCCGAGCTGCTTCCCGCGCCACCTGCCTGGGACGGCATGGCCGCCGCCGGCGGACACCTGTACATCTCGCTTGTCGACGGAGAGGTTGTCTGCCTGGCAGGCAAAGATTGATGCCGGCATAATATATTTATGACAAAGGGCTTGTAGCCTCGTCGCGGAAACAGTAATCAAACATTAACCTTTGCCGTGCACGGATACCTACAATACACATGACCGGATCGCTCGTGGAAAAGTTCGCCCGACGGGAATCGGGAGTGATTCATGGACACGGATAACAAGAGAGCATTGAAATCGCTGCTGGAGGAAGGAGCGGTCACGGCGGACCTGATTTCGGCGGGGCTCAGCCCCGTCGAAGCCGCCGCAAAAGCCGCGATCTTCCGCAAGGCCACCCGGTCGCTCATCGGCGCCGGGGCGGATGCATCCGCCGCGGCTGTGGCCTTCTTCGTGCCGGGAAGACTCGAGGTCCTCGGCAAGCATACCGATTACGTCGGCGGAAAAAATATCGTCGCGACCATCGAGAAGGGCTTCTGCACGGTCGCCGCGGGACGGGACGATCCGGTCGTGAACATTGGTAACGCGGCGTCGGGCGAATCGACGCGGTTCGAAATCGGGGTCGGGCTGGAACCCGCGCAGGGAGACTGGTCCAACTATCCGCTGACCGTCGCGCGGCGCCTGGCGATGAATTTCCCCGGCAAACTCCACGGGGCCGACATCGCGTTCTGCAGCGATCTGCCGAGAGCCTCCGGAACGGGCACATCCAGTGCCCTGCTCACCGCCATGTTCCTGGTTCTTTCCTCCGTCAACAACCTGGAAGAGAGAAAACAATACACCGACAACATCGAGAACACGCTCGACCTGGCCGCGTACCTGGCGTGCATAGAAAACGGGACCGGTTTCGGCAGCCTCACCGATATCAGCGGCGTCGGGACGATGGGCGGCAGCGAGGATCACACGGCGATACTCTGCTGCAAACCGGGCACGCTCCACGTCTACTCCTTCCGTCCGACGCGGCTGGAATCCACCATCGAATTTCCCCCGGAACTCATCTTCGTGATCGCCGCGAGCGGCGTTACCGTGGACCATACCGGCGAGAGGATGGAGAAGTACAACCGGATTTCCCTTCTCGCCCGCGAGGCGACCGCACTGTGGAACAGGGCGACCCGTAACAGCGATCCACACCCGGCGGCGATCGCAAAAAGATCGTCTTCCCAATTCATGAAGGTCCTCGCCGAACACCGGGACGCGGATATGACCAAACGCATCATCCAGTTCCTGATGGAAAGCGAGGATATCATTCCCGCCGCCGTCAAGGCCCTCAATACCGGTGACCTGTACTCCTTCGGTCAGAATGCCCTGCGGTCACAGCAGGTAGCCGAGGAGATGCTGGGAAACCAGGTGCCGGAGACCATGTTTCTCGCCGATTACGCCCTGCAGATCGGCGCCGACGCCGCCTCGTCCTTCGGGGGCGGGTTCGGTGGAAGCGTCTGGGCCCTGTGCCGCCGGGATAACGTCGACAGGTTCACGGCCGAATGGCGCAGAATGTACACGGAAAAATTTCCGGACCGTGCCGACGCGTGCGCCTTCTACACGACCGTGCCCGGCCCCGCGGCCTTCGCGCTGTAGCGATCCGTTCCGTCACGCTCAATCGCGGTGCGGTGCGACTAACCTCTGTTCCTTTCGCGTGTCAGTAAGAACAGCAGCGGACGGGCCCCATCCGAACAGATGTTGCGGAACGGTACCCTTTTGAAAACCAACGCGCAGGAGGTGCGCCATGAAAAAGAAACGACCGATTACCGTGTATGTCCTGGTATTTGCAAATGTCATCATCCTCGCCCTGCTGGTGCACGTGAACATAACGGAGGCAAAAGCCGCGCCGTTCAAACAGACCACCTACGCGGTGTCGACCGGGACGGTGGGAAAGGACGCGGACGCCCTCTTTGTCCTCGACCGGGCGACACAGAAGCTCGCCGCCTTCACGGTGGACCGGCGGGCACAGAAACTCGTCCAAGTCGGCGGTACACCGAACGTCGGCGAAATGGTCGACGATTGACAGACCCGGGAGACAGCCATGAAAAACGAAAATACAGTGATGATTATCGTACTGCTCGCAACCGCGGCCGTCCTCGGCCTCATGCTGGCGGGATCGCTCGGCCCGGGACGGGCCGCCGCGGCCGGCGCCGGCGACCGGACGTCCGACGGCGACTACATCATGCTGACCGGACAGGTGACGGACAAATCGTGCCTCGTCTACGTCATCCATGTCCCCACGCGGACACTGATAGTCTTCGTTCCCAGCCGGACCACCAACACGCTGAAACTCCTCGACTTCGCAAAGCTGAACCGGGTGTTCTGAACCGCGCGGCCGCTCGCTGCGCAGCGCCCGGCCGATACGATGCCGAGAATGATTGACATCCGCCGCGGGTTTATGACAATAGGGCAACTGATTTCACTAACCCCTATTTCATGGAGAACACATGAACAGGCGAACGTTGATCAAGGCAATCGGTACGGGTGCCGCCGCGGCAGCCGCCGGGTGCGGCGGCACGGGACCGTCGGCGAAGAAAAGGCGAACGCCGCGAACGGAAGCGAAAACACGCCCCAACGTCGTGTTTATCCTGACCGACGACCAGCGGTGGGACCAGATGAGCTGCGCGGGCCACCCGTTCCTGGAGACCCCGCATTTCGACCGCATCGCCGCGGAGGGCGCCCGCTTCCGCAACATGTTCATCACCACATCCCTCTGTTCCCCGAGCCGCGCGTCCTTCCTCTCGGGGCTCTACGCCCACACCCACGGCGTCTCCAACAACTTCACCGATTACCCGGCGCGGATGACCAGTTTCCCCATGCGGTTGCAGGAGGAGGGATACCGGACCGCGTACATCGGCAAGTGGCACATGGGTGAGAAAGACGACTCGCAGCGCCCCGGTTTCAACGACTGGATCAGCCATTCCGGACAGGGCAAATACTTCGACAACACGTGGAACATCAACGGCACCCGCCGGGTGGTCAAGGGGTATTACACCACCAACGTGACGGACATGGCCGTCGACTGGCTCGACCGGCGGACGGAAGACGAACCCTTTCTGCTGATCGTGGGCCACAAGGCACCGCATACCCCCTTCACCCCCGAGCCGAAATACGAGCATATCTACGACGACGTCACGATCACGTACCCTGAATCCGCGTTTGACCTCGAGGACAAGCCCGACTGGGTCAAGGAGCGGATCGACACGTGGCACGGGATTTACGGCCCGATCTACGGTTTCCGGAAGGATTTCCCGGACACCAGCCCGGAGAGCGTCAAGGAATTCGCCCGCTTCGTACGGTCGTACACCGCCACGATCAAGAGCATCGACGACAGCACCGGCAGGATCTACGACGCCCTGAAGAAAAAGGGCCTGCTGGACGACACGCTCCTGGTGTTCGCCGGCGACAACGGCATGTTCCTCGGCGAACACGGCATGACCGACAAGCGGGCGATGCACGAGGAGTCCATCCGGGTCCCCCTCCTGGTTCGCTACCCGCAACTCATCGAACCGGATACCGAGATCGACGGGCAGGTCCTGAATATCGATCTCGCCCCGAGCGTCCTGGATATCTGCGGGGCACAGCCCCTGAAGGATATCCACGGAAAAAGCTGGAAATGCCTCCTGGAGGGACGGACCGGCGGCTGGCGTACCTCCTGGTTTTACGAGTACAACTACGAGAAGCAGTTTCCCTACACGCCGAACGTCCGCGGCGTCAGGACGGACCGGTGGAAATACGTCCACTATCCCCACGGCGACGGCGGTCCCGACCGGCACATGGCCGAGCTGTACGACCTGAAGAACGATCCGGGCGAATCGACGAACCTGATCAACGAGCCGAAATACCGGGCGGTCGCCGAAAAACTGAAAAAAGAACTGCACCGTCTGATGGCTGCAACCGGCGCGCTGCCGGACAGCATGCCCGTCGACCAGGGCGTCAAGAAAAAGCTGCCGGAAAAGTCGATACGGTAACAAACAGGACACCATCACAACACGAGGAACAATCGACATGAGAACGATTCAGACTGCATGCATCGCGTTACTGCCGCTCGTCTCCGGCCCCGGGCTCTCCGCGGCCGAACCGGCGAAGCTCAACGTCCCCCCCGCGGGATTCGCGGCCCTGTTCAACGGCAAAAACCTCGACGGCTGGTTCGGGCGCAAGACGCAGGATCCCCGCAAACTGCTGGCGATGTCCCCGGACGAGTTGAAAAAGCACAAGGAGAAGACCCGCGCGGACATCCGCAGGCACTGGCGCGTCGAGGACGGGGTCCTGGTCAACGACGGCCACGGGCTGTACGCCACCACGAACGAGAACTACGGGGATTTCGAACTGCTGGTGGACTACAAGACGGTCGCGAAGGCCGACAGCGGCATCTACCTGCGGGGCATTCCCCAGGTTCAGATCTGGGACTACACCAAGGCGGGCGGCAAGTGGAAGATCGGCGCCGACAAGGGCTCCGGCGGCCTGTGGAACAATCCCAAGGGCGCACCCGGCAAGGACCCGCTCGTGCTCGCCGACAAGCCCTTCGGGGAGTGGAGCTCCTTCAGAATCATCATGGTCGGCGAGATGGTCACGGTCTTCCTCAACGGCAAACGGGTGGTCGACCACGCCCGCATGGACAACTACTTCGCCCGGAAGGAACCGCTGCCCCCGCGGGGACCCATCCAGCTCCAGACCCACGGCGGGGAGATCCGGTGGCGAAACGTGTTCATCAGGGAGATCCCCCCCACCGAGGCCAACGACATCCTGAGAAACGGCGGCGTGGACAAGAAGGAGGCCGGCCGGGGATTCCGCCCCCTGTTCAACGGGAAGGACTTCTCCGGCTGGACGGGCGCCGTGGATAAAAACACGATCGAGAACGGGGCGATCCTCTGCTCCCGCGGCTGCGTGTACACCGAGAAACAATTCGCCGATTTCGCGGTACGGCTGGAATGCAAGCTGCCGCCCGGGGGCAACAACGGCCTGGCGATACGATATCCCGGGACGGGCACGCCGGCCTACGCGGGCATGTGCGAGCTGCAGGTCCTGGACAACACGCACAAGAAGTACGCGAAACTCGACACGCGGCAGTACCACGGCAGCGCGTACGGCATGGTCCCCGCCCACCGCGGATACCTCCGGGAGCCGGGGACCTGGAATTACCAGGAGGTCACCGTCACCGGCCCGAAAATCACGGTTGATCTGAACGGGACGCGCATACTCGACGCGGATCTCTCGGCGGCGAGGGACTTCATGTACAAGCCGGAGAAGTTCAAGGGCCGCACCCGGACGAAGGGGCACTTCGGCTTCGCGGGTCACGGCGATCCGGTGTGTTTCCGCAAGATCGAGATACGAACACTGTCGGCCAAAGCGAAAAAAACGGGCGAATGATCGGCACCGCCCGAGATATTTTCTGCGCCCGGATCTACAATTACCAATAGAGGATTTAGGGTAATCACCCTATGCCTCAATACTGTGCGAGCCCGGTGTAAAAATTGAAAAAAGATTTTGCTTTAAATCAAAAATCTGAATAATTATTTGTTTTGCCCGTGCCGCCGGTGTCACCGACCGGCCGGCACAACGGAACGATTGTAGAACACGTGGCCGTTTCCGTACGCGGCGCCCCCCACCACGGGCGCACTACGGTATCCGGCGATCCGTCTACCGCTAACGAACATATATATAAAGGAAGCAAACATGAGCACACACGCGCAGAAGAGCAACGGGAAGCTGAATCGAAGATCCTTTCTGGCCGGGTCCGCCGCGGCCGGTGCCGGGGCCGCCCTGGCGGTCACGGGCCTGGAAAAGGCCGCGGCCGCGGAGGCCGGGGGCATCAACGCTGCCATTATCGGCACCGGGACGCAGGGGATGGTCCTGCTGAGGAACTCCCTGAAGATCCCGGGCGTGAACTTCAAGGCCGTCTGCGACATCTGGGAATACAAGCGCAAGTACGCCTACGGTACCGTCAGGGCGGCGACCAGGGGCAAGGCAAAACCCGAGATGTACGAGAACTACGAGGATCTCCTCGGAGACAAGGACAAGCTCGGGCTCCAGGCGGTCATCGTCGCCACCCCGGACTTCTGGCACGCCAAGATCGCCTGCGCGGCCATGAAGGCCGGCCTGCACGTCTACTGCGAAAAGGAGATGGACAAGACGCTGGAGATGTCGCTCCAGATCGCCAAGACCGCAAAGGAAACCGGCAGGTGTTGCCAGATCGGCCACCAGCGGCGCAGCAACCCGGTCTACCTGATGGCGAAGGACATGGTCGACAACGGCGATATCGGCAAGCTGCTGAGCTGCCACGGCCACTGGAACCGCTGGGTCACGCCGATGGCGGAGTTCCCCGAGGGCGACCGCTTCAAGCTCTCCGACGAGACGCTCAAGAAGTACGGCTTCGACAGCAAGCGCCACTTCATGAACTGGCGGTGGTTCAAGAAGTACTCTTCCGGCCCCATCGCCGACCTCGGCAGTCACCAGATCGACATCTTCGACTGGTACCTCGACTCCCACCCCACCGCCCTTTCGGCCGTCGCCAGCAGCCCCAGCAAGCATGCCAAGCAGCGCGAGTGGTACGAGAACGTCTTCGTCACGTATGAATATGAACACTGCAAGAACGGCAAGGCCCTCGCGACCTACCGCGTGCAGAATACCAACGGCTACGGCATCTACTTCGAGCGCTTCATGGGCACGGGCGGGACCATCACCATCTCCGAGTTCCCCGAAATGTCCTACTACGTCCCGGCCAAGGGGCAGGAATCGCCGAAATGGGCCGAGAAGGCCCAGGAAGAAGAGGCGGCCGCATTCGCCGCGGCGGCGGACAAATTCAAGAAGGGCGACAACGTCGGGAGCCTCATCGAGAAGTGCCCGATCCTCTCCCAGGGCAGCCAGGCAACGCCGCTGCTCGGCGGCCTCTCCGGGGAAGAACTGACCGCCTGGAAGGAAAAGAAGATCCACACGCATCACCTCGAGAATTTCTTCGACGCGGCGCGGGCGGACGATCCGAAAAAGCTCAACTGCCCGCCGGAAATCGCCTACCCCACGGCGGTCGCCGTACTCAACGCGATCCCGGCCGTCGAGGCCGGCAAGAAACTGCCCCTTACCGAGGCGGCATACAAGATCTGACGGAATCGAACGATGGAACACTGCGGCTCCTGTTTTTCGTTTCGCGAACTGGCCGAGCCGGTCAAGGACGGCATCGGTGAGCAGAACCCGATCCTGACCTACGCCCTCGGCGTCTGCTCGGCCCTCGCGGTCACCGGCTACGTCGACACGACGCTGACGATGTGTATCTCGCTGATATTCGTGTCGACGTTCAGCACCTTCATCGTGTCGCTCCTGCGGGACATCACCCCCTACCGCGTCCGGATGATCATGCAGATGCTCGTGATCTCGACGTTCGTCATCGTGGTCGACCTGTTTCTCCAGGCCTTCGCCTACGGGACCAGCAAGAAGCTGTCGATCTACGTGACGCTGATCATCACCAACTGCATCATCATGGGCCGGTGCGAGGCGTACGCGATGAAAAACCCGCCGCTGAAGTCCGCGATGGACGGGCTCGGCGCGGCCCTCGGGTACTCGCTGGTGCTGCTGGCGGTCTCGCTGATCAGGGAGCCGATCGGCCACGGCAAGCTCTGCGGCTTCAATGTCGTCCCCGCCGACGCCACCATCAGCATCTTCGGGCTCGAGGCGGGGGCGTTTATCGCGATGGGGTTTGTCGTCTGGATCGTTCGCGCGATCTGGCCCCAGACCGAAGAAACCCCCGTCGGTTAACCAGGAGACAGACGTCATGGAATTACTCGGCACACTAGCGGAAACGGCCTCCGGGCAGGACGCGATCGGGCCGCTGCTGGATTACGGCAACGTTCTGCTGGAGTCGATACTCACCCGCAACATACTCCTGAGCCTGTTTTTGGGCATGTGCTCCTTCCTGGCGATATCCCGGTCGCTGAAGACCGCGTTCGGCCTCGGGCTCGCGGTGATCTTCGTGCTCACGTGCACGGCGATCATCAACTACGCCATCTACGAGTTCGTACTCACTTACGAACTGGCCAGCGGGGCGGATTTGACCTACCTCATGGCGATCGTCTTCATCATGACCATCGCCGCCTTCGTACAACTCGTTGAGATGGTGATCGAGCGGACCAGCCCCGTCCTGCACATCAACCTGGGCATCTACCTGCCGCTGATCACGGTGAACTGCGCCGTCCTCGGCGTCAGCACGATCATCGCCGCCAAGGTGGACGCCCGCGAATCGATCACCGCCGGCAAGTCACTGGCCCTGGGCTTCGGTTCCGGCGTCGGCTGGATGCTCGCGATTTGCCTGATGGCCGGCATACGCGAAAAGCTGAAAAACGCGGACATTCCCCGTCCCCTGCAGGGACTGGGCATTACGATGATTATAACCGGCATCATGGCGATGGCCTTCACCGGGTTCAAGGGCATCGACCTGATCAAGGCCATTACCGGCTCTAGTTGAGACAAGGCTGTCTGATATGGAAAACTACCAGGTATATGTTTACGCACTGCTTGTTCTGGGCGGTCTCAGCGTCGCCATCACCGTCCTGCTGCTGCTGGCGAACCGGATCTTCTGCAACTACGGCCCGTGCACGATTCAGGTCAACGAGGAGGAACCATTCGTTGTCGATGGCGGCGGCACCCTCCTCGACGCCCTGTACGCCAACGAAATCTTCATCCCCTCAGCCTGCGGCGGCCAGGGAACCTGCGGGTTCTGCAAGTGCCGGGTACTCGACGGCGGGGGGCCGCTGCTGCCCACCGAGGAACCTTTCATGTCGCCGGAGGAGATGACCAACCAGACCCGGCTCTCCTGCCAGGTGAAGGTCAAGGAAGACATGCAGGTCCGCGTCCGCGAAGAATTCCTCCACGTCCAGGAGTTCCAGGCCCGCGTGAGCCGGCGGGAAATGAAGACGCCGGACACGGTGGAGATCGCATTCGAGCTTATCGAGCCGGCGGAGATGGAATACCGGCCCGGCCAGTACGTCCAGATCGGCATTCCCGGCAAGAAGGAGGAGACCTGGCGGGCCTACTCGATCTGCACGCCGCCGAGCAGCACAAACGAGATCGAACTGCTCGTGCGGTTCATCCCCGGCGGCGCCGGTTCCACTTATGTCCACAGCCTCGAAGTCGGCGACGAGGTGAAACTGCTGGGCCCCTACGGCGACTTCTACCTGGACGACGAGGCCGCCCTGGTGTGCGTCGGCGGCGGCGTGGGCATGGCCCCGATGCGGTCGATCTTCCGTCACCTCGCCGAGGTGCAGCCCGAGAAGCGCTGCTGGTTCTTCTTCGGCGCCAGAACGACGGACGAGGCGGTGTACTACGACGATTTCGTCACGCTCGCCGAGCAGATGCCGAACTTCGAGGTTTACTACGCCATGAGCGAACCGGATAAGTGCCCCGGCTGGGACGGCGAGACCGGCTTCATCCACCTTACGGCCGAGAAGCACCTCCCGGACGCGGGCAACCGGCAGGCCTTCCTGTGCGGTCCCCCGCCGATGATCGAGGCGACCACGGCGGTCCTGGCGGAAAAGAATATTTCCAAGGAGAAGGTCTTCTACGACGAGTTCTAACCGCGTCGGGACAGACAATCGACAAGACACGGAACGAAGAGACGCAATGACTGACACGAAATCGCTACTCAGCACGCTGCCGTCCGCCATCCTGTGGGGCGACGCCTCCCGGGAGGCCCATTCCCTCCGGACACCGAGCGGCACGGAGATGCGCCGCTACTCGATAGTTGTCCTGGCGGCCGCGGTCCCCCTGTTCTACATGGCCGCGACACTGCTCGGGAGCCATATCTTCCTGATGGCTTTGACCGCCCTGGTCGCCGCGCTGGCGGCGGAACTGGCATTCGCCCTGATACGCAAGCGGCCCATCGGCGGCGGCACCCTCCCCTTCGCGTGCCTCCTGGCGCTGATCCTGCCGGTCATGGTGGTGACGACGAATGACGAGGGCATCAAGGAAGTGGTGAACATGCCGCTCTGGATCGTGGCGCTCGCCGCGGTCTTCGGCACGGTCATCGGCAAGGAGATCTTCGGCGGATACGGCGATCACATCTTCTGCCCGGCGCTGATCGCCAAGGCCTTCACGGTCTGGAGCTTTCCGACCATGGTCCAGTTGCCCGGGGCAAAGGACCCCGAACTCCTGGCGCAAGGCGCCGGAGCGTGGGTCGGCAACCTCCCGGTCACGGGCGCGGAGCTGTGCACGATGGGCGAGTTCACCACGTGCGTGCTCATCATCGGCGCCGCGGGGCTGGCGATGATCGCGGTGAACTTCAGGAACCTCTTCACCCTGGCCGGCATCTTCGCCGCCGGCCTGGGCATGGTGTTCCTCTTCAAGGCCATCCCCCAGATAGACGTCCCCTACGAGGTCAGCGGCTACTTCAACCTGGAGAACTTCGGGGCGCTGAACGTCCCGATGGCCTTCCTGCTCAGCGACGGCTTCCTGTTCGGGGCGTGCCTGCTGGCCTGCGACCCGGCCGTCAATCCCCGGCGGCCCGTCGGCTCGCTGTGCTACGGGCTCCTGATCGGGGCGTTCGCGATACCCATACGGCACCTGGCGGCCTACCACTACTCGACCATGATGTCCGCCATTCTCCTGGCGAGTCTCTTCGCCCCGCTGTTCGATTCGCTGTCTGGCGCACTGAAAGAAGGCAGAGGTAGCAACGATGAAGGATAACCCGATATACACGGCGGTATACGTGCTCGTGCTCTCGTGCGTGTGCGCGCTTCTGCTGACATTCATGAACGAATCGCTCCACACCCGCATCGAGAAGAACAAGGAGCGGGACCACAAGAAGGCGATCCTGTTCGCCACCGGCGTCATCGAGCGGGACCCCGACAAGGGTATCGTCTACTCGCTCCTGCAGGGCGCCGGCCTGGTGAAGGCGACGCTGGAGGAACCCACCCCCGAGCAGAT